>CP018627.1:10204886-10807329 GCA_002021875.1 Streptomyces hygroscopicus
AAGAAGGGGAAGGCCCACGCGCCCACGCCGACCGCGCCCAGGAGATACACCGGGCGGCGCCCGATCCGGTCCGACAGCGCGCCCCATGCCGGGATGACCGCGAAGTGCACGGCCGAGGCGATCAGTACGGCGTTGAGCGCGGTCTGCTTGCCGAGGTCCACATGGTCGGAGGTCGCGTAGACGAGGACGAAGGCGGTGATGACGTAGTAGCTGATGTTCTCGGCCATCCGCGCGCCCATCGCGATCAGCACATCCCGCCAGTGGTGGCGCAGGACCGCCACCAGCGGCATCTTCTCGGTGGCCGCCTCGCCCGCGGCCGCCTTACGGGCCTCGGCCCGGGCCTGCGCCGCCTTGAACACCGGCGATTCATCGACAGAGAGACGAATCCACAAGCCGACCAGTACCAGCACCCCCGAGAGCAGGAACGGGACCCGCCATCCCCACGCCTCGAAGGCGTTGTCGGAGAGCAGGGCGGTGAGCGCGGAGAGCACCCCCGTGGCCAGCAGCTGCCCGGCCGGGGCGCCGGTCTGCGGCCAGGACGCCCAGAACCCGCGCCGCCGCGGGTCCCCGTGCTCCGACACCAGCAGCACCGCCCCGCCCCATTCGCCGCCGAGTGCGAACCCCTGGATCAGACGCAGCGCGGTGAGCAGTACGGGCGCCGCCGAACCGACCGTGGCGTGGGTGGGCAGCAGCCCGATGGCACAGGTCGCGCCGCCCATCAGCAGCAGACTCAGGATCAGCAGCTTCTTACGGCCGAGCCGGTCGCCGTAATGGCCGAAGACCAGGGCGCCGACCGGCCGGGCGGCGAAGCCGACCGCGTAGGTCAGGAACGACAGCAGCGTGCCGACGAGCGGATCGGAGTCCGGGAAGAAGAGTTTGTTGAAGACCAGGGCGGCGGCCGAGCCGTAGAGGAAGAAGTCGTACCACTCGATGGTGGTGCCGATGAGGCTCGCGGCGACGATGCGGCGCAGTGAGCCGGGCGGGGTCGGGGGAGCGGAGGCCGGAGAATCCGGGGTGGTCATGGGTCACCACTTCCGAGCGGGGTGCGGGGACGATTTTGTGTTGCCACACCGTAGAAATGCGCACTTCGGCTCGGATATGTAGGCGGGCGACACACTTCGCCCGGCCACTGTGGTGACGCGCCCCGCCCAGGGTGCCCCCGAGCCGGCACGGCCCCGTCCAACATGCCCCGGGTCGGCGCCTCCCGCCCCGGATGCCCCCTAGTCGGCCCGCCCCGTACGAGGCCGCCGCACCTTGCCGAGCTGGAGCATGGCGGCGCCGAGCTGGTCCCCGGTGAGCGAGGGGGCCGGGAGCGGGTGGGACCCCTCGGGGCGCAGCCCGTCGAGCAGCAGGGCCAGATAGCGGCGCCAGGCCAGCGGTGCGGCGACGGTCGAGCCCGGGACCGCGCGGCCGAGCGCGGCCAGCAGGAACAGCAGGTCCTCCGCCGTGGTGTCCTTCCGGGCCGCGCCCTGCTCCTGAGCGCGGCGCAGAAGGACGTCGAGCGTCTTGTGGTTCTCCTTACGGAGCGCGTCGAGCGAGGGGACGCCCTGGATGCCGGTGGTCATCAGGTCGTTGGTGCCCCGGTCGGCGGCGAGCAGTCCGAATATGCGCTCCAGATAGGCTGTCAGGCCGCCCCAGGCGTCCGGCGCCGAGCGGGCTTCTTCGGCGGCCCGCAGGATTTCCCGCAGGGATTCGCCGAATACCGCCTCGATGAGTTCCGCCCGGCCGGCGAACCGCCGGTAGAGAGTGGCGCTGCCGACTCCGGCCCGACGGGCGATGTCGTCGAGCGGGGCGTCCACACCCTGATCCGTGTAGATCTCCCGGGCGGCAGCTATCAGCATCTCGCGGTTGCGCCGTGCGTCTCGGCGCAACGGTGTCTCTTTCTCCACACGGCTGCCCATGGCCCGCAACCCTAACACTAACCGGGGGAATCTCTCCGGTTAGGTGTTAAGATCATCGAAGGAGCGGGGAACTGTCCCCGATTCTGGCTTCGGGGGAAGCCGCCGTCCGACTGAGGGGATCGCATGCCCCAGGATCTGTCCGCGCTCGGCGCGGATTTCGTCGTCAATCCGTATCCGGTCTACGCACGCCTGCGGGAACGGGGCCCGGTCCACCGGGTGCGCACCGACGCCTCCGGTGAGTTCTGGCTCGTCGTCGGCCATGAAGAGGCCCGCGCCGCGCTGACCGATCCCCGGCTGAGCAACGACGTCCGGCACTCGGCGGCGTGGCAGGACGACGGCGGCAACGCCATCGGGCGGAACATGGTACAGACCGACCCGCCGCACCACACCCGGCTGCGGGGGCTGGTGGCCCGCGCGTTCACCCCGGGGCGGATCGAGGCACTGCGCCCGCGGGTGCGGCAGATCGCGGACGAACTCCTGGACGCCATGGTCCCGTCGGGCCGGGCCGATCTCGTCGAGGACTACGCGCTGCCGCTGCCCCTGGCCGTCATATGCGAGCTGCTCGGCGTCCCGGAGACGGATCACAAGGCGTTCCACGACTGGTACCTCGAGAGCACCGACATGACCCGCCCGGAGGCCGCCGGTGCCGCCGCCCAGGCCCTTACGGGGTACTTCGCGGAGCTCATCGAGTCCAAGCGCGGCGCTCCCGGCGGCGATCTGCTCAGCGCCCTGGTCCGCACCATGGACGAGGACGGTGACGCCCTCTGTGACGAGGAAATGCTCGGCATGACGTTCGTGCTGCTGGTCGCCGGTTACGAGACCTCCGCGAACCTGATCTCCAGCGGCACCCTCGCCCTGCTCCGCCACCCCGAGCAGCTGGCCGCGCTGCGCGCCGACTGGTCGCTGCTGGAGGGCGCGATCGAGGAGATGCTGCGCTACGACGGCCCGGTGGAGAGCGCCGCGTTCCGGTTCACCAAGGAGCCGGTGGAGATCGCCGGTACCGCCATTCCGGCCGGGGAGCCGGTCGCGGTCGCCCTGGCCGCCGGGTCGCGCGACCCCCATCGCTTCGCCGAGCCGGACCACTTCGACATCCGGCGCTCGTCGCGCGGCCATCTCGCCTTCGGGCACGGGGTCCACCACTGCCTGGGCGCCCCGCTGGCCCGGCTCGAAGGAGCCGTCGCCTTCCGGGCCCTGCTGGAGCGCTGCCCCGATCTCGCGCTGGACGCCGATCCGGCAGAACTCGGCTGGCGGCCCAGCCTGATGCTGCGCGGACTGCGCCGGCTGCCGGTACGGTTCACGCCCACTCCTGACGCCTGAACTCCGGCTCCGGACGCCTGAGCCCCCGCCCGCCCCGGCCGGATACGCTCGACGGGCCGCCCCGGCCCGGCACGCTCGACGGACCGCGGTGAGCGCCCACCGCGGTCCGAGGGCCAGGGCGTTCAGCGTGGTTCCGGAATCATGCGCAGCGGACCGGTGGTGAGGCTCATCTGCGCCCTCGGCCGGATCTTCGTCCCCGGAATCGGGCGCATCCGCCAGCGGCCCGCGATCGCGGCCAGGGCCAGTGTCGCCTCCGTCATGCCGAAGACATCGCCGATGCACTTGCGGCTGCCACCGCCGAACGGCAGATACGAGCCGCGCGCCACATCCTTGGCCCGCTCAGGAAGCCAGCGGTCGGGGTCGAAGGACTCCGGGTCGGGGAAGAGGGCCGGATCGCGGTGCAGCACATACGGGCTGATCAGCACGTCCGACGCCGGGGGCAGCCGCCGCCCGCCGAGCTCGGTGGACTCGGTGGTGGTCCGGGTGAACAGCCACGCGGGCGGGAAGAGCCGCAGCGCCTCGCTGAACACCCGCTGGGTGTAGGCGAGCCGGGGGACGTCGGCGTAGCGCGGGGCCCGCCCGCCCAGTACCTCGTCGACCTCGGCGTGCAGCGCGGCCTCGGCCCGGGGATTGCGGCCGAGCAGGAACCAGGCCCAGGTCAGCGCGGAGGCGGTGGTCTCGATCCCGGCCAGCAGCAGGGTCATGACCTGGTCGTGGATCTCCTGGTCCGACATCGTGCCGCCGGTCTCGTCGTCCTGTGCGGCGAAGAGAGCGGACAGCACATCGCCGCGGTCGCCGTCGTCCGCCGCCTTGTAGTCGTCGATCATGCGGTCGATGAGCTGGTTGAGCCGGGTGAGCGCGTCGTCGAAGCGCCGGTTCGCCGCGAGCGGAAGCTTGGCCAGCAGCCCGGTGGGGTCGATCGCCTGCCGGTAGGCGCCCTCCACGACGATGGGCAGACAGTGCTGGATCTCGGCCACGGCATGCGGCGCCATATCGGTCGAGAAGAGCGCACGGGCCGTCACCCGCGCGGTGAGCGCGAGCATCTCATGGCTGACGTCGATGGGACGGCCCGCCGTCCACGCCGTCGACTCGGCCTCGCACTCCCGCTCCATCACCTCGGCGTACCTGGCGATCCGGGCGGCCTGGAAGGCGGGCTGTACCAGCCGGCGCTGCCGTCTGTGGTCCGCCCAGTCGGAGGTGATCAGGCCGTTGCCCAGGATGGGCTTCGCCTTCTCCTTGACCGGCCCGCCGGTGTCGTAGATCCGCGCGTTCACCAGTACCTGCTGGACCAGCTCCGGATGACAGGGCAGAAAGACGGGCCGGGGCCCCAGCCGGAGCTCGACCAGATCGCCGTAGGCGGGCAGGGAAGCCAGGAACTGAAGCGGCTTGCGGCCCATCAGCAGGGCATGGCCGGCCAGCGGAAGCCCGCCGGGGGCGAGGGCGTGCCGCCAGTGGCGCGTCGCCGGTTGCTGCGCGGTCCTCATGCGGAAGAAGTCCTTCGCTCGCGAGGTGGGGTAGGGAAGGTATGGGCGTCCGGTCCGGGGCGGACCCCGGACCGGACGTCGTCAGCGCGGCTCGCACACCATCGGCAGCGGGCCGGGTTCGAGCGTCGCCTTCGGCTCGGGGCGCAAGGTCGTCCCGGGCACCGGGCGAAGACGCCACCGGCTCGCGATCGTCGCCACGATGAGGGCGGTCTCGGTCAGCGCCAGGACGTCCCCGATGCATTTGTGGCTGCCCGCGCCGAACGGGAGCAGGGCCCCGCGGGGCACCTCCTTGGCACGGTCGGGGAGCCAGCGC
This sequence comes from Streptomyces hygroscopicus, assembly GCA_002021875.1. Lineage (NCBI taxonomy): Bacteria > Bacillati > Actinomycetota > Actinomycetes > Kitasatosporales > Streptomycetaceae > Streptomyces > Streptomyces hygroscopicus. The sequence continues at coordinate 10,209,902 of CP018627.1, forward strand.
TCCGGGTCGAACCGCTCGGGGTCGGGGAACAGTTCGGGGTTGTGGTGCAGCGCCTGGGCGCTGTACAGGATCATCGTGCCCGCCGGGATGGTGCGGCCGCCGAGGTCCGTCTCGGCCGCCGTCACCCGCATCGCCATCCAGGACGGCGGATACAGCCGCAGCGACTCGGTGATGACCCCGCGGGTGTACTCCAGGGACGGCAGGTCCTCGAAGGTGGGCGAACGGCCCTCGAGGGCCTCGTCGATCTCGGCGTGCACCCGCTTCTCCACCTCCGGGTGGGCGCCCAGCAGATGGAAGACGAAGGCGAGCGTCGAGGCTGTGGTCTCGCTCCCGGCGACCAGGAAGGTGACCACCTGGTCGAGGACCTCGCCGTCGTCCAGCCCCTCGCCGGTCTCGGGGTGTTCGGCGCGCAGCAGCGTGGAGAGCAGATCGCCGTGGTCGGCGCCGGAGCGCCGGCGGTCGCGGATCATCTCGTCCACGATTTCCCGCAGCCGGGCATTGGCCCGGTCATAGCGGCGGTTGCCCGGGGTGGGGAGCTTCTCCATGATCCCCAAAGGCGCCATGGTGCGCTTGTAGATGCCGTGCGAGACGACGCGCAGACAGTGGCGCGCCTCGTCGATCGTCGCCTCGTCGATCCCGGTGGAGAACAGCGTCCGCGCGGCGACCCGCATCAGCAGGGCGTGCATGGTGTCGCTGAGGTCCAGGGTCCGCCCCGGCTCCCAGGAGCCGATCGCGGCGCGGGTGTCATCGGCGACCGCGGCGGTGTAGTCGGCGATCTTCGGGGTGTGGAACGCGGGCTGGATCATCCGCCGCTGAGTGCGGTGATCCTCGCCCCGGGAGACCGAGAGGCTGTTCCCGAGCAGCTGCCGCGCCTTGTCGAAGACCCCGCCCTTGTCGAACACACGGGGATTGAGCAGCACATGGCGGACCAGCTCGGGATGACAGGCCAGATAGGCGCGGCTGGGCCCCAGCCTGACCTCCACCAGATCGCCGTGGGCGGGCAGGGAGGCCAGGAACTGCAGCGGACGGCGCCAGAGCGCCAGAGTGTGCCCCAGCAGCGGCACCGAGCCGGGCGCCGTGCCGGTGGTCCAGGAGCGCTCCGGCTGTGCGGAGCTCTTCGTGGAAGTCACGGTTCCCCGTTCCCTTACTGAATGCGCGAGTTGACGTCGTTGACGGCCGTCTTGTAGCGCTTGTTGCTGATGGTCCAGACGAAGTTGCCGTAGATCAGATCGAGGAAGACGTCCTGCGTCAGCTGGTCGAACACCTTGATGCACTCGATGTCCTCGATCATGTCATCGAGCCGGGCCTGGAAGAACTCCTTGAACGTCGTCTCATCGCTCACATCGCAGAGCCGGAAACAGTTGGTGATCTGGCCCAGCGAGACCTCGCGGTCATAGGAGTAGAAGTCGTTGACGATGGTGAGCCCGCGGGTGGTCATGCGCGCGGCCAGGCTTGTCTTGGCGTGTTCGGTGAACTCCGGATGCCGGTAGATCGGATACGACATCTTCATCCAGAAGTCGACGCCGATGTCCGTGACCCGGAAACGGAAATACTGCTCCGGGGACGTGGTGCACAGCGCCGCCTTGATGGGCGAGTCGCGGAACATGTGGTCGCTGGTGACGAAGGCGCGCGCGGCCTCGTACGCGACCTCCGCGTCCTCGGGGCTGTAGTACTTCTCGCAGATCGCGCGCAGCCGCGGCAGGAAGAGATCGAAGTCGTGCAGTGCGGGATCCATGTCGTCCCACACGAACGTCACGCAGTTCAGGACGCAGACGGCCTTGAACGCCTCCATGTCCTTGATATGGCGGGGGCTCTGGGACCAGAGCACCACCCCCATATAGGAGATCCAGCGCTCATCGGAAACCGATTTACCGAGGGGGGCCACCGCCGCGTTGCAGTCGTCTATGACCTCGCGCAGTTCGGCGTCGGTCAATTCGACCTTGGTGGGCCGGGTGACGACATAGCGGTCGAACATCTCCTGGAAGCGCCCGGTGCACTCCTCCAGGTACGGGCGGACGCTGCTCCGGCTGATGTCCTGGGCCCCGGCCGTGGAAAGTCCTGTCGTCATGAGTTCCTCACAGTGGCCATGCGGGCGATCAGCTTCAGCGCGTTGACCGCGTCCGCGGTGAATGGGGCGTCGTCGAGGGCCCGCAGGGCCTGTGTCCGGCGGTCGTCGATCATCTGCTCGACGGCCTCCCGGGCGGTGGTGGCGGCGAAGATCTCCTGAATGGTCACGGCGTCCGACTCGTCGAGCAGCGGATTGCCGATGAGGCTGCGCAACCGCGCCGCCTGGGCGCTGTCGGAGCCGCGCAGGGCGAGCGCGATCAGGGTGGTGTTCTTCCCGGCCCGCAGATCGTCCAGCTGGGACTTGCCGGTGGACTCCGGATCGCCGTACACGCCCAGCAGATCGTCGCGGAGCTGGAACGCCTCGCCGAGCGGCAGGGCGTAGGCGGTGAACGCCTCCATGGCCTCCGGGGCGGCGCCCGCGATGGCGGCTCCGACGTGCAGCGGACGCTCGATGGTGTACTTGGCGGTCTTGTACCGGTTGACGGTGAGGGTGGCCTCGACGTCGTCCGTCAGCTCCCCGGTGGCCTGCAGATCGAGGTACTGGCCCAGCATCACCTCGGTGCGCATCTCCGACAGCAGCGGCAGCACGGCGTCGAACTGGGCGGGGGTGAGACCTGCCGAGTGCAGCAGCTCGTCCGACCAGGTGAGCGCGAGGTCGCCGAGCAGCACCGCCCCGCTGACCCCGAACCGCTCGATCTGATCCGGCCTGCGGTCGGCGGCGCACAGCGCGGCCAGGGTGCGATGGATGGTCGGCCGGCCGCGGCGGGTGTCGCTGTCGTCCATGACGTCGTCGTGGATCAGCGCGAAGGCGTGGAACATCTCCAGGCAGGCGGCCACCCGGAACACCGCGTCGGTGTCCTCACCGCCGCCGACGGCCTGCCAGCCGGTGACACACAACAGGGGCCGTATGCGCTTTCCGCCGGACAGGAAATCCTTGAGCAGTCCGGAGAGATACGGCAGATGGTGTTGCGGAGTGGTGCGGGCCTTGGCCGTCAGAAAGTCTTCGAGTACGACGTCCACCGACTCGCGGACGGTATCCGCATCCAAGCGACCGGGGCTGAGCGTGGGTGTGGTCATGCGACTGACTCCTCCACGTCGAAATGTCGAAATCCGTTGATTAAGGAGAAGAAAACAGGCACGCGGAAACCCTTGTTTCTCTGGAAAAGATGGATTGCCGTGTGTGCTGTGTACGGCACCATGAAGGCAGAAGCGGGATGTGACCGCTGCCCCATGGTCGATGGGTCGAACGCGCCGCGACGGGCGCGAAGATCAGACGCTCAGGGGACCATGAGATCGGCGCGGTCGGGTCATTTCCGCGCGTGGAATCCAAGCCAGCCCGCAATGGGGCCCCGGCCGGTGCGACACCCGCGTCGGCATCATCGGTTCGATGGATGCCAGATGTGCGCGGGCACACTCAATTACGCCCATTTATTCCCCCTGAGTGCCGCCGGTCCCCCCACTCGGACATCAGCAGTCTAGACGCAAGATCGACGGATTCGGAAGCCCGTTCTGGTATCGCGCCTATCACTTGACGGCGGGGGCCGGGGAGGTCTCGCCGCGCCGGGTGCGGTCCGAAACGGGCAACTCGCCCCGTACGCGGCGAGTATCAGCGGAATAAGCGGCCGCGCAATATTGCGGCAGAGGGTTCGTTGAAGATCGAACGAGGCTCCGCCTTCCCCGGCGGAGCCCCGTTCAATAGCCTTGTGGAGCCCGATCTTGTGGGGTCGGACCTCGCGGTGTCAGACCTTGCGGTAGTCGTACGCCTCCGAGGCCGCCTGGAGCACCCCGTCCACATCCGCCCCGGTGGAGGCGGTGACGAGCGCCGCGACCGCCCCCTCCACGAGCGGGGCGTCCACCAATCGGGTGCCCTCCGGCAGTTCATCGCCCTCGGCCAGCAGCGCCTTGACGGCCAGGACCGCGCTGCCCAGGTCCACCAGGACCGCCACTCCGGCGCCCCGGTCGACCGCGTGGGCCGCCTCCGCTATGAGCTCCGGACTGGTGCCGAACCCGCCGTCCGCGGTGCCGCCCGCCGCGCGGACCGGCGCCGAGCCACCGCCGGACAGCCCCTTCGCCATCTCGGCCACCGAGTCCGCCACCGCCGCGCTGTGCGACACCAGGACTATGCCGACCAGCTTCTTCTCACCCTCGTCGGTCATCGGGCCGCCTCCGCCAGTGCCGCGATGAGCAGCGCCGACGAGGTGGCGCCCGGGTCCTGATGGCCGACGCTGCGCTCACCCAGATAGCTGGCCCTGCCCTTGCGCGCCAGCATGGGCACGGTGGCCAGCGCGCCCTTCTCGGCGGCCTCGCCCGCGGCCGCGAACGACCCGGTGGCCCCGCCCAGCGCCTCGACGGCGGGGAGCAGCGCGTCCAGCATCGTCTTGTCGCCGGGCGCGGCGCCGCCGAGCTGCGCCACCGCGTCCACCCCGGCCCGCAGCGCGTCCGCCAGCTGCTGCGGGGTGATCTGCTCGGCGTCGCCGAGCGCCTTGCCGGCCCGCCGCAGCAGCGTTCCGTACAGCGGTCCGGAGGCGCCGCCCACCTTGGAGATCAGCTGGCGCCCGGCCAGGATGAGCGTGGCCCCGGGCGAGCCCGGCGGCTCCTTCTCCAGCGCCTCGGCCACGGCGGCGAAGCCGCGCTGCATATTGGTGCCGTGGTCGGCGTCGCCGATCGCGGAGTCCAGGTCGGTGAGACGGGTCGCCTCACGGCTCACGGACGTGGCCGCGGCGGTGAGCCATCGGAGGAAGAAAGGGGTGTCGAGCGTGTCATCGACGGCGGGTTCACTGCTGGACACAGGCGCCTCCTCGGTCGTAGCCAACGGCGACAGCGTACGTATCGGGGGCCGGCCGGTCTCAGGCACCCCAGCGCAGCCCGGCGGTCCGCACGGGCGCGTCCCACAGCCGCAGGAGGTCCTCGTCGACCTGGCACAGCGTGATCGAAGCGCCCGCCATGTCGAGTGACGTGACGTAGTTGCCGACGAGCGTACGTGCCACCGCCACCTGCCGCTCGCCGAGCACCCGGTGCACCTCGGCGGCGAAGCCGTACAGCTCCAGCTGCGGGGTCGCCCCCATGCCGTTGACCAGGAGCAGCACCGGGTTCTCCGGGCGCAGGTCCTCGACCACCACCTGCACGGCGTAGTCGGCGATCTCGCGGGAGGTCATCATCGCCCGCCGCTCACGCCCCGGCTCGCCGTGGATGCCTACGCCCAACTCCAGCTCCCCGGCGGGCAGTTCGAAGGTGGGGCCACCCTTGGACGGGGTGGAACAGGGGCTGAGCGCGACGCCGAAGCTCCGCGAGAACTCGTTCACCCGCCGGGCGATCGACTCCACCCGCTCCAGTGGCGCGCCCTCGGCGGCGGCCGCACCCGCGATCTTCTCGACGAACAGGGTGGCCCCGGTGCCGCGCCGGCCCGCCGTGTAGAGGCTGTCGGTCACCGCCACATCGTCGTTGACCAGGACCTTCGCGACCTGGATGCCCTCGTCCTCGGCGAGCTCGGCGGCCATGTCGAAGTTGAGCACATCGCCCGTGTAGTTCTTGATGATGAACAGCACGCCGTTGCCGCTGTCCACCGCCGCCGCGGCGCGCACCATCTGATCCGGCACGGGGGAGGTGAACACCTCGCCGGGGCAGGCGGCGTCGAGCATGCCGCTCCCCACGAAACCGCCGTGCAGCGGCTCGTGTCCCGATCCGCCGCCGGAGACCAGCCCCACCTTGCCCTCGACCGGCGCGTCCCGCCGGACGATCACCCGGTTCTCGACGTCGACGATCAGTTCGGGGTGGCAGGCGGCCATTCCGCGCAGCGCGTCGGCGACCACCGTCTCGGGGACGTTGATGAGCATCTTCATGGGTGTGTCCGTCCTCCGCCGGCTGGGGGCTGTGCACCGCTGCAACAGCCTACGGATCCGTCGCGTCCATGGCACCCCTTGGACACTGAGCCGGATGGCCTAATAGGACGAAAAAGGTACATAGATATCATATGGTGCGCGCATGGAGAATACTGCCGCACCGGCGGCCGCCGTCCTGCCCCCGCGCCCCCAGCCACGCCAGCCGCGGCGGTACCGTCGCCCGGCCCCCTGGCTCGGGCTGGTGGCCATCGGATACGCCGTGGTCCAGCTCGCCATGGTGATCCCGCACACCGGCCACGCGCTGGGCTGGGACGAGTCCGTGTACGTCTCCCAGGTCGATCCGCGCACCCCGCCCGCGTACTTCAGCGCACCCCGCTCGCGCGGCGTCAGTCTCCTGGTCGCGCCCCTCGTCGCCGCGACCGACTCCATTCCGGCGCTGCGGATCCTGCTCATGCTGGTCTCCGCGGGCGCGCTCTACGCCGCCTTCCGGGTCTGGACCCGGCTGCTGCCCCCGGCCCAGGTCGCCCTGGCCGCGCTGCTCTTCTCCGGACTGTGGATCACCCAGATCAGCGGGCCCGCGGTGATGCCCAACCTCTGGGTGGCGATCGGCGCCGTCGCCGCCGTCGGCTGGTTCCTCCGCGCGCCCCACGAGCCCAACGCCCGCTGGTGGCTGGCCGCCGTCCTCGCGGGCGTCACACTGGTGCGCACCCCCGACGGGGGATGGCTCACCCTGCCGCTGCTGATCGGCGCGATCGGGGTGCGCACCTGGCGGCCCGCCCTCCCCGCGCTGATCGGCGGGCCGCTGCTCGGCGCCGCCCAGTGGATCGGCGAGGCGTACGACCGCTTCGGCGGCATCGGCGAGCGGCTGAACGTCTCCAGCGACGTCGAGGGCGGCATGGGCCTCCACTTCAGCGTGGGGGCCGCGCTGCGCAGCCTCAACGGACCTCAGCTGTGCCGCCCCTGCGAGGTGCCGCTGCGCCACCCGGAGCTGACCGTATGGTGGCTGGCGCTGCCCGTGCTGACCCTCCTGTGCGTCCATGGCGCGCTGCGCGACCGCCAAGAGCTGCGCCGGATGCGGGTGGGGCTGGGCAGGCCGGCCGCCCGGCTCCCCGCCGTACCGCTGACCATGCTGCCCATTGTCTGCGCGGCCACCCTCGCCCTGCCGTATCTGCTGCTCATCGGCTATTCCGCACCGCGCTTCCTGATGCCCTCCTACGCGCTGCTGGCGCTGCCGATCGCCGGGCTGGTGTTCCGCGCCGTACGGGCCGCGCGCTCACCGCAGCACCTGGCGGTCGCCCTCGGGGTGGTCATCACACTCCATCTGGCCAGCCAGTTCGTCATCCTCAACCACACCGCCGAGCAGTCCGACCACACCACCGGGCGCTATCGCACCGCCGCGCAGGGGCTGCAGCGGCTGGGGCTGCGGCCGCCCTGTCTGGTGACCGGCGACCGCGCCCTGCCCGTCGCGTACCACGCGGGCTGCTCCTCCGCGCAGACCAGCGGCAACAACCGGTCCACCACCCTGCCCACGCTGCTGCGCCGCGCCGCCCGTGAACCCACCGCGCTGCTGCTGCGGCGCGGCCAGACCCGGCCGCCGTCCTACGCCCGGACCTGGGTCGGCTATCCGCTGCCGGGCACCGAGTGGAACGCGTATCTGCCACCGGATCAGGCGCGGGAGTGGGAAGCCGGGAAATCCCGACAGGGGATGTCCGGAAACGGCCCGAGCATGGGCGCCATGACGATGACCTACCCGACCACCAGCTGGGCCGGATTCGCGGCGGCCGAGCCCGCCTTCGCCGACTACGCCCAGGACCGCTTCGGCCGCTACCGCCACCATGTGCTGGCCACCCTGCGCCAGGACGGCTCCCCGCGGGTGACACCGCTCGAAGTCAACTTCCTCACCGGCGAGTTGTGGCTGGGCATGATGCCCGACTCGCGCAAGGCGCTGGACCTGCGCCGCGATCCGCGGTTCTCGGTGCAGGCCAACCCGGGTCCCGGCGAGGGGCTGACCGAGGGCGATGTGCGGGTGAGCGGCCGGGCGGTCGAGGTGACCGACCCCGAGACGGTCGCCCGCTTCGCCGAGGAGGTCCGGCCGCCCGAGCCCTTCCATCTCTACCGCGCCGAGCTGACCGAGGTGGTGCACACCGCCCTGGAGAACGGGGAGATGGTGCTGCGAACCTGGCGTCCGGGCCAGCCGGTACAGGTCGTACGGCGCGGCACCGACGACAGCCCGCCCCGGGTGGCGAGCTGAGGCCCGGGTCGTGGACCGGGTCGACGGGCCCGGTCCATGGCCCTTCCGTATTGTTGGAACACGTTCTACCGTGCCCCTCGATCCCAGGACGCTCCCAGACCGCCGTCACGGCGCACGCGAGACTCCAGGAGGGGCCGTGGACCTCGAATACACCCCTGATCAGCGGCGGTTGCGCGATGAGCTGCGCGCGTACTTCGCCGAACTGGTCCCCGACGACGCCTACGCCCGCTACGCCGACTCCACCGGGCAGAAGCGGTTCTACCGCGAGACCATCCGCCGGCTCGGCACCGACGGCTGGCTGGGGGTCGGCTGGCCCCAGGAGTACGGCGGACGCGGGCTCGGCCCGGCCGAGCAGTTCATCTTCTTCGACGAGGCGGCCCAGGCCGGCGTGCCGCTGCCGCTGATGGCGCTCAACACGGTCGGGCCCACCATCATGCGGTTCGGCACCGAGGAGCAGAAGGCGTACTTCCTGCCCAAGGTCCTCTCCGGCGAGATCGACTTCGCGATCGGCTACAGCGAGCCCGACGCCGGTACCGACCTCGCCTCCCTCAAGACCCGCGCGGTGCGCGACGGCGACACCGCCTCCGGCTACTACACCGTGAACGGCCAGAAGACCTGGACGACCAACGGCGACACCGCCGACTGGGTCTGGCTCGCGGTCCGCACCGACCCCGACGCCAAACCCCACAAGGGCATCAGCATCCTGCTGGTCCCGACCGACGACCCCGGCTACTCCGCCACCCTCATCAAGACCCTCGCCTCCCACGACACCACCGCCAGCTACTACGAGAACATCCGCGTCCCGGCCACCCGCCGCGTCGGCCCCGAGAACGAGGGCTGGCGCATGATCACCACCCAGCTCAACTATGAGCGGGTCACCCTCGCCGCCCACGGCACCATGGCCATCCGCGCCCTGCGCGGTGTCCGACAGTGGGCCGCCGATACCAAGCTCCCCGACGGCCGCCGGGTGATCGACCTCGCCTGGGTGCGCGGCCGGCTGGCCCGTACGCACGCCCGGCTGGACGCCATGAAGCTGCTCAACTGGCAGATGGTGGACGCCCTCCAGCGCGACACCCTGACCCCGCAGGACGCCTCCGCCGTCAAGGTGTACGGCTCCGAGGCGCGCCGCGACGCCTACGCCTGGCTGATGGAGATCGTCGGCGCCGCCGGTCCGCTCAAGGAGGGCTCGGCGGGCGAGGTCCTCCACGGTGAGCTGGAGCGCGGCTACCGCAGCAGCGTCGTCTTCACCTTCGGCGGCGGCAACAACGAGATCCAGCGGGAGATCATCTCCTGGATCGGCCTGGGGATGCCACGGGTGCGCCGCTGAGCCGCCGCGGCGGCCTCGCGGAACTGCCAGTCGACAGGGCGACCTCGGTCATCGAAGCAGGACGGACTCCCGTCGGATGACCCGGTCGCAGGGGCGGTGGGGGACGCGGGTTCGTCCTCCACACGCCCACGACATGCGGTGACGGCACGGGATTCTTATCGTGGGTTGGGAAGCGAGCGCCGGACATCCACAAGGGACCGGACCTGCCAGCGGCCACGACCCCGGTCGTCGAGCGGCTGCGGAGGCTTTGTCGCCCTGGCCGACGGCTGCACCGCGCCGTGTGGCGAGGCGCCCGAAAGCAGGTCCGGGCTACTACCCGGGGACGTATGGGCGGGGCTCCCACGAGGGGCTTGCGCTCTGCAGCCCAGGCTCGAGAACGAGGACATGATCGACCTGCAAAACGGGTCGCACTCGGCGATCGCCCGGCTCTCTGGCTGGCGCGCGGCCAGTGGTGCACCGGTTCGTCCATGGACCACTCGGTCGCCGGTGTGGATTGGTGCTCCATGGGGCGAGGGCGGCGCACCGGAGAGCGTGGATACGGTGCGGTCGCCTGACGCCCGGCGCCAGAGGAGGCACCGATGGTGCGAGCTGTAACCGTGGGACTCGACGGTTCAGTCGAGAGCCTGGTCGCGGCCGGTTGGGCGGCCCGTGAGGCGCGGTTGCGCGACGCGCCACTGCGCATGGTGAACGCGTGGCCGGGCCCCGATCAGCCGGCGCTGACCCCGGGCCGGAAGGTGGCCTGGCAGTACTGGGCCGAACAAGCCCTGAGGGCTGTGCGGGCCGAGTTGGGCACCGATGATCCGGAATTGGAGATTCTCACCGCGCAGATTTCCGGCTACCCCGCGCGTGTGCTGCTGGCCGAGGCGGAAAGCTCCCAAGTGTTGGTGGTCGGCTTCCACGCGATCGGGCCGGTCGCCGGGTTTTTTCTCGGCTCCGTCGGCCTGGAGGTCGCTGCCCGCGCCGCCTGTCCTGTCGCTTTGGTCCGGGCAGAGGGCGTCGCCACTCGGCACGGCGATGTGGTTGCGGGTGTCCATCTCGAGGGCCGATACGACCACGTGCTGGCGTTCGCATTCGAGGCTGCCACCCGGCGTGGCGCGGCGCTTCGGGCCGTGTACGCCAGCAGATGCCTTGCCATCCGGGACTCGGTGCCCTGGGAGGTCGAGGTGGGGATGAGCGGCATGGGGGAGGGGGCGGAGTGGGCGCTGGGCGAGGTGCTGGCGCGGTGGCGGCACAAGTTCCCCGATGTGCGGGTGTTCGCGGAGGTCACGGCGGACAGCCCGCCCCGGCGACTGGTGGGCGCCGCGGCAGGGGCGGCACTGATCGTTGTTGGCCGGGGTCGGCGCCAGCTGGGCTTCGGGCCCCGGCTGGGGCCTGTCGGACAGGCTGTGGTGCACCACGTGGCCTGCCCGGTCGCGGTTGTTCCCCGCGATTGACTTCTTCGCCCCGTTTCAGGAGCGGAATCACCCAGGAAGACCCGTTTTCGGTAGGCGGTAGCCGCCCGGCCGTCTAGTGGGACCCGCCGCTCAAGGGGGAGTTCGCGGGGGATGTGGGCGCTCTCGTATGGAGTGCCGCGCCTCCGGCGTAGGCGCTCTGCTTGAGGACTGCCTCAACTTCGAAGTGGGCCGCCGCCGACGTGAGCGTCCGGCCGCTCGCCGACATACGTGGTCAGAGGGATGCTCGCCGGCGTCACGACGGCCCGTATCGGTAGCGGGAGGCTCAGCCGTGGGCGGCCTTCTGCCACAGGGATCGTGACCGTACCGGCATCTGGGCACGGCGATTCGACGCTGTGGGGTGCTGTCGCCCGATTAGGCTTCGAGAGCTGGGTCAGCGTGGTCGGTAGGAGCTGCTGACGGTGGCCTAGGCTGCCTGAGGCCGTCGAGATGGCCTCAGGCGACAGGGCCATGGGAGCCATGTATGGAGTGGTTGGTCTCGCTGGTTGGCGTCGGGCTGGTCATGGCTGCTCTGCGAGACCTGTTCCACACCCTCTGGCACCCCACCCGCCATGGCGGTCTGAGCCGCCTCGTCATGACGGCCCTGTGGAGACTGGCGCGGCATGTCCGGGCACGCAGGCGTGTGGTTGGGCTCGTCGGGCCGCTCGCCATGGTGACGGTGATTGGCATGTGGGCCGTCATCATCATCCTGGGATGGGCCATCGTCTATTGGCCTTACATGCCAGAGGCATTCACCTTCACGCCTGGTTCCAAGGCGGCGCAGCAGTCGGCGCTGCTCGACTCCGTGTACCTGTCGCTTGTCACGATCGCTACTCTGGGGCTGGGGGACGTCGTGTCCACCGAAGGCTGGCTTCGACTGGTTTCGCCGTTGGAAGCGCTCATCGGCTTCGTTCTCCTGACCGCCACGGTCTCCTGGATGCTCGAGATCTACCCGGCGCTGACTCGCAGGAGGGTCCTGGCCATCCGGCTGGCGCTACTGCGTGGCTCGAACCCGACGGCCGGGCAGCTCGACTGCGCTGTGGGGGCTCTGCTGCTGGAGAGTCTGGCCACTGACATCGTGCGCGTCCGCATCGACTTCACCCAGTACGCCGAGGCCTACTACTTCCATGATGGGGAGGACCACGCGTCTCTCGCGGCCATGGTGGGCTATGCCGCTGCCCTCGCTGAGCGCGGGCAGGCAGCTCGGCGTCCGGACGCGTCTCTGGCCGGTGACCTGCTCGCTCGTGCGCTGGAAGACCTCGCGACTACCCTTGACCAGCGTTTTCTCCATACGGGGGGCACACCGACGGAGGTTTTCGCCGCCTACGCCGCTGACCACGGCCGCTGCCGCCGTCCTGATGACTCTGCCCAGGCGGCCTCCTCGGTGCCGCCTGGCGCGGATGGTCCACAAGGATGAGCGGAGCGCTCTGGCTTCCGCCCGTCGTCGTGAGGGACTCCCTCGGTCTGTCGTTCATCGGCTCGGCTCCTCGGCGTCAGCACCTTGAGAAGTGGGTCCGGCCTTGCACGGCGGCGGGATGAGCCGCGTCTCGGCCTGAGCCTCCTTCAGCGCGACTGGCAGCGGCTCCAGCTCAGCCGCGAGTTCCGCTGTGCGATCCGCGGGTACGTCCCCGGACCGGAGAGGTACCCGCTGCCCGGCAGCGATGTCCGGCCCGCATACGCCCGCACAGCGGTGCGGGTGTGCGCATTCGGTCGACCACCCCCGTGTCGGGGCCGGAATTCCCACCCTCACGACCGGATGTGTGCACAGAGTGGGCCCAGTGCCAGGCCGATGACCGGGGTGAGCTGTGTGAGCACGGAGACTCTTCCTCCGGCCGAGGGATCCATCATCGGCAAGGCTGGTCTGGCCGCCCTGGTCGATGTTCTGCGGGTGCGCGGATACACGGTGGTCGGCCCCACGGTGCGGGACGGTGCCATCGTCCTGGAGGAGCTGGAATCCGCGGCTCAGCTGCCGTACGGATGGGGCGTCGATCTGGAAGCTGGACAGTACCGGCTGCGGTCGCGTACGGATGGTGCGGCCTTCGCCAATGCGGCCGGTCCGCAGTCGTGGAAGACGTTTCTGCACCCCGCTAGAGTCCGCCAGTGGACGGCCGAACGAGCGGGTGGAGAGCTGGTCATCGAGCCGGACGTCACCCCGCCTCCCCGCTTCGCGTTCCTCGGTGTCCGCTCCTGCGATCTGCGGGCCATCGCCGTCCAGGACCGGGTGCTCACCGCCGGGCCGCACTCCGACCCGGTCTATCGGGGCAGGAGGTCCGGGGCGTTTCTGGTGGCGGTGGAGTGTACGGAGCCCGGTGGGACCTGCTTCTGTGTCTCAATGGGCACGGGCCCGGCCGCCGGGCCCGGGTACGACCTGGTGCTGACCGAGCTGGTCGACGACGAGGGGCACCGGTTCTGGATCCGCAGTGGCAGCTCCGAGGGGGCCGAGATCCTGGCGGAGCTGCCGGGCGGACCGGTTTCCGAGGCCGTCTGCCGGGCCGCCGCGGGCGCCGTCGCGTCCGCCGCCGACCGGATGGGCCGCACGATGCCGGACACCGACCTGCAGCGGCTGATGGCGGAGACGCTGGAAGCGCCCCGTTGGGACGATGTCGCCTCTCGGTGCCTGACCTGCGGCAACTGCACCATGGTGTGTCCGACCTGCTTCTGTACCACCACCGAGGATGTCACCGACCTGACGGGGGACCACGCCGAGCGCTGGCGGGTCTGGGACGTCTGCTTCGACCTGGACTTCTCCTATCTGCCGGGCGGACCCGTACGCGCCTCGCCGCGCAGCCGCTACCGGCAGTGGCTCACCCACAAACTGGGCACCTGGTACGACCAGTTCGGGTCCTCGGGATGTGTGGGCTGCGGGCGGTGCATCGTCTGGTGTCCGGTCGCCATCGACATCACCGAGGAGGCCGCGGCCCTGCACGACTGGACCCGGCGTGCTGAGGACGAGCCACGATGACCGGGTGGCCACTGCTGCTGGAGAGCCTTCCGCGGGTCCAGCGCGACAGGCTGTTCACGCTCGCCGACGAGCGGGACTTCTCCGCGGGCAGCACCCTGTTCGACGAGGGCGGCATCGCCGACCGGTTCTGGCTGATCCGTTCCGGTGAGGTCGCCCTGGATGTGTACGTCCCCGGCCGTCGGGCTCAGGTGGTGGAGACCCTCGGGCCGCGGCAGCAGCTCGGATGGTCGTGGATCTTCCCGCCGTACCGCTGGCATCTGGGCGCCCGCGCCTTGGGGGCCGTGCGGACGTGGGAGTTTCCCGCTGCCGAGGTGCGTGAGCTGTGCATGGCCGATACGGAGCTCGGATACGAGCTGATGCTGCGCTGCGCGGCACTGATCGCAGACCGACTCCAGGCCACCCGGTTGCGGTTGCTCGACCTGTACACACCGCATGGAAGCGTCCCGTCGTGACCACCGTGCCCTTGCCGTACCGGGTGACCGCCGTCTCGGAGGAGACCGCGGACTGCGTGTCGCTCGAGGTGACACCGGTGGGACGGGCGCTGCCGGAGTTTTCGCCAGGCCGGTTCGCCATGGTGTACGCCTTCGGCGTCGGTGAGGTGCCGATCTCGGTCAGTGCGATCCGTGACGGCCACCGTCTGGTGCACACCGTGCGCGCGATCGGGGCGGTCACCGGCGCGCTGTGCCGGCTCAGGGCGGGGGACGCGGTCGGCCTGCGGGGCCCCTACGGCATCGGCTGGGACCTCGACGCAGCGGCCGGATCCGACGTCCTGGTGGTCGCCGGCGGCATCGGGCTCGCCCCGCTGCGCCCGGTGGTGCGCCATGTGCTCAACCACCCCGGCCACTACGGCCGCCTTCACGTGCTGATCGGGGCCCGCACCCCTGCGGATCTGCTCTTCGGCGGGGAACTGGAGCACTGGCGGCGCGCCTCGGCACAGGTGGAGGTGACCGTCGACCGGCCCGGCCCGGGCTGGTGTGGCAGCGTGGGCGTGGTCACCACTCTGCTGGACCGCGCCGACTGGCGCCCGGCTCGGACCACCGCGCTGATCTGCGGTCCCGAGGTGATGATCCGGCACACGGCCCGGGCGCTGCTCGCCCGCGGCCTGCCCGCGCATCGGCTCCAGGTGTCGTTGGAGCGGAACATGCGCTGCGGTACCGGCCACTGCGGGCACTGCCAGCTCGGGCCGCTCCTGCTGTGCCGGGACGGCCCGGTGGTCGGCTACGACCGTACCCGGTCCCTGCTCGCCGTGAGGGAGCTGTGAGATGGACTCCGACGTCCGCCCCTCCCTCGCCGTGTGGACGTTCGCCTCATGCGACGGCTGCCAGCTGACCCTGCTCGACTGCGAGGACGAGCTGCTGCCGCTCACCGGCCGGCTGCGCATCGCACACTTTCTGGAGATGTCCACTGCTGAGGACTCACAGGAGCCGGCCACTCTGGCGGGGACCGGACCGTACGACCTCTCCCTGGTCGAGGGATCCGTCACCACCGCCGAGGACGTCCAGCGCATCCACCACATCCGGCGGATCTCCCGCCGCCTGGTCACCATCGGGGCCTGTGCCACCGCGGGCGGCGTCCAGGCGCTGCGCAACTTCGCGGACGTCGAGGCGTTCCGCGCCGCGGTCTACGCCAGCCCGGAGTACATCGCGACCCTGGACACCTCCACCCCGATCTCGACGCATGTACCGGTCGACTTCGAGCTGCGTGGGTGCCCGATCGACCGCGGCCAGCTGCTGGAGGTGATCACGGCGTTTCTGGCCGGGCGCAGGCCGAACATCTCCGGTCACAGCGTCTGCTTCGAGTGCAAGCGGCGCGGCACGACCTGTATCACCGTCGCGCACGGCACTCCCTGCCTGGGGCCGGTCACCCACGCCGGGTGCGGTGCCCTCTGTCCCGCCTACGGGCGTGGCTGTTACGGCTGCTTCGGGCCGGTCGCGCAGCCCAACCTGGAATCCATGGTGAGCCAGCTGCGGCATGACGGCATGTCCGAGCGGGATGTCCTACGCGTCTTCCGCACCTTCAACGCGGCCTCGCCCGAATACGCCCCCGTACCCGGGCTCGCCGCCCAGGGGTCCACCGAGCCCCCGGCGGAGGAAGAGCCCCGATGAGCCACCGCGGATCCCGCGTCCTGCGCCTGGACGCACTCGCCCGGGTGGAGGGCGAGGCCGGCCTCCATCTGACCGTGCACGACGGGACGGTGGCCGAGGCGCGGCTGCGGATCTACGAGCCACCCCGCTTCTTCGAGGCGTTCCTCGTCGGGCGCGGGCACGGCGAGCCACCCGACATCACCTCACGGATCTGCGGAATCTGCCCGGTCGCGTACCAGATGACCGCATGCCAGGCCGTTGAGCGGGCCTGCGGGGTGACAGTCGGCGGACCGCTCGCGGAACTGCGGCGGCTGCTCTACTACGGCGAATGGATCGAGAGCCAGTCCCTGCACATCCATCTGCTGCACGCCCCCGACTTCTTCGGCCACCCCAGCGCGGTCGAACTCGCCCGCGACCAACGCGGGGCCGTGGAACGCGGCCTGCGGATCAAACAGGCGGGCAACGCCATCATGGAACAACTCGGCGGCCGTGCCATCCACCCGATCAACGTCCGCATCGGCGGCTTCTACCGCGCACCCGCTCCGGCGGAACTCGTCCCGCTGGCAGAGCGGCTGCGCCGGGCCCATGACGACGCGCTGGAGACCGTGCGCTGGGTGTCCGGCTTCGACTTCCCAGATGCCGCCTACGACGGCCCGCTGCTGGCGATGCGGGACCCCGGCCGGTACGCCATCGACTCCGGAACTCCCGCCGTCATGGCCGCGGGGGCGGGCTCAAACGGCGCCACCTCCGTAGGAGCGCTTCCGGTGGAGGAGTTCGAGCACCACGTGGTGGAACGGCAGGTCCCCCACTCGACCGCCCTGGTGTCCGAGCTGGACGGCCACCACTACCTGACCGGCTCACTGGCCCGGTACGCGATCAGCGGACAGTGGCTCCACCCTTCGGCCCTCGAAGCCGCGCGGGAGGCGGGGCTCGGCGATCCGGCCACCGGGGCGGTGTGCCGCAATCCGTTCCGGAGCATCATCGTCCGCGCCGTCGAGGTGGCCCACGCCGTGGCCGAGGCACTGCGGATCATCGACGCCTACGAGCCGCCCTCCCGGCCGTACGTCGAAGTGCCACCGCGCTCGGCGACCGGTTGCGCGGCCACCGAGGCGCCGCGCGGGCTGCTCTACCACCGCTACGCCATGGACGCGGACGGCACCCTCACCCTCGCCCGTATCGTGCCACCCACCGCGCAGAACCAGGCCGCCATCGAGGACGACCTCCGCCGCCAGGTGCAGTCCCGCCTGGACGGGCCGGGCGAGCCGGCCGACGACGAGGAGCTGACCGCGCTGTGCGAGCGGGCCGTTCGCAACCATGACCCGTGCATCTCCTGTTCGGCGCACTTCCTGGACCTGACGGTGGAGCGCGGATGACGGGCCGGGTGGTGGTCATCGGCGTGGGCAATCCGTTCCGCCGGGACGACGGAGCCGGCCCGGCCGTCATCGAGGCACTGCGCGCCAACCCGCCGGAGGACACGCTGCTGCTCGACAGCGACGGCGAGCCCGGGAGGATGCTCGGCCTCTGGCACCGTCAGGACGCCGTCGTCGTGGTCGAGGTGGTGCACGCGCATCCCGGGCAGCCGGGGCGGCTGCACACCCTGACGGCAGAGCAGGCCGCGCGTTCGGCGGCGCGCCCGGCCAGTACGCACGCCCTGGGCCTCGGTGAGACATTCGCCCTGGCCGCGGCGCTCGACCGGATGCCCCGGGAGCTCACGGTGCACGCCGTCGAAGGGGCCGATTTCAGCCTCGGGCGCGGGCTCAGCCCGCCGGTGGCCGACGCGCTCCCCGCATTGCTCCGCCACGTGGCCAGGGCCATCGCCGACGCTCACGACCGCCTTCGGCACACAGCCGATCAACTGATGGGACATCAGGAGACCGCATAGCCGACGGTCTCGGCGGCGTTGCGCCTGGCTTGAGCCGTTCGGGGTGTTGGGGGCGACCGCCCGCGCGTGGTTTCCCACGGTGGCCGATCCGGTTCCTAGCATGACCGAGGGTCCGGCCAGGCGGCTTCCGCCCAACGGCCGGGCCCGGGCTCTGCGCACAGGCTCACGACCACACCGGATGGAAGTGCCGCCCCCATGGATCAGCCAGCCATCACTCCCCATTCCGCCCCACCGGGGCGGGCGTGAGGGCGGTCGACCATCAGCGGCCGGTCCGCCGCCTGGTGGCCGTCGGCGGCGTGGTGCAGGGTGTCGGCTTCCGTCCCTTCGTCCATGCCTTGGCCACCGAACTGGGCCTGTCCGGACGAGTGGCCAACGGACCGGCCGGGGCCCGCATCGAGATCGAGGGCGGCCCCGACGCGGTGGCCGCCTTCTGCCATCGGCTGACGGCGGACGCACCCCCGCTGGCGGACATCGTCTCGGTGGCCACCTCCGAGATGCCCTCGACCGGCGGCACCGGCTTCGCGATCGTGCCCTCCACGACGGGCCACGGCCGCACCCTGGTCCCGCCCGACGCCGCCACCTGCGACGCCTGTCTGACGGAGCTTGCCGATCCGGCCGACCGCCGCCACCGGCACCCGTTCATCGCCTGCACCGACTGCGGCCCGCGCTTCACCATCACCACCGTCATGCCGTACGACCGGGCCATGACCACCATGGCGGCGTTCCCGATGTGCCCGGATTGCGCGGCGGAATACACGGACCCGTCCGACCGGAGGTTCCACGCCCAGCCCATCGCCTGCTGGGCCTGCGGGCCACGCTTGAGACTCACCGGCGCCGTACGACGGGAGGACGGGGCCGCGTTGGCCGAAGCCCGGCGGATGCTGGAGGCCGGGGCGATCCTGGCGGTCAAGGGCATCGGCGGCTATCACCTGGTCTGCGACGCCACCGCTCCGAGGACCGTGGGCGAACTGCGACGCCGCAAGGCCCGTGGCGACAAGCCGTTCGCCGTCATGGCACCTGATCCCGACACCGCCGCCCGACTCGGCCACCTCGGCCCGGCGGAGCGCCGCGTGCTCACGGGGCGGTCCCGTCCCATCGTGCTGTTGCGCCGCCGAACTCCGTCTCCGCTCGCACCGCAGGTGTGCCCGGGGAGCCCGGACATCGGGGTGATGTTGCCCTACACCCCGTTGCACCGGCTCTTGTTCGGCCTTCCGGGCGATCCACCTGGTCCCGGCGTCTTGGTGGTGACCAGTGGGAACATCTCCGGCGAGCCGCTGGTGACCGACGACCGGGAGGCGCTGCGCCGTCTGGACGGGCTGGCCGATGCCTGGCTCTCGCATGACCGGCCCATTGTGGTCGCCTGTGACGACTCAGTGGTCCGGGTCCGTGCGGACGGTTCGCCGCTGCCGGTCCGCCGCTCGCGCGGCTTCGCCCCGGTGCGCATCCGTCTTCCGGTGGCCGTCCGTCCGGTTCTCGCGGTCGGTGGGGATCTGAAGAACACCCTGTGCTTGGCAGAAGGCGACTCCGCCTGGTTGTCCGCCCACATCGGGGACATGGACAGCCTGGCCGCCCAGCGGGCCTTCGAGCGCGCCGAGGGGCATCTGCGCGCGCTCACCCGCGTCGAGCCGGTCCGCGTCGCGGCTGATCGCCACCCCGGCTACCGGACCGCGCGATGGGCACGGCGTGACGGACGGCCGCTCACCCTGGTCCAGCACCACCACGCCCACATCGCTTCCGCCATGGTGGAGCACGGACTGGACGAGCCGGTGCTCGGCATCGCCTTCGACGGCACCGGTTACGGCGACGACGGTGCCGTCTGGGGCGGCGAGGTGCTGCTGGCCGACTACGCGGGCTACCGCCGCCTGGCACACCTGGCGTACGCACCCCTGCCGGGCGGTGACGCGGCGGTGCGCAAGCCGTATCGGATGGCACTCGCGCATCTGCGCGCGGCCGGTCTCGCCTGGTCGCCCGACCTGCCGTGCGCGGCCGCCTGTCCACCCGAAGAACTTCGGCTGCTGGACAGCCAGTTGGTGCGCGGTATCGCGTGTGTGCCGACCTCCAGCATGGGGCGGCTGTTCGATGCCGTGTCCTCGCTGGTCGGCGTCTGCCACCGGGCGGGGTACGAGGCTCAGGCCGCCGTGGAACTGGAAGCCGCGGCGGTGACCGCCGGCCGGGTACGGGAGGGCTACGCCTTCGAACTCGGTGCGCCCGCGCCGCTGCTGGCGGCGATCGTGGCCGATCTCCGCGCGGGTACGGCGGTCCCGCTGATCGCAAACCGCTTCCATCTGGCGGTCGCCGGAGCGGTCCGCACGGCCTGCCGGAAGGCACGCCAGAGCACGGGAGTGCGGACGGTCGTCCTTACCGGCGGGGTGTTCGCCAACGCCCTCCTGGACGAGATGTGCACCGCCGGGCTGGGCGAGGACGGTTTCACCGTCCTCGGGCACACGGTCGTGCCGCCCGGCGACGGCGGCCTGGCCCTGGGACAGGCGGTCATCGCCGGCCGCGTCGCCGACGACTGAGGAACCGAGGAGGAGCACATGTGCCTGGCGGTACCCGGCCGCGTGGTCGGCATCGAGGAACGGGACGGCACGCCGATGGCGCGGGTCGACTTCGGCGGGGTGGTCAAGGACGTCTGCCTCGCCTATCTGCCGGAGATCCAGGTCGGTGAGTACGCGATCGTCCACGTCGGCTTCGCCATCCAGCGGCTCGACGAGGAATCCGCCCTGGCCACCCTCCGGCTCTTCGAGCGGATCGGGGCACTGGACGAAGAGTTCGGCGATGCCTGGGAACGTGCGGCGGCCGAGGTGGAAAGGGCGCCCGAGGAGGAGAACCGGTGAAATACATCGACGAATTCCAGGATCCTGCCCTGGCCCGACGGCTCCTGGACGACATCGCCCGGACGGTCACCCGGCCCTGGGCGATGATGGAGGTCTGTGGTGGTCAGACCCACTCGATCATCCGGCACGGCATCGACCAACTGCTGCCCGAGAACATCGAGCTGATCCACGGGCCGGGCTGTCCGGTCTGCGTCACACCGCTGGAAGTGATCGACAAGGCGCTGGAAATCGCCTCGCGCCCGGGCGTGGTCTTCTGCTCGTTCGGCGACATGCTCCGGGTGCCGGGAAGCGACCGCGACCTGTTCTGGATCAAGAGCGACGGCGGTGACGTCCGTGTCGTCTACTCACCGCTGGACGCGCTGCGGATCGCCCAGCAGACTCCGGGCCGGCAGGTGGTGTTCTTCGGCGTCGGCTTCGAGACCACCGCGCCCGCCATCGCCATGGCGGTCCACCAGGCCAAACGGCTCGAGGTCCGAAACTTCAGCCTGCTGGTCTCGCATGTCCGGGTGCCGCCGGCCATCGAGGCGGTCATGCGATCACCGGACTGCCGCGTCCAGGCGTTCCTCGCCGCCGGGCACGTATGCAGCGTGATGGGCACCACCGAGTACCCCGACCTCGCCGACACCTACAAGGTGCCCATTGTGGTGACCGGATTCGAGCCGCTGGACATCCTGGAGGGCATCCGGCGGGCGGCCCGCCAACTCGAGCGAGGAGAACACCGCGTCGAGAATGCCTACCCACGCGCCGTGCGCCCGCAGGGCAATCCGGTCGCCCTGAGCGTGCTGAGAGAGGTGTTCACCACCACCGACCGCGCCTGGCGTGGCATCGGCATCATCGCGGGCAGTGGCTGGCGGCTGTCGGACGCCTACCGTGACTACGACGCCGAGCACCGGTTCGATGTCACCTGTCTGGTCACCGAAGAGCCCGCGGTGTGCCGCAGCGGAGAGGTGCTCCAGGGCCTGATCAAGCCCCACGAGTGCGCGGCCTTCGGCACCACCTGCACTCCGCGCACACCGCTCGGCGCGACCATGGTCTCCAGCGAGGGCACGTGCGCCGCCTACTACCTGTACCGGCGTCTGGCCACGCCCCGCATGGAGGAGACGGCTTCCGTTGACTGACATCACCGCCGACACCGAAGGCTGGTCCTGCCCGACGCCGCCGCGCGACCACCCGGTGGTGGTGATGGGCCACGGCGGCGGGGGAGCGCTTTCCGCGGAGCTGACCCGGCACCTCTTCCTCCCGGCCTACGGCAGCGAGGCGCTGCGAGGACTCACCGACTCGGCCGCCGTCACGCTCGGCGGTGCCCGGCTGGCCTTCTCGACCGACTCCTACGTCGTCCGCCCGCTGTTCTTCCCCGGCGGCAACATCGGGGATCTGGCGGTCAATGGCACCGTCAACGACCTCGCCATGAGCGGAGCCGTCCCCGCGTACCTGTCCTGCGCGTTCATTCTGGAGGAGGGCACCAAGCTGAGCACCGTCGGCCGGATCGCCCAGGCGCTGGGCGCGGCCGCCCGAGCTGCGGACGTCACCGTGGTGACCGGCGACACCAAGGTGGTCGACGCCGGCCACGGCGACGGTGTGTACGTGAACACGGCGGGGATCGGGCTGATCCCCGAGGGCGTGGACATCCGTCCGCAACGTGCCCGGCCCGGTGACGTCGTGATCGTCAGCGGGCCGATCGGACAGCATGGCATCGCCATCCTCAGCGTCCGCGAAGGGCTGACGTTCGGCACCGAGGTGGTCAGTGACACCGCGCCTCTGGCCGGACTGGTCCAGGCGATGCTCGCCGTCACCCCCGAGATCCATGTCCTGCGCGACCCGACGCGCGGCGGCCTGGCCACCGCGCTCAACGAGATCGCGACCGCCTCGGACACCGGAGTCATCCTGGACGAGGGGGCGGTGCCTGTCCCGGAGGCGGTGGCCACAGCCTGTGCCCTGCTGGGCCTGGACCCTGTGTACATGGCCAACGAGGGCCGCCTGGTGGCCTTCGTGCCCAGGAAACATGCCGACGCGGTACTGGACGCGATGCGTGCCCATCCGCTGGGACGTGAGACGGCCGTGATCGGCACGTGTGTGGCCGAGCACCCCGGCATGGTCGTGGCCCGCACCGGACTCGGCGGGACCCGGATCGTCGATCTGCCGCTGGGCGAGCAACTGCCCCGGATCTGCTGAACGGCACGGTCTCCAGGTGGCAGGAAGACAGCGGCGGACCGGACACTGGAAGTGGAAGAGCCGCCGAGCGCCGTGCGGAGGGAGGAACTCCAGTGTCCGAGACCCCGCACATCGTGAGCGATGTGATGACCCGGACGGTGGTCGCCGTCGGGCGTGACGCGTCGTTCAAGGAACTGGTGCAGACGCTGGGGCAGTGGCGGGTGAGCGCCATGCCGGTGCTGGAGGGTGAGGGGCGTGTCATCGGCGTCGTCTCCGAGGCGGATCTGCTGCCCAAGGAGGAGTTCCGGGACAGTGACCCGGACCGCTTCGAGCAGCTGCGCCGGCTCCCCGACCTCGCGAAGGCGGGGGCGGTGACGGCGGAGGAGTTGATGAGCTCCCCGGCGGTGACCGTGCACCCGGACGCCACGTTGGCCGAGGCGGCTCGGATCATGGCCGTCAGAGGGGTCAAACGGCTTCCCGTGGTAGACGCCGAGAGCAAGTTGCGGGGAATCGTCAGCCGGGGGGATCTGCTGAAGGTCTTCCTCCGCTCGGACCTGGACATCGAGGAAGAGGTCCGTCGCACGGTGGTGTCCTACCTGCTCCCTGGCAGCAGTGTCCATGTGCAGGTGCGGGAGGGAGTCGTGACGCTCAGCGGGCAGCTCCGCGATACCTCGCTGATCCCCGTGGCCGCTCGCCTTGCTCGGGCCGTGGAAGGTGTCGTGGACGTGGAATGCCACTTCCGGGGCGTCGGACCGGACGGGGCGGAGCGCACGACCTGAGGGCGATTCCTCCGGGACACGCGACCGGTACTACGGCTCGATGTCCAGCACATCCTGGACCGGCCGCCGAGGGGTCCGCGTACCCGGAGGGCCGTATCCAAGCCGCAGCACCATCTGCATGTAGGCCATGCCCGCCATCGGGTCGCGCAGTGGCCAGCGCAGGTCGTGCCATTCGAGGGCCTGAGTGACGAACGAGGCGGCCAGTCCCTCCAGCGTGGCCCGCAGCAGCACCCGCTCCACCGCCTGGCCGGTGCGCAGCCACTCCACGGGGCGGTCGCGTGAGGTGCTCAGCAACGCCAGGTGAGGGGAGGTCTCGAAATCGGCGGTCGCGCGGCCGGGGATCGGTTTGCCGCCGGCGAAGTCCCGCATGGGGGCTTTGCCGATGCGGCGGCGGGGCCCGAAGGCGTACTCCGGGACCCCTTCCGTGGCCGGCCGCGTATCGTCCGCCCTGCGGGTGAAGCGGTCCAGGTCCGCGGCGGCGCCCGCATCGGTGAGGTTGCGGGCCTCACCCTCTCGCGCCAGGTCCAGGACGGACTGCAGATGCCAGCCGGAGGCGAAGGACAGTGAAACGTGCTCCTGGTCCGCTGCGTCGACCAGGGCGGTCCGCACGGACATGGGGATCTCTGTCTCGGCGAAGGGGTACCGGCTGGTGTGCCGGGTGTCCACGGCGGGGTACAGGGCGGCCGGATCGTCTTCATCGCCGAGCGGGCCGGTCAGTGTCACGGAGGCCAGCAGCATCGGGTCGCTGGGGTCGGGCAGCACCCGGGTGGTCGCCTGCCAGCCTTCATGGGCGACCGCGACCCGCAGGTTCATCAGGGCGGCGCCACAGCCGATGTGCAGGGCCCGGAGTACGGGGTCGCTGTGCGGTAGAGCGCCCCGGAGGTCGGCCCGCAGATGGAAGGCGCGGTTGCGCCGGGAGTACTGGAATCGCCAGGGCTGGGCGTTGTGCATCGACGGGGCGGCCGTGGCGTCCCGTACCAGAGCCATGACCACCGCTTCGGAGAGCGAACGCGCACTGCGGTGCGTCGCTGCGGACCCGCGGGGGCCGGTCGCCTCCCGTTGCCCTTCCGGCCTGTGCCCGCTGGGGTGAATGTGTGCGTCCGGTCCGGGGAACACAAGGGTGACCTGGTCCGAGTCCGACCACCGCACGTCATAGGGCGGTGTTCCGTCGTCGTGGTGGAGTCCGACGATTTCACCATCCCGTTTGGTGGCACCGCTGGTGGGGCTTTCGACAATCAGTTGGTCGCCGACTTGGGCACGCATCGACATCCCGCCTCTCTGCCTGACTTCCAATGTGTCACTGCCGGTGAGCGGTGTCCTGGGGGCGGAGAGCCCTCGAGCGAGGGGCCGAACGGCCCCTTTGTGAGCCGTGTGGCCACGAGAAGGAGCCATGAGGCTCATTCGGCGGCGGGGACGAGCCGACAGGCTGTATAGCTGGCAAGCTCTATAAGGGAACACCGGCCGACCCACCGCGAGTCTGCGAGAGGAGTCGGGACATGCGCCACAGAACGGTCGGAGACCTCATGACACGTCCGGTGGTCCAGGCACCGCGTGACATGCCGTTCAAGGAACTCGTACAACTGCTCACGGAGCACGATGTCACCGCCGTGCCGGTCGTGGACGGTTCGGCACGTCCGGTCGGCGTCGTGTCCGAGGGTGATCTGCTACGCAAGTCGTCCGGCCAGGCGGACCCGTCTGGTCTCCTCCCGGTCCCGCATCTGGAGGCGTGGGAACGGGCGAAGGCGCAGGGCGCGAAGGCGGAGGAGCTGATGTCGGCACCCGCGGTGTGCGCGCGCCCGGAGTGGACGGTCGTCGAGGCGGCCCGTGTGATGTCGGACGGGAACATCAAGCGGCTTCCCGTGGTGGACGAGACCGACCAACTGCTCGGCATCATCAGCCGTGGTGACCTGCTGCGGGTATTCCTGCGCCACGACGACGCGATCCTCCACGAGATCGAAGGGGATCTGCTGCGACGGACCCTGCGACTGGCTCCCTCGGCCGTGACAGTCGATGTGCGGGAGGGCGAGGTCACACTGGACGGATCGGTCGAGGCCAGGAGTCTGGTCCCGGTCATCGTGCGGCTGTGCCGGGGCGTGGACGGAGTGGTGTCGGTCACCGAGCACATCGCCTACGGCACCGATGACACCGGCGGCTCCGCCGCTGCCGCGTGAAACCCGGCACCCCAGCACCCGGCAGGAGGCACTGCCATGGAACAAGTGGTCACCGTGGGTCTCGACGGCTCGGCCGAGAGCCTGGCCGCCGCTCGCTGGGCCGCCGACGAGGCGGAGCGGCGTGAGCTGGCGCTGTGCCTGACGCATGCGTGGATCCTGCTGTGCCCGCCCACGCCCGACAGCCCAGCGGTGGAAGAACAGAACTACTGGGCGAAGCGGATCGTGCACGACGCGCACACCGAACTGGCCAGCGGCCATCCGAAGCTGACCATCATCGAGGACCTGGTCGCGGACGAGGCCGAGACGGCCCTGCTCGACGCGGCGACGCGGTCCCGCATGCTGGTGCTCGGGTCGCGGGGGCTGGACCGGGTGGCGAGCTTCTTCCTGGGTGACATCGGGTTGCACACCATCGCCCGGGCCGAGCGGCCGGTGGTGCTGATGCGCGCGGGGCGGGAAGCGGACGGACGCCGGCGACGCGTGGTCGTGGGCCTGAGTTTGCACGGTCCGCAGGACAACCTGCTGGAGTTCGCCTATGTCACCGCCTTCACTCGCGATGTGCCACTGCACGCCGTCCACGGAAGAAGGCCCGACCGGGTCCACACCGCCCGGGGCGGGGAATCCGACGTGGCTCAGGACACCGTGGAGCAGGCGCGCCGGGAGCTGGATGAGGTACTGCGCCCCTGGCGGGAGAAGTTCCCCCGGGTGCGGGTCGTCGACGAGGTCCGGCTGGAGAGCCCGGCCCGGGCCGTCGTACAGGCCGCGACCGACAGCGATCTGCTGATGGTCGGGCGGCGGAAGCACCCACCCGCGCTGGGTCCCCGCCTGGGGCCCGTGGTGCAGGCGGCGGTGCACCACGCGGACTGTCCGGTCGCCGTCGTCCCCCACGAATGACCGGGACGCGGCATTGGCGGGACGGATGACCATCCGCATTCCCGACGACGGAGATCCCCATGGTTCACCCCATCACCGCAGGCTTGGACGGGTCACCCGAAAGCCTGGCCGCCACCGACTGGGCGGCGCGGGAGGCACAGTGCCGTCGTGCACCGCTGCGGCTGATCCACGCCTGGATGCTGCCGCCGCAGACTGCCCGTACCGCGCAGGCACCCGAGATGCGCAAGCTCTGGGCGCAGGAGGCCCTGGAGCATGCCAAGGCACGTGTGCTGGCCGCCTACCCGGAGGTGCCGGTCTCCACCGAACTGCTCCCCGAGACGGCCGTCGAGGCCCTGCTGGCCCAGGGTGCGGCCTCCGAGATGCTGGTGCTCGGCTCACACGGACGCGGCGCCATGGGTGGCTTTCTGCTCGGGTCGGTCGGCCTGCGGGTACTCGCGCTGTCCACGAACCCCGTTGTGATGGTGCGAAGGGATGACGGGAAGCGAACCGGGTCTCACACCGGCGATGTCGTCGTAGGCATCCAGGATCCACCGGAGTCTGCCGCGCCGATCGAGTTCGCCTTCGCCTCCGCCGCGGCGCACGGAGTGGGGGTGCGGGCGGTACGGGCTCGGGCGCCGGCGCCCCTGTTCGCCTACAGCCTGCCGTCACGGCCGCCTCACGACGAGACGCGGAGCCCCGAGCCCGGCGAACGGGATCGGGGACGGTTGGCAGAAGCCGTCGAGCTGTGGCGGGAGAAGTATCCGGACGTCCCGGTCACCGAGCGGGTCGAGCACGGCCACGCGGCGGAGGTCCTGCTGGGAGCTGCGTCGCAGGCCGGGCTGATGGTGGTCGGCCGCCCCATCAACCGGCCCACCGTGGGCCCACGCCTCGGCCATGTCGCTCACGCACTCCTCCACCACGCCGCGTGCCCCGTCGCTGTCGTGCCTCACCCATGACTTCACTGCTCAGCCGGTCCGGAAGGGAGCACCGATGGCACGCCGCTCACCGCAGGACGAAGACGGACCAGGACGGCTGCCGCGTGCCCGGTACGAGAAGGAACTGCGCCGTCTGCAGATCGAACTGGTGAAGCTCCAGGAGTGGGTGCAGGCCGAGGGACAGCGCGTCGTGGTGGTCTTCGAGGGACGGGACGCGGCTGGGAAGGGCGGCGCGATCAAACGGGTCACCGCACGCCTCAACCCGCGCGTCGTACGCACCGTGGCCCTGCCCGTGCCCACGGACCGCGAACGCACCCAGTGGTACTTCCAGCGCTATGCCGAGCAGTTTCCCGCCGCGGGGGAGATCGTGCTCTTCGATCGCAGCTGGTACAACCGGGCCGGCGTCGAGCGCGTCATGGGCTTTTGCACCGAGGAGGAGCACCAGCGCTTCCTCCGCCAGTGCCCGGTCTTCGAGCGGATGCTGGTCGAGGACGGGATCCTGCTGCGCAAGTACTGGTTCTCCGTGAGCGACGCCGAGCAGGAACAGCGGTTCCACCAGCGGCTGAGCGATCCCACGCGGCGCTGGAAGATCTCCGCGATGGACCTGGAATCCGTCACTCGCTGGGAGGCGTACTCGCAGGCCAAGGACGAGATGTTCGCGTGCACCGACATCCCCGAGGCCCCGTGGTACGTCGTCGACAGCGACGACAAGCGCGCCGCCCGGATCAACATGATCGCCCACCTGCTGTCCACCGTGCCGTACGGCGACGTGAGGCTCCCGGAATTGCGCCTGCCGTCCCGCCCCGCGTCCACCGGCTACCGGCGGCCGCCCAAGGACCTGCAGACCTTCGTGCCCGACCACGCGGCCTCACTCCTGGCGCCGGGCCATGGACCGGCCCCCGACACGGACACCGCCGACGCAAGGGGACACGGATGACGGACACCACACACCGTCCCGATACGGTCCACGCCCTGCTCGCCGACGGCAGCACCGTTGAGATACGCCCGCGCGACCACAGGACCGGGACGAAGTACTGCGCATGCATCAGGAGATGTCTCCCGAGGCCATGCGGCTGCGCTTCTTCGCCGTCAACCCGCGCTACGCACAGGAGGCGGCGGAGCGCATCTGCGCACCGGGACACCGTGGCTACCGTGCGCTCGTCGCCTTGGCCGACGGCCGGGTGGTCGGGGTGGCCGAGTACACCATGCTGCCCACAGCCCCTGGCCAACCGGTGTCCGCGGACATCGCCGTGGCCGTCGCCGAGGGCCGCCACGGCCACGGCATAGGCACCCTGCTGCTCGAACACCTGGTCCACGCTGCCCGGGAGGCGGGCATCTCCGGCTTCACCGCCGAAGCGCTCGCAGAGAATCACGAGGTGCTGAAGGTCTTCGCCGATCTGGGGCTGCGCACCTCCCGCCACTTCGACGGCACCGACGTCCGCTGCACCGTCCACCTGGAGGAGGACGAGCACTACCTGGCGGCGGTGGACCGACGGGGCCGGATCGCCGATGTGGCCAGCCTGCGGCCACTGCTGCGACCACGCTCGGTGGCCGTCGCGGGGGCGGGCCGGCGGCCAGGATCGGTCGGGCGGGCGGTGCTGAGAAACCTGCGGGCAGGTGGTTTCACCGGGGCGCTGTACGCGGTCAACCCGCACGCCCGGGTCATCGAGGGGACACCGGCGTTCCTCAGCTGCCCTGGGCCTGGGCCGAGGACGAGGACACCGCCGTGGCCGCCGCACGGCACCTGGTGGCAGACGAGCGCGACCGGGTGGCCATCAAGGCGTACTGGCCAGGACTGGTGCACAAGAGCGACCAGGGAGCGCTGCGGCTCGACCTGGAGGGACCGGACCAGGTACGCCACGCCTACCGCGACCTGCGGGCGCACTTCGGGGACCGGATGGCCGGTGTGTTCCTCCAGCCCATGGCCCGCCGCGGCGTGGAGCTGTTCGCGGGTGTCATCCAGGACGAGGTGTTCGGCCCTCTGGTGCTCTTCGGTATCGGCGGCACCGCCACCGAACTCCTCGCCGACCACGCCGCCAGGCTCGCCCCGCTCACCGACCGCGATGCGCACAGCCTCCTCACCGCCCCGCGCTGCGCCCCGCTGCTCTTCGGCTACCGGGGCGGCGGGCCGGTGGACCTGGGGGGCTGGAGCAACTGCTGCTGAGGCTGTCCCGGATGGCCTGCGACCTGCCCCAGCTCGCCGAGACCGACCTCAACCCGGTGGTGGCCAGACCCGACGGAGCCGTCGCCCTGGACGTCCGGCTGCGCATCCTGCCACGCCACGCGCACGACCCCTACTTGCGGCGGCTGCGCGCCGCCCGGCGGTGGCGATCCTGAGCACGCACGCCCGTGCTGTGCGCGGTCACACCTGCTGCGGGACAATCACGACCGGGCATGCGGAGCGGTGGAGTACGGCGTGGCTGACCCGGCCGAGCTGCATACCCGTGTGGTCACGCCGCTGGAGGGCGCCGACCACCAGCAGATCGGCCTGCTCCGACACGTCCAGCAGCACCCGGTGCGCCGGCCCCTCGATGACTTCGCGGTGGACCGCGATGTCATCGTGCTCGCGCTCGACCTGATCCAGCACCTCGCTGAGGACGCCCGCCGCCTGCTCCTCGTAGATCAGGCCGGTCGCCTCACGCTCGAGCAGCGACTGGCCCGCATGGGGGTGCGCGGGGCGCCGCCAGGAGCGTACGGCGTGCAGTGCGGCGTCCCGCGCCCGCGCCTCACGGAAGGCGAACCGGACGGCCACCGACCCCTCCACCAGGTCGCCGACCGCGAGAATCACGCGCCCGAGGGCGCCCGCGCGGTTGCTCTCCCCACCACGGACCACGACCACCGGGGAGACAGCACGTGCCGCCACCGCCAGACTGACCGACCCCAGCAGCGTCTCCGCGAGCGCACCTCTGCCACGGGGCCCTGTGACCACGGCGAACGCCTCACGGCTCTGCTCCAGCAGCGCCGTCACGGTGTCTTCGGGCAGGACCTCGGCGGACACCTTCACATCAGGGTGGAGCAACGTCGCGCGTTCCGCGCAGGAGGCGACGATGTTCTCGGCCGTTATCTCCCCCGAGGGGCGGTCGGTGCCGAACGAGGGGAGACGTTCCTCGTACCGCTCCCATCGGGAAGCATGGACCAGATGCAAGGGCAGCCCATGGCGTGCCGCCTCGTCCACGGCCCAGTCCACGGCCTGAAGGCTGGACTCCGATCCATCGACACCCACGACCAGCGGAAGCGCCATCTTCCCCACCGCCTTTCCTGCGGTCGGCTCGTCCGCATGTGGGTACCCCGTGACCACGGACACACCGCCCCGCTTCCTGGTTGAACCGCTCAGTTCTGATGGCGGAGTGGTCGGTCTGCTTGGTTCTCCCCGCCGGTCCCGCAGGCGCCGGATGCGATCCGGGAACATCGGCCACACGATGAAGGCATGCCGACCCCTCGCCCAGCCGAGAGCCTTGGCTCCTCGCGGGCCCTGGCCGCCCGGCGAGGGCGGCCAGGGAACCCGCCCCACGCGCAGACCACGACAGCTCACCATCCGCAGACCTGGGCGCCCGAGCACAAGGTATTCGCGGTGCTGCTCGTAGCGGAGGACGACCCCTGGTGACGGCGGGGCTGTCGAGGGAGGAGGCGGCGCGGCGGCTGGGGGAGTACGGGGCCAACGTCGTCGCTCAGGAGCGGCGCACCCCGGTGTGGCGCCATGTGCTCCAGCAGCTGCGCGACCCGCTGATCGTGGTGCTGCTCGTGGCCGCCGCGCTGACCCTGGCCACCGGAGATCTCCCGGACAGCGCCGTGATCCTGCTCGTCATCACGGTGAACACCGTGGTCGGCATCGTCCAGGAGGTACGGGCGGAACGGGCCGTGGCCGCACTGACGGCCCTGAGCGCGCCCGCCGCCCGGGTGGTGCGCGACGGCGCGGAGTCTTCCGTACCGGCCGCCGACGTGGTGCCGGGAGACCTGATCCTGCTGGGCGAGGGGGACATCGTGCCCGCCGACGGTGAGATCCTCGACGCGGCCCTGCTTCTGGTCGACGAGTCGGCGCTGACGGGCGAGTCCGTCCCGGTGGAGAAGACCCTCGGCGCGGACCGGTCGCTCTCCACGGTGTCCGCGGGCACGGTGGTTGTCCGCGGCCGCGGACGTGTCGAGGTCACCGGTACAGGGTCGGACAGTGCGCTCGGCCGGATCGCCGCGCTGATGGGCACCGCGCCCGGGCTGACCCCGTTGCAGCGACGACTGGCCCGGTTCGGCCGGGTGCTGGCGGCCGTCACCGTGGCACTGTGCGCGGTGGTGCTCGCCTTGGGGCTGGCACGCGGGCAGCCGGTCGAGCTGATGGTCGTGACCGCGATCAGTCTCGCCGTGGCTGCCGTACCCGAGTCCCTGCCCGCCGTGATCACCCTCGCCCTCGCCCTGGGGGCACGGCGGATGGCGGAGCGGCACGCCATCGTCCGCCGGCTGCCCGCGGTGGAGACCCTGGGTTCGGTCACGGTGCTCGCCACCGACAAGACCGGCACCCTGACCGAGGGCCGGATGGCCGCGGAGAGGCTGTGGACGCCCCAGGGCGAGGCCACCGTCAGCGGCATCGGCTACGGACCCGAGGGCCGCGTCGCACGCGACGACCGCACGGTGACCGCGGGCGACGCCCCCGATCTGGCCGCGCTGCTGCGCGCCGCGGTCTTGTGCAACGACGCCGCGCTGGAACCTCCCGCGGACGGTGACGGACAGTGGCGCGCGATGGGCGACCCCACGGAGGCCGCCCTGCTCGCGGCCGGAGCCAGGCTCGGTCTGGACCGGCCGGAGCTGGAACGCGCACTGCCACGGGTCGACGAGATCCCTTTCGACAGCGCACGCAAGCGCATGACGACAGTGCACCACGCACCGGGCGGCGGACTGCGGGTCGTATGCAAGGGAGCCCCCGAGGTCATGCTCCGGCCGCCGGTCCTCAGCGATCCCCCAGGGACGCGGACCCGGGCCGCCGCCCAGGCCGAGGAACTGGCCCGGAACGGATACCGGGTCCTCGCCGTCGCCTCCGCCGACCACGACGAGATACGGCCCCCGAGCCCCGACGTCCGGGAGTCGGGGCTGTCGCTGCTCGGTCTCGTCGGCATCCTCGATCCACCCCGAGACACCTCCCGGACCACCATCGCCGCGTGCGAACACGCCGGCATCATCCCCGTCCTCATCACCGGCGACCATCCCCTCACGGCACGGGCGGTGGCCGCGCGTTCGGGCATCATCGTTCGGGAGGACGAGGTCACCACGGGGACGCGGATCCGCCAAGGCACCGCGGGCGAGTTGACCGCACTGCGCGTCTACGCCCGGACCACGCCTGATCAGAAGCTCGACATCGTCCAGGCGTGGCGCGCCTCGGGCCATGTGGTGGCGATGACCGGTGACGGCGTCAACGACGGCCCCGCGCTGCGCCGGGCGGACATCGGCGTGGCCATGGGGCGACGCGGCACCGAAGTGGCCCGCCAAGCGGCTGACCTCGTGCTCGCCGACGACAACCTGGCCACCGTCGTCGCCGCCGTCGAGGAAGGCCGCCGGGTCTATGCCAACGTGCGTCGGTTCCTGCTCTACGCCCTCGCCGGAGGAACGGCGGAAATCCTGGTCATGCTCCTGGGCCCGTTCCTTGGCATGCCCCTGCCCCTGCTCCCTGCCCAGATCCTGTGGATCAACCTGCTCACCCATGGTCTCCCCGGCGTGGCGCTCGGAGCCGAACCCGTGGCCCCGGACGTGATGCGCCACCCGCCACGCCCACCCGACGAGAGCGTCCTGGGCGCCGGACTCTGGCCCCGCATCCTGACCATGGGGGCCTTCGTCGCTGGTGTCACTCTGGTCGCGGGCGTCTGGGCGCGGGAAACCGGCCGCCCCTGGCAGTCCATGATGTTCCTGGTCCTCGGTGCCACCCAACTCGGTGTCGCGCTGGGCTCCCGCGCCCGCCCGGGCAGCCTTGCCAATCCGTTCCTGCTGCTGGCCGTGGCCACAGCCCTGGCCCTGCAAGCGGCGGGCATCTATCTGCCGCCCCTGCGCGCCCTGTTGGGCACCGAATCGCTACCACTCGTCGACCTCGCGATCGCCTGTGCACTCTCCGGCCTCGGGCACGTCGCCATGCGCGTACAGAGGCGGCTCTTCCCGGGGCGCCCACCCCGCGCCCGCGCAGCGCCCGGCCCAGCCCCTGGCTGAGTCGGGATGCCTGGGCGTGCGCAAGGACGTCTGGACACCGCGTCCGAGGAGACGGCCAAGAGGTCCTGACCGGACGCCGCCCTTCACGGCTTCGCCCCGGTGGCCCCGGGAAGACCCGGGGTGCGCCAGACCTCACCCGCCGCGGTGATCCCCAGCGCCTCGTGGCCGTCGAGCGCCTCGACCCAGTCACGGGCTCCGGCGCCCATGGCGAACGCGGCCGTGGCGTAGGCGCCGGTCCCGGTGAGGTGACGGCCGGTCAGGGTGAGCGAGAGCAGGGCGGTCGCGGGCTGGTCGGTGTGCGGGTCCCGGCGGACGGACCGGGTGACCGGGGCACGGAGGTCGAAGGAGAACACCGTGCCCATGGCATGCTCGACGTGACGCGGCCCGGCGGTGATCCTGCCGTGCGAGAGCGTGACGGCCACCTGGACCGGTCCGTACGCGGTGTCGCTCACGTCGCCGGTATACGTGCCGGAGCTGCCGCCCGAGGACGTGTGCCCGGCCGGTGCGCGGGACGACGCTCCCGACGGGCGACGGGGACGACGACGCGCCCGGCGCCCCGCACCGGGCTGGGGCTGGCGATCGTCCGGGCCGTCATCGCGGCGCACGGAGGCACGGTCACGCTTGCCGGCGTGCCGGGCGACACCGCGTTCTACACCCGGCTTCCCCTCCGTACCGCGGCGCCCGGTCCGGGTTGATCCGGATGGGCACCCGGCAGGCTCTCCGGCAAGGCTCCGGCCCTCCGCCGACAAACCACCGGTCCCGCGCCGCCAAGCCACCGGCAGCGGACCGACAGCCCCGGAACATCACCGACACCGCGGCTCCGGCGGCCCTCGTGGCACGGCCGGCCACCTCGGTCAGGCGCCGATGTACTCCGCGAGGTGTTCGCCGGTGAGGGTGGAGCGCTCGGCGACGAGATCGGCGGGGGTGCCCTCGAAGACGATGCGGCCACCGTCGTGACCGGCACCGGGGCCGAGGTCGATGATCCAGTCGGCGTGTGCCATGACTGCCTGGTGGTGCTCGATGACGATGACCGACTTGCCGGAGTCGACGAGCCGGTCGAGCAGGCCGAGCAGCTGCTCGACGTCGGCGAGGTGCAGACCGGTGGTCGGCTCGTCGAGTACGAAGACCTGGCGGTCGCCGCCCTTGTCGGCCATGTGGACGGCCAGCTTGAGCCGCTGCCGCTCGCCACCGGAGAGCGTGGTGAGCGGCTGGCCGAGGGTGAGGTAGCCGAGTCCGACGTCCGACATCCGCTGGAGGATCTTGTGGGCCGCCGGTGTGCGCGCCTCGCCGCTGCCGAAGAACTCCTCGGCCTCGGCCACCGACATCGCGAGCACCTCGCTGATGTCACGGCCGCCGAGGTGGTACTCCAGCACCGATGCGTCGAACCGCTTGCCCTCGCAATCCTCGCAGGTGGTGGCGGTGCTCTGCATGATCGCCAGGTCGGTGTAGATCACGCCGGCGCCGTTGCAGGTGGGGCAGGCGCCCTCGGAGTTGGCGCTGAACATCGCCGGCTTGACGCCGTTGACCTTCGCGAACGCCTTGCGGATCGGGTCGAGCAGTCCGGTGTACGTCGCCGGGTTGCTCCGGCGCGAGCCGCGGATCGGGGTCTGGTCCACCGAGACCACACCCTCCGGGGCCGGAATGGAACCGTGGAGGAGTGAGCTCTTGCCGGAGCCGGCGACGCCGGTGACGACGCAGAGCACGCCGAGCGGGACGTCGACGTCGACGTTCCGCAGGTTGTTCGCCGTCGCGCCACGGATCTCCAGGGTGCCGTTGGCCTTGCGGACCGTCTCCTTGAGCCCGGCCCGGTCGTCGAGATGGCGGCCGGTGACGGTCTCGCTCGCCCGCAGCCCCTCGACGGTGCCCTCGAAGCAGACGGTGCCGCCCGCCGTGCCGGCGCCCGGGCCGAGGTCCACGACATGGTCGGCGATGGCGATCGTCTCCGGCTTGTGCTCCACCACGAGCACCGTGTTGCCCTTGTCCCGCAGCCGCAGCAGCAGGTCGTTCATCCGCTGGATGTCATGCGGGTGCAGGCCGATGGTGGGCTCGTCGAAGACGTAAGTGACATCGGTGAGCGAGGAGCCGAGGTGGCGGATCATCTTGATGCGCTGGGCCTCGCCGCCGGAGAGCGTGCCCGAGGCGCGGTCGAGCGAGAGGTAGCCGAGGCCGATCTCCACGAACGAGTCGAGGGTGTGTCGCACCTTGGCGAGCAGTGGCGCCACCGATGGCTCGTCCAGTCCGCGGACCCATTCGGCCAGGTCGCGGATCTCCATCGCGCACGCGTCGGCGATGTTGAACTTGCCGATCCGGGAGGAGCGGGCCAGCTCGCTGAGCCTGCTGCCGCCGCATTCGGAACACTCGGCGAAGGTGACCGCCCGGTCCACGAACGCCCGGATATGGGGCTGCATCGACTCGCGGTCCTTGGCGAGGAACGACTTCTGGATCTTCGGGATCAGCCCTTCGTAGGTGAGGTTGACCCCATTGATCTTCACCTTGGTGGGCTCGCGGTAGAGGAAGTCGTGCCGCTCCTTCTTGGTGTACTCCCGGATCGGCTTGTCCTTGTCGAAGAAGCCCGACTCGGTGATGACCCGCACGACCCAGCCGCCACCGGTGTAGGTGGGGATGGTGAACGGGTCCTCGGCGAGCGACTTGGAGTCGTCGTACAGCTGGGTGAGGTCGATGTCGGAGACCGAGCCCCGGCCCTCGCAGTGTGTGCACATGCCGCCGGTGCGGCTGAAGCTCACCTTCTCGGTCTTGCTCTTCTCGGCACCGCGGTCGACGGTGAACCCACCGCTCGCCGAGACCGAGGCCACATTGAAGGAGAACGCGCCGGGCGGGCCGATGTGCGGCTCGCCGAGCCGGCTGAAGAGGATGCGCAGCATCGCGTTGGCGTCGGTGGCGGTGCCGACGGTGGAGCGGGGGTCGGACCCCATCCGCTGCTGGTCGACGATGATCGCGCTGGTCAGCCCGTCGAGTACGTCCACCTCGGGCCGGGCCAGTGTCGGCATGAAGCCCTGCACGAAGGTGCTGTAGGTCTCGTTGATCAGCCGCTGCGACTCCGCGGCGATCGTGGTGAACACCAGTGAGCTCTTGCCCGAACCGGAGACGCCGGTGAACACCGTCAGCCGGCGCTTCGGGATCTCGATGCTGACGTCCTTGAGGTTGTTCTCGCGCGCGGCGTGCACCCGGATCAGATCGTGGCTGTCGGCGGCGTGGGGCACAGGCGACCGCTGGTCCGTGTCCGTGGCCATGCTCATCGTGTCTCCATCTGGTTCGGGCGGGGCCGCCTTCGCGGTATCCAGCGGTGTCGCCTGGCTCGATCTGACCAGGTTCGAACAATACGTCCGGTTCGCAGGCCGTGGCTGCCGGGGCCGGACGGCTCAGCGCAGCTCGTTGATGCGGATCATGTTGCCCGCGGGATCGCGGAAGGCGCAGTCGCGGATCCCGTACGGCTGCTCGGTCGGCTCCTGGACGACCTCGGCGCCGCCGTTCCGCACCCGCGCGAAGACGCCGTCGAGGTCGGCGGTGGCCAGGGTGATGCGGGCGTAGCTGCCCTTGGCCATCATCTCGACGACGGTGCGGCGCTCGTCGTCGGTGATGCCGGGGCCGAGGGCCGGGGGCTCCAGGACGATGGAGGTTCCGGGCTGCCCGGCGGGGCCGACCGTGATCCAGCGCATCCCGTCGTAGCCGACGTCCTTGCGGATCTCGAAGCCGAGGGTGTCGCGGTAGAAGGCCAGCGAGGCGTCCGGGTCGTCATGCGGGAGGAAGGTCCAGTGAATGGTGAGGTCCATGGCGATGAAGCTAGCCGCGCCCGCGTGACCGGGGCTTCTCCATTCCTGACCGGTCCGGGCGGCCGTTTCTCCCGGCCGGTCGCTCCTCATCCCCGGCCCCCGGCGCTGTGGGAAACTGAGCCGGTGAAACGGCAGGATCTCGATGACCTCGTCCGGCTGCGGCGGGCCCGCGACCGGATGGACCGCGACTACGCCGAGCCGCTCGACGTCCCGGCGCTGGCGCAGGGCGCCCTGATGTCGCCGGGCCATTTCTCCCGCAGCTTCCGCGCCGCCTTCGGCGAGACGCCGTACAGCTACCTGATGACCCGCCGCATCGAGCGGGCCAAGGCGCTGCTGCGGCGCGGCGACCTTACGGTGACCGAGGTCTGCATTGCGGTCGGCTGTACGTCGCTCGGGTCGTTCAGCTCGCGCTTCACACAGCTGGTCGGCGAGAGCCCGAGCAGCTACCGGGCCCGGAGCCATGACCATGGCGCCGCCATCCCGGCCTGCATGGCCAAGATCCACACGCGACCGGTCAGGAACGGAGAAGCGAGCCCCGCCGCCCGGCCGTAGCGTGAGTCCCATGGACATCACACTTTCCAGTTGCTTCATCGCCGTCGACGACCACGACAAGGCGCTCGCCTTCTACCGCGATGCCCTCGGCCTCGAGGTCCGCAACGACGTCGGGTTCGAGGGAATGCGCTGGGTGACCGTCGGGGCGCCCTCGCAGCCGGACGTGAACATCGTCCTGGAACCGCCGCTGGCCGACCCCAACGCCTCGCCCGACGACAGACAGGTCATGGCGGAGCTGATGGCCAAGGGCCTGTTGCGCGGTGTCATCTTCGCGACGGACGACTGCGACGCCACCTTCGAGCGCGTCAGCGCCGCGGGCGGCGAGGTGCTGCAGGAGCCCATGGACCAGCCTTACGGCGTCCGCGACTGCGCGTTCCGCGACCCCTCCGGCAACATGTTGCGCTTCACCCAGCCCCTGAAGAAGTAAGCCCTTCAGGGGTCCCGCACAGGGGTCCGGTGCCGCCTAGGCTGGCCGTCGGGAGGTGGTGGCCATGACGGCGGCGGCCATACGGCAGGGCGGATCGGACGCCGACCCGGGGCTCTACGGCCCCAGGTCGGTCACCTGGCAGATGCACGGCGACCCGGTGATGTGGATCGCGGGGGTGCGCGCCCTGTACCTCCAGGCCCTGCATCCGCTCGCGGTGCGCGGCGTCACCCAGAACTCCGACTTCCGCAAGGACGCCTGGGGGAGGCTGCTGCGCACCGCGCGGTTCGTCGCCACCATCACCTACGGCACCACCGAGGCCGCCGAGCGGGCGGGCGCCAAGGTCCGGGGCATTCACCGCAGGCTCTCCCTCACCGACCCCGGCACCGGCGTCCGGTACGGCGTCGACGAGCCCGAGCTGCTGCTGTGGGTGCACTGCGCCGAGATCGACTCGTACCTCCATGTGATGCGGCGCTCGGGCTATCCGCTCACCGACGCCCAGGCGGACGCCTATGTCGCCGAGAACGTGGTGTCCGCCCGGCTGGTCGGCCTCGACCCCGCCGACGTACCGGCCGATACGGCGGCGCTCGCCGCGTACTTCGCGAAGGTGCGCCCCCAACTCGCCAACACCCCCGAGGCCCGCGAGGTGGACGCCTTTCTGCGGCGGCCCCCGGTCCATGCCCTGCTCGTCCCGGCGCGTGAGGCGATCTGGGGGCGCTTCGCCGCGCTCGCCTATGGGTCCCTGCCCCCGTACGCCCACGAACTGTACGGGCGCCCCGTACCCCCGCCCCCCGTGGTCACCCGCCGATTGCGGGCGATGGGCAGGGCGCTGCGCTGCATCCCGCCCACGGCCCGCTGGCAGCTGCCGCCGAAGCACATCATGCGGGCGGTCGAGCGACTCGGACCGGGCAGCCGCCCCTCGCCCTACAAACTGCGCAGAAACGCGGCCATACTGGACAGTGGGGATGTGACGGGGGCTCGGCCGCACGCGGCCGGTCTCCACGGGGGCGGCGGGAGCTGACTTCCGCCAAGGCAGGGGGAGCATGGCGGACATCAGGCTGATCCAGGGCCGGTACCGGCTGCTGGACCGGATCGGGCGCGGGGGAATGGGCGAGGTGTGGCGGGCGCGGGATGAGTCGCTCGGCCGGCGCGTCGCCGTCAAATGCCTCAAACCGCTGGGGTCGCGCCACGACCCCTCGTTCACCGGTGTGGTGCGGGAGCGCTTCCGCCGGGAGGCGCGGGTGGCCGCCGCGCTGCAGCACCGCGGGGTCACCGTGGTACATGACTTCGGCGAGTACGAGGGCGCGCTGTACCTGGTCATGGAGCTGCTGGAGGGCCGCAACCTCAGCCAGCTGCTGAAGGACAACGAGCGCCGCCCGCTGCCGGTCCCCGAGGTGCTGGACATCGCGGAGCAGGTCGCCGCGGCCCTCGCCTACACCCATGACCAGGGCGTGGTGCACCGCGATCTGAAGCCGGCCAACATCATGCGGCTCACCGACGGCACTGTGAAGCTCTGCGACTTCGGCATCGCCCGCCTGGGCCATGACGTCGGCTTCACCTCCCGGCTCACCGGCACCGGCGTCGCCATGGGCACCCCGCACTACATGTCGCCCGAGCAGATCGCGGGTGGCCCGGTCGACCACCGCAGCGATCTGTACTCCCTGGGCTGTGTGCTCTACGAACTGGCCACGGGCGCGCCGCCGTTCGCCCTCGACGACGCATGGGCGGTCCTCGTCGGCCACCGCCACACCCCGCCCGTCCCGCCGCGCGGCCACCGGCCCGAACTCCCCGAGCGGTTCGAGCGCGCCGTCCTCGACCTGCTGGCCAAGACCCCGGAGGGCCGTCCACACGACGCCGCCGAGCTCGCCCGGCGGATCGCCCCGGCCCGCGCGTCCCGGTGGCCGACGGCGCCGCCGGTCCCCGCGCCGCGCGGCGCACTTCCGGCCGCCGGACCACGGGCTCCCCGACTTCCGGCCTGGGCCCTGGACATGACCACCGGGTCCAAGGCGCACACCGGCGGCGTGGGACTGCTGTCGGCGACCCCGCCCGACGCGACGGCCGCGCTCACCGGTGCCTGGACCGGACGCCGCGACGCCGCTCAGCCCGCACCGCCACCCCCGCCCGGGGTCCGGGCGCGGCTCGCCGACCGGCACCGCGCCGCGCTGGACCTGGGGCGGCTGGGCCGCTGGGAGGACGCCGTGGCGATACACCGCGCGGTGGCCGCCGAGCGCGAGCGCGCGCTGGGCGCCGACCACCCCGACACCCTCGCCAGCCGCTACGAGACCGCTTTCGCCCTCGGGATCCTGGGCCGCCCCGGCGACGCGCTGCGCGAGTACGAGCGGGTCGCGGTGGGCCGCGGGCGCGTCCTGGGCCCCGACCACGCGGAGACCCTCGCCGCCCGCCAGGAGACCGCGTTCACCCTGGGCCGCCTCGGCCGCTTCACCGAGGCCCAGCACCTCTACACGGCCGTGCTCGCCGCCCGCGAGCGCACCATGGGCGCCGACCACCCCGACACCCTGCGCTGCCGCCACAACCTCGCCTTCAATCTGGGCTGTCTGGGGCGCCTGGAGGAGGCGTACCGCATGGCGGAGGGGGTGGCCGCCGACCGCGCCCGGGTGCTGGGCGCCGACCACCCCGACACGCTGGTCACCCGCTACGAGGTGGCGTACGCCCTCGGCCGCCTCGACCGCTGGCGGGAGGCCCTGGACATCTTCCGCGAGGTGGCCGCCGACCGCGCCCGCACCCTCGGCCCCGACCATCCCGACACCCTCGCCGCCCGCTATGAGATCGGCGTCGGCCTGGGGCGGCTGGACCGGGGCGCGGAGGCCCTCGCGGTCTACCGCGCCCTCGTCGAGGACCGCGCCCGCGCCCATGGCGCGGCCGATCCGGAGACCCTGCGCGCCCGGCACGGCCTCGGCGTCAGCCTCGGCCGGCTGGGCCGCTGGGAGGAGGCGCTCGCCGAGGCGCGGGAGGTCTGCGACCTCCGCGAGCGCACCCTGGGTCCCGACCATCCGGACACCCTGGTCAGCCGTCGTGAGGTGGCCGTCGCCCTGGGCTGGCTCGGCCGCTGGTCCGACGCGCTGGACGGCTACCGCCGGGTGACCCGCGCCCGCGCCCGCGTCCTGGGTCCCGGCCATCCCGACACCCTCGTCAGCCGCGGCGACGAGGCCCACTGCCTGGAGCGGCTGGGCCGGCGCGCCGAGACGGCCGAGACTCCCGAGACGGCCGGGACTCCCGAGACGGCCGGGACTCCCGAGACGGCCGAGACTCCCGAGACGGCCGAGACTCCCGAGAGGGCCGAGACTCCCGAGAGGGCCTAGGCGGCGGACACGGCCCAGGCGTCGGGGCGGCGGGCGCGGCGGGGGTGACCCGCGGCGCCCTGGCCCCGGCGATCAGCGCGTGCTAACCAGAGGGCATGTCTCACAGCGATGCGTACGACGTCGTCATCGTCGGCGGCGGTCACAACGGTCTGGTCGCCGCCGCGTATCTCGCCCGCGCCGGGCGGAGCGTGCTGGTGCTCGAACGCCTCGGCCACACCGGTGGCGCCGCCGTGTCCACACGGCCCTATCCCGGCGTGGACGCACGGCTCTCGCGGTACTCCTACCTGGTCAGCCTGTTGCCGCGGCGGATCGTCGACGACCTCGGACTGCGCTTCGCGGTGCGCAAGCGCGCGGTCTCCTCGTACACCCCCGAAGTCCGGGGCGGGCGCCACACCGGGCTGCTGGTGGACTCCGGCTCCTCCGCCCGGACGCGCGCCGCGTTCGCGCGGCTGACCGGCTCGGAGCGGGAGTACGAGTCCTGGCAGCGCTTCTACGGCATGACCCAGCGCGTCGCCGAGCGCGTCTTCCCCACGCTGACCGAGCCGCTGCCCACCCGGGAGGAGCTGCGGACGCGGATCGGGGACGACGCGGCGTGGCAGGCGCTGTTCGAGCGGCCGCTGGGGGAGGCGGTCGAGGCGGCGTTCGACGACGACCTCATCCGGGGCGTGGTCCTCACCGACGCGCTCATCGGCACCTTCGCCCGGGCCCACGACCCGTCGCTGCGGCAGAACCGCTGCTTCCTGTACCACGTGATCGGCGGCGGCACCGGCGACTGGGACGTCCCCGTAGGCGGCATGGGCGCGCTCACCGATGCCCTGGCCGACGCAGCCCGCGCGGCGGGCGCGCGGATCGCGACCGGGCGCGAGGTCACCGCGATCGCCACCGACGGCACCTCGGCCGAGGTGCGGTACGAGGGCGAGGCGGGGGAGTCCACCGCGGCCGCCCGGTACGTGCTCGTCGGGGCCGCGCCGCGCGAGCTGGCCCGGCTGCTGGGCGAGGAGCCGCCCGCCCCGCCCGCGGAAGGTGCCCAGCTCAAGGTGAACATGCTGCTGCGCAGGCTGCCCGCGCTGCGCGACCGCGAGGTGGACCCGCGCGAGGCGTTCTCCGGGACGTTCCACATCGCCGAGGGGTACGGCGCCCTGGAGGACGCGTACCGCCAGGCGGCCGCTGGGGAGCTGCCGCACCGGCCGCCGTCGGAGATCTACTGCCACTCGCTGACCGATCCGTCGATCCTCGGCCCGGAGCCGGCACGCGAGGGCTATCAGACCTTGACCCTGTTCGGACTGCACACCCCCGCCCGGCTGTTCACCGAGGACAACGACGCGGCGCGCACCGCGCTGCTGCGCGCCACCCTCGCGGAGCTGGACGCGCATCTCGCCGAGCCGATCACCGACTGTCTCGCCCGTGACGCCGACGGCCGGCCGTGCATCGAGGCCAAGACCCCGCTGGACCTGGACGCCGAGCTGCGGCTGCCCGGCGGCAACATCTTCCACCGGGACCTGGCCTTCCCGTACGCCCAGGAGGGCACCGGCCGCTGGGGTGTGGAGACGCGCCACGCCAATGTGCTGCTGTGCGGCGCGGGGGCGGTACGCGGCGGCGGGGTGAGCGGAATTCCGGGGCACAACGCGGCCATGGCGGTGCTGGGGAAGTGATGCCCGAAAGTCCTCAGAGAGTCCTCCCGACGGCCCGGGGAGCGCTTTTCTTCTATCGAATCTGACGTAGCGTCAGAAAAACTCTTCCTTCGTCCGCCGCCCTGCGGCATCCTGCCGACCATGCAGACGGAGCTGAGCACAAGGCTGGGTGTCGAGCACGCCGTCTTCGGCTTCACGCCGTTCCCCGCCGTGGCCGCGGCGATCAGCCGGGCCGGCGGCTTCGGTGTGCTCGGCGCGGTCCGCTACGGCGCGGGCGAGGAGCTGGCCCGCGACCTCGACTGGATGGAGGGGCACGCCGACGGCAAGCCCTATGGCGTGGACGTCGTGATGCCCGCGAAGAAGGTGGAGGGGGTCACCGAGGCCGATATCGAGGCGATGATCCCCGAAGGCCACCGCGCGTTCGTCCGGGACACCCTCGCCAAGCACGGCGTCCCCGGGCTCGCCGAGGGCGAGGCGTCCGGCTGGCGGATCACCGGCTGGCTCGAGGAGGTGGCCCGCAGCCAGCTCGACGTCGCCTTCGACTACCCCGTGAAACTCCTGGCCAACGCCCTGGGCTCACCCCCGGCCGATGTCGTCGCCCGCGCCCATGACCACGGCATCCTCGTGGCCGCCCTCGCGGGCAGCGCCCGCCACGCCCTCCACCACAAGGAGGCGGGGCTCGATGTCATCGTCGCCCAGGGATACGAGGCGGGCGGCCACACCGGCGAGATCGCC
Organism: Streptomyces hygroscopicus; assembly: GCA_002021875.1. NCBI lineage: Bacteria > Bacillati > Actinomycetota > Actinomycetes > Kitasatosporales > Streptomycetaceae > Streptomyces > Streptomyces hygroscopicus. The sequence goes on from CP018627.1 coordinate 10,254,120, forward strand.
TCCATGGTGCTCACCCCCGAGGTGGTACGGGCCGTGGACCCGCTGCCCGTGCTCGCCGCGGGCGGCATCGGCAGCGGTGAGCAGATCGCCGCCGGGCTGGCGCTGGGCGCCCAGGGCGTCTGGATCGGCTCCCTCTGGCTCACCACCGAGGAGGCCGAACTGCATTCGGCGGCCCTCATCCGCAAGCTGCTGGCGGCCGGATCCGGGGACACCGTGCGCTCCCGCGCCCTCACCGGCAAACCCGCCCGCCAGCTGCGCACCGAGTGGACCGACGCCTGGGAGGACCCGGACGGCCCGGACCCGCTGCCCATGCCGCTCCAGGGGCTGCTGGTCGCCGAGGCCGTCTCCCGCATCCAGAAGCACGAGGTGGAACCGCTGCTCGGCACGCCGGTCGGCCAGATCGTCGGCCGGATGGACGAGGTCCGCCCGGTCCAGGCCGTCTTCGACGATCTGACCCGGGGCTTCGAGCGCGCCATCGACCGCGTCATCCGCATCGCCAAGCGCGCCTGACCGCGCCCGCCCAACCCGCCTGACCGCGCCCTGCCGCAACCCGCCCGACCTCGCCTGATCCCGCCCGACCTCGCCTGACCCCGCCCGACCTCGCCTGATCCCGCCCGACCTCGCCTGATCCCGCCCGACCTCGCCTGATCCCGCCCGACCTCGCCTGATCCCGCCCGACCTCGCCTGACCCCCGCTCCACCTCGCCTGACCCCCGCTCCACCTCGTCTGATCTCGTCCCACACCGCCTGACATCGCCGTCAGAAGGAGGACCGGACCGCCATGTCCCCTACACCCAACGGCTTCTGGGCCCAGGCCGCGCTCGAGCCCGACCGCACCGTGCTCATCGCCCCGGACGGTGAGGAGTGGACCGCCGGACGGCTGCACAGCGCGTGCAACCGGCTCGTCGCCGGGCTGCGCGCCGCCGGGCTGCGACGCGGCGACGCCCTGGCGGTCGTCCTGCCCAACGGGGTGGAGTTCTTCGTCGCCGCCCTCGCCGCCACGCAGGCCGGGCTCTATCTGGTGCCGGTCAACCACCATCTGGTCGGCCCCGAGATCGCCTGGATCGTCTCCGACTCCGGCGCCAAGGTGCTGATCGCCCATGAGCGCTACGGCGGGCAGGCGGCGGCGGCCGCCGACGAGGCGGGGCTGCCCGCGACCCACCGTTACGCGGTCGGCGCCATCGACGGCTTCCGCCCGTACGCCGAACTCGTCGAGGGGCAGCCGGAGGAGCCGCCCGCCGACCGCGAGCTGGGCTGGGTGATGAACTACACCTCCGGCACCACGGGCCGTCCGCGCGGCATCCGCCGTGCGCTGACCGGAAAGCTCCCCGAGGAGAGCCACCTCGGCGGCTTTCTGCGCTTCTTCGGCATCACACCGCGCTATGAGGAGCCCGACCACGTCCATCTGGTGTGCTCACCGCTCTACCACACCGCCGTACTGCAGTTCGCGAGCTCGTCGCTGCACATCGGTCATCCCCTGGTGCTCATGGACAAGTGGACGCCCCAGGAGATGCTGCGCCTCATCGACACCTACCGCTGTACGCACACCCATATGGTGCCGACCCAGTTCCACCGGCTGCTCGCCCTCCCCGACGAGGTCAGGCGGTCCTACGACGTCTCCTCGATGCGCCATGCCATCCATGGGGCCGCACCCTGCCCCGACCATGTCAAACGCGCGATGATCGAGTGGTGGGGCGGCTGTGTCGAGGAGTACTACGCGGCCAGCGAGGGCGGCGGCGCCTTCGCCACCGCCGAGGACTGGCTGAAGAAGCCGGGGACCGTCGGCCGCCCCTGGCCCATCAGCGAGCTGGCCATCTTCGACGACGAGGGCACCCGGCTCCCGGCCGGTGAACTCGGCACCGTCTACATGAAGATGAGCACCGGGGGCTTCGCCTACCACAAGGACAGGAGCAAGACCGAGAAGAACCGCATCGGCGACTTCTTCACCGTCGGCGACCTCGGCCTCCTGGACGACGACGGCTATCTCTACCTCCGCGACCGCAAGATCGACCTGATCATCTCGGGCGGGGTCAACATCTACCCCGCCGAGATCGAGGCCGCGCTGCTCACCCACCCGGCCGTCGCCGACGCCGCCGCCTTCGGGATCCCCCACGAGGACTGGGGCGAGCAGGTCATCGCGGTCGTGGAACCCGCCGAGGGGCATGCGCCGGGCCTCGACCTGGCCGCCGAGATCCTCGCCCACTGCACCACCCGGCTGGCAGGCTACAAATGCCCCAAGTCGGTAGATTTCATTGTGGAGATGCCGCGCGACCCCAACGGCAAGCTCTACAAGCGGCGGCTGCGGGCGCCGTACTGGGAGGGTGCGGAATCGCAGTGAGCCTGTGGCCGGACGGCCCGTTGAGTGCCAGTAGTGCCAAGTAGTACCAGTGCCGCCTGATCCGGCCATCGCGCCACGGGGCCGGTTCCGCTTTCGCGCGGGACCGGCCCCGTGGCGCGCCGACGGTGCGGCGTCCTATCGTTCCAGAACCCGTCGGACGCCCCCGGGCCGCCGGGGCGACGCCTCGGGCCGCCCGTCCCGCCGAGAGAGGAACCCCCGCCCATGCGACCGCATCTGTCCCCGCGTCATGCGCTGATCGCCGCGCTGGCCACCGCCGTGCTGGCCACGGGGGCCACCGCCGCCTTCGCCGCGCCGGCGGGTCCGGCCCGTGTCCACGGCACCCTGCGGCCGCTGGTCGAGCTGTCCGCGCAGCGGGTTCTGGTGGCCGATGAGGTCGCCGCCGCGAAGTGGGGCACGGACAGCCCGATCGACGACCCGGCGCGGGAGCGGGAGGTGCTGGACGCGGTGGCGCGGCAGGCCGAGGAGCTGGGCGCCGACCCCGTGGCGACATCGAGGATCTTCCGCGACCAGATCGAGGCCAGCAAGGTCGTCCAGCGCGGCCTCTACCGGCGCTGGGACGCCGACCCCGCACAAGCGCCCACCGAACGCCCCGACCTCGGGCGGATCCGGCTGGAGATCAACCGGATCAACGGCGAACTCGTGCGCGCCATCGCGGATTCGGCGGCCGTGCGGGAGGCCCCCTCCTGCGTGGGACGGCTCACGGCCGGGGCCGCGGCGGTGATCCATGGGCGGCACTTGGACGCGCTGCACAGTGTGGCGCTGGGCCGGTCGCTGCCATCGGTGTGCGAGCGGGCGGCGCCGTGAGGCTGCGGTAGGGCTGCGGTTCGGGCGCTCGGTCAGCCTTGCGGGGTGTCCGGCGGATCTTTCCCCTCCCCGCCCCTCCCCGAACCCGGGGGCCCGACCCCCGGCCCGGCCGGGGCTCCGCCCCAGGACCCCGCTCCTCAAACGCCGGAGGGGCTGGATTGGCGCCCCCTCCCAGGCGTCACCATCCGTCGGACGGGCCCTGACCGCTTCGCGGAACGGTTCAGCCGCCGTGCGGGGTGTCCCGGTCCGCCTCTTGCGCGACCGCTCGCGCCCAGCGGTAGTCCGCCTTGCCGCTGGGGGAGCGCTGGATGCGGTCGGTGAAGACGACCGTACGTGGGGTCTTGTAGCCCGCGAGCCGCTCCCGGCAGTGGTCGCGGACCGCGTCGGCGGTGAGCCCGGATGCCTGTGTCCGGGGCTGGACGACGGCCGCGACGCGATGACCCCAGCGGGGGTCGGGGACGCCCGCCACCAGCGCGTCGTACACGTCCGGATGGGCCTTCAGGGCCTGTTCGACCTCTTCCGGATAGACCTTCTCACCGCCGGTGTTGATGCACTGCGAACCGCGCCCGAGGACGGTGATCACGCCCTGCTCGTCGACGGTGGCCATGTCGCCGAGCAGCACCCAGCGCTCCCCGTCCGCCTCGAAGAACGTCTCGGCGGTCTTCTTCGCGTCGTTGTAGTAGCCGAGCGGCACATGGCCGCGCTGGGCGATCCGGCCGGGCTCGCCGGGTGCCACCGGGGCGAGGGTCGCCGGGTCCACCACCGTCGTACGGGCGTTGACGTGCAGCCGGAAGCCCTTCTCGGGGCCGGAGTCGTCGGTGGCCGTGCCGTTGAACCCGGACTCCGAGGAGCCGAAGTTGTTCAGCAGCAGGGTGTGCGGGGCGAGTTCGGCGAACTGGGCGCGTACGGTCTCCGACAGGATCGCGCCCGAGCTGCTGACGCTGAGCAGGGAGGAGAGGTCGGTGCCCTTGAGGGGGCCGGTCAGGGCGTCCACCAGTGGCCGCAGCATCGCGTCGCCGACCAGCGAGACGGTGGTGACCTTCTCCTTCTCGACCGTCCTCAGCACATCCTGGGGGACGAACTTCCGGTGCAGCACCACTTTCTGGCCGAAGTTGAACCCGATGAAGGCCGTAAGGGTGGAGGTGCCGTGCATCAGCGGCGGCGTGGGGAAGAAGACCAGCCCCTCGCCGCCCGCGGCCACCCGCTCGGCCAGCTCCTCCGGGCGCCCGACGGGCCGGCCGGTCGGAGCGCCGCCGCCCAGCCCGGAGAAGAAGAGGTCCTCCTGCCGCCACATCACGCCCTTGGGCATTCCGGTGGTGCCGCCGGTGTAGATGATGAAGCGGTCGTCGGCGGACCGCGCCGGGAAGCCGCGCTCGGGTGACCCGGACGCCTCGGCGTCGGCGAACGCCACGGACGTACGGGGGCCGTCCCCGGTGCCGACCCGCACCAGATGGCGCAGGCGGTCGGTGTGCGGCAGCGCGGCGGCCACCCGCTCGCCGAACTCGGCGTCGTAGACCAGCGCGGCCAGGTCCGCGTCGCGGTAGAGGTAGACCAACTCGTCTTCCACATAGCGGTAGTTGACGTTCACCGGCACCGCCCGGATCTTCACGCAGGCCAGAGCCGTCTGGAGATACTCGACGCCGTTGCACAGATGCAGCCCGACATGCTCGCCCGGGGCGATACCGCTGTCCCGCAGATGGTGGGCGAGCCGGTTGGCGGCCGCGTCGAGCTGGGCGTAGGTGAGCCGCCGCTCGGCTCCGGTGCCGGGGTGGTCCAGGTACACCAGCGCCTCTCTGTCGGGCACTGTGTCGACGATCGACTCGAACAGGTCGGCAAGGTTGTACTCCATGGCTCCTCCTGACCCCTCGATCCGGCGGCTCGGCGCTCATTAGAGCCGCGCGGGGATGAGGTGGGAAGGCCCCCGGTACAAGAAATCTGACTGAGCATCAGATTTCTCTTGAAGTCGGCCTTCCCCTGCTGCAACCTGTTCTAGGTCTTGAGACGGGAGGACGTCGTGACAAGCGGGACCGAACACCTCATCGTCGAGCGCGTCGGCGCGACCCTGGTACTCACCTTGAACCGGCCCGAGGCCAGGAACGCGCTCTCGCTGCCGATGCTGGTCGGGCTGTACGACGGCTGGACCGAGGCCGACGAGGACGATGCCGTGCGCTCCGTGGTGCTCACCGGCGCCGGTGGGGCCTTCTGCGCGGGAATGGACCTCAAGGCGCTCGCGGGCGGCGGCCGGATGGACGGACAGCACGTCCGCGACCGCCTCGCGGCCGACCCCGATCTGCACTGGAAGGCAATGCTCCGCCACCATCGGCCGCGCAAGCCGGTGATCGCCGCCGTCGAGGGCCCCTGTGTCGCGGGCGGCACCGAGATCCTGCAGGGCACCGACATCCGGGTCGCCGGGCGCGGCGCCACCTTCGGGCTCTTCGAGGTCCGGCGCGGGCTGTTCCCCATCGGCGGCTCCACCGTACGGCTGGCCCGCCAGCTGCCCCGCACCCACGCCCTGGAGATGCTGCTGACGGGGCGCCCCTATCCGGCCGAGGAGGCGGCGCGGATCGGGCTGATCGGCCATGTCGTCCCGGACGGCACGGCGCTGGAGAAGGCCCTGGAGATCGCCGAGCTGATCAACGCCAACGGCCCGCTCGCCGTCGAGGCGGTCAAGGCGTCCGTCTACGAGACCGCCGAGATGACCGAGTCCGACGGCCTGAAGTCCGAACTCGAACGCGGCTGGCCGGTCTTCGACACCGCCGACGCCAAGGAGGGTTCGAAAGCCTTCGCGGAAAAACGGCCGCCGGTCTACCGCCGGGCGTGATCCCCCAACACCTCAGGCCGCCGCCCCACGCCGGCCGCGCGGAAGGAGACGCACCCCCCATGACCCCGGCTCCCTCACCCGAGGTGCTCCAGGCGCCTTTGGTCGTCGAGTTCCCCTTCACCCGCTCCCTCGGACCGGTGCAGAGCGCCTTCCTCACCGGACTGCGCGAACGCACCGTGCTCGGCGTACGCACCACCGACGGCCGGGTGCTGATGCCGCCCGTCGAATACGACCCGGTCACCGCCGACGAGCTGTCCGACCTGGTCGAGGTCGCCCCCACCGGCACCGTCACCACCTGGGCCTGGAACCCCTCACCGCGCCGCGGCCAGCCCCTGGACACCCCCTTCGCCTGGGTGCTGGTGCGGCTGGACGGCGCGGACACCGCCCTCCTCCACGCCCTCGACGCACCCGGGCCCGACGCGGTGCGCACCGGTATGCGGGTGCGGATCCGCTGGGCCGGGGAGCGCGTGGGCGCCATCACCGACATCGCCTGCTTCGAGCCGTACGACGGCGCCGAGGGCGGCGAAGCCGTGCCGCACAGCGGGGAGTTCACCGACCCCGTCACCGGCATCGTGGCCCCCGCCCGCCTCGACTACACCTACGCACCCGGCCGCGCCCAGTCGCGCTATCTGAAGGCCCTCGCCGACCGGACCACCCGCGGGGAGCGCTGTCCGTCCTGCCGCAAGGTGTACGTCCCGCCCCGGGGTGCCTGCCCCACCTGCGGGGTCGCCACCGACGAGCAGGTGGAGGTCGGCCCGCGCGGCACGGTCACCACCTTCTGCATCGTGAACATCAAGGCCCGCAACCTCGATATCGAAGTGCCGTACGTCTACGCCCATATCGCCCTGGACGGCGCGGGTCTGGCCCTGCACGGGCGGGTCGGCGGCATCCCCTACGACCAGGTGCGCATGGGGCTGCGCGTGGAGCCCGTATGGAGCGAGGACAGCCGCTACCCCGACCACTACCGGCCCACCGGCGAACCCGACGCCGACTACGACACCTACAAGGAGCTGTTGTAGATGCGAGAGGTTGCCATCGTCGCCTTCGGCCAGAGCGACCACCGGCGGGACAGCGCGGAGGTCTCCGAGGTCGAGATGCTGATGCCCGTCCTCCATGAGGTGCTCGACGCCGTCGGACTCCGGGCGGGCGAGATCGACTTCACCTGCTCCGGCTCCTCCGACTATCTGGCGGGCCGGGCCTTCTCCTTCACCATGGCCCTCGACGGCGTCGGCGCCTGGCCGCCGATCTCGGAGTCCCATGTGGAGATGGACGGCGCCTGGGCGCTGTACGAGGCATGGACGAGGCTGCTGACGGGCGAGGCGGAGACCGCGCTCGTCTACTCCTACGGCAAGTCCTCACCCGGCGATCTCCGGGAGGTCCTGACCCGTCAGCTCGACCCGTACTACGTGGCGCCCCTGTGGCCGGACTCGGTCTCCCTCGCCGCCCTCCAGGCCCAGGCACTGCTCGACGCGGAAGACGCCGAGGACAGTGGCGCCGACGAGCGGGCGCTGGCCGCGGTCGCCGCGCGCAGCCGGACCGCGGCCGAGGACAACCCGCATGCGCAGGTGACCGGTTCGCCGCCGCCCGAGGCCCTCCTGAACGAGCCGTATCTGGTGCGGCCGCTGCGCCGCCACGACTGCCCGCCGGTCGGCGACGGCGCGGCGGCCGTCGTGCTCGCCGCCGGGGACACGGCGCGCCGGCTCTGCCGCCGCCCGGCCTGGATCCGCGGCATGGACCACCGGACGGAGGCACACAGCCTCGGCGTACGGGACCTCACCCGCTCCCCGTCCACCCGGCTCGCCGCCGAGCGCGCGGGCGCCTTCGAGGCCCCCGTCGACCTGGCCGAGCTGCATGCGCCGTTCACCTCACAGGAGCTGATCCTCCGCCGTGAGCTGGGGCTGGGCGAGGGCGTACGCGTCAATCCGTCCGGCGGGGCGCTGGCCGCCAACCCCATGATGGCCGCCGGGCTGATCCGCCTCGGCGAGGCCGCCGCCGCCATCCACCGCGGCGCCGCCGACCGGGCCCTCGCCCATGCCACCTCGGGCCCGTGTCTGCAGCAGAACCTGGTGGCGGTGCTGGAAGGGGATGTCCTGTGACCAAGGAGCCGGTGGCCGTCGTCGGAATCGGCCAGACCAAGCACACCGCCGCACGCCGGGACGTCTCCCTCGCCGGGCTGGTCCGGGAGGCCGCCGTACGGGCCCTGGAGGACGCCCAGCTGACCTGGGCGGACATCGACGCCGTCGTCATCGGCAAGGCGCCCGACTTCTTCGAGGGCGTCATGATGCCCGAGCTGTACCTCGCCGACGCGCTCGGCGCGGTCGGCAAGCCGATGCTGCGCGTGCACACCGCCGGCTCGGTCGGTGGCTCCACCGCGCTGGTGGCCTCGGGCCTGGTCGCCGCCCGTGTCCACCGGACCGTGCTCACCCTCGCCTTCGAGAAGCAGTCGGAGTCGAACGCCATGTGGGGGCTGTCCCTGCCCATCCCGTTCCAGCAGCCGCTGCTGGCCGGGGCGGGCGGCTTCTTCGCCCCGCACGTACGGGCGTACATGCGGCGCACCGGCGCGCCCTCCGGTATCGGCGCCCTCGTGGCCTACAAGGATCGCCGCAACGCCCTGCGCAACCCCTACGCGCATCTGCATGAGCACGATCTGACGCTGGAGAAGGTGCGGTCGTCCCCGATGCTGTGGGACCCCATCCGTTACTCGGAGACCTGCCCCTCCTCGGACGGCGCCTGCGCCATGGTGCTCACCGACCGGGCCGGCGCGGACCGTGCCCCGTACCCGCCCGCCTGGATGCACGGCGGCGCCATGCGCAGCGAGCCGACGCTCTTCGCGGGGAAGGACTGCGTCTCGCCGAGGGCGGGCCAGGACTGCGCGGCCGACGTCTACCGCCAGGCCGGGATCACCGATCCGCGCCGGGAGATCGACGTGGTGGAGATGTATGTGCCCTTCAGCTGGTACGAACCCATGTGGCTGGAGAACCTGGGCTTCGCGGACGAGGGCGAGGGCTGGAAGCTCACCGAGTCGGGGGTGACCGAGATCGACGGCGAGCTCCCGGTCAACCCCTCGGGCGGGGTGCTGTCCACCAACCCCATCGGCGCGTCCGGCATGCTGCGGTTCGCCGAGGCCGCGCTCCAGGTGCGCGGGCGGGCGGGCGAACACCAGGTCGACGGCGCCCGTAAGGCGCTCGGCCACGCCTATGGCGGGGGCTCGCAGTTCTTCTCGATGTGGGTGGTCGCGGACACGCCGCCCGCCGATTGAGTCTCCTCCTTAGTCCTTCTTTCGTGGCCTGTGCGGCACCGGTCACGATCGCTAGGGTGGGGCGCGGACGACGATCCGGGAGGATGAGCTGACGTGGCCGACACCACCACCACCGCACAGCCACTGGCAGGAAGCGCAGAGAAGCCCGATCTCGATCTCTCGGGCGCCCAGTGGCAGTCGAGTAGCCAGGGTGTGGGCGATGTGGAGATCGCCTTCGTCGAGGGCTTCATCGTGATGCGCCACGGCCGTCGTCCCGAGGGCCCGGCGCTGATCTTCACCCCGGCCGAGTGGCGTGCCTTCGTCCTGGGCGCGCGTGAGGGCGAGTTCGACCTCACCTGAACCGGGACCGCCGATCAGGGGCGGGCGGGTCCGGCCGGACCCGCCCGCCCGTGGCATGTCGGCTCTCGGAAGAGCACGCCGTGGTCCCGGCCCCGCGGCGCCCGGCCCACGGCGGTGCGTGCGGTATCGGCCAGAATCAGGACGCGGAACGCCCTGGCGGATCCGCGCGTCGCCGGACACGGCACCGAGGTCTGTCTTCCCATGCGTTCACGGGAGGTTCACAGCCCATCACTTCCCATGTGGAAACGTGAGGGTGACTCACGGTAACAGCAGCAGGTCGCAGTAGGTCTCCGCGGGCGGGAACAGAATCGTCCAGCGCTCTATGCAGCCCCGGCCATGGCGGGTAGTTTTCCCTCCCACTTCCCCGTTGCGCGGGGCGGCAAGTCGGCCGAAAACAGGGGGTGCCGTGCGCGAATTCAGTCTCCCTCACATGGTGGAACCGCTGCGCGCGGGCGGGCTCGCGGACTCGGTCTACGAACTGGCGGACCGCGAACCGGACAGGGCCCAGCTCGCCCGGCGGGATGCCACCGACCGCGGCCGGTGGACTCCGGTGACCGCCGGGACCTTCCGGGACGAGGTCCTGGCGCTGGCGAAGGGCCTGCTGGCCGAGGGCGTGCGGTTCGGGGACCGGGTGGCCCTGATGGCGCGGACGCGGTACGAGTGGACGCTGTTCAGCTATGCCCTGTGGTCGGTCGGCGCCCAGGTGGTGACCGTCTACCCCACGTCCTCCGCGGAGCAGGTGCGCTGGATCCTGGCCCAGACGCGGGCCGTGGCCGTGGTGGTCGAGGGCGAGGACCACGCCATGACGGTCGGCGCCGTCTGCGACGCCCTTCCCGGGCTGCGCTCCATCTGGCAGATGGACCAGGGGTGCGTGGCGGAGCTGTGGCGGCGGGGCGCCGATGTCCACGAGGAACTGGTCACCGAGCGGCGCTGGCTCGTGGAACCGCGCTGCACGGCGGTGATCTGCTACACCTCGGGCACCACCGGACAGCCCCTGGGGTGCATGATCACCCACGCCAATCTCGCCGCCGAATGCGACACCGTGTTCGCGGGCTGGAGCGGGCTGTTCGCCGAGCCCGGGGTGCGGCCCGCCATCCTCGCCTTCCTCCCACTGGCGCATATCTACGGACTGATGGTCCAAGTGCTCTGTGTGCGGGGCGGCATCCTCATGGGGCATGAACCCGAACTCACTCCGTCCGCCCTGCTGCCGTCCTTCCAGAGCTTCCGCCCGACCTGCGTCTTCGCGGTGCCCTACATCTTCGAGAAGATCCTGGGAGCCGCGCGTACCGCCGCCCAGGACGCGGGCCGGGGCGTGGTCTTCCAGAAGGCCATGGCCACGGCGGTGCGCTACGCCGCGGCCGTCGAGCAGCAGTCACAGGACGGCGGGAAGGGACCGGGCCCGGGGCGCAGGGCCACGCACGCCGTCTTCGACCGGATGGTCTACCGGCGGCTGAGAGCCGTCCTCGGCGGCCGGGTGCGCTACGCGGTCACCGGTGGCTCACCGTTCAGCCGGGAGCTGGGGCTGACGTTCGCCGGCGCCGGGATCACCGTCTACAACGGCTACGGCCTCACCGAGACCACGGCGGCGATCACCGCGCAGCCGCCCGGCCGTCCCCGGCACGGCACGGTGGGCCGCCCGATGCCGGGCACGACGGTGCGCATCGCGCCGGACGGCGAGGTATGGGTGCGCGGCGGCACCGTCTTCGAGGGCTATCTGGACGATCCGAAGGCCACCGGGGCCGCGCTGCGCGACGGCTGGCTGCACACCGGAGACGTCGGATTCCTCGACGGCGAGGGCTATCTCACCATCACCGGCCGTAAGAAGGACATCATCATCACCAGCGGCGGTAAGAGCGTCTCCCCCCTGCCGCTGGAGGAGCGGCTGCGGGCGCATCCGCTGATCTCGCAGTGCGTCCTGGTGGGCGACAACCGCCCCTTCGTGGGGGCGCTGATCACCCTGGACGCCGAGATGCTGGCCCGCTGGCACCAGGTCGTCGGCGCGCGGCTTCCCGTCGGCCGGGAGCACGCGTCGGCGAACAAGGCGCTGCACGCGGAGATCCAGCAGGCGGTCTCCACGGCGAACCTCTCGGTGTCCAGGGCGGAGTCGATCAGGGCCTTCCGTATCCTCCCGAAGGAATTCACCGTGGCGGACGGGCTGTTGACGCCCTCGCTCAAACTGCGGCGCGACGCGGTCTACAAGGTGTGCGCCGCGCAGATCGAGCAGCTCTACGCGAGCTGAGTGCCCGACGCGAGCTGAGCGCTCCATACGAGGTGAGCGCTGCACGCGAGCTGAGCGCCGCGCCACGCGAGCTGAGCGCCCCACATGAGCTGAGAGCGCTCCGAACGCGTCGGCTTCCGCACGCCGGCTAACGGGAGCCCGAGCCGCTGCCCAGCGGTGGCAGCGGCGCGCCCCGCCCCGCGCGGATCAGCTCCTCCGCGCCCGTCAGCTGGGCCCAGGGCCGCTGCCGTCCCCCGCTGACCGCCTCGGTGCCCCGCTCGTCGTAGCGTGCCGTCCGCACCGACCAGCCCAGATTGCCGGTCATCACATGCCGCATGCCGTCCACATAGCGCCCCACGGCGCGGTGGGTGCCCGGGTCCGCCCCCGCCTCGGTGAGCAGCGCCGGCAGCCTGGCCGCCGTCTCCTCGAACCAGCGGTAGCGTGCGTTGGCGAGGTCGGCGATATGGCGTACCGCGTCCTCCAGTTCACCACCCGCGCGCTCCCACTGGACGATGACGCTGTTGTGGACGTCGCCGACGGCCAGTTCCTTGTCCAGGGAAGCGATGTCATTGGTGAAGACCACCACATCGTCCGTAGCCTCCCGCATCCGCGCCATCGGGAAGCCGCCGTGCAGCGCGGGCGGCAGGGTGTAGCCGCCGAATGGCTCGTTCAGGTCGAGACAGGGCTGTACGCCTATCGAGTGACGCCGCAGCGCCAGCACGGCCTCCACCGAGCGCGGTGCGTCCCTGCCGGCCCCGGGCAGGGCACCGGTCCGCTCCAGGGCCTCCCGGTGGTAGGAGTGCAGGTACTCCAGCCAGTGGTGGCGGAAACGGTCCCGCCACACCTGCGGCCGCCCGGAGTTGATCCGGCGCCACAGGTCGCGGAAGCTCTCCAGGAGCGGCCCCTCGCCGTCCTGTGCCCTGCCGTGCGCCGCGTCCTCCTCGGTGATCCGGATGACGTCCGCCACCAGCCGCGCCACGGCCTCCGGACGGGAGCCCAGCTCCCCGTCGAACTGATCGTCGAAGACGAAGTACCAGCCCACGAGGTCACTGCCCAGGTTCAGATCGGCGCCGGTCGCCCGGGGGTAGAACAGGCCCGCCAGCACGTCGAAGCGGAGCGCGTCGTACTCCGCGACGGACTCATGGTCCTCGAAGACGCCGAACCGTGAAAGCCATTGGATGGTGTGGTGCCTGGCCGCCTCGGTGCCGGGACTGAGGTCCGCCGAGGCCGGAAAGTCGAACAGGGCCGCCCGTCGCAGCAGTGTCGTCTGCCGGGCCTGTGGTCGCGAAGCGTGCGCGTGCATGAGTCGTGTCCGCCCCCTTCGTTGGTCGGGCGGCCGAGACCGCATATACCACAGGCTTGCGCGGCGTCTGTCCAACCCGGTGAATCCGGTCATCCTCGCGTGCGGAACGTGGCATCGATAGAGGAGGCAGTGAATTGGCGTGTGCCACTGGCAATGCCCGGCGGAAATCCCCCCATTGAGGGGCTACGGAGCGTGCCATCCGCGCTACGCTCGGCGTCACCTGCCGGAGGGGAAGAACGTGGCGGAGGACATGAGCCAACAGGACCGGACGCGCCGGACACTGCTGGAGCGGGATCGGGAGCTGCGCGCGGTGGACGCCGCGCTGACCGAGCTGTGCGGGACGGATCCCGCCGATCGGGCCGAGACCCGCGGCGGCGGAGTGATCGCCTTCGAGGGCCCCGGCGGCGTCGGCAAGACCGCGCTGCTCGGCGAGGCGCGCCGGAGGGCCGCCGCACGCGGCTGCACGGTGCTCCGGGCCCGTGGCGGTGAGCATGAACAGGGCGCGGCCTTCCATGTGGTGCGCCAGCTCTTCCAGCCGGTGCTCGCGGCGACCGGCGAGGACGAGCACCGCAGGATCCTCGGCGGCTGGTACGACATCGTCGCGCCCGCGGTCGGCCTGGTGGTCTCGGGTAACGGCGGCGCACCCGATCCGCAGGGCGTCCGCGACGGCCTCGACTGGCTGGTGACCCGCTTCGCCGTGGAACACGCCCCGGTCGTCATGATCCTCGACGATGTCCACTGGGCCGACCCCGAATCGCTGGACTGGCTGACCCGGTTCGCCTCGCGCACCGCGGACCTGCCCCTGCTGCTCGCCGTCGGCTACCGCCCGGAGGGCCTGACCGCCGACGTCGCCGTGATACGGGCTCTTGTCGAGCGCCAGGGATCACGTCCCCATGTGCTGGCGCCGCTGACCCCGAGCGGAGTCGGGCGGATCGTCCGGGAGGTCCTCGGGGACCACGCCGACGAGGCGTTCTGCCGCGAGTGCTGGGCGATGACCGGTGGCAACCCCTGGGAGATCACCGAGCTCACCGCCAAGATCCGCGATCGCCGGCTGAAACCGCAGTCGGAGAACCTGCCCGCCCTGCGCGAACTGGTCTCCTCGGCCAAGGACAGCGGGTCAACGACCGGCTGACCCGCCTCGGCACCGCCGCCGTCCGCCTCGCCTGGGCCGTCGCCGTCCTCGGCATCGAGGCCACCCCGGCGCTGACCGCCAATGTCGCCGGGCTCAGCGAGACCGAGGCCGTCGACGTGGTGGCGCGGCTCGTCGACGCGCGGATCCTGGCCCCGCCGCGCCCCGGAAACGGCACCCGGCCCCTCGAATACCTCCACCCGCTCATCGCCACCGCCGTCTACCAGGCCATCCCCGGCGCCCTGCGGGTGGCCATGCACGGCCAGGCCGCCAACGTGGTGCTCGGCGCGGGCCTGGGCTCCGCGGCCGCCGGCCGGCATCTGCTGGAGATGCACCCCGAGGGCGACCCCTGGGTGGTGCGACATCTGCGGGCCGCCGCCCGGGAGTATCTGCGCGCCGGAGCCCCCGACGCCGGGCGCCGCTGTCTGGCCCGGGCGCTGCGCGAACCACCCGCCCTGGAGGAGCGCCCCGCCGTGCTGTACGAGCTGGGCTGCGCCGCCCAGCTCACCGAGCCCGACGTCACCGTCAACCATCTGCGGGCCGCGCTCGAAGAGCCCGCGCTCGGCTCCGACCTGCGCGAGGCGATCACCTACCGGCTCGCCCAGGCATACGGGCACAGCGGCCGTATGGAGGAAGCCGCCCAGGTCGTCGCCGCCGAGATCGGGCGGGCCACCAGCGCCCGCACCCGGCTGCGGATGCAGACCGAGCAGCTGATGTGGAACATGTTCCGCGCCGACGAGAAGGAGTCGCCCGCCCGCTCCCGGCGGCTCGCCCGGCTCGCGGACCACCTCACCGGCCGCGGCATGGCCGAGCGCTATCTGCTGGGGCTGCGCGCCTGGGACGCGATGACGCGCGGAGAGCCGGTCGCCACCGCGCTGCACTACGCGGAGGAGGCCCTCGGCGACGGCCTCAGCTGGACCGATGACGACTGGGGCTTCGAGGTGCCGATCCTGGTCGCCCTGGTCTTCCTCCACTGCGACCAGCCCGGGCGCGCCGAGGAACTGTTCAACAAGGGCATCGCCGAATGCGAGCGCAAGGGCTGGCGCGGCTCCCATCTGGCGTTCGGCTTCACTCTTCTCGGCTACGCCCGTCTGCGCCGCGGCGCGCTCACCGAGGCGGAGGAGCTGGCCCGGGAGGGGATGCGGATCGCCGATCTGGTGGGCTCCTCGACACCCGCGCACTGGACCGCGGTCGGCACCCTCATCGGAACGCTGATCTGCCAGGGCCGGGTCCGCGAGGCGCAGGAGTTCGCGGCCGGGCACCGCGGCGAGACCCTTCCGCAGGCCACGCTCTGCCCCGACGTACCGGCGGTCCGCGGTGAGCTGCTGCTGGCCGCCAATCTCCACCGCGAGGCCCGGCACCAGCTCACCGAGGTCGGCCGCCGCATGGACGGGCGCGGGATGCGCAACCCCGCCTGGTGCCCCTGGCAGCTCCACCTCGCCCAGACCCTCGCGCTGACCGATCCCGCGCAGGCCGCCGAGGTCGCCGACGACGCGGTGCGCCGCGCCCGTCAGTTCGGCACCCCCTCCGCGATCGGCAAGGCGCTGCACACCGCGGCCACCGTGACCCAGGGCCCTGACCGGATCAAGCTGCTGGCCGAGGCCGTCAGCCATCTGATGCGGTCACCGGCCGCCTACGACCTGGCCGTGGCGCTGGTCGACCACGGCGCCGCGCTGCGCCGCATCGGCCTGCCCCAGGAGGCCGGCGACCGGCTCTACCGCGGTCTGGAGGGAGCGGTGCGCTGCGGGGCCGACGCCCTCGCCGCCCGGGCCCGCGATGAGCTGTCCGCGGCCGGACTGCGCCCCATGCAACTGCGGGTCGATCACACCAGCCCGCTGACCTCGCAGGAGCAGACCGTCGCCGAGCGGGCCGCCGAGGGCTGGCCGGACGCCCGGATCGGCGAGGCGACGGGGCTGGAGGAGCGTGAGGTCGCCCGGCTGCTCTCCGATGTCTACCGTAAGGTCGGCACCGACCGGGCCGGGCTGGCGAAGCGGCTGATCACCCCCACCGTCGGCCTTCCCCAGCGCCCGGCGCCGGACCCCGGATGAGGGGTGCGGCCCGCCCGCTCCCCGGCACGGTAACCGGCACGCGGCCACGTACCATGTCCGCATGTCCTTCCTCCGCCGCCGCAGCGCCGCCACGCCCACCGGGCCGGACTTCGACGTCCTCGCCATGGACCCGGGAGACTGGCCCGGCGACCTCGGGGCGGGGCTGCTGCCCGCTCCGGACGGCACCTGCCAGGGCGTCTTCCTGCGCTACGACCTGTTCGGCGGCCGCGGCCCGGCGATGATCATCGGCAATCTGCCCGCGGGATCCCCGGCCCGGGAGGTCGCGGAGGGCCAGCCGCCGTTCGAGGTCACCCAGCTGCTGGCGGCGCTCGGGAACGATGAGCCGGTCCATGTGGTGGACACCGAGGACAGCCCGGTCATGCATGAGGACAACCTCCTCATCGTCCGCCGGATCAAGCTCTCCGAGGGCCGGATCTCCTGCGCCCAGTTCGACCGCAGCGACGGTGTGCTCGTCACCATCGCCAGCTGGGACCGGCCGATCACCGACGATCTGTACCGGCTGCTCAAGCCGCTGCCCGCGGAGATGTTCCAGCAGCGCTGAGGAGTGCCGCCGAGGGCCGTGAGACGCCCGTACGGCACACAGCCGCCACGGTCGCTCACGGCCCTCGGATGGCCCGTCTACCAGTCTCCCGGGGCGGACTGACGGCCCGCCGGGCTCACTTCCCCGAGCGCCGGACCGTCACATCGGCGGCCCGGACGAACGCCACCCGGTGCCCGAACTGGATCTGGTAGTACACGTCCTGGCCGCGCACCACCTTGTGACCGGCCGGATCGAAGGTGGTCGCCCACAGATACTCGCCCCGCGTCCTCAGCCCCAGCGGATAGGACTGCCCGGCGAGCAGCTTGTACGGCAGCGGCGAAACCGCCTGCACCGGCACACCCTCCGGATACGCCCCCTCCTCCGGATAGGCGCGGCCGTACACCGGAACCTCCTTCGCCCCGGCCTTGGGCGTCACGACAAGCCCCTTGGCGCTCACCGCCGTCGGCCGCCGCTTGGGGTCCTGGAACCAGGCCCGCTGACCGAGGTACCAGATCGCCGTCCAGTCGCCCTCACGGCCCGCGACCGCGAACTGCTGCCCGGTGGTGGCACGGGCGCCGGTGTCATTGACCCCGGTCGTCGAGTCGGAGCCGTCGGGCCGCAGCCCGATGTCCTTGACCAGCGGGGCATCCGCACGCGGCGCGGTGTGCAGCCGCACCGCGGCCGAGCCGTGCGGGGCACACGCCTGGCCCGCCGTCTCACAGCCGGTGTAGACGGGCCGGTTGGTGTCGTAGTCGGGGCGGATGGTGACCAGGCCGCCGGAGGAGCCCGCGGTGCGCCGGAAGGGCGCGCCGAGCAGGGTGAAGTAGTGCGCCCAGTCCCAGTAGGGGCCGGGGTCGGTGTGCATGCCCGCGATGGTGGCGGTGGTGGTGCCCGGCACATTGTCATGGCCCAGGATGTGCTGGCGATCCAGCGGAATGTCGAACCGCTTGGCGAGATAGCGCACCAGCCGCGCCGAGGAGCGGTACATCGCCTCCGTGTACCAGGCGTCCGGAGCGGTCAGGAACCCCTCGTGCTCCAGGCCGATGGACTTGGCGTTGACGTACCAGTTGCCCGCGTGCCAGGCCACGTCCTTGAGCGGCACATGCTGGGCGATATGCCCGTCGGAGGAGCGCAGGGTGTACTGCCAGGACACATAGGTGGGGTCCTGGACCAGCTTGATGGTGGTGTCCCAGGAGCCCTCGGTGTCATGGATGACGATGTAGTCGATGGACTGCGAGGCGGGACGGTCGCCCAGGTCGTGGTTGCCGTAGTCGTTGTCCCCGAACTCCTCGTAGGGCGCCGGGATCCACTCGCAGGACACATCCTTGGGGGCCTCGACATGCGGATCCCGGGCACGGGACGGCAGACCGAGCGTCCGCAGCTGCCGGGTGTCCGGGGCGAGAGCGGGCGCCGCGTCGAGGGAGACCCGTTCGCCGTCGGCGGTCGTCCGTGTGGCACCGCCGCGGATCACCTCGTACACCTCGTCGGCGAAGGCGGCCGCGGCCGTGGCGTCATCGGCGCCGGAGTAGGCCGCCACCGCCGCGTACCAGCCGGCGGGGTCCTTGCTCGGCGGCAGCCCCAGCCGCTTCTGTGTGGCGGCCAGCAGGGCCGCGCCACCGCGCACATTGGCGCTCGCATCGCCGCGCAGCGCCGCCGCGGACAGCCCGGTGAGCTCCGCGGCCCGGCCGAGGGTGCGCAGCCGGGCGGGCAGCTGCCGGGGCTCGGGAACGGTGGCCTTGGGAACCCTCCGGGGCCGGGCGAGATCGCCGCGCGCGTCCTCGGTGCCCTGGCTGTGGTGCGGGGCGGTGAGCAGGGCGGTGTGGGCGTCGGTGAGATGCATGGGCCCATAGCCGCCGGTGACGCTGGGCGCGCCGCGGTGGCCGTCCCAGCGTGACTGGAGATACGAGACGCCCAGGAGCACGCCGAGCGGAACGCCGTACTCGGCGGCCGCGGCCGCGAAGGCGCGCTGCAGGGCGCCGCCGTCGGCAGGAGGACCGTCGGCCCGCGGCTGGTCGGCATGGGCGGCGGGTGTCGCCGAGACCAGCGGGAGCAGAAGGGCGGCGGACGCCGCGGCTCCCGCGGTCCGCAGTGTGGTTCTCCGAGTGGGGCCGGACGGGGTTCTGTTCGCGTCGTGGGCGCTGTCCTGTGCGGATTCTGGCATTGCAGCCTCCTCAAGCGGGCCGGGCCGAGCCACTTAGAGATATGCGCTGCCAGGCGTGACGTCAATCGCCGTCACCCAGACGCGTGTTCGCATGTCAGCCCGACTGCGGCGCGTCACCGGTCCAGACCGGTGACGCGCCCCTGCCGCCATCCGCCTCCGCTCAGCGGGTGCCGACCGCCGCCCGCACCGCGCGCCGAGCCAGCGCGCAGTCGTCATGCAGCCGGCGCAGCAGCAGCCGCTGCTCCTCACCGGCGGGGACCGCGCCCGGCACCACGGGGGCGGGATCGTGCATGGTGCGCTGCACCGCGGTCTCGTACTGGCGGATCTCCCGCGTCAGCACCAGCATCAGATTCACCAGGAAGGAGTCCCGCGCGGCCGGACCCGCGGCCTGCGCCAGCTGGCTGATCTGGCGCCGGGTGACGGGGGCGTCGCCCAGCACCGTCCACAGCGTGGCCAGGTCATAGCCGGGCAGATACCAGCCCGCGTGGTCCCAGTCGAGGAGCACCGGGCCCGCGGGGGACAGCAGGACATTGTTCAACAGGGCGTCGCCATGGCAGAACTGCGCCGGGGTCTGCCGCCCCCAGGCGTGCGAGACGCCGCGCAACAGCTTCTGCAGATCGCCCATGTCCCGGTCGGTCAGCAGCCCGAGCTCGTGATAGCGGGTCAGCCGGGCGGCGTAGTCGATGGGGGCGTCGAACATTTCGGCGGGCGGCCGCCACTGGTTGACCCTGCGGATCGCGCCCAGCACCGCCCCCAGATCGGCGCGCGACGGAGGCTCGGTGGGGTGGCGCTGCGCGGCCGCGATCCGCCCGGGCATCCGCTCGATGATCAGCGCGCAGTTGTCCGGGTCGGCGGCGATCAGCCGGGGCACCCGCACCGGCGGACGCTGGCGGACGAACGTGCGGTACATCGCTATTTCCCGGCGGAACCGCTCGGCCCACGCGGGGGAGTGGTCCAGCAGGCACTTGGCCACCGCGGTGCTGCGCCCGGTCGCCCCGATCAGGAGCACCGACCGTCCGCTGCGCCGCAGCACCTGCACCGGGTTGAACTCCGGACAGATGCGATGGACCGAGGTGATCGCGGTGCGCAGCTGCGCACCCTGTGGACCGGACAAGTCGAGTCTCCCGCGAGGCGGCACAGTGCCGGGGGCGGCGGTCCGCCGGGCCCGGCCGCCGTGGGCGGGATCGAGGTACGGCCCAGAGCCGGGCAGCTGCCGCCGGTACGGCCGGGGCGGGGCGGACACGGAGGACGACGCTGCGTACATGGGCGATACAGATCCCTTCGTGTGCCGACGAGTTGCGTACGCACCCGGCCCCGAGGCGGGGCCGCACCCTGGGGAATGCGGTCGGTTCAGCTCGATCCGCCACGGGGCCGGGTAACGCACTCCAACATCACACCCCTGTGCGGGTGGCACACCATGTGGCGGACCCTGGCGAACCCTGGCGAATAGTCGCACGGCTCGTGACGGGACCGTTACTGTCAAGTCAGCCGAGGAACCTGGGGGCTTGACGTGACGAGGGAACCCAACACCCGTCTTGCGGACCTGTTCGGCCTCGCCGGATGGTCCAAGGGGGAACTCGCGAGGCTCGTGAACCGGAAGGCGGCGGCCATGGGCCATCCGCAGCTGGCGACCGACACCTCGCGGGTGCGGCGTTGGATCGACACCGGCGAGACGCCGCGCGATCCCGTGCCCAAGGTGCTGGCGGCCCTGTTCACCGAGCGTCTCGGTCGAGTCGTGACCACTGAGGATCTCGGGTTCGGACGAGGGGGGCGCTCGGGAAAGGGGCAGTCCGCCGACGGGCTGCTCTGGCCGCCCGAGTCCACGGCCGCGGTCCTCACCGAATTCACGGGAATGGACCTTATGTTCAACCGACGCGGCTTGGTGGGTGCGGGCGCCGCGCTCGCCGCAGGATCCGCCATCACCGGTGCCATGAGCGAGTTTCTGCTCTCCGACCCCACCCTCGCCACCGACGCGCCCCGTATCGACAATCCCCTGTCCCTCGACCCCGTGGGCTTCGACCGCTATGAGGCCGCGCCCGTGGGCTCCCAGGAGATCGACGCCCTGGAGACCTCGGTCGAGGTCTTCCGCGCCTGGGACGCCGCCCGCGGCGGCGGGCTCCAGCGCAAGGCCGTGGTCGGCCAGCTCAACGAGGTGGGCGGCATGCTCGCCTACCGCCACCCCGAGCATCTGCAGCGCAGGCTGTGGGGGGTGGCGGCCAACCTGGCGGTGCTCGCCGGCTGGATGTCCCATGACGTCGGCCTGGAGCCCACTGCCCAGAAGTACTTCGTCATCGCCGCCCACGCGGCCCGCGAGGGCGGCGACCGGCCACGGGCGAGCGAGGCGCTCTCCCGGGCCGCCCGGCAGATGGTCCACCTGGGCCGCCCGGACGACGCCCTGGATCTGATGAAGCTGGCCAAGACCGGTGCGGGCGAGGCGGCGCTGCCGTGCACCCGGGCCATGTTCTGCACCATCGAGGCATGGGCGCAGGCGTCCAAGGGCCACGGCCAGGCGGTGCGCCGCGCCCTGGGCGAGGCGGAGGAGCTGTTCATCTCGGCCCGGGACGACGGACCGGCGCCGAGCTGGATGCAGCTGTTCAACGAGGCGGATCTGTACGGGATGCAGGGGCTGGTCTACCGCACCCTCGCCGAGCACGAGCCGGGGGCGGCGGGCATCGCCGAGAGCCATGCGAAGAAGGCGCTGCGGATGCGGGAGGGCGGGCGCCAGCGGTCCCAGATCTTCGACCACATCTCCATCGCCTCGGCCTGTTTCATCGGCGACGATCCCGAGCAGGCCGACCGCTATGCCCGGCTGGCCCTGCTGACGATCGAGCAGAACTCCTCGCATCGCACCTGGGACCGGCTGCGCGAGATGTACCGGCTCACCGGGCGGTACTCCACGACACCGGCCATCCGGGAGCTGCGTGAGGAGATCCAGCAGGTGATGCCGAAGAGTGGCGCGGGGAAGGGCGGCCCGGGGCTGAAAGGGTCCGGCTCCATCGCCACGAGCGCGGCCGTCTAGCGGCCGGGCCACGCCTCATAACGGGCCACGCCTCATAAGGGGCCTGACGAGGGGGCAACGCCTTACGACGAGTCAATCATTAAGAAACAAGTCACCCGTACGGGAAGCCAACGCCTTACGAGGGCCGATCACCGCGCCACGCCGACGCGGGAAGCCGCGTCATGCGCGGGCACCGGTGACCCTGGCGATCAGCACACAGGCGTCGTTCCCGCGCGGCTCGTCGCCGAACGTCTCGGCCACGGTCCGTACGCACTCCTGGGCACCATGGGCGGCGGTCAGCCGTGGCGCGAGCGCGAGCAGCCGCTCGGTGGCGCCCTCGGCGTCCCGGGCGAGCCGTCCGGTGTACAGCACCAGCAGATCGCCCGGCTCCAGCCGCTCCTCGGACTGGGTATACGCGGCGCCCGTCGTGGCGCCGAGCAGCACGCCGTCGGGAGAGCGCAGCGGGCGCCCCGTCCCGTCGCGGAAGAGCAGCGGGGCGGGGTGTCCGGCCTGCGCCCACACCAGGGTGCGGGTGCGCGGGTCGTACTGCCCGCAGGCGGCGCCGACCAGCGCGGGCTGGGAGGAGACGGCGAGCAGCTGGTTGAGCCGCCCCATCAGCGGGCCCGGCTCGATCCCGGCCACCGCCATGCCGCGCACCGCGCCCAGCAGCATGGCCATACCGCAGGTCGCGGTCACACCATGGCCGGTGAGGCCGCCGACGCTCAGCAGGGTCCGTCCGTCCGGCAGTTCGAGCGCGTCGTACCAGTCGCCGCCGATCTGGGCGCTGGACTCGGAGGGGAGGTAGTGGGCGGCGAGGTCGAGGGCGGCGCCGTCGGCCGCCGGGCCGGCGCCCGGAAAGCCGTCACCGGCCGGGAGCCGGAGGGAGCCGCGCCATGGCGGCAGCACGGCCTCCTGCACCTCCACCGCCAGCCGGCGCTCGGTCCGCGCGATCCGCCGCTGGTGGCTGAGGGTGTCCCGGCTTTCGCGCACCGCCCGTTCGCTGCGGCGCAGCTCGCTCACGTCCCGGAGCACGGCCCACATGGAGGCGGTGCTGCCGTCGGTGTCGAGCACCGGCTCGCCCGCCATATGGATGGTGCGCACCACCTCGTCCGCGCGCACCACGCGGAACTCGCCGTCGATCGGCTTTCCGTCCACCAGGCAGTCCGTGACCATCGTGGTCAGGATCGGCTGGTCCTCGGAGAAGACCCAGGAGGGCAGCTCGTCAAGGGTGAGCCCGCCGTCCCCGGGGTCGCGGCCGAAGATCCGGCACAGCTCGTCGGACCAGGTCACCTCGTCGGAGAGGAGGTTCCACTCGGCGCTGCCGACCCGGCTCAGCAGCGAACCGCGGCCGGTGGCATCGCTCCCGGCCGGGGCCTCGGCCGTCACTCCCGCGTCGGCTTCCGTCCCCCCGTCCGTCCCCGTCGCGTCGGCTTCGGCTTTGGTCCCCTCGTCCGTTCTGGGGGGATCGGCGAGCAGTCCCTCGCGCAGCTCGCCCAGATGCCGGTCCAGATCGTCCAGCTGGTGGACGGCGAGCTCGCACAGCGCGCGCTGCCAGCGCACCTGCGCGTCGTCCGTACCGCCCAGGTCCGCGACGGTGTCGCGGCGGACGGCGTCGAGCCCGCCGCGGAGCCGCTGGGTCTGCGAGATGAGGGCGTCGACCGTGTCACGCTGGGGAGGTGGAACGGCGGGATGGTCCGCGGAGCGGGGGGACGGCATGACGTTCTCCGATACGGGCGCGGCGCGGCCGGGTCTTGAGGGGAGGGACCGGTAACGACTCTTGCACAGGCTGCGACATCCCGTAAGCGGTTTGGCAATACCCGATCCGGTGGTGCTTGCGGCATATGCCGATGGCCTTCCGGGGGCATATCGGGCGGGAATCGGCGGAGGGCGCGATTCCGGGTAGGCTGCGGCGCTTGGGAGTCCCTCAGTCCCACGCCGTTCATCAGGCATACGGCGCCAGGACATCGGCAAGAATGCCGATCGACGGAAATCCCGTTGCCAGCGAACCTCCCGCACCGGATGCTGACCTCATGTTCGATCCAGACATAGCGCCCAGCGGCACCCTGCTCGGCCTCCTTCAGCGAGGCCGCGGCGACGGGACCCTGCATGCCCTCGCCGCGCCGCGGGCCGAGGCGCTCGCGGCACTGCACCACTGTGTGCTGCGCGACCCCCGCCGTGACTGGCAGGTCGAGAACCGCTCGCTCTATTACGCCAGGCTCTGCCTGGACCTCGACGCCGAGCTCGACGAAATCGAACAGCATCTGTTCCACCCCGACGACCTGGTCAACGACGACGAGGCGCGCACCGGGCTCGCCCTCTCCGTCCTCGGCCACCTCGCCGCCTACGGCAGGGCCGACGCCCTGCGGCTGCTGCGACGCTACACCGCGGCGGGCAGCAACTGGCAATGGGCCCTGGACGAGCTGGCCCTGCGCGACGACGACTCCGGGCTGCGCGGCCTGGCCCCCGCGGTCCTGGCCCGCTTCCCCGAGACCTCCGAGGGCGACGCCGAGCTGGCCACCGTCGTACGCGGCGCCTACGAACCCCGGCCCTGGCGGCTGTGGGCCGGCGATCCGCACCACGGGCCGCGGGTGCGCGCGGCGGCGGAGCAGGGCGCCTTCGACCGGTGGCAGCGCCAGATGCGGCCCTCGGGACCGCGCCCCGGATGGAGCGTCCACGACATCCTGCTGTGGGCCCAGCGGGAGCACGATCTGAAGCCGGACGCCCGCCGCCCCGACGCGGCGGCCCGCTGCCTGGCCGCCGTCGCCGGTCCCGAGGACCGGCCCGAGCTCCTCGCCGCCGCCGCGTCGGCCCCCGACGCCGCCCGCGCCGCCGCGCTGCGGCATCTCGCGGAGATCGGCGACCCCGAGGTGCTCGACCTGATCGAGGCGGCCGTGACCGAGCCGGACGCCTCGGAGCTGGTCTCCCAGGCGGCCCTCTCCGCCTTCGAACGTATGCGTAGCATCTCCGCCCTCGACCGGGCCCGGGTCTGGGCCCACCGCCCCGACGCCCTCGGTGACGCGGCGGCCGCGATGCTCTCCTGCCGCGGCGGTCAGTACGACACCCCGCTCGTGCTCGCCGCCCTCCGCCGCACGGTCCGGGCCGAGGGCCCGGACGCCCAGATCCTGTGGACGCTCGTCGACGGCGCCGGACGCCTGACGATCTCCTGCGCCGCGCCCGTACTGCGCCATGTCTACCGCGAGACGGCCTCCTCCCACCTGCGTGGCCGCGCCGCCCGCGCGCTGGCCGCCACCGATCCGTCCTTCGCGGCGGGCTTCGCCGTCGAATGCCTCTGGGACTGCGAGGAGAGCACCCGCGAACTCGCCGCCCGGCACGCCGCCACCGCCGACACCCGCGTCGTCGAACAACTCCGCCGGCTGGCCGCCGACCCGGCGGAGGAGGCCGAGGTCCAGACGGCGGTCCGCAGCCGCATCGGGCCCGAAACCCCGGACTTCTGATCCCGCCGGCCGCCCCGGAGCGCGATCTCGCGCCGGGGCGCGCAACCTCGGAGGCGGCAGACGCGTCTTCCCGGCAGGGTGAAGGGATCGTCACCCTCCGTACCTCCGCGCCACCCGAACAGGATGTTCACCCAGGCGACAGTTTCACGCCGGGTGACCGGTCGGTCATTGAGGCGGGTTCATGCGGGTTTGATGTGATCTCGCCGGGGTGCTGAGCAGGGCCCGGGGAGCGCGAAGGCCAACGCTCATGGGACGTTCTACGGCGCGAAACGTGCACGATGCCGCAGCCACCCTTCGTACGCCGACAACACCGGTATGCGTGTCGCCATCGTGACTGAATCCTTCCCACCCGACATCAACGGCGTCGCTCACTGCACGCTGCAGACGGCCGACCATCTCCACCGCCGTGGTCATCACCCCTTGGTCATCGCACCGGCGGGTCCCCCCGGAGGCGCACCGCCCGCCGCGGCCGGCGGGCCACCCGAGAGCCAAGGGGAGCTCGACCGGTCGCATCCGTACCCCGTCATCCGTATCCCCTCCCTGCCCCTGCCCGGCTATCCGCAGGTCCGGGTCGCGCTGCCCAGCCGTAAGCTCGCCGCCGCCATCACCTCCCACCACAGCGACGTCGTCCACCTCGCCAGCCCCTTCGTGCTGGGCGCGCGCGGCATGACGGCCGCGCTCCGGCTGCGGATACCGGCGCTGGCCGTTTACCAGACCGACCTCGGCTCCTACGCCCGCACCTACCTCGGCGCGGGCGAGAACGCGGCCTGGCGGCGCATCCGCGCCGTGCACACCGCCGCCGACCGCACCCTGGCTCCTTCCACCGCCTCCGCCCGCGACCTCGAGGAGCACGGAGTGCCGCGGATCCGGCTGTGGCCGCGCGGGGTCGACACCGAGCGCTTCCACCCCTCGCGCCGCGACTTGGAGCTGCGCCGCTCCCTCGCCCCCGGCGGTGAGCTGATCGTCGGATACATCGGCCGCCTCGCCCCGGAGAAGAACGTCGAGCTGCTCGCGCCGCTGAGCCAGCTTCCCGGCGTCCAGGTGGTCGTGGTCGGGGACGGGCCGAGCGAGCCCGCGCTGCGGGCGGCCATGCCGACGGCCCGCTTCCTCGGCCGCCGCACCGGCAACGACCTGGCCCGCGTCTTCGCCTCCCTGGACGTCTTCGCCCACACGGGGCCCCAGGAGACCTTCTGCCAGACCGTGCAGGAGGCCCAGGCCAGCGGCGTCCCGGTGGTCGCGCCCGCGGCGGGCGGCCCGCTCGACCTCATCGACCACGGGCGTACGGGGCTGCTGGTGCCGCCCGGGGACGCGACCGAGGTGACCGACGCCGTATCGCTGCTCTCGGCCGACGCGAAGCTGCGCGCGGCTCTGGGGCACGCCGGCCGGGAGGCGGTCGAGGGCCGCACCTGGGCGGCGATCGGCGACCAGCTGATCGACCACTACACCGAGGTCCTGGCGGCCCGTACGGCGGTCGCGGCATGACCGCCGGGCGGCAGTCGGGGCCGATGCCCGCGCCTCTGTGCCGTGTGGGCGGAGAAGCGAATGAAAGGCGCGGTATGAGCGCCGCACGCGCGGCCGCCGGGCGGCAGTCGGGGCCGATGCCCGCGCCTCTGTGCCGTGTGGGCGGAGAAGCGAATGAAAGGCGCACAGCATGAGTGCCGTGGGAGGAAAGAGCAGCATGAGCGACGGCAAGGGCCTGCGCATCGTCCGGCTGGCCAACTTCGTCACCCCCGCCTCCGGCGGCCTCCGCACCGCGCTGCGCGAGCTCGGGGCCGGTTATCAGGCGGCCGGGCACGAGGCCGTCCTGGTGGTGCCGGGCGAGCGGGTCTCGGACGAGCGGACCCGGCAGGGGCGGGTGATCACGCTCCCCGGGCCGACCATCCCCGGTACCGGCGGCTACCGCGTCC
This sequence comes from Streptomyces hygroscopicus, assembly GCA_002021875.1. Lineage (NCBI taxonomy): Bacteria > Bacillati > Actinomycetota > Actinomycetes > Kitasatosporales > Streptomycetaceae > Streptomyces > Streptomyces hygroscopicus. The sequence goes on from CP018627.1 coordinate 10,281,461, forward strand.
TGACCGACCGGCGGCGGCTGACCCGGCTGCTCGACGGCCTGGCACCGGACCGGCTCGAGGTGTCGGACCGCACCACCCTCCGCTGGACGGGGGAGTGGGCGCGGCGCGCCCGCGTACCGGCCGTGATGGTCTCCCATGAGAGCGCGGACGCCGTGCTGCGCACCTGGGGTGTGCCGGACGGGTTCGCCCAGGGCGCCGCGGACCGGCTCAACCTCCGTACCGCGCGGGCGTACTCGCGGATCGTCTGCACCACCGAGTGGGCGGCGCGCGAGTTTGTGCGGATCGGCGCGCGGAATGTCGTACGCGCCCCTCTGGGCGTGGATCTCGGCCACTTCCACCCCTCCCACTACGACGCCGCGCTGCGGGACCACCACCGCGGCGAGGCGGCCGTTCTCCTCGCCATGTGCTCGCGGCTCTCGCCCGAGAAGCGGCCGGGCCGGGCGCTCGACGCGCTCGCCGAGCTGCGGCGGCGGGGCGTCTCCGCGGCGCTCGTGGTCGCCGGGGACGGGCCGCTGCGGCCGCGCCTGGAGGCCCGCGCCCACGCCGAGGGGCTTCCGGCCGTCTTCCTCGGCCATGTGGCGGAGCGGGCGGGGCTCGCCGCCATCCAGGCCAGTGCCGATGTCGTGCTGGCGCCGGGCCCGGCGGAGACCTTCGGCCTCGCGGCGCTGGAGGCGCTGGCGTGCGGTTCGCCCGTCGTCGTCAGCGCGCTCTCCGCGCTGCCCGACATCGTCGGCGCCGCGGGCGAGACCGCCGCGGACAACGCAACGGCCTTCGCGGACGCCGTGGAGCGCGTTCTGGCCCGCTCGGAGCCCCTCCGCCGGGCGGCGGCCCGGGCACGCGCCGAGCGCTACGGCTGGCCCGCCGCGGTCGCCTCCTTCCTGACCGCCCATGACGCGTGCACCGAGGGCGTCCGGTGCGCCGACGGCGGCCGGGTCCCGGCCGCAGCGCTTCCGGCCGCCACGGCGGTCTCCGAGCATCGGGCAGTTGGCGGTGTGCGGTGAGCGCAGCCGGCGCTCACACGGGGGACCGCGCTGGTACGGAACCGTCTCGTACGGAGAACGTCCTTACGGAGGCCGTCCTTACGGACACCGTCGTTACGGAGGCCGTCCTTACGGAGACGGAGACGGAGGGTGCGGGGCAGGGTTCCACCACTGCCCCGCGCCCGGCGGCCGGGCGGACGCCCGGCCCGGCGCCGGGCCCGGGCGACGGCGCGGAGCCGCGCAGGCTGCGGTTCGCCGCCCTCGGCGACTCGCTCACCGAGGGGCTCGGCGACCCGGCGCCCGGCGGCGGATGGCGTGGCTGGGCCGCACTTCTGGCGGCCGCCACCGGGCCGCATCCCGATGAGCCCGTGGAGTTCGTCAATGTGTCCCGCAGCGGGGCGCTGGCCGCCGATGTCGCCGATGAGCAACTGGCCGAAGCCCGCCGCGCCCGCCCGCATCTGGCCTCGGTCGTGGTCGGCGGGAACGACACGCTGCGCGACTCGTTCGACATCCACCGGGTCGCCGAGGCCCTCGACCGTACGATCGGCGCGCTGCGCGCCGACGGCGCCGTGGTGCTCACCGCCTGCCTGCCCGACCCCGGGCGGATGCTGGGGCTGCCCTCCGCGCTCGCGCGCCCCCTGGGACGCCGGATGCGCGCGGTGAACACCGTGGTGCACGCGCTGTCCCAGCGGTACGAGGCGGTCCATGTGGAGCTCGGCGACCACAGCTGGGTCGCCGAGCGGCGGGCGTGGAGCGTGGACCGGCTGCATCCCAGCGAGCTCGGGCACCGGCTGCTGGCCAGGGAGTTCCACAGCGCCTTGCGCGCCCGGTCCATCGCGACCGGCGCCCCGCCGTCCCTGGAGCTCGACGGCATCGCGCCCTCGCGCGCCGCCTCCGCGTGGTGGATGGCGACCCGGGGCACCCGCTGGATCGCGGACCGCTGCACCGACCTCCTGCCCGGCCTGGTCGCGCTGGCGGCCCTGGAGTGGAGGCACCGCCTCCGGGGCACCGCGCAGCTGCTGGAGGAGCGGGACCGGCGGGCGACTCTCGCCGCGCTCACCGCGGTGACCAGCGGCCCGGCCCCCACCCTGCTCCCTCACCCGCCCGCCGGCTCCCTCACCGAGCGGCCCACGCACTCGTCCGCCGACCCGCTCGCCCAGCGGTCCGCACCCGCGCCCGCCGCCCCGCCTGCTCACCCGCCCGCCGATCCGTTCATCGCCGACACACCGCCGCCCGCTGCGACAATGGCGGGGTGACGGGTCGCTGGGAATTCTGGATCGACCGGGGCGGAACCTTCACGGACGTCGTCGGCAAGCGTCCGGACGGCCGCCTGGTCACCCGCAAACTGCTCTCCCACCACCCCGAGCGCTATACCGACGCCGCCGTCGCCGGGATCCGGCAGACGCTGGGGCTCGGCTCCGGTGAACCGGTCCCGGCCGATCGGATCGACGTCGTCAAGATGGGCACCACGGTCGCCACCAACGCCCTGCTGGAGCGCAAGGGCGAGCCGACCGTCCTCGTCGTCACCGAAGGCTTCCGGGACGCCCTGCGCATCGCGTACCAGAACCGCCCCCGCCTCTTCGACCGCCGGATCCTGCTCCCCGAGGCGCTGTACGACCGCGTGGTGGAGATCTCCGAGCGGGTGGACGCCCACGGCCAGATCGTCCGCCCCCTGGACCTCGACGCCGCCGCCGAGGCGCTGCGCACCGCCCACCGCGACGGCTTCCGCAGCGCGGCCGTCGTCCTGCTGCACGGCTATCGGCACGCCGCCCACGAACAGGCCCTCGCCGCGGTGGCGCGCGACCTGGGCTTCCCGCAGGTGAGCTGCTCCCACGAGGTCAGCCCGCTGATGAAACTGGTGTCACGCGGCGACACCACCGTGGTCGACGCGTATCTCTCGCCCATTCTGCGCCGCTATGTGGAGGACGTGGCCGCCGAACTGCGCGGTATCCGGCTGATGTTCATGCAGTCCAACGGAGGGTTGCGGGAGGCCGCGCACTTCCGGGGCAAGGACGCGGTGCTGTCCGGACCGGCGGGTGGTGTGGTGGGCATGGCGCGCTCCTCCGGCGAGGCCGGACACGACCGCGTCATCGGCTTCGACATGGGCGGCACCTCGACCGATGTCTCGCACTACGCGGGCGAGTTCGAGCGCGTCTTCGGCACCGAGGTCGCCGGGGTGCGGATGCGCGCCCCGATGATGAACATCCACACCGTGGCGGCGGGCGGCGGTTCGGTGCTCCACTTCGACGGCCGGCGCTACCGCGTGGGGCCGGACTCGGCAGGCGCCCTCCCCGGCCCCGCCTGCTACCGGCGCGGCGGCCCACTGACCGTGACCGACGCGAATGTGATGCTCGGCCGGATCCAGCCGGACCACTTCCCGGAGGTCTTCGGCCCGCACGCCGACCAGCCGCTGGACGCGGCGACGGTCCGGGAGCGCTTCGGCGCGCTCGCCGAGGAGATCGCGGAGGCGACCGGCGACCGGCGCGGACCGGAGGAGGCCGCGGCGGGCTTCCTGGACATCGCGGTGCTCAATATGGCCAACGCGGTCAAGAAGATCTCCGTGCAGCGCGGCCGTGACGTCACCCGTTACGCGCTCACCAGCTTCGGCGGCGCGGGCGGCCAGCACGCCTGCGCGGTCGCCGACGCGCTCGGCATCGGCACGGTGATCGTGCCGCCGCTCGCGGGGGTGCTCTCCGCGTACGGCATCGGGGTGGCCGACGCCACCGCCATGCGCGAGCAGGCCGTCGAGGCGGAGCTGGGCGAGGAGACGCCGGCGCGCGTCCGCGAGCTGTGCGCACGGCTGGCCGGCCAGACCCGGGACGAACTGCTCGCGGACGGTGTCCCGGAGGACACCCTGGACACCGTCGCCCGCGTCCATCTGCGGTACGCGGGCACGGACTCCAGCATCCCCGTCCCGCTGGGCTCCGTCCCCGCGATGACCGAGGACTTCGTCCGGGCACACCGCGCGCGCTACGCCTTCACCATGGACAAGCCGCTGGTCGTGGAGGCGGTGTCGGTCGAGGCGGTCGGCGCCTCCGGGCCCACCGGCGGCCATACCGTGGAACGGCCGCCCAGAAAGGGCGAACTGGCGCCCGTGACGACCGTAAGGATGTTCGCGGAAGGGCGATGGCAGCGGACGGCACTGTATGAACGCGACCGTATGCGCCCACCGGACCGGGTCACCGGGCCCGCGATCATCGCCGAGGAGGACGCCACCACCGTGGTCGACCCCGGCTGGCAGGCCACCGCGGGCGAAGGCGGCCATCTGCTGCTCACCCGGGTCCGGCCGCGGCCGAGCACCACCGCGGTCGGCACCGAGGCGGACCCCGTGATGCTGGAGGTCTTCAACAGCCTCTTCATGGCCATCGCCGAACAGATGGGCGTGCGCCTGGAGCACACCGCCCACTCCGTCAACATCAAGGAGCGGCTCGACTTCTCCTGTGCGCTCTTCGACGCCGAGGGCAATCTCATCGCCAACGCCCCCCATATCCCGGTGCACTTGGGCTCCATGGGCGAGTCCATCAAGGAGGTGCTGCGGCGCAACGGGGACACGATGCGGCCCGGTGATGTGTACGCGATCAACGACCCGTACCACGGAGGCACCCACCTGCCCGATGTCACCGTGGTCAGCCCGGTCTTCGACGAGGCGGGAGACGAACTGCTCTTCCTCGTCGCCTCGCGCGGCCACCACGCCGAGATCGGCGGGATCACCCCCGGCTCCATGCCCGCCTTCAGCCGCACCATCCAGGAGGAGGGTGTCCTCTTCGACAACTGGCCGCTGGTACGGGACGGGGCGCTGCGCGAGCGGGAGACCCGTGAACTGCTGACCTGCGGGCCGTATCCGTCCCGCGCCCCGGACGCCAACCTCGCCGATCTGCGCGCCCAGATCGCCGCCAATGAGAAGGGCATCCAGGAACTGCGGCGGATGATCGGGCAGTTCGGCCTCGAGGTCGTGCACGCCTATATGGGGCACGTCCAGGACAACGCCGAGGAGTCCGTGCGCCGCATCGTGACCGGCCTCAGCGACGGCTCGTACCGCTACGAGACCGACAGCGGGGCGGTCATCCAGGTCACCCTTACGGTGGACCGCGCGGCGCGCGGCGCCCTCCTGGACTTCACCGGCACCTCGCCCCAGCGGCCGGGCAACGACAACGCGCCCAGCTCGGTGGTGATGGCGGCCGTGCTCTATGTCTTCCGGACGCTGGTCGCCGAGGACATCCCGCTCAACAGCGGCTGCCTGAAGCCCCTCGAGGTCCGCATCCCCGAGGGTTCGATGCTGGCGCCCGTCTTCCCGGCCGCCACGGTCGCCGGGAACGTAGAGACCTCCCAGGCCGTCACGGGCGCCCTGTACGCCGCCCTGGGCGTCCAGGCCGAGGGCTCGGGCACGATGAACAACGTCACCTTCGGCAATGACCGCGTCCAGTACTACGAGACGGTCGCCAGCGGTTCCGGCGCGGGAGACGGCTTCGACGGCGCGGACGCCGTACAGACCCATATGACCAACTCCCGGCTGACCGACCCCGAGGTGCTGGAGTGGCGCTATCCGGTGCGGGTGGAGAGCTTCGCGATCCGCCGGGACAGCGGCGGCCGCGGCCACTGGCGCGGCGGCCACGGCGTCACCCGCCGCATCCGCTTCCTGGAACCGATGACAGTCGCCCTGCTCACCGGCCACCGGCGGGTGCCCCCGTACGGCATGGCGGGGGGCGAACCGGGTGCGCTGGGCGCGAACCTGATCGAGCGCGCCGACGGTTCGGTGGACCGCCTGGAGGGCCGCGACACGGCGGACGTCGGGGTGGGGGACATCCTGGTCGTCCACACGCCGGGCGGCGGCGGTTACGGCCCGGCGGAGGGGGCCGGGGACTGATTGCCGGTGGCCGGTGCCGGATTGGACGCATGACCGCTCACCGTCGCGTGGCGGGGCTGACGCCCCCGGGGGACGGGCCGAGGCGGCCCCGGGGCTCACCGAGGAAGCCCGGTGTGAGCCATGGCGCATTCGGATCCGTTTGCCGCCGCCACGATCGGAAACCCGACCCTTATCGAAGCCCGCCAGGACGCGCCCGCATGATTCCCGGGCGGCGCCCGCTCGCGAACCATGCGTGTGTGCCCGACGGCGGGCGTTTACAGCACCGTCGTTCACGGAAGGGGCAGCCATGGCCTGGTGGCAGAAGGCCGAATGCACGCACGAGGACCCGGAGCTGTTCTTCCCGGTGGGGGTGGCGGGCCCGGCCGCCCAGCAGCAGGAGGCGCGGGCCAAGGAGGTCTGCCACCGATGTCCGGTGATCCAGGAATGCCTGGAGTACGCGCTGGAGACCGGGATGACCCACGGGGTCTGGGGCGGAGTCGGTGAGGAGGAGCGCCGCGCCCTGCGCCGCAAGGTGCAGCGCAGGGAGCGGGTCGGCGCACGGCGGGCCCGCTAGGGGCTGCCGGGGCTGGGTCCTATCCGGGCCAGGGCCGGTTACGGGGTGTCCGGCGGACCACGCGGGGGCTCCGCCCCGGGACCCGGGGCGGAGCCCCAGTTGAGGGAAGGGGAGCAGCCTGCCGCAGGCGTCAGGATCCGTCGGACACCTCCTGGCGCAAGGGCCTGTCAATAGCTGAGCCCGCCCGCGACGTTGCGCCGCGCAGGCGGTCCCCAGGAGGCCCGGCCCAGCGGGGTGAACCGCACCGGGGTGCCGGGGACGGCCTGTGCGGCGGCGGCCAGATACGGCTCCGGCACGACGCCCACGACCGGGTAGCCGCCGGTCGTCGGATGGTCGGCGAGGAAGAGCACCGGCCGTCCGTCCGGCGGGACTTGGAGCGCGCCGAGCGCCATCCCCTCACTGGCCAGCTCACCGTCCTTCGCCCGTTCCAGCGAGGGGCCCTCGGTCCGCAGGCCGATCCGGTTGCTCGCGGCCGAGACCCGGAAGTCCCCGGTGGTGAGGGTGCGCAGCCCCGCCGGGGTGAACCAGTCGTCGCGCGGGCCGAGCACCACGGGAAGCACCAGCTCCGGTGCGACGCCCCGATGCGGTACCCCGTCCACACCGGGCGCGGGCCTGCCCGGCGGCCCGAGCCGCAGCACCGCGCCGTCCGCGAGCGGGGCCGGGCCCAGCCCGGAGAGCACATCCGTGGCCCGGCTGCCGAGCACCGGCTCGGCCTCGACACCACCGTCGAACGCCACATAGCTGCGCACCCCGTGGGCGGCGGCCCCGGCCTCCAGGAGCGCGCCCGCGGCCACCCGTACGGCCGCTCCCCACGCCGCGGGGCGGCCGTCGACCGTGACCGGGCAGGGCGCGCCGGTGACCGCGACCGTCGCCGGGCGGCGCAGCCGCACCGCACAGCCGGTCAGCGTGGTCTCCAGGGTGGCGGCCCCTTCGGCGTTGCCCACCAGGCGGTTGGCGAGCCGGTGGGCGGGCTGGTCGAGCGCACCCGAGCGGGGCACCCCGAGATGGGCATGGCCGACGCGGCCCAGGTCCTGGACCGTGGTCAGGGCTCCCGGGCGTACGACGACGAAGGCGCTGTCGGTCATGGCGCCGTCCCTCCCGGAGCGGGGCCCGGTGCCGGGCCCGCCGCACCCCGTGCCGGGATGAAGCGGACGCGGGTGCCGGGGGTGAAGAGGGCCGCCGGGTTCCGTGCGGTGTCCCACAGCACGGCGTCCGTGGTGCCGATGAGCTGCCAGCCGCCGGGGGACGAGTGCGGATAGACGCCCGTGTACCCGCCCGCGAGGGCCACCGAGCCGACCGGTACCCGGGTCCTGGGCGTCGCGTGGCGCGGCACATGGAACCGCTCGGGCAGCCCCGTCAGATAGCCGAAGCCGGGCGCGAAGCCGCAGAAGGCCACCCGGAACTCGGTGCCGGAGTGGATCCTTACGGCTTCCTCGGGCGTCACCCCCCACCGCTTCGCGACCTCGGCCAGATCGGGCCCGTCGTAGCGCACGGACACCTCGACGATGTCGCTGTCGCCGCGGTCCAGCGGCGGTATCCGCCAGCCGGGCAGCTCGGTGGCGAGCCGCCCGGGGTCGGCGAGCCCGTCGAGGAACACGGTGCGGGCGGCGGGCACGATCTCGCGTACGGCGGGCAGCTCCCGCGCGGCGGCGCGGCGCAGCAGCTCGGCGTGGAGCGCCTCGGCCGCCTCGCCGCTGTCGACCTCGATGAGCAGCCCGTGCTCGCCGACGGGCAGGGACCGCAGAGTCATGCGAACGCCGCCACGCGCACTCCGGCGGCCGTCAGCTCGCCCCGCACCCGGCGGGCCAGGTCGGCGGCGCCGGGGGTGTCGCCGTGGACGCACAGCGAGCGCACGTCCACCTCGATGCGCTGTCCGTCGATCGAGGTCACCGCGCGGTCCCGGGCGAAGCCGAGGGCGCGCTTGACCACCGTGTCCGGGTCGGAGACCACGGCGCCGGGCTCGCCGCGCGGGACGAGGGTCCCGGCGGCGGTGTAGGCGCGGTCGGCGAAGGCCTCTGCGATCACCGGCAGCCCGGCCGCGCGGGCCGCCTCGTGCAGCCGGGACCCGGGCAGCCCCAGCACCGGCAGCGGACCACCCGCGGCCAGCCGGACGCCCTTGACCACGGCGGCGGCCTGCGCCTCGTCGTGCACGCTGCGGTTGTAGAGCGCGCCATGCGGCTTGACGTAGTGCACCCGCGCCCCGGCGGCGCGGGCGAAGATCTCCAGCGCGCCGATCTGATAGGCGATCTCGTCGGTCAGCTCCCGCGGCGGGACGTCCATGCTGCGCCGGCCGAAGCCGGCCAGGTCACGGTAGGAGACCTGGGCCCCGATGCGCACCCCGTGCTCGGCGGCCAGCTCGCACACCCGGCGCATGGTCGAGGGGTCCCCGGCGTGAAAGCCACAGGCCACATTGGCGCTGGTGACGATGGACAGCAGGGCCTCGTCGTCGGTGAGCTCCCAGCGGCCGAACCCCTCGCCGAGGTCGGCGTTGAGATCGATGGACAGGTTCGCCAAGGATGCGGTCATATCCGTCCGTTCGGGGCGTGGGGGATACGTGAGGGGCTGTGGGTGGCACCACAAGGTAAGCGATCGTTGAACGATCCGACAAGATGGTTGTTGTCCGGTGACGGTTTCTGGGCTTGACTTCTCGCTATACGGGACGAACGAGACATCGAACAGGGGCTGATGTGGCGAACGGGACAAAAGGCGTAAACCGCCGGTCCGGCGAGTCGTCGGAGGAATCGTCGGACGAGTCGCCGGGGATGCCGGAGACGCCTGAGGCGGTGGAGACGGCCGGGTACCCCCAGGTCTCCGGTCTCGTCGCCGGGCTCGAGGCCGACCGGGCCCTGCTGGGGCGCACCAGCACGGCGGAGCGCGTCGCCGACATTCTGCGCGACCGCATCGCCGAGGGGTTCTTCCCGCCCGGCACCCGGCTGTCCGAGGACAGCGTGGGCGGTGCGCTCGGCGTCTCGCGCAACACCCTCCGTGAGGCGTTCCGCCTGCTGACCCATGAGCGGCTGCTGGTGCACGAGCTGAACCGCGGAGTGTTCGTCCGCGTCGTCACGGTCGACGACCTCAATGACATCTACCGCGTGCGCCGGCTCGTCGAATGCGCGACGGTGCGCGGCCTGGGAGAGCCGCCCTACGCGGTCCAGGCGGTCGAGTCGGCGGTCCTGGCGGGCGAGCGCGCCGCGCGGGACCGGGCCTGGCAGGACCTGTCCACCGCCAATATCCGCTTTCATCAGGCGATCGTCTCCCTCGCCGGAAGTCCCCGCGCGGACGAACTCATGCGCGGGGTGCTGGCCGAGCTCCGGCTGGTCTTCCATGTCATGGCCGACCCCCGCCGCTTCCACGCCCCCTATCTGGTGCGCAATCGCCAGATCCTGGAGGTGCTGCAGAGCGGCGACGCGGTGGAGGCGGAGCGGCTGCTCGCCTCCTATCTGGACGATTCCCAGGGGCAGTTGGCCGATGCCTACGGACGGAAGATGTCCCGGCGATAGAGGTTTCCCAGCGGTAAACGATCCGACGGAGCCGGAACAAGTTCGTTTCAGGCTCTTGTCGGATCGTTGAACGAACGCCTAGCCTCCGGTGCACTCTCCTCACGCCCCCGTGAGGTCCTTCTGCGCGGAAGGCTGGACGCATGATCGTTCTCCTTGGCGTCCTCGTGGTGATCCTCGGCTTCGCCACACGACGCAACCCGTTGCTGGTGGTGGGGGTCGCCGGCATCGCCACCGGACTGCTGGCCAAGCTCTCGCCCCAGGAGATCCTGGCGGCCTTCGGTGACGGCTTCGCCTCCAGCCGCTCGGTGACGATCTTCGTCATCACCCTGCCCGTGATCGGGCTCCTGGAGCGCAACGGCCTCCAGGAGCAGGCCCGGACCCTCATCGGGCGGCTCGGCAAGCTCACCACCGGCCGGTTCCTCGCCCTCTACCTGGCCCTGCGCCAGCTCACCGCCGCGCTCGGCCTCACCAGCATCGGCGGCCCCGCCCAGAGCGTCCGGCCCATGGTCGCGCCGATGGCCGAGGGCGCCGCGGAACGCCGCCACGGCCCGCTGCCCGAGCGGGTCCGCGAGCGCGTCCGCTCGTACTCCGCCAGCGCCGACACGGTCGGGCTGTTCTTCGGCGAGGACTGCTTCCTGGCCATCGGCTCGATCCTGCTGATCACCGGGTTCGTCAACACCACGTACCACACCCATCTGGAGCCGCTGCAGCTTGCGCTGTGGGCCATCCCCACCGCCGTCTGCGCGTTCCTCATCCACGGCTTCCGGCTGCTGCGCCTGGACCGCTCCCTGGACCACGACCTCGCCGCCCCCGGCGGCCGATCCGCTGCCGAGGGCAGCCGCACCGCGGAGGAAGCCAAGTGATCAAGGCGGAGTGGTTCTACTGGCTCGTCGGCGCCGTCTTCCTCGCCATGGCCGCCCAGATGGCCGTCGACCGCAGCAACCCCAAGCGCCTTGGCTCGGCCGCCTTCTGGGGGCTGCTCGGCGGCTGCTTCTTCTACAGCAGCTGGGTGGTGGAGAAGAAGGCCCCGGCCGAACCGCTGGGCGTCGCCGTCCTCGCCATGGTCTGCCTCGGCGGCTTCCAGCTCACCGGGCGTGGCGTGCCGAACACGACCACCCCCGAGCAGCGCACCGCCACGGCCGCCCGGCTCGGCAGCAAACTGTTCGTCCCGGCGCTCACCATCCCGCTGGTCGCCGTCGTCTGCGCCTCGGCCGTCAAGCACTGGCACATCGGGGGTGAGCCGGTCCTGGAGGAGGGCAGCGAGACCATCCTCGGCCTCGGCTTCGGCGCGATCGCCGGGCTGCTGGTCGCCATGGTCGTGGTGCGCGAGCGGCGGCCGTCGGTGCCCCTGCACGCCGGCCGGAGCCTGCTGGAGTCCATGGGCTGGGCGCTGCTGCTGCCCCAACTGCTCGCCGTGCTCGGCTCCATCTTCCAGGTGGCCGGGGTCGGCACCCAGGTCGGCAAGATCACCGAGCAGCTGCTGCCGGACGGCCAGAAGTACATCGCCGTGGCCGTCTACTGCGTCGGAATGGCCCTGTTCACCATCATCATGGGCAACGCCTTCGCCGCCTTCCCGGTGATGACCGCCGCCATCGGCTGGCCCGTGCTCATCCAGCAGATGCACGGGGATCCGCCCGTCGTCCTCGCCGTCGGCATGCTGGCCGGATTCTGCGGCACGCTCGTGACCCCCATGGCCGCCAACTTCAACCTGGTGCCCGCCGCGCTGCTGGAACTCAAGGACCAGTACGGGCCCATCAAGGCGCAGATCCCCACCGCCGGTGCGCTGCTGGTCTGCAACATCGCCATCATCTCGCTCTTCGCCTTCTGAAGGGGGCCGCTGTGACCCGAGTACTTCTCACCGGCTTCGAGCCCTTCGCGGGCTCGGACGTCAACCCGTCGTGGCAGGCCGTCTCCCTCGTCGCCGCCGCTCCGCCGCCCGGCACCGAGGTCACGGCCGTACAGCTCGCATGCGTCTTCGGCACCGCCCTGGAGGAACTGGCCGCCGCCGTGGAGGAGGCCGACCCCGACCTGGTGCTGTGCGTGGGCCAGGCCGGCGGCCGTCCCGGTGTCACCGTCGAGCGGGTCGCGATCAACGTGGACGACGCCCGCATACCCGACAACGCCGGACGGCGGCCCATCGACGAACCGGTTGTCGAGGGCGGCCCCGCCGCCTACTTCGCCTCCCTGCCCGTCAAGGCGTGTGTCGCGGCCGTCCGCGAGGCCGGGATTCCGGCCGCCGTCTCGCAGACGGCCGGAACCTTCGTGTGCAACCACGTCTTCTACGGCCTGGCCCATCTCATCGCCACCGAGCGGCCCGCGCTGCGCGGCGGCTTCGTCCACCTCCCGTACGCGCCCGAACAGGTCGTGGACCGCGCTGAACCCGCACTGCCCGCCGCGATGTCCGCCGACGCACTGCGGGCGATCATCGGGGCGGCCGTGCACAACCGGACCGACCTGCGCATCGCCGAGGGAGCAACGCATTGAACGAGCCGCACGAGCCGCACGAGCCCGACGAATCCGACGGGCCGGACGAGAGGGGGAGCGAACTCGGCCGGTACGCGGCCCGGTTCGCCGCCCTGGCCACCGCCAACGTCACCCGGGCCTACCCCAACGCCCCGGGGCATCTGCTGCGCGGACCGGAGGACTTGGTGGAGCCGCGCCGGTACCACCCCGCCTTCTACGGCTCCTACGACTGGCACTCCGCGGTCCATATGCACTGGCTGTTGGTCCGGCTGCTGCGCCGCTGCCCGGACCTCATCCGCACCGACGAGGTCACCGCCGTGCTGGACGGGCACCTTACGGCCGATGCCCTGGCCGCCGAGGCGGACTACCTCCGTGCCCATCCCTCCTTCGAGCGCCCTTACGGATGGGCCTGGCTGCTCGCGCTGACCGCCGAGTGCCGGAGCCTCCCGGGAGCCGCGGGCGAGCGCTGGGCGAAGGCCCTGGAACCGGCCGCCGAAGCCGTCTGCGCGCTGCTGGGCGGATGGCTGGCACGCGCCACCTACCCGGTGCGGCACGGCGTCCACACCAACAGCGCCTTCGCCCTCGGCCTGGTCCTGGACAGCGCGGCCGCCGCCGGCGTCAAGACGATCGTCGAACCGGTCACCGAGGCCGTCCTCGGCTGGTTCGCCGACGACCACGACGCCCCCGTCCACTGGGAGCCCTCCGGGCAGGACTTCCTCTCGCCCGCGCTCACCGAGGCCGAGGTGATGAGCCGGGTGCTGCCGGAAGAGGAGTTCGCGCGCTGGCTGGAACGCTTCCTCCCCGGCGTCGAATGGGGTGAGCCCGTCACCGTGCTCACCCCGCCCGTCGTCTCCGACCCCGCCGATCCCCAGATCGGTCATCTCCTCGGCCTCATCCTCAGCCGGGCCGCCGCGCTCCGCCGCCTGGCCGCCGCCCTGCCGCACGGCGATCCGCGGGCGGATGTGCTGCGGACGGCGGCCCGTGACCATCTGGCCGCCGGGCTCCCCGCCACCGACTCCGGGGACTTCACCGGCGACCACTGGCTGGCCACCTTCGCGGTGCTCGCCCTGGACGGACCACCGGCCGGTGAGCCGTAGACTGACGGATCGGTGAGGTGCGGGGGACGCGCCGGTGTACGCGCGTGCACGCCCGGGGGATCTGGTGCCTCATACCGGGATCTCCGTGCCGTTTCGTACGTTGTCGGTGCGACCGCCTACTCTGTGCGACGTGACATCTCCACCCCCGGGGGCCGCCGCGCCCCAGCTCAACACCGCTGAAGGGGCTGCCCGGCCGGCCCCGGGCCCGGCCGCCGACGAGGGCCTGGCCCGGCGGCTGCGCGCGCTCGCGTGCACCGCGCCGCTGCACGACCTCGACGCGCGCAAGGCCAACCTGGCGGGGGAGTACGGGGTGTACGCGATGGCGGAGGTCGCCCTCGCCGCCATCGACCTCGTCACGCTCCACATGGACTTCGATACCGGCGCCGACCACGAGCAGATAGTGGCCAGGCTGCTGCCCCGCGTCGCGGCCCAGGCCCCCGGGCGCCCCGCCGCCGAGCACGACCGGGTCGCCCGCTGGGTGGTGGAGAACCTGATCAACGTCGGCAGTGTGGACCGCGGCTTCCGTGCCGTTTACGGCACCTTCGGGCCCGATGGGGTGTATGTCCGCAGAGATTATGACTTCAAGCTGATCGAAGAGGTGCCCGGCCCCGGCGGCAGCGTCTATCTGCGCACCACCGACGAGGCGGTCAACGTCCTGGTCGGCGCCCTCGACACGGATGTCACCAGCGCCCAGATCGCCGCCGAGGTCAAGCTGGAGGTCCTCATCAGCCGGGGCCGGCTCGCCGACGCCCAACTCGCCGCCGAGCAGGCCCGCTACCGCACCGTGCAGTACTCGGAGACGCTGCGCCGCACCCTCGACGCCACCCGGCGCAACGTCCGCGCCGTCGACTGGCTGAGCACCGTCCCCGAGCTGATCAGCGAGGCGCTCGACCACGTCGCCGACCGCTACCGCCATGAGAACGCGATCCTCACCAACATCCGTAAGGCGCGCGACGAGGCGGAGAGTGCCGAGCACAAGCGGCGCGCCGCCGAGCTCGTCGACATCGTCAAGGACTGCATCCGGCGCCACACCCAGCTCCAGTCCCGGCTGCTGGAGGCCGGTCCGCTGTTCCGCGCCGAGCAGGACCGACAAGCCTTCGCACCCCCCGCCCCACGCTCCGGATACGACCTGTACGGACAGCTGCTGGCGCCCGTCCTCCCGCTTCCCCTCGATCGCGCGGGCCGGGTCACCGACGCGTTCTTCGCCCGCGGCACCGGCCTGCGCACCCCGACCTCGGTGCGCATGGGCGACCTGGTCGAGATGCTGCTCACCCCGCCGGTGGAACGGGAGCACCTCGGCGCCGAGATGCCCGAGCCTGACCTCATCGCCACCCCCGACGACAGCCGCTTCAGCGAGGAGCAGCTGGCAGTGGCCATGGAGCTGCTCGAGCTGCCCGCCGACGCCCCCCGCCGGCTGTCCGGGCTGCTCGCCGACGCCCGCCGCCGCGACCCCGAACTGCCCTATCTGATCGCCCTCCTCGCCGTCCACGCCGCCAGCCCCCCGGTCGGCACCGCCTACCGCCAGGGCGAGCAGCGGCTGCTGTTCGCCGTGGACGACGGCACCGAGCTGGACGACGCCGAGTTCGGCGGCGCCGACCTGATAGTAGGTACCGCCCTGCTGGACGCGGCCGGTATGGCGGCCGACCGGGCGGAGGTGGCCTGATGGCCATGACCAGTGCATACGCCCCGCGCGAGGAGGTTCAGCCGTGACCGAGTACGACATCGACGACATGACACCGCCGGATGCGGCACCCGCCCCGGCGGCGCCCGGGATCACGCCCGCCGACGCGGCGGACGCCGCACGGCTGGTGGCCTTCGGACTCCAGCCCAAGCTGCTGCCCGCGCGGGACGTCGAATACGCCGAGCTGCTGCGCCGCCACCGCGACGAACCGGCGTTCGCGCGCCTCGCCGACGCCGTCGCCGCCGGGCTCGGGCTCATCGTGCTGGAGGTCTCGACCCGCGCCGGAATGGCCGTGACCGCCGCCGAGGACTCCGTCTTCGCCGTCCGCATGGGCGACTACGCCCGCCGGGCCGCCACCGACTCCGCCGACCGCTTTCTGCACGGCCTCGCCCATCTTGCCGTCGCCGCCCTGGCGTTCCCCCGCCCCGAGGACCTCGCCGACGACGGCTATATCGGCCGGGTCACCGTCAACGGCGTCGACGCCTTCGTCCGCCAGGCGTGCCGGCGGCTGGAGGAGCGGGCCGAGGAGCAAGGGGAGAACAGCGACCCCGCCACCGGTGCGCCCGGGCTGGAATCCGCCTGGCGGGTGTACGCCCGGCGCAGCGCGACCGGCGCCACCAAGGACGCCCGCAGGCTCGCCGGATCCACCACCGGCATCGTCGGCAAGGCCCTCGCCTTCCTGGTCGACTCCGGCTTTCTGCAGCGCACCGGGGACGAGTCCGGCGGCACCTACCGCACGACCGCCCGCTATCAGCTCCAGGTGCGCGACATGGCGGCCACCGCCGCCATGGCCGAGCTGCTGGAACTCGGAGTCGTGCCCGTCAGCGACGGCAGCGCGACCCTGCTGCCCCCCGACGAGGGCGACGACCTCGATCTGGTGGCCGAGGCCGGTCTCCCCTTCCACTCCTGAACGCCGCCCTGCCCCCTTCGCCGCCCGCCCGATATCACCGTCCCTTCCCGACAACGAGAGTCCGCCGCCATGTACGAGCTGTCCCGGATCCGCCTCTACTCCATCGGGCCGGCCGGTGCGCGTTACGCCGACACCGTGCTGGACCTGCGCGGAGTCGGCGAGCCGGTGCCCAGCCCCGCGCCCACCCAGGCGGAGTTCTTCGAGGAGGAGCCGGTCGGCCCGCCGCGCCGCCCCGCCCCCGCCGGTGTGCTCTTCCTGGAGAACGGCGGCGGCAAGTCCGTCCTGCTCAAGCTGATCTTCTCGGTGATGCTGCCCGGCCATCGCAACACCCTGGGGGGCGCCAGCTCCGGTGTGCTGCGCAAGTTCCTGCTCGCCGACGACTGCGGGCATGTCGCGCTGGAGTGGCAGCACACCGTCACCGGTGAGACCGTCGTCGTCGGCAAGGTCAGCGAATGGCGCGGCCGTCAGGTCTCCAACGACCCGCGGAAGTTCGCCGAGGCGTGGTACTCCTTCCGGCCCGGCCCCGGGATGAGCCTGGACTCGCTGCCGGTCGCCGAGTCCGCGGCGGTGCGGCCCGCCGTCGAGGGCGCCTCCACCGCACGCGGCCGCCGCCGCACCATGAAGGGCTTCCGTGACGCCCTTACGGAGGCCGGCAAGGCGTATCCGCATCTCGACGTGGTCTGGGTGGAGATCCACGAGCGCTGGAACGAACACCTCGGCGAACTCGGCCTCGACCCCGAGCTCTTCCGCTACCAGCGGGAGATGAACGCCGACGAGGGCGAGGCCGCCGGGCTCTTCGCGGTCAAGAACGACTCCGACTTCACCGACCTCCTGCTGCGCGCGGTCACCGACACCCGCGACACCGACGGCCTCGCCGACCTCGTCCACGGCTTCGCCCACAAGCTGGGCCGCCGCGCCGAGCTGACCGCCGAGCGCGACTTCACCGCCGGTTCGCTCGATCTGCTCCAGCGCATCGCGGAGGCCGCGGAGCGGCGTGAGCAGGCCCGCGGCGTCCACGCGGGCGCCGAGCGCCGCACCCGTACGCTCGCCCGGCGACTGTCCGCGCGCGGCGGGGAGGAGCGGGCGCGCGCCGCCGAACTCGCCGAGCGGGTCGGCTCCGCCGCCCAGGCCGTCACCGACGCCGAGGGAGCCCGCAGCCGCAGCGACCTCATCGCCGCCGAACTCGCCTACCGCCACGCTTCCTTGGCGCTCGCCGCCGCCGAGAAGGGCGCCGCGGCGCAGCGCCGCGAACTCAACGACGCCCGCACCCTGCACTCCGCCTGGCAGGCCGCCGAGACCGTGCTGCGCCACCGCGCCGCCGCCGACCGCTCCGCGCGCGTGGCCGCCGCCATCCGCGAGGCCGAGCGGGACGCCGCCCCCGCGCTCGCCGCCCGCGCCAAGGCCGCCGGCGACCTCGTCCGCGCCCTGCACGCGGCGGCGGCCGACGGAGAGCGGGTCGCGGGCGAGGAGGAAGAGCGCTCCGCCGCCCTCCAGGAGGCCGGCGAGGCCGCCCACCGCGACGCCACCTCCGCCGCCACGGCGGCCCAGCGCGCCCGCAGCGACGCCGAGCATCTGCGCCAGCGGCTCGCCGAGGTCGAGCAGGAGACCGCCGAGGCCGTCCGCGCGGGCTGGCTCGACGACTCGGCCCCCGACGCCGATCCGGCCCGCGCCGCCCTCGCCGCGAGCGACGCCGAGAAGACCACGGTCGCCGCCTTCGACGAGGCCCGCGAGACCGCTCGGCGCACCGCCGACCACGCGAAGTCGGCCGCCGCCGAGGAGGCCCGCGCCGATTTGGCCGCGGCGCGAGCGGTGGACGCGACGCGGGCCGCGGAGTCCGCGTACGACGCGGAGCGGCGCGCCGCGGAGGCGCTGGGCGCGGAGCAGCGCCTGGTCGAACTGCTGGGCCTGCCGCAGCCCTCTGCCGCCGTCCCCGCTCCGCGCGCCGCCGCCCGCCCCTCGGCGGCGGACGCGCGCGCGGCGGGCGGGGTGACGGTGCGCATTCCGGACGCGGGCGCCCCGCGTCGGCGGGGCGCCCGCGTCCTGCCGACGGACTCCGGCCGGGCCGGGTGGATCACGGTCCGCGTGGACGAGGAGGACGCGGACGACATCGGCCTCTCCCAGCTCCCGGCCGCCTTCCGCGCCTCCACCCGCACCATCCCCCTGGACGGCGAGCCCGCGTACCCCGACCACGCCTACGCCTTTGAGGAGCCACCCGCCGACACCCGCGAACACCTCCCGGGCGAGGCGGGCGAGGAGGGCGACGAGCCGGGTGCCGACCTGGCGTACGCCACGGGCGTGTTGACGGCCACCTCGGAGAACGAGGACGCCGCTCCAGGCTGGGCCGCGACCGGCCCGGCGGCACGGTGGACGACCGGCGTCGCGGGCGCGGCGGACGCTGCCGCAGGCGTCGAGTACGGACAGCCGCACGTCGGCCCGGCGCACGAGGCGCGCCCGGGTGCGGGCGCGAAGGGCGCCCCCGCATTCGCGGGCGACGGGCTCTTGGGCACCGGCCCGGTGGGCGAGGCAGGTCCTGCCGAGCCCATGGATGATGCCGCTTCCGTGGGCGACCGGCGGGCTGATGCCGGGCCGGCGCGCGGAGATGGCGTTTCCGTGTCGCGTACGGTCGGTGAGCCGCGCCATGGGGACCAGGCGGCGGGGCGGGTTGAGGAGGCGGGGTACGACTCGACTTCCGTGGGCGACCGGCGGGCTGATGCCGGACCGGGGGGTGAGGCGGAGGAGACGCGCTCGGCTTCGCAGGGGACGGCCCTTGGCGAGGACGTGGAGGCGGGCCCGGGGGAGGCCCATCGGCGTCGTCCGCTCGCGGCGGAGTCGCGGCCCGCGGGGCGGGTGACGGTGCGGATCGATGCCGTCGAGGACGCACTGCTGGGCGACGGCGGCTCGTGTCCGGATGGCCCGCGCGACGGCGCCCGGGCTGTGGCGGCCGACTCCCGGCCGCCCGGGGAGGTATCGGCTCGGGTCGGGGACGGCGACGAGAGTCGGGCCGAGTCGCGAGCCGCCGCCGACGCCGCCCGCGGCGGTCGGGCCGGGATGGAGGCTGGCACTGATGCCGCCCGCGGCGGTCGGGCCGGGGCAGAGGCCGCCACCGATACCGCCGACGGCGGTCGGGCCGAGTCGGAGGCCGCCACCGATACCGCCGACATCATCCATACCAACGTCACCCACGCCGACACCAACGTCACCCACGCCGACACCGGCATCGACGACGCCGACGACCCCGACGCCACCAACACCGACGCCCCCGACGACTCCGATTGCTGGACCCCCGAGCCCGGTGGTGCCCCCGGCCGGGACCGCAGCGACCGTGCCCGCCCCACCCAGCGGCCCCTCGGTGACGGGCCGTTGACCGCCGAGGAGTTGGACCGCAACGCCGAGGCGCTGCGTGAGCTCCTCGAGGAGAGCGTGGCCTCCGCCGAGCGGCATCTCTTCGAGCTGCGGACCGCCGCCGCCGAGGACGCGCGGATCCTGGGCGCGCTCGGTGACGGGGGGCTGCTGCCGCCCAGCCCCGATGTGCTGGCGGCCGTCGAATTCCTCGGCGAGCACGGCATCCCCGCCCTCCCCGGCTGGCGTTACCTCGCCCAGGCCGTGGACCCCGTCGACCACGCCGCCGTGCTCGCGGCCCGCCCCGAGCTGGTGGACGGCGTCGTCATCACCGACCCCGACACCCACGCCCGCGCCCGCGCGGTGCTCGCGCAGGCGTCGCTGCTGCCGCGGTCCGCCGTGGCCGTCGGAACGTCCGCCGCGCTGCTCGCGCCGACGCCCGCACCCGGCACCGAGGACAGCGGGGTCTTCCTCGTGCCGCCGAACCCGGCGATGCACGACGAGCGCGCCGCCGACGACGAGCGGCGCGAGCTGCGGGCCCGCGCCACCGAGCGGGACGAGGAGATCAGGGCGCTCGCCGCCAGGCTGGCCGGGGACCGGGCGCTGTCCGCGCGGCTCGCCTCCTGGCGCACCGGCTGCCCGCCCGGGCGGCTCGCGGAGCTCGCGGCGGCGGCGGAGACCGGCCGGGAGACCGCCGAGACCGCGCAGCGCGAGCTGGTGGAGGCGCGCACGGTACGGGCGGAGGCCGACGAGGCAGCCACCGAGGCCGCCCGCGTCCGGGACGAGCGCCAGGAGGCGGCGCAGCGGGCCCGCCGGGTGGCGGACGCGCTGGCCGGTCTGGCGTACCGGCTGCGGGAGCGCGCCACCTGGCAGACCCGGCTGCGCGAACTGGCCGAGGAGGCTGCCGAGTACGAGGAGCGCGCCGCGGGCTGCGTGGACCGGGCCCGCTCCGCCGACGAGGACCGGCGCGCCGCCCAGCGCGCGGCCGACGACGCGCACCGTACCGCCCGCGCCCTGCGCGCCGAGCGCGCGGAGATCGCGGGCGCCCCCGACGACCTCGGCGAGGACACCGAGCCGCCGACCTCCTCGCTGCCCGCGCTCCGCGAGGCGTACCGCGCCGCCTCCCAGGTCTACGAGAAGGTCGGCGTCGGCGCCGATCTGCGCGCCGAACAGGCCCGCGCCGAAAGCGACGAGAGCGCGGCCCTCGCCTCCCTCGACCGGCTCACCAACAAGGTCCGCACCCGCGCCGCCCAGCTCCTGGAGGGCACCGACGGCGCCGACGGACCCTCCCGGCAGGCCGCCGCCGCCCGCGCCGAGTCGCTGGTCCAGATGCTGGAGGGCCGTGCGTCGGCCGCGAGCGAGCAGCTCGGGCGGCTGCGCGGCGAGGCTGAGCGGCTCGCCCCCGCCGACGGCGCCGCCCACACCGAGCTGCCGGAGGAGACGGTCCCGGCCGACGCCGAGCAGGCGAAGGAGCTGCTGCGCACCGCCAACGGCGAACTGGCCGCCCGTACGGACGCCCTGGACACCGCCCGTACCGCCCACGCCGACCTGGTGCGCGCCCACCGCTCCGCCGAGGACGCGGCGGGCGGCTTCGACGAGACCGCCGCCCTGCTGCGGGATCTGCTGCGCGAGGGCCCCGGCGCGGAGGACGACGGCGAGCGGCCCGAGCCGTACGCCGGCGATCTCGCCGAGGCCCGTCAGGCCGCCGCCGAGACCCGCCGTTCACTGCGCGGCTGCGCCGCCGATCTGTCGGGGGCCGAGTCGGCGGTGCGGGAAGCCGGCGATGTGCTGGTGCGGCACGCCAACTCCACCCGCTACGAGCAGGTGCGCACCCCCGCCCGCCAGCAGATCCGCGAACTCCCCGCGGCCGCGCTGCCCGAGCACGCCGCCGCCTGGGCCGACGCGTTCGCGCCCCGGCTGCGCGTGCTCACCGACGAGCTGGAGCAGCTCGAGCGCAACCGGGACTCCATCGTGGACCGGCTGCGCGGCCTGGTCGAGTCCTGCCTGGCCACCCTGCGCTCGGCGCAGCGGCTCTCCCGGCTCCCGGAGGGGCTCGGCGAATGGTCGGGGCAGGAGTTCCTGCGGATCCGCTTCGAGGACCCCGATCAGGCCACGCTCGCCGAGCGGCTCGGCGAGGTCATCGACGAGGCGACCCGCTCCGCCGTCCGGAAGAACTCCGATCTGCGGCGGGACGGCATGTCGCTGCTGCTGCGCGGGGTCCAAGCCGCGCTCCAGCCGCGCGGGGTGGCCGTCGAGATCCTCAAGCCGGACGCGGTGCTGCGGGCCGAGCGGGTGCCGGTGGGACAGATGGGCGATGTGTTCTCCGGCGGCCAGCTGCTGACCGCCGCCATCGCGCTGTACTGCACGATGGCGGCCCTGCGCAGCAATGACCGGGGCCGTGACAAGCACCGCCACGCGGGCACCCTCTTCCTCGACAACCCCATCGGCCGGGCCAACGCCACCTATCTGCTGGAGCTCCAGCGGGCGGTCGCGGACGCGCTCGGGGTCCAGCTCCTCTATACGACGGGGCTGTTCGACACCACGGCGCTGGCCGAGTTCCCGCTGGTGATCCGGTTGCGCAATGACGCGGATCTGCGGGCCGGCCTGAAGTACATCAGCGTCGAGGAGCATCTGCGGCCCGGCCTGCCGGTCCGGGAGCCGGAGGAGGAGCAGCAGGTGCACGGCCAGATCACCGCGACACGGATGTACCGCCGCCCCGAGGCGGGCGCGGATGCGCCCGTCGCGGCGGCGGACCGGCCGTGAACCGGCGGACTACACCTGACCCGGTGTCACCGTCTGGATGATGCTCGCCGAGGAGGTCGCGTAGTTGACGTCGCCGTTGTAGTTGGCGGTGACCGTGTACGGGCAGCCGGCCGCGACGGTGCAGGCGTGACCGGTGGTGGCCGTACCGCCGGTGAGGGGGAGGACGACGGGCGTGGTGCCGTCGCCGAAGTCGAAGGTGACCGTGCCGGTCGGGGTGCCGGAGGCGGGTGGGGCGGCCGAGACGGTCGCGGTGAAGGTCACCGGCTCGCCGGTCACCGAGGGGGACGGCGAGCCGGTCACCACTGTCGTCGACACGGCCTGGACGACCTGATGGGTGTCCGCCGCCGAGGACGGTTGGAGGTTCTGGTGACGGCTCCGATCTGGCAAGGCGTCTTCCACTCCACCGGAAAGGATGGGCAGCCCACCGGAATCGGACGGATTCAGTAACCCATTCCGGTGGGGTGCGGGCAATATCCTTGACCGGGGCTCACCCGAATGGCGCAGCGCGGCCCTCGCCGTCTCCTCGTGCCGCCGTCTCGTCGTGCCGCCCCGGGCCAGGGCGGATGCCCCGTCAGGCGAACCAGCCCTGCGGACGCGGACGCGTATTGCGCCAGATGTGCTTGGCCTCCCGGTACTCCGCGAGCCCGCAGGGCCCCAGCTCTCGTCCGCTCCCCGACTGTTTGAACCCGCCCCATTCCGCCTGCGGCAGATAGGGGTGGTAGTCGTTGATCCATACGGTGCCCAGCCGCAGCAGGGAGGCCACCCGCTGCGCCCGCCCCTCGTCGCCGGACCATACGGCCCCGGCGAGGCCGTACACGGTGTCGTTGGCCAGCCGGACCGCCTCGTCCTCGCCGGTGAAACGTTCCACCGTGAGCACCGGCCCGAAGGACTCGTCGGCCAGTACCGACATCCCGCTGTGGCAGCGGTCGAGGACGGTCGGCAGAAAGTAGTAGCCGTCGGCCAGGGCCGGATCGTCCGGACGGGCGCCGCCGCAGCGCAGCCGGGCGCCCTCCGCGAGCCCCGTCGCCACATACGCCTCGACCTTGGCCCGGTGCGCGGCGGAGATCAGCGGGCCGGTCTGGGCCCGCTCGTCGAACGGCCCGCCCAGCCGGATCCCGCGGGCGCGGCGCACGACCTCCTCGACGAAGGCGTCGTGCACGGGGTCCTCCACCAGCAGCCGGGCCCCGGCCGAGCAGACCTGCCCGGAGTGGAGGAAGACCGCGGTGAGCGCGTAGTCCACGGCGGTCTCGAAGTCCGCGTCGGCGAAGACGATATTGGGGTTCTTACCGCCCAGCTCCAGCGAGGTCCGCTTGACCGTGCCCGAGGCGGCGGCCATGATCCGGCGCCCGGTCCGCAGGCCCCCGGTGAAGGACACCATGTCCACATCGGGGTTGTCGGTGAGCGGGGCCCCGGCCTCGGCGCCCGGGCCGAGCACCAGATTGGCCACCCCGTCCGGCAGCCCGGCCTCCGCCAGCAGCCGCATCAGGGCGATCGCCGTGCTCGGGGTCAGCTCACTGGGCTTCAGTACGAAGGTGTTGCCCGCGGCGAGCGCGGGCGCGACCTTCCACGAGGTCTGCAGCAGCGGATAGTTCCACGGGGTGATCAGCGCGCAGACCCCGACCGGTTCATAGACCACCCGGCTGACGGTGTGCTCGGTGCCGGTGTCCACGACCCGGTCCGCCTCGGTGCGCACGAGCTGCCCGTAGTAGCGGAAGCACGCCACCACACCGTCGATGTCCAGCTCGCTCTCGGCCAGTCGCTTCCCGGTGTCCAGCGATTCGGCGCGGGCCAGCCCGGCCTTGTCGCGCTGCACCAGGTCGGCGACGCGCAGCAGCAGATCGCCGCGCGCCCCGACCGGGGTTCGGGGCCAGGGCCCCTGGTCGAACGCCTGCCGGGCGGCGGCCACCGCCTCGGCCGCGTCCTTGCCGCCGCCCTCGTCGACGACCGCCACCAGCGATCCGTCGGCCGGGCAGCGGATCTCACGGGTGCGTTCGTCGATCGCTTCGGTCCACTGGCCACCGATGAAGAGGTCCGTCACGGGCATTCCTCCGCGTCGGGGGTCGGGACATGGTCGGTCACCCATCGGTGAAAGGCGCCGATGTGGTGTTCGCTGGGGACGAGCACCCCGCCGTCGCGGTAGGCGCGGGAGTCCATGGCGGGCTGGGTGCGCTCACAGGCGTCGAAGTCCTGGGCGTTGACCCGGTGGAACAGCTCCACCGACTTCGACAGATCCCGCTCGGACGCCACCACCTCGGGTGCGTAGAGCCAGTCGCATTCGACCAGTGTGCGATCGGGGGCGAGCGGAAACATCCGGTGCATGATCACGTGGTCGGGGACCAGGTTGAGGAAGACCTGCGGCCGTACCGTGATCGCGTAGTAGCGGCGGTCCTGTTCCTCGGCGATCCCTGCGATGCGGCCGAACCCTTCACTGCCGTCCACCGTGAATCCCTGGGCCTCCTCGGCGAACTCGGCGCCGTGCCCCACGAAGTACTGCGCCGCGAGGCCGTCGGCGAACTCCGGTAGCACTTCGGTGAGTTCGGGATGGATCGTCGCGCAGTGGTAGCACTCCATGAAGTTCTCGACGATCAGCTTCCAGTTGGCCCGGACGTCATAGGAGATCCGGCGGCCCAGCGCCAGCCCCGCCACGCCGTAGCGCTCCACGGACGCCGCGTCGCCGAGCCGGTCGGCCACCGCCCCGATGACCGTCTCCTCGAACGATGGTGGGTCCTCGGCCAGGCAGACCCAGACATAGCCGAGCCATTCGCGAAGCCGCACCGGCACCAGTCCGCGCTCGACCCGGTCGATATCGGGCATCTTCTGAAGGTTGGGGGCGGCGGTGAGCCGCCCGTCCAGATCGTAGGTCCAGGCGTGGTACGGGCACTGCAGCGAGCGCCGCACCGTACCGGACTCCTCGGTGCACAGCCGGGCGCCGCGGTGACGGCAGATGTTGAGGAACGCCCGCACCTCGCCCCGCCGGTTGCGGGTGATCAGCACGCTCTCCCGGCCGATGTGCACGGTGCGGAACGCACCCGGCCGGTCCAGCTCGGCCCCGCGCACCGCGCAGAACCACATGGCCTCGAACAGGTGCTCCTGCTCCCGCCGGAAGATCCCGGGAGCGGTGTACCAGTGGCCGGGGAGAGTGGCGAGCAGACTGGGGGTCGTGGCGGCGGGGGACTCGGGAGCCACAGTCATGGGGTTCTCCTCAGGCGGGCGCGGCGAACAGCCGGCGGGGGTCGAAGAGTTCGAGGGGGTCGAAGAGTTCGAGGGGATGGGCGGCGGCACGGCCCATGCCGCCGGGGCCCGGGACGATCACAGCGTGGGTGGGGTCCATCAGGGGTCCTCCAAGCGGTCGCTTCCCGCGCTCGCGGACGCGCTCGGCACGCGCTTTCGGCACGCGCTCCCGTCAGCGGCGGATACGCTCCATGCGCGGGTCGAAGAGGGGCTCGGCGGCGACGGTCGCGGGGACCTTCTCGCCGAAGTACTCGATGTGGACGGCGGTGCCGGGGACGGCGGCCGAGGCGGGCAGCCAGGCGTAGGCGACGGTCCGGCCGATGGTGTAGCCGTAGGACGCGCTGGTCACATAGCCGGCCGGGACGCCATCGGCGTACACCGGCTCCTTGCCCATCACGACCGCGGCCGGGTCGTCCAGGGTGAGGCAGGTCAGCCTGCGGGCCGCCGTCTCCTCGCCGCGGCCCTCGAGCGCCGCACGCCCGATGAAGTCGCCCTTGTTCATCCGGACGGCGAAGCCGACCCCGGCCTCGTAGGGATCGTGCTCGGTGGTCATGTCATGGCCCCAGGCGCGATAGCCCTTCTCCAGCCGCAGGCTGTTGAAGGCCGAGCGCCCGGCGGCGATCACCCCGTGGGGCCGGCCCGCCTCCCACAGGGTGTCCCACAGCCGCAGCCCCATGTCGGCGGTGGTGTACAGCTCCCAGCCCAGCTCGCCGACGTAGGACAGCCGCATCGCGGTCACCGGTACATGGCCGATATACGTCTGCCGGGCCTTGAAGTAGCCGAACGCCTCATGCGAGAAGTCGTCGCGGGTCAGCGGCTGGACCAGATCCCGGGCCAGTGGGCCCCAGACGCCGATGCAGCAGGTGCCCGGGGTGATGTCGGCGATATGGATGTCATCGGGCGCATGGCGCAGCAGCCAGTCCAGGTCCAGTCCGCCGTTGGCGCCGACCTGGAAGTGGCGCTCCGACAGCCGGGCGACGGTGAGGTCGCTGCGGATGCCCCCGGCCTCGTCCAGCAGCAGGGTGTAGGTGACCGCACCGGGCTTCTTCGCCAGCTGATTGGTGGTCATGCGCTGCAGGAAGTCCAGCGCCCCGGGCCCGGTGACCGTCAGCCGCTTGAGCGGGGTCATGTCGTACAGCGCGACCCGCTCCCGGGTGACCCTGGCCTCGGCGGCGGCGATGGGCGACCAGTAGCGGGCCGACCAGGCGTCGCGCGGGGGCAGGTCGATCGACTCGGCGAGCGGGGCGTTCGCCTCGTACCAGTGCGGCCGCTCCCAGCCCGCGGCCTCCAGGAAGTACCCGCCCAGCTCCCGCTGCCGGACATGGAAGGGGCTGACCCGCAGCGGACGGGGCTGCTCCATCGGCTGCAGCGGATGGATGACGTCATAGACCTCGACGAAGTTCCGGGCCCCGCGCTCGGCGATGTAGGCGGGGGAGGCTTGCGCGTCCTCGAAGCGGTACAGATCGCATTCGTGGACGTCCATGCCCGGCCGCCCGTCCGTCATCCACTCGGCCACGGCCCGGGCGACGCCCGCGGAGTGGGTCACCCACACCGCCTCGGCCAGCCAGAAGCCGCGCACCTCGCGGGACTCGCCGATGACCGGCATACCGTCGGGGGTGAAGGAGAAGACGCCGTTGAAGCCCTCCTCGACCCCGCTCGCGCCGAGCGCGGGGAGCAATTCGACGCTGTCCTCCCAGCTTGGGGCGAAGTCTTCGGCGGTGAA
Source organism: Streptomyces hygroscopicus (assembly GCA_002021875.1). Classification (NCBI taxonomy): domain Bacteria; kingdom Bacillati; phylum Actinomycetota; class Actinomycetes; order Kitasatosporales; family Streptomycetaceae; genus Streptomyces; species Streptomyces hygroscopicus. Next base: position 10,308,565 of record CP018627.1, read on the forward strand.
CGGCAGCGAGGACGGCATCACCGGGGCCTCGTCGTACGCGGGCAGCCGCGCCGGGTCGACGGGGAGCGGGCGGTGGGCGTAGCTGCCGATGCCGATGCGGTCGGTGTGCTCGCGGAAGTAGAGATCGCGGTCCTGGAAGCGCAGGATCGGCCGGTTCGCCTCCGTACGGGGGTCGTTGAGCCCAGCGAGCTCGGGCAGCGGCCCGGTCCTGGCGTACTGGTGGGCCAGCGGCTGCAGGGGGACGGGGACCCCCGCCATCGCGCCGATCAGCGGGCCCCAGAACCCGGCGGCGGAGACCACGATGTCGGCGGGGAAGGTGCCCCGGTCGGTGACGACCGCGGTGACCCGGCCGTCCTCCCGCTCGATGGCGGTGACGGTGTGCCGGTCCAGGAAGCGGGCGCCGTGCGCGGTGGCCCGTTCCAGCTGGGCGCGGGAGGCGAGCAGTGCCCGGGCCAGCCCGTCGTCCGGGGTGTGGAAACCGCCGAGGATCCGCTCCGCGTCCAGCAGCGGCCACAGCTCGGCGCACTGGGCCGGGCCGAGCAGCTCGCCCCGTACGCCCCAGGAGGCCGCCAGCCCGGCCTTGCGGTGCAGCTCGGCCCAGCGCTCCTCGCTGGTGGCGATCTCCAGACCGCCCACCGGGTTGAAGCAGGACAGCCCGTCGACCTCGAGGGAGGAGAACTTCTCGACGGTGTAGGTGGCGAAGTCGGTCAGGGTCTTGGAGGGGCTGGTCCGGAAGACCAGACCGGGGGCGTGCGAGGTCGAGCCGCCGGGGGCGAGCAGCGGGCCCTGCTCCAGGACGGTGACGTCCCGCCAGCCGCGGGCGGTCAGCTCATCGGCGAGCGAGCAGCCGACGATCCCGGCACCGACGATGACCACGCGCTTGTCCGGGCCGTATGCCTCGGTAGTCACAGGATCCTTTTGTTCGCTTCTCCGCCCGCGCGGCGCAGGTGCGGGTTTCGTCGTTGTCTGCGGCCCGGCGGCCGCGCGTGCTCCCCCAGCTACCGCTGGGAGGTGCCCCCTGCTCACAGGACCACCACCGACCGCAGCACCTCGCCGCGCTGCATCCTGGCGAACGCGGTCTCGACCTCGTCCAGCGTGATCGTCTCGCTGACGAACGCGTCCAGATCCAGCTTGCGGCTGAGGTGGAGGTCGACCAGGACCGGGAAGTCGCGGCTGGGCAGGCAGTCGCCGTACCAGGACGACTTGAGCGCACCGCCCCGCGAGAACAGATCGATCAGCGGCAGATCGATGCGCATCTCCGGATCCGGCACCCCGACCTGCACCAGGACCCCGGCCAGGTCGCGCATGTAGAAGCCCTGGGAGTAGGTCTCGGGGCGGCCCACCGCGTCGATCACCACATTCGCGCCGAAGCCCCCGGTCAGCTCGCGCACCGCCTCGACCGGATCCGTACCACGGGAGTTGACGGTGTCGGTGGCGCCGAAGCGGGTCGCCGCGTCCAGCTTGGCGTCGTCGATGTCCACGGCGATCACCCTGCGCGCCCCGGACAGCGAGGCCCCGGCGATCGCCGCGTTGCCGACGCCGCCGCAGCCGATGACCGCGACCGTATCGCCGTTGGACACCCCGCCGGTGTGCACGGCCGCGCCGTAGCCGGCCATCACCCCACAGCCGATCAGGCCCGCCGCCTCGGGGCGCGCCGAGGGGTCGATCTTCACCGCCTGCCCCGCCGCGACCAGCGTCTTCTCGGCGAACGCGCCGATGCCCAGCGCCGGGTTGAGCGGGGTGCCGTCGGTCAGGGTCATCGGCTGGACGGCATTGCGGCTGTCGAAGCAGTACCACGGGCGGCCCCGGCGGCAGGAGCGGCAGCCGCCGCACGGCGCCCGCCAGGCCAGGACCACATAGTCACCGGGTGCGAGTCCGGTGACGCCGGGGCCCACGGCCTCGACCATTCCGGCCGCCTCGTGCCCGAGCAGATACGGAAATTCGTCTCCGATCGCGCCGTCCCGGTAGTGCAGGTCGGTGTGGCACACGCCGCACGCCTGGACTCCCACCAGCACCTCACCGGGGCCGGGTTCGGGCACGAGAACGGGCAGCACCTCCACGGGGGCGCCCTTTTTGACCGCGACGACGGCGCGGGCTTCTTGCGGCATGGCTCACTCCTCTGTTCTCCTGCGATCGCAGGGACCGGTGCACGGGAGCTGGCATGACTGCCTCGATGGAGGGTGAGGCCGAGGCCGTTTCAACGGCCGCCGGTTACCACCCAGTTGCGTATAGCGCGGCATGTTGCGCGATGAGAGACATCCTGAAAGTCGTCGCCCCGTGCGGTCAAGGGGTTCGCGAAAACCGCCTGTAAGCCAGCGCCGACTGGGGTTTCGCGTCGGTCACACGCCCCTGGGTCCTGGCCGCGGACGCGACGAGGGGGCCGGAGTCGTCCGGCCCCCTCGTCGGGTGGGTGGGGTGATGTGGCGGCTCAGCCGGGGAAGCCCATCCGCCGGGACAGCTCCTCGGCGGTCTTCACGGCGTACTCGGCCAGATCGGGCAGCCGGCTCTGCGCCATCCGGTACGCCGGGCCCGAGACGCCGATCGCCCCGATGAGCGCGCCGTCGTGGGCGCGCACCGGTGCCGCCACCGCGTTCAGCCCGATCTCCAACTCCTCGCAGGAGTAGGCGTAGCCGCGCTCGGCCGCCGTCTCCAGCTGCTGCCGCAGCTCGGCGGAGGTGGTGATGGTGTGCTCGGTGAACCGCGGCAGCTTCCGCGTCACCAGCCGCTCCCGGCGTTCGCCCGACAGATGTGCGAGCAGCACCTTGCCGCTCGCGGTCGCGTGCAGCGCGGTGCGCCGCCCCAGCCAGTTGAAGGCGGTCACCGCCGCGGCGCCGCGCGCCTGCATGATGTTGACCGCCGCGTCCCCGTCCAGGACGGCGATATTGGCCGTCTCGCCGGTCTCGTCGGCCAGCGCCCGGCACACCGGGGCGCCCTCCTGCGAGATGTCCAGGCGGATGGCGGCGGCGCCGGCGAGTCTGAGCACCCCGGCGCCCAGGTAGTACTTCCCCCGGTCGCGTTCCTGCCCGACGAGTCCGCGGTTCTCCAGAACGCCGAGCAGCCGGAAGGCGGTCGACTTGTGGACCCCCAGCTCGTCGGCGATCTCGGTCACTCCGGCTTCGCCGAGCCTGGCAAGGATCTCCAGGACGCTGACCGCCCTGTCCACCGACTGCACTGCCCCGGAGGCCCCCCGCTTTTCCTCGGCCCGTTCCTCGGTCGTGTTCGTCATGGTTCTGATCTCACCATCCGGTGGCTCTGCGTGGGGCCCCTCGGTCCGGGGAACTCTTGACGGCTGCCTTCCCGATCTGGATTCTGTTGCGCATCGCGCTTTTCAGTGCACTATCCACAACGCATGATACCGATCAACGTGAGGGGGGCCAATGATTCCCGTCTGCCGTATCGAGAACTTGCCGGAGGGCGAGTCGATGCGTGTCGAGGCCGGCGACGCCACCGCGACGATCGCGGTGTTCCACACCGACGGAGCGTTCTACGCCATCGATGACACCTGCAGCCACCAGGACGCCTCCCTCTCCGAAGGGTGGCTGGAAGGCTGCTACGTCGAATGCCCGCTGCATGCCGCGCTGTTCGATCTGCGGTCCGGCGAGCCGACCTGCCTGCCCGCCCGCAAGCCCGTACGGACCCACGCTGTCACGGTCGTGGACGGAATGCTGTATGTCCACCCCGCGGTGCGCACCGTTCCCGGCGAGCCCGTGCACGCGGCACCGGAAGAAGCCGTGGCATGACCACGCTCACCACGGTCACGGTGGTCGGGGCCTCGCTCGCGGGACTGCACGCGGCGCGGGGCCTGCGCTCCCTGGGATACGACGGGCGGCTGGTCGTCGTCGGGGAGGAGCGCCACCGCCCCTACGACCGCCCGCCGCTGTCCAAGGAGTTCCTGACCGGGGACTGCGATCCGGGCGAGGGGCCGGGCCGCCTCGCCCTGACCGACCCCGAGGAGGAGGCCGAACTCGACGCCGAATGGCTGCTCGGCGTCCCGGCCGAGGCACTGGACACCGCCGCCGGGGAGATCCGCCTCGCCGGCGGCCGCGCCCTGCGCACCGACGGCGTCGTCATCGCCACCGGGGCCACGCCCAGAACCCTGCCCCTTCCGCGGCTGGACGGGGTGCACACCCTGCGCACCCTCGACGACGCGACCCGGCTCCGCGCCGCGCTGCGCGCGGATGCCGCACGGGTGGTGGTGATCGGCGCGGGCTTCATCGGCGCCGAAGTGGCCTCCTCCTGTGCCGCCCTCGGGCTCGATGTCACCGTCGTGGAGGCCGCGCCGCTGCCGCTGGTGCCCCAACTGGGCGAGGAGATGGCCCGGGTGTGCGCCGGGCTGCACGCGCGGGGCGGGGCCACCCTGCTGTGCGGCACCGGCGTCGAGGGCTGGCGCGGCAGCGGCCGGGTCACCGGCGTGGAGCTCACCGACGGGCGGGTGCTGCCCGCCGATGTGGTGGTCGTCGGCGTCGGGGTGCGCCCCGTCACCGGGTGGCTGGAAGGCTCCGGTCTGGCCCTGGACGACGGGGTGCGGTGCGACGCGGGCTGTGTCACCGCGCTGCCCAATGTCGTGGCCGTCGGGGACGTGGCCCGGCTGGCCCAGCCGGGCACCGCGCGCACCGTCCGGGCCGAGCACTGGACCAGCGGAATGCTGCAGGGCGCCGTCGCCGCCCGCAATCTGCTCGCCGGGTCCACCGTCGAACCCTTCGAGGCGCTGCCCTACTTCTGGTCCGACCAGTACGGCGCCCGTATCCAGTACGCCGGGCGGCGCGCACCCGGTGACACCGTCCGGATCCTCGAGGGCGACCCGGCCGACGGCGGCGGCTTCCTCGCCGTCTACGAACGTGGCGGGATCTCCACCGCCGCCCTCGGCGTCGACCGGCCCAGGCCCTTTATGCGGCTGCGCCGCGAGCTGGCCCGTGCTCCGCAGCCGGCCGGGAGGTGACCGGCTCCGCCTCACCGGCCCGGCGGCGCTGCCGGCGCATCTCCCGGGCCGTGCTGCTGGGCCGGGACACCACTCCGTACCGCTGGCGCCAGACCTGCCGGGTCACCCATACGTCCAGCACGCCCCAGGTCGCCACCACCGTGCTCGCCACCGTGGCGAGCACGGTGGGGAAGGCGGACCATGAGCCCGCAAGGGTGCACAGGAGCGCGACCATCGTCTGAACCAGCGTCACGGCGATGATGATGACCGCCCGCACCGCCGCGGCGCGGACCGGATCGGGCAGCCGCCGCCTGCGCGCCGGCTCCTCGGTCCACAACGGCCGGGCCCCGAGTGCCGGGATGTCGCGATCCTTGTCCATCGCGTCCATGACGCTCCCACCCCTTTCCAAGGCTGCCCCGGGTGCGGCCGAGTCAGATAGCGGGACTTGGGTTGTATGCCCCCCTAGTGTGCCCCTTTGGATCACGAATGGCACCGACCGGTGGTTCCCCTGGGGAGGGGAAAACCAGCCAACCGCGGCCGAATGGCCGCATGCGGTGCCCGGGAGAACAGCCCCGAGCGCGGGGGGTAAGTCGGGGAATCGCCCGACAACTCCTGATCACGCAGTGTAAGGAGTTCCCTGCATCAAGTGGACATGCCTTCGATATGTCCAACTGGCAGTAGTAGGCTCGCGCCGCTCGTTGTCGGAACTCGGAACACCGCCCCCGCAATTCGGGGTTGACGTTAGGGAGGCCATGCGCTTTCGCGGTAAGTCCATCCGCAGGAAGATCGTGGCGCTGTTGCTGGTGCCGCTCGTGTCGCTGACGGCGATATGGGCCTTCGCCACGGTGATCACCGGTCGCGAGGCGATCCAACTGCTGGACGCGGCCGACATCATCGACAAGGCGGGCCAGCCGGCCGAGGACGCGGTGCACGCCGTCCAGAAGGAACGCCGGCAGACGCTCGTCCTGCTGGCCGATCCGCGGCAGTCGGACGCCCTGCCCGTGCTTCACTCCCTGCAGCGCAAAACCGACCAGTCGATCGACAAGCTGCGGGCCGCCGACTCGGACGGCACTATGCACGGCAAGATGAACGACGACTCCGAGGAACAGCTCGACAACATCCTCAAGGCCGCCGACGGGCTGGACAGCCTGCGCCGCAAGGTCGAGGACGACGGCATTTCCTCGACCCAGGCATATGAGTATTACAACAAGCTTGTCGACCTCTGCTACACCTTCCGCAGCTCCCTCCACGCGGTGCCCGACACCGACCTCGACAAACAGGGCCGCGCGCTGGTCGCCATGATCCGCGCCCGGGAGGCGCTCTCCCGCGAGGACGCGCTGTATGTCTCGGCGCTGACGGCGCGCAAGATGACGATGGCGGACCTCCAGGCGATGTCCGACCTCATCGCCGAGCGCACCCTGCTCTACGAGATCAACCTGCCGATCCTCCCCGACTCCGAGCAGAAGGTCTTCGCCGACTACCGGCGCACCAACGCCGCCCCCGCCGCCCTGCGCGTGGCCGAGGGCAAGGTCCTGTCCTCGATGGACCCCGCCACGGCCATCAGGGCGCTGGACCAGGAGCACTGGGAGGCCGCGGCCCACCCCGTCCTCAGCGACTACGACCGGCTGGGCGACGAGGCCACCGACCGGCTCAAGAAGCGCATCGACCCGGTGGCCAGCAGCGTGCTGCTCAAGGCGGGCATCGCCGGTGTCCTCGGCCTGATCGCGCTCATCGTCTCCATCTTCGTCTCGTTCCGGATCGGCCGGAGCCTGGTCCGCGATCTGTCCCGGTTGCGCAGGGACGCCCAGGAGGTCTCCAGCGTCCGGCTGCCGAGCGTGATGCGCCGCCTCGGCGCGGGCGAGCAGATCGACGTGGAGACCGAGGCGCCCCGGCTGGACTACGGCCCCGATGAGATGGGCCAGGTGGGCCTGGCCCTCAACACCCTCCAGCGGGCCGCCGTCGAGGCCGCGGTCAAGCAGGCCGAGCTCCGCCAGGGTGTCTCCGAGGTCTTCGTCAATCTCGCCCGCCGCAGCCAGGTGCTGCTGCACCGTCAGCTCACTCTCCTCGACACCATGGAGCGGCGCACCGAGGACACCGACGAGCTCGCCGACCTGTTCCGCCTGGACCATATGACCACCCGTATGCGGCGGCACGCCGAGGGCCTGGTCATCCTCTCCGGCGCCGCCCCCTCCCGGCAGTGGCGCAAGCCGATCCAGCTGATGGACGTCGTGCGCGCGGCCGTCGCCGAGGTGGAGGACTACGAGCGGATCGAGGTCCGCCGGCTGCCCCGGATCGCGGCCGTCGGCCCGGCCGTCGGCGACCTCACCCACCTGATCGCCGAACTCCTGGAGAATGCGACCGTCTTCTCGCCGCCGCACACCGCCGTCCAGGTGCACGGCGAGCGGGTTGCCAAGGGCTTCACCCTGGAGATCCACGACCGGGGCCTCGGCATGACGCCCGACGCGCTGCTGGAGGCCAACCTCCGGCTCGCCGAGACCCCCGAGTTCCAGCTCTCCGACACCGACCGGCTCGGGCTGTTCGTGGTCAGCCGGCTCGCCCAGCGGCAGGGGGCGCGGGTCTCGCTGCAGCCCTCCCCGTACGGCGGCACCACGGCCATCGTGCTCATCCCCTCCAACCTGCTCACCGACGAGGGCGGCCGGGGGGAGACCGACGGCCGCGACAACCGGGACACCGGCGGGCGCTTCGCCGACACCGCGCGGCGGGGCGTGGGCGACGTCCGGCTCGGACCCGTGGACGAGGCCGAGCCGGCCTCGCAGCTCGCGTCCCTGACCTCATCCCTCGCACATGAGGGTCACGAAGGCGCCGACGATGACGAGGAAGTGGGCGGGATCTTCCGGGCCCGCGGCCTGAAGGCGCGTCAGTCCGTACGCACCGGGCCCGCCCCGTCCACCGTGGAGCAGCATCAGCAGACTTCGGACGGCCCGGACCCGGCACCGGGCGGCGGCCCCGCGCCGCTGCCCCGCCGTGTCCCGCCGGTACTGGTCGCCGACCACGGCCGGCCGGTCGAGGGCACGTCCGGCGGACGGCCCACCCGTTCGCAGGGCCCGGGGCAGCCGTCCTGGGCCGACCGCTCCGAACGCCAGGGCCAGGACCAGGCCCAGGGCCAGAGCCAGGGCCCGCGGCGCACGGGGACGGAGCGCAAAGGCCCGGAGCAGAGCCCGGTGCCCACCCAGCGGGCGGCCTCCGGCCTCCCCAAGCGGGTACGGCAGGCCAGCCTGGCCCCGCAGTTGAAGAACGACCCCGCACTCCCGGACGAGGCGGACCGAACGGCTGCCGAGATCGATCCCGAGCGCGAAGCCGAGCAGGCGAGGGCCACCATGGCCTCGCTCCAACGGGGTTGGCAGCGCGGTCGGCGGCAGTCGGCCACCGGATCCGGCGATGCGGACGTAAGCCCTGGAACGACACATGAGGGGGACGGTCGATGACCGCATCGAACGCCGCAGCATCCAATGGCTCGCCGAACGGATCGGGCGAACTCAACTGGCTGCTCGATGAACTGGTCGGCAGAGTGGGCAGCATCCGCAAGGCGCTGGTGCTCTCCGGGGACGGGCTCGCCACCGGCGGCTCACGCGATCTGTCCCGGGAGGACGGTGAGCATCTGGCCGCCGTGGCCTCCGGCTTCCACAGCCTCGCCAAGGGCGTCGGCCGCCACTTCGACGTCGGCCGGGTCCGTCAGACCATCGTCGAACTCGACGACGCCTTCCTGTTCGTCACCGCGGCGGGGGACGGTAGCTGTCTTGCCGTCCTCGCCGACGCCGACTCCGATGTGGGCCAGATAGCATACGAGATGACGCTGCTGGTCAAGCGGGTGGGCGTGCATCTGGGCTCGGCTCCGCGCTCCAGCGGGTGACGGAGGCCGGGGGAAGATGAGCGGAGACCCGGAAGGCGTCGCCCGGTGGTTCGACGACGCGGCGGGACCGGTGGTCAGACCTTATGCGATGACGCGGGGACGCACCCGCAGCGCCGCGGAGGAGAAGCTTGACCTGATCGCGGTCGTCGTCGCCGACAGCGCGAACCACCGGGCCGTCGCCGACCAGATGTTGTCCCCGGAGCACATCGACATCGTCGAGCTGAGCCGGGACAGTCCGCAGTCCGTCGCCGAACTGGCGGCGGAGCTCGACCTTCCGATCGGCGTGATCCGTGTGCTCATCGGCGATCTGCTCCACGCCGCACTCGTCCGAGTGTCTCGGCCCGTACCTCCGGCGGAACTGCCGGACGAGAGGATTCTGCGCGAGGTGATCAATGGGCTACGGGCACTCTGACCTGGTTCGCCCTCATATCGTCGAACCGGTCACGCTGAAGATACTGGTGGCGGGCGGCTTCGGGGTGGGCAAGACGACCCTGGTGGGGGCGGTCAGCGAGATCAGGCCGCTGCGCACCGAGGAACTGCTCACCGAGGCGGGCCGGCCGGTCGACGACATCGCGGGGGTGGAGTCCAAGACGACCACCACCGTCGCCATGGACTTCGGGCGCATCACGCTCCGCGAGGACCTGGTGCTGTATCTCTTCGGCACACCGGGACAGGACCGCTTCTGGTTCCTGTGGGACGAGCTGGCCACCGGCGCGCTGGGCGCGGTGGTGCTGGCCGACACCCGCCGTCTCGAGGACTGCTTCGCCGCCATCGACTACTTCGAACGGCGGGACATCGCCTTCACGGTGGCGGTCAACTGCTTCCAGGACGCCGACCGCTATCCGGAGGACTCGGTGCGCGACGCGCTCGACCTCGATCCGGGCACCCCGGTCGTCCTGTGTGACGCCCGGGAGCGCGAGTCGGTCAAGCATGTGCTGATCTCGGTGGTCGAGCACGCGATGCTGGCCACCGCACCCCGGGCCTGACCGCACGGCACGGCCCGTACCCCGCCGTCCGGGGTACGGGCCGCCGTTCGCGAGCGATGGCACCGTATGCGGCTCAGGAGCCTTCGGCCCGCTGCTCTTCCCTGTGCCAGCCGAAGCTGCGCTCCACCGCCATGCGCCAGTTGCCGTACTCGCGCGTCCTCTCCTCCTCGGACATCCCCGGGGTCCACTCGGTGTCCCGCTTCCAGTGGGCCCGCAGCTCGTCGAGGTCCTGCCAGGCGCCGGTGGCGAGCCCCGCCGCGTACGCCGCGCCCAGGCAGGTGGTCTCGGCGACCACCGGACGGATCACCGGGACGCCCAGCACATCGGCCTGATGCTGCATCAGCAGGCCGTTGGCCGTCATTCCGCCGTCGACCTTGAGCGAGCTGATCCGTACCCCGGAGTCCTGGTACATCGCGTCGACCACCTCACGCGTCTGCCAGCTGGTCGACTCCAGGACGGCACGGGCCAGATGCGCCTTGGTGACATAGCGGGTGAGGCCGGTGATCACGCCGCGGGCATCCGAGCGCCAGTACGGGGCGAACAGACCCGAGAAGGCCGGGACGATATACGCCCCGCCGTTGTCGTCCACGCTCGCGGCGAGCGGCTCGATCTCGTCGGCGGAGCGGATGATGCCCAGCTGATCGCGGAACCACTGCACCAGCGCGCCGGTGATCGCGATCGATCCCTCCAGGCAGTAGACGGGCCGCTCACCGCCGAGTTGGTAGCCCATCGTGGTCAGCAGCCCGCTCTTGGACGGCACCGGGCGGTCACCGGTGTTCAGCAGCAGGAAGCTGCCGGTGCCGTAGGTGTTCTTGGCCTCGCCGACGCCGTAGCAGGTCTGGCCGAAGACGGCGGCCTGCTGATCGCCGAGCGCGGAGGCCACCGGCACACCGGCCAGTTGCCCGACCGCCGTGCCGTACACCTCGGCGGAGGAGCGGATCTCCGGGAGCATCGCCTCGGGCAGGCCCATGGCGGCCAGGATCGAGGGGTCCCACTGGAGGGTCCGCAGATCCATCAGCAGCGTGCGTCCGGCGTTGGTCACATCGGTGACGTGCACTCCGCCGTCGGTGCCGCCGGTGAGGTTCCAGATCAGCCAGGAGTCGATGGTGCCGAAGGCGATCTCGCCCAGCTCGGCACGGTGGCGCAGCCCGGGGACGTGTTCCAGCAGCCAGGCGGCCTTGGGCCCGGAGAAGTAGCTGGCGAGCGGCAGTCCGGTGGTGTCCCGGAAGCGGTCCTGTCCCACCTCGCCGCCGAGTTCGTCGCACAGGCCGGAGGTGCGGGTGTCCTGCCAGACGATCGCGTTGTGCACCGGTTTGCCGGTGCGGCGGTCCCACAGGACCGTCGTCTCGCGCTGGTTGGTGATGCCCAGCGCGGTGAGCTGGTCGGCCCGCAGCCCCGCCTTTGCCAGCGCACCGGCCACCACGGCCTGCACCTTGGCCCAGATCTCGGTGGCGTCGTGCTCGACCCAGCCGGGTTTGGGAAAGATCTGACGGTGCTCGCGCTGGTCGACGGCGACGATCGCGCCGTCGTGGTCGAAGATGATGCAGCGGCTGGAGGTGGTGCCCTGGTCGATCGCGGCGACGTAGGTGTCCGTCGGATGCGGCATGGCGTCTCCTTCGGTCAGAAGGCTGCGTTGAAGACGAGACCCGCCAGCACGGCCCCGATCAGCGGGCCCACCACCGGGACCCAGGCATAACCCCAGTCCGAGGTCCCCTTGTTGGGGATGGGCAGCAGGGCGTGGGCGAGGCGTGGCCCGAGGTCGCGCGCCGGGTTGATGGCATAGCCGGTGGGCCCGCCCAGGGAGAGGCCGATGCCGACCACCAGGAACGCGACGAGCAGGACGGAGATGCCCGAGCCGAGGACCACGGTGCCGCCGCCGTCGGCGACCGGGCCGATCCCGATGCCGTCGACCTTGCCGAACGCGAGCAGCGGCAGCACCAGCGCGGCCGTCGCGATGATCTCGGTGACGAGGTTGGCCACCGGATTCCGGATCTCCGGAACGGTGGAGAAGACCCCGAGCGTGGGAAGGGCGTTCTTCTCGTCCGCGTTGGCGGCGAACTGCGCGTAGTACAGCGCCCAGGCCAGCACCGCGCCGATCACGGCGCCGATGAGCTGCCCGAGGATGTAGAGCGGCACCTTGTCCCAGTCGCCGGTGTCCACGGCGATGCCCACGGTCACCGCCGGATTGAGATGGGCTCCGGACAGCGGGGCGGCGGTGTAGGCGCCGGCCATGACGCCGAAGCCCCAGCCGAAGGCGATGACGATCCACCCCGACGCCTTGGCCTTGGAGTGGTTCAGCGTGACGGCGGCGCAGACGCCCGCCCCGAAGAGAATCAGTATCGCGGTGCCGATGACCTCACCGGTGAAGATGTCCCCATTGCTCATGTCGGCTCCTAGGACCTCGCCCGGGGCGGGTGGCCCCGGTCCTCCGTGCTGGGTCGTTTCGAGCGTGCGGGTGCATCGGAATCGCCCATGGGGGGTGAACGTCACAAGAGCCTGCGTGCGGCGACGCCGACTGACACCGCAGCAGTGTTCACCGGTGGTCAGGGGGCGTCAAGGTGATGGACGGCAACGGTGTTCGTGGCAACCGTAAGGACGTCGCCCTGGTACCGGCGGACGCTCGGGCACCGCTCAGCGCACCGCGACGACCGACGAGCCATGCCCGAACAGCCCCTGGTTCACGGTGATTCCGGCGCTCGCCCCCGCCACCTGCCGCCCGCCCGCCTGCCCCCGCAACTGCTGGGTCAGCTCGCATACCTGGGCGATGGCCTGCGCCGGAACCGCCTCGCCGAAGGACGCCAGCCCGCCGCTCGGGTTGACCGGAATCCGCCCGCCCAGTGCCGTCGCCCCCTCGCGCAGCAGCTTCGCGCCCTCCCCGGGCCCGCACAGTCCGAGGTCCTCGTACCACTCCAGCTCCAGGGCGGTGGACAGGTCGTACACCTCGGCCAGCGACAGATCCTCCGGCCCCAGCCCCGCCTCCTCGTACGCGGCCCGGGCGATGGAGGGCCGGAACGGATCGGACGCGGGGGAGCCCGGCGGGGCCGAGTCGGTGGCGATGTCCGGCAGATCCAGCGCGGTGCGCGGATGGCTGGGGGAGACGGACGAGACGGCGCGGATCCGCACCGGGCGGCTCATCCCGAGCCGTCGCGCCGTCTCCATGCTGCCGAGCACCAGCGCCGCCGCCCCGTCGGAGGTGGCGCAGATGTCCAGCAGCCGCAGGGGATCGGCGACCACCGGGGACGCGGCGACCTCCTCGGCGGTGACGGGGGAGCGGTAGCGGGCGTACGGATTGGCGGCGCCGGCGGCCGCGTTCTTCACCTTCACCCGCGCGAAGTCCTCGGCCGTGTCGCCGTACATCGCCATCCGGCGGCGGGCCCAGAGCGCGAAATAGGCGGGGTTGGTGGCGCCCAGCACCCGGAAGCGCAGCCAGTCCGGATCGTCCGGCCGCTCACCGCCCGCCGGGGCGAAGAAGCCCTTGGGCGCCGCGTCGGAGCCCACCACCAAAACCGTGTCCGCCATGCCGGACAGGATCTGGGCGCGGGCCGTGTCGATGGCCCGCGCGCCGGACGCACAGGCCGCGTACACGCTGGTGACCCGGGCGCCCTGCCAGCCCAGCGCCCGGGCGAAGGTCGCGCCCGCGACCTGCCCGGGATAGCCGCAGCGCACGGTATTGGCACCCACCACGGACTGGATCGCGGACCACTGGAGCCCGGCGTCCGCGAGCGCGGCCCGCGCCGCCTTCGTGCCGTACTCCACGAAGCTGCGGCCCCACTTCCCCCAGGGGTGCATCCCGGCGCCGAGCACCGCCACCTCACCGGTCATGACGCCTCCCCGGAGACGGGCCGCCAGTGCCAGGTGGTGAGGGTGTGCCCGCCCTCCTCGCCCAGCACCCCGGGCACCACCTCGACCTCCATCCCGACGGCCAGATCGGCCACGGTCACCCCGGGGGCGCCCTGCCCCAGCACCACCATCCGCTCGGCGGCCAGCTCCACGGCGATCAGTGTGTACGGCCGCCACTCGCCGTCGGGGCCGGACGGGTAGGGGGCGGGCGGCCGGTAGCGGCCGTCGGTGTAGGACCACACCCGGCCGCGCCGGGACAGCGGCACCTCCGTCAGCTCGGTGCCCGCGCAGCCCGGGGCGCGGCAGAAGACGTCCTCCCGCGGGAAATACACCGCCCCGCAGCCCCGGCAGCACGTCCCCAGCAGCCGGAACTCCCCGCCCTCGGAGCTGAACCACCCGTCGACCACGGGCACACGCGTGGGGGACACGACCCCTCCCGATACCTGGAAACTGACGATGTGTCAGAAGTGTGGCACGGGGACCGTAGCGCGCGTAACCCCGGTACAGTGACCGCGATCACGGTCCTGATCAGCCGAAGGGCGAGGGGAGCGGTCGGTGGCGGAGACACAGACGCAAGCCCGGGCCACGACGCGGACCGGCACGGCCGTCCGGCTCGAGGCCGTCACCAAGGACTTCGGCACGGTGCGCGCGGTGGACGCCGTCGACCTCACCGTCCACGGGGGCGAGTTCTTCACCCTGCTCGGCCCCTCCGGCTCGGGGAAGACCACGCTGCTGCGCCTGGTCGCGGGGTTCGAACAGCCCACCGGCGGCCGTATCGAACTCGCCGGAGACGACGTCACCGCGACCCCGCCCAACCGCCGCGATGTACACACCGTCTTCCAGGACTACGCGCTCTTCCCGCAGATGAGCGTCGAGCAGAACGTGGCCTACGCCCTGACCGTGCGCGGCGTCCGCAAGGCCGAGCGGCTCGCCCGCGCCCGCGAGGCGCTGACCACCGTACGGCTGGACGGCTTCGCCTCCCGCCGCCCCGCCGAGCTCTCCGGCGGCCAGCGCCAGCGCGTCGCCCTCGCCCGCGCCCTCGTCGACCGGCCCGCCGTGCTGCTGCTCGACGAACCGCTCGGCGCGCTCGACCTGGCGCTCCGGCAGGAGATGCAGACCGAGCTGAAGGAACTGCAGCGCACCACCGGCATCACCTTCCTCCTGGTCACCCATGACCAGGACGAGGCGCTGACCATGAGCGACCGCATCGCCGTCGTCCGCGACGGCCGCATCGAACAGACCGGTCCGCCGGTCGAGGTGTACGAACGCCCCGCCACCGCCTTCGTCGCGGGCTTCGTCGGCACTACCAACCTGCTGCGCGGCGAGGCCGCGGTCCGCGTCGTGGGCCGCCCCGGCACCTACTCCATCCGGCCCGAGCGGATCCTGCTCACCGACCCCGCAGAACCATCCGCCCGGCAGTCCGCCGAAGCGCCCGCCGACGGCCGGCGGACCGTCACGGGGCGCATCACCGATATCGTGCACGCCGGGGCGCACACCCGCTTCACCATCGTGCTTCCGCACGGCGACCGGCTCACCGTGCACCGCCAGAACCTCACCGGACTCCCCGAATCCGCCCGCCCGGACGGCGAGATCGGGCTCTCCTGGGACGAACGGGACGCCTTCCCCGTACCGAGTTGACCTTGTCATTGCCGACGGCACCCTGGCGGGGGCATACCGCCCGCCTGATACTGGCCGAGCCTCAAGTGCCAAGCGGGACGAGGAGGACCGGATGCGGAAACGGAAGATGTCTGCGTGGAGGTCCGCGGCCGCCATCTGCGCGCTGCTGCTGACCGCCGCCGGATGCGGCTCCGGAAACGACGACGACAAAGGCGGCCACGCACCCGACAAGCTCGGTAAGGGCGAAGGCAAGGTCAACATCATCGCCTGGGCCGGCTATGCCGAGGACGGCTCCAACGACCCCAAGGTCGACTGGGTCCACCCGTTCGAGAAGAAGACCGGCTGCCAGGTGAACACCAAGACGGCCGGTACCTCCGACGAGATGGTCTCGCTGATGAAGACCGGGCAGTACGACACGGTCTCCGCCTCCGGCGACGCCACCCTGCGCCTCATCGCCTCCGGCGACGCGGCCCCCGTCAACACCAAGCTGGTCCCGAACTACAGGGACATCTTCCCGGCCCTCAAACAGCAGCCGTTCAACTCCAAGGACGGCCGGATGTACGGCATTCCGCACGGCCGGGGCGCCAATCTCCTCATGTACCGCACCGACAAGGTCACCTCGGCCCCCGACTCCTGGCGCGCCGTCTTCGACGACGCCGCGCGGTACGACGGCCATGTCACCGCCTACGACTCGCCCATCTACATCGCCGACGCCGCGCTCTATCTGATGCAGGCCAAGCCCTCGCTCGGCATCAAGAACCCCTACGCGCTCGACCAGAAGCAACTCGACGCCGCAGTCGCCCTGCTGAAGAAGCAGCACAAGGCGGTGGGGGAGTACTGGAGCGACTACCAGAAGGAGATCACCGCCTTCAAGGGCGGCGACAGCGTCATCGGCACCACCTGGCAGGTCATCGCCAACCTCACCAAGGCCGAGAAGGCCCCCGTCAAGGCGGTGCTCCCCAAGGAGGGCGCCACCGGCTGGTCCGACACCTGGATGGTCTCCGCCAAGGCCGAGCACCCCAACTGCGCCTACAAGTGGCTGGACTGGATCGTCTCGCCCAAGGTCAACGCCCAGGTCGCCGAGTACTTCGGCGAGGCTCCGTCCAACCGTAAGGCGTGCGCCGAGACCTCCGCCCCCGACCACTGCGCGATCTTCCACGCGGACGACGAGAAGTACTTCCAGCGCGTCCACTTCTGGACCACGCCCATCAAACAGTGCCTTGACGGCCGTAAGGACGCCGACTGCACCGACTACGCCCAGTGGACCAGGGCCTGGACGGAGGTCAAGGGCTGAGATGCCCGCCGCGCCCACCCCAGGCTCGCGGCTGCGGCTGACCGCGCTCCTCGCCCCGCCCCTGCTCTGGCTGACCCTGGCCTATCTGGGCTCGCTCGCCGTCCTGCTGCTGTCGGCCTTCTGGGCCACCGACTCCTTCACCTCCGATGTCGTCCGCACGTGGAACACCGACAACTTCCACGAGCTGCTGACCACCCCCGTCTACCGCACCATCGCCCTGCGCACCCTGTCCATCGCGGCCGCCGTCACCGTCGTCGACGCGCTCCTCGCCCTGCCCATGGCCTTCTTCATGGCGCGGGTCGCGGGCCGGGGCTGGCGGCGGCCGCTGCTGGTCGCCGTGCTCACCCCGCTGTGGGCCGGCTATCTGGTCAAGGCGTACGCCTGGCGGGTCATGCTCGGCGAGAACGGCGTGGTGGGCGCCGCCCTCGCCCCGTTCGGGCTGCACGGACCCGGCTACGGCACCACCGCCGTCGTCATCGTGCTCGCCTACCTCTGGCTGCCCTACATGATCCTGCCGGTGTACGCGGCCCTCGAACGGCTCCCCGAGCGGATGCTGGAAGCCTCCGCCGACCTCGGCGCCGGCACCTGGCGCACCCTGCGCTCCGTCGTCCTGCCCGCCGTACGCCCCGCCGTGCTCGCCGGATCCGTCTTCACCTTCTCGCTCAGCCTGGGCGACTACCTCACCGTGCAGATCGTCGGCGGCAAGACCCAGTTGCTGGGCAATGTCATCGCCTCGCAGGTCACCCTGGACCTGCCAATGGCCGCAGCGCTCTCCGCCGTACCCGTGGTCCTCATCGTCTGCTATCTGGCCGCCGTACGCCGTGCGGGCGCCCTCGACTCGCTCTAGTCGCTCTAGTCGCTCCAGGAGGTGGACCCATGCGCATCTCGCGCACCGCCCGCGTGGCCCTCTGCTGTGTCACCGCGGCCGGCCTCGCGATCGTCTACGTCCCGCTGCTGCTGGTGCTGCTCAACTCCGTCAACACCGACCGCTCCTTCGGCTGGCCGCCCAGCGGCTTCACCGGCCGCTGGTGGCGGGCCGCCCTGCACAGCGAGGGCGCCCGCCAGGCCCTGCTCACCTCGCTCAAGGCCGGACTCGCCGCCACCGCGATCGCCCTGGTGCTCGGCACCCTGGCCGCGTACGCCGTCCACCGCCACCGCTTCTTCGGCCGGCGGACCGTGTCCTTCCTCCTCGTCCTGCCGATCGCGCTGCCCGGCATCGTCAGCGGCATCGCCCTCAACGCCGCCTTCCGCACCGTCCTCGACCCGATCGGCATCGGCTTCGGCCTGTTCACGGTGGTCGTCGGGCACGCCACGTTCTGCGTCGTCATCGTCTTCAACAACGTCGGCGCCCGGCTGCGCCGTATCGCGCCCTCCCTGGCCGAGGCGTCCGCGGACCTCGGGGCGCGCCCCTGGCAGACCTTCCGGTACGTCACCTTCCCCGCCATGCGCTCGGCGCTCTTCGCGGGCGGGCTGCTGGCCTTCGCGCTCTCCTTCGACGAGATCGTCGTCACGACCTTCACCGCCGGGCCCGGCACCCGCACCCTGCCCATCTGGATCTACGAGAACCTGGCCCGCCCCCACCAGGCCCCCGTCGTCAACGTCGTCGCCGCGCTCCTCATCCTGGCGTCCGTGATCCCCGTGTACATCGCCCAGCGGCTGTCCTCGGACACCGCGGGGGGACGGCTGTGAGGCTCAGCCGGTCAGCGAGCGGCGCGAGACCGGAAAGTCGAAGTAGGTGTCCGGGAACAGCTCCGGCTGGTACGTGTAGTGCCACCATTCCTCGGCCAGATTGACGAAACCGAGCTTCTCCAACGTCCCCTTGAGCAGCAGCCGGTTGGCCCGCTGCACGCCCTTGATCCGCGGATCGAGCGTATGCGAGAGCGTGTCGAAACAGTCGTACCCGGTCCCCATGTCCACCGAGTTGTCCGGGAAGCGGTCCTTCTTGGCCGCGTAGCACGGCACCAGCTTCTCGCCCGGCACATAGGGCCGGGTGGGCAGCGCGGGCAGCCGCACGATCGTCAGGTCCATGGTGCTGCCCCGGCTGTGCCCCGACTTCTCCGCGATATAGCCGTCCTCGAACAGCCGGGTCTTGTCGACCTCCGGATAGAACTC
Source organism: Streptomyces hygroscopicus (assembly GCA_002021875.1). Classification (NCBI taxonomy): domain Bacteria; kingdom Bacillati; phylum Actinomycetota; class Actinomycetes; order Kitasatosporales; family Streptomycetaceae; genus Streptomyces; species Streptomyces hygroscopicus. The sequence continues at coordinate 10,327,203 of CP018627.1, forward strand.
GCCCTTCATCCGCTGATCGCCGAGGTCCTTGGCCCACTCCACGAAGTCGTTCACCGCGCGCTGCGGCCTATAGCAGTCGTACACCTTCAACGTATAGCCGCGCCGCAGGAGTTGCCGCTGCGCCCGGTGCAGCGCCACGGCGGCCGGGCGGGTCAGAACGCACATCGGCCGGCGGTAGCCATCCACCGGATCGCCGGTGAAGTTATGCGGCGTGAAGTAGCGGATCTCCTGCAGGATCGTCGGATCCACGTCGCTGAGGGCCACGAACTCCTTCGGAGCCTTCGGCTCCGGCTTCGCCTGCGCCGGAGCGGACGGAGCGACGGCCAGCAGAGCGGCAACGGGCAGAGCGAGCGCACGCAGCGCGACGGCGAGTCTTGGCATGCCCATCACTTATCCCACCCCCCGAAGCGAAAACAAGCCCGCGGCCACAAGCCCGCCTCGCGGGGGATCCGCCGGCGCCCGTGGCGCGGGGCCTCCGCGCGGATCGCCCACGCCCCCTCAACTCATGCGACGCGGCGGCTTGCCCTCCTCCGGCGGTGCCTCACCCCGTATCCGCACCGGATATCCCACCTCGCCACCGCCCTCCCGCTCTATCGTCAGCGCACCGTCCCGCAGCCGGGTGGCGAACCGCAGCAGTTCCGGCTTCTCCCAGCCGTCGCCCGTCTCCACGGCCAGCGCGCCCGCCCCCGCGCCCTTACGGCCCTGGCACGGTGTCCATACCTCCAGCTCCACCCCGCCGTCCGGCCCCGCCACCGGAACCACCGAACCGGCCCGGGCCAGTACCGGGATGCCCGACAGCGGGGCGTCCAGCACCACCTTGCCCGGGCCGTCGTACGCCCGGCCGGTCACCGTGTCGTACCAGCGGCCGCGCGGCAGCCGTACCGGCCGCCGGCGGGCGCCCTCCTCCAGGACCGGCGCCACCAGCAGCGCGTCGCCCAGCAGAAAGGCGTCCTCGCAGTCGCGCAGCGCGCGGTCCTTGGGTGTCCGCCACCATACGGGGCGGACATACGGGGCGCCGGTGCGCGCGGCCAGCTGCGCCAGCGTTGTGAAGTAGGGCATCAGCCGCTGCCGTTCGCGCAGCGCCGCCGCCGCGTGCTCCAGCACCTCCGAGCCGAACTCCCACGGCTCCCGCCGCCCCGCCGAGATCGCCGAATGGGTGCGGAACAGCGGCAGATACGCGCCCAGTTGGAACCAGCGCAGATACAGCTCCGGCGACGGAAAGCCGGTGAAGCCGCCGATGTCGGGCCCCGAATACGGCACCCCGGACAGGCCCAGCCCGATCACCAGCGACAGTGAGGCCCGCAGCCCCGCCCAGCCCGTGGCCACATCGCCGGACCAACTGCCCCCGTACCGCTGCAGCCCCGCCCACCCCGAGCGCGAGAAGAGAAACGGCCGCTCGTCGGGGCGCAGCTCGCACAGCCCTTCGTAGCCGGCCCGCGCCATCGCCAGCGCGTAGACGTTGTGCGCCTCGCGGTGGTCGCCACCCCGGCCCTCCAGGACGTGCCGGGCCGAGCGCGGCAGGGTGGTCTCCCCGAAGGCGGCGAACGACACCGGTTCGTTCATGTCGTGCCACACCCCGGAGAAGCCCTGCGCCAGCCGCTCCGCGTACAGCCCGCCCCACCACTTGCGCACCCGCGGATCGGTGAAGTCGGGGAACACCGATTCGCCCGGCCACACCACTCCGCGCACCTCACGGCCCCGGGTGTCGCGCACGAAGACGTCCTCCGCCGCCCCGCTCGCGTACACCGCGTTGCCCGGCTCCGCCTTTACCGCCGGGTCGACGATCGACACCAGCCGCACCCCGCCCTCGAGCAGCTCGGCGGCGAGCCCCGGCAGATCGGGAAAGCGCGCGCCGTCCACCGTGAACACCCGGTGCCCGGCGAAGTGGTCGATGTCCAGATGCAGCGCGGACAGCGGCAGATCCCGCTCCCGGTAGCCCGCCACCACCCGCCGGACCTCCGCCGCGTCGCCGAACCCCCAGCGCGCGTGGTGATGGCCGAGCGCCCACCGCGGCGGGACGGCCGGGGCGCCCGTCAGCGCCGTCCAGCCGTGCAGCACCCGCGCCGGGGTGCCCACGATCACCCAGTAGCGCAGCGGGCCGCCCTCCATCCGCGTCCGGCAGCTGCCGGGCCGGTCGTGGCCCGAGCCCGCGCCCTCCTCGCCCTCCCGCAGGGTGACCGAGCCGTCCCAGGAGTTGTCGTGGAACACCAGATGGGTGCCCGCGTCGGCCACCACCAGCTGCACCGGCATGGTGAGATACAGCGGATCGTCCCCCGGCTCGAAGCTGCCGCCCGGGTCGGTGTTCCACAGCCGGTACACACCGTCCCGCAGCCGCGGCCCCGACGCCCGTCCGCCGAGCCCGAAGAACCGTGCGTCCGCCGCCACTTCGGACCGCTGCAGCCAGCGCGCGCCCTCCCCGCCCACCCCCGCCCCCGGCTCCGCGGGCCCGGGCGCCCCGGCCGGCTCCCACCAGCGCGGCGGCAGATCCCGCCGCAGCACCACCCCGCCCGGGGTGCGCACCTCCACCGTGCCGGTCCGCGACACCATCACCGTGACCCGCTCGGACACCACCCGCCAGCCGCCGCCGGTGTCCGGCTCCAGCTCCGCCCGCTCGTCCGCCTCCGGACAGGGTCCGTCCAGCGCGTACGACGGCTCCGGCTCGGCCCCGTCCCAGCCGCAGAACACCGCGCCACCCGTGGTCACCCGCACCCGCAGCGAGGACCTGGCGAACCGCACCACCCCGCCCCCCGGCTCCGGATCGGCCCCCTCCACCTCACCCGGCACCCGGGCCAGCTCGGTGCCCCGGCGGGGCAGCCCGACCGCGTCGGAACGCCGACGCCGCCACGCCGAGCGCAGTGACCGCAGCCCCTGCGCCGTGCAGATCACCTTCACCGACCGCACCAGCTTTTCCGACCGCACCAGGTCACGCGCATCCATACTGATCAGCCTGCCATTGCCGACGCCCGGCAGAGATATGGTTCAACTGCCGTTCACCCGTGGTCCTCCCACATGATCCCGCCCTGTGATGTGGAGTGGCGCCCCTGGTGTGGGAGTCGATCACATGGCATCGTCCTGACCGGACGCATACGAGGCGGATGCACCAGCCACGGACACATCCGACGCGGACAGCCCGGGAGCCGACACCCATGACCACCGCAGCGCACTCCGACCATCGGCCACAGCCCCTGTGGCAGCCCGGCGCGGACCGGATCGACCGGTCCCGGCTGACCGCCTTCCACGCCTGGGCGGCCGAGCGTCACGGCGCGCCCGCGCCCACCAAGGACGACCCGGCCGCGAGCTACGCCGCGCTGCACCGCTGGTCGGTGGAGGAGCTGGAGACCTTCTGGCAGGCGGTCGCCGAACGGTTCGAGGTGCGCTTCACCACCCCGTACGAACGGGTGCTCGCCGACGCCGCCATGCCCGGCGCCCGCTGGTTCCCCGGCGCCACCCTCAACTACGCCGAGCACGCCCTGCGCGCCGCCGAGGACCCCGCCCGCGCCGACGAGCCCGCGCTGCTCCACGTCGACGAGACCAATGACCCGCGCCCGGTCAGCTGGGCCGAACTGCGCGGCCAGGTCGGCGCCGTCGCCGCCGAGCTGCGCCGCCTCGGCGTCCGCCCGGGCGACCGGGTCAGCGGCTACGTCCCCAACATCCCCCAGGCCACCGTCGCCCTCCTGGCCACCGCCGCCGTCGGCGCCGTATGGACCTCCTGCGCCCCCGACTTCGGCGCCCGCAGCGTCCTGGACCGCTTCCAGCAGGTCGAACCGGTGGTGCTCTTCACCATCGACGGCTACCGCTACGGCGGAAAGACCCACGACCGCACCAAGACCGTGGCCGAGCTCCGCGCCGAGCTGCCCAGCCTGCGCGCCGTCGTCCACATCCCGCTGCTGGGCACCCCCGCCCCCGATGGCGCGCTCGTCTGGGACGACGTCGTGCGCGAACCGGCGGAGCCGGTCTTCGAGCCGCTGCCCTTCGACCACCCCCTGTGGGTGCTCTACTCCTCCGGCACCACCGGCCTGCCCAAGGCGATCGTCCAGTCCCAGGGCGGCATCCTGCTCGAACACCTCAAGCAGCTCGGCCTCCACTGCGACCTCGGCCCCGGCGACCGCTTCTTCTGGTACACCTCCACCGGCTGGATGATGTGGAACTTCCTGGTGTCCGGACTGCTGGTCGGCGCCACCGTGGTCCTCTACGACGGCAGCCCCGGCCATCCGGACACCGCCGCCCAGTGGCGCGTCGCCGAGCGCACCGGGACCACGCTCTACGGCACCTCCGCCGCGTACGTCATGGCCTGCCGCAAGGCCGATGTCCACCCGGGCCGCGACTTCGACCTCTCCCGCATCAAATGCGTCGCCACCACCGGCTCCCCGCTGCCGCCCGACGGCTTCCGGTGGATCCACGACGAGGTGGCCGAGGACATGTGGATCGCCTCCGTCAGCGGCGGCACCGACGTGTGCAGCTGCTTCGCGGGCGCCGTGCCCACCCTCCCCGTCTACATCGGCGAGCTGCAGGCCCCCGGCCTCGGCACCGACCTCCAGGCATGGGACCCACAGGGCGAACCAGTGGTCGACGAGGTCGGCGAGCTCATCGTGGCCCGCCCCATGCCGTCGATGCCGGTCCGCTTCTGGAACGACCCCGACGGCAGCCGCTACCGCGACAGCTACTTCGAGATGTTCCCCGGCGCGTGGCGCCACGGCGACTGGATCACCCTGACCTCCCGCGGCACCGTGGTCATCCACGGCCGCTCCGACTCCACCCTCAACCGGCAGGGCGTCCGAATGGGCTCCGCCGACATCTACGAGGCGGTCGAACGGCTCCCGGAGATCCGCGAATCCCTCGTCATCGGCGTCGAACAACCCGACGGCGGCTACTGGATGCCACTCTTCGTCCACCTCGCCCCCGGCGCCACACTGGACGAGGAACTCCTGAGCCGCATCAAGACCACCATCCGCACCCAGCTCTCCCCACGCCACGTCCCGGACGAGATCATCGAGGTCCCCGGCGTCCCCCACACCCTGACCGGCAAACGCATCGAGGTCCCGGTCAAGCGCCTCCTCCAGGGCACCCCCCTGGACAAGGCGGTCAACCCGGGCTCGGTGGACGACGTGGAGCTCCTGCGGTACTACGAACGCTTGGCGGAGGAGAAGCGGGGCTCGGCTCCGTCGGACGGCGCGGCTGGGGCTTGAGGGGGCGGGTACCCGGGGAAGCCCCGACCTTCGGCCGGGCGGAGCCCCACCCTCCGGCTCCCTCCGGACTTCCGGCTCCCTTTGGACCTCCGGCCCCCTCCGGACTTCCAGCCCCTTTGGACCTCCGGCTCTCTCTGGACCTCCGGCCTCCTCCGAACTTCCGGCTCCCTTTGGACCTCCAGCCCCTTTGGACCTCCAGCCCCTCTGGACCTCCGGCCCCCTCCGGACCTCCAGCCCCTCCAGACCCTCCGCACCCTCCAGCCCCTCCGGCGTTTGAGGAGCGGGGCCCAGGGGCGGAGCCCCGGCGGGGGTCCGGGGGCGGAGCCCCCGAAACGGGGTCTGGGGCGCAGCCCCAGCGGGGCCCGGGGCAGCGCCCCGGTTCGGGAAGGGGCGGGGTGGGGAAACCCCCCGCCTACCCCCCATACGTGGCCTGCGCCTCCCCCAACACCCCCACCAAATCCCCCGCCAACACCCCCGCATCCCCTTCCCCCAACCCCGCCGTCGTAATGCGCACCCCCGCCCCGGCACCCAGCCGAAACCTCGCACCGGCCGCCACCCACCACCCCCGCGTCCGCAACCCGTTCACGACCGCCGCCTCGTCCCGCACCGGCACCCACACATTCATCCCGCTCGCCCCGTGCGCGGCGACCCCCCGAGCCGACAGCGCGGCCAGCAGGGCCTCCCGCCGTCGCGCGTAGGCGGTCCGCGCCGCGGCCACCAGGCCCTGGGTCTCGGGGTCGGTCATCAGCCGCGTCACCGTCTCCTGCAGCACATGGCTGACCCAGCCCGAGGTCAGCACCATCCGGCCGTCATGCCGCGCCAGCGTCGTACGGTCGCAGGCGAGCGCACCCCACCGCAGGTCCGTCCCCAGGTGCTTGGAGACCGTGCGCACCTGCGCCCAGCGCGCCAGGCCGCCAGTGGCGAGGCTGTGCAGCGGCACTCCCGCGATGTCCGCGGCGTGGTCGTCCTCGATCACCAGCACTTCGGACGAGGCTGCACCCAGCACCTCCAGCAGCGCCTCCCGGCGCCCCGCCGAGAACCAGCCGCCGTAGGGGTTCTGCGCGCGGGGGCTGCAGACCAGCGCACGTGCCCCGGACCGCAGGGCCGCCCGGAGCGCGTCCGGCCGGATCCCCTCGTCGTCCACGGCCACTGGCACGGTCCGCAGCCCCAGCGCCGGGACGAGGTCCAGCAGGTGGTGGTAGCCGGGGTCCTCCATCGCCACCGCGTCACCCGGCCTGAGCTCGACCGACAGCAGCCGGGCCACGCAGTCCAGCGCGCCATGGGCGAAGGTGAGGTGCTCGGCCGGCACGCCATCGCGCTCGTACCAGGCGCGGGCCAGGTCCTCCAGACCGGCCAGCCGGGGCTGGGCGCGGTGTGACCGGATTCCGGGGGAGAGGCGGGCGGCCGGGAGCAGCGCGGGGAGGAAGGCCGGGTCGGGGTGACCGCCCGCCAGATCGCGCACCCCCTCCGGCACCGGCGTCGGGCGCCGCGAGGCGACCGTGGGCGTCGGGGCGACCACCGTGCCGCCCCGCCCGTGGGTCACCACGATTCCGCGCCGCCGCAGCTCCTTGTAGGCGGTCGCGACGGTGCCGGGGCTGATGCCCAGCCGCTCGGCCAGCCGGCGCACCGGAGGCAGCGCGGTGCCGGGCGCCAACGCCCCCTCCACCACGCCTTGTTCGACGGACGCGGCAATCCCCTTGGCCGACGCACCGGTGATCTCATATTGTGTCGCCACAGAAAATATTCTGTATCAATACAAAATCGAATGTCAAGGGGGACCAGGGTGGGCAAGCCAACGTGGCGCACCGCGCTGAGCGACCGCATCCCCGGCGGCCGGGACGGCCGGCGCATGCTGACCGTCACCTTCGTCGACCGGATTGGCTCGGGCCTGTGGGGCGCGACCGCGACGCTCTACTTCACCTACGCCGCCGGGCTCGGCACCGCCGAAATCGGCGTGCTGCTCGCCGTGTCAGGAAGCGTGGGCATCGCCGGGCCGCCCCTCGGCGGCCTCCTCGCCGACCGCGTCCCGCTGCGCCCGCTCCTGATCATCGTCCAACTGGTCCGCGCCGTCGCCTCACTGGCCCTCCTCACCACCACCGACCTCGGGCTCCTGCTCGCCATCACCTCGGTGGGCAGCCTCGGCGACCGCGCGGCCTCCGTACTGACCAAGCTGTACGCGACCCGCGTCGCGGGCCCCGAGCGCGTCCGCTACCAGGCCATCAGCCGCACCGCCATGAACGTGGGCTGGGCCGTCGGCGGCCTCGCGGCGGCAGCGGCACTCACCGGCGGTACCGTCACCGTCTACCGCTGGCTCCTCATCGGCGACGCGCTCTCCTTCCTCGCCTCCGCGCTGTTCACGCTCGGCTGCGCCGAACCGCCCTCGGCCGCCCGCATCGCGGCCAAGTCCACTTCCGCACCCGGGGAACCCGCGGCATCCGCGCCCGGCGAGCCCGCGCCCGGCGAACCCGCGCCCGGCGAACCCACGCCCGACGAGACCGCACCCAGCGAATCCGCACCCAGCGACCCCGCCCCCGCACCCGGGAAGACCACCGCCCCCAACCCCTGGCGCGACCGCCGCTATCTCACCTACACCGCCGGCGAGGCCGTCCTCTTCCTCGACGACTCCGTCTTCAAGGTCGGCCTGCCGCTGTGGGCCGTGACGGCCACCAGCGCACCGCATCAACTCGTCCCCCTGCTGCTCGTCCTGAACAACGTGCTCGTGGTGCTCTTCCAGGTCCCGTTCGCCCGCTTCGGCGCCACCCCGCACACCGCACGCACCTCGCTGTGGCCGCTGGCCGGCGCGTTCCTCCTCGGCGGGGCCGCGCTGGCCGCCTCGACCGTCGGCGCGCCCTGGCTCGCGGCCGTCACGCTGGTGCTGGCCGCCACCGCCTTCACCGTCGCGGAGATGCTGCACGCCACGATCTCCTGGGAGCTGTCCGTCGTCCTCGCCCCGCCCACCGCACAGGGGGCCTACCTCGGCGTGCACGGCCTGGCCCAGGCCGTGCAGCGCAGCGCGGGGCCGCTCGCGGTGACGGCGGCGATCGCGGCGGGCCCTCTCGGCTGGCTCGGCCTCGGCGCCGGGCTCGCCGCGATGTGCGGCGCCCAGCACCACCTGGTACGGGACCGCGGTGACGGAGCGTTGTCAGTGGCCCCGGTTACGGTGAGTGAGCACTGAACATCCGCGCTGAGGGGGAGTCATGGCGCACACCGGACAGCGGAGCGAGGACTGGAGCCGCCCCGGCAGGCACCGGGGCAAGCACGGCAAGCCGAAGCCACATCCGAAGACGACGAAGCCGAAGACAGCGAAGGCGAATACGAGGACGCGGCACCGGACGAGGAGCCAGACCGCCCGTCGCGCCCTGCGCAGAGAGGTGCCCAGCACGGTGGCCCTGCTCGCCGACGAGCGGGACTTCGCGGCCATGCGGCACTACGCATCGTTCGCCTTCGACGACCACGGTGCGTATCTACGGCAGATGGAAGGGCTGCTGAAGGCGCTCGCGGCCAAGGGCGTCCACACCACCGTCGCCCTCTTCGACCCCGTCGCCTACGAGGAGTTCTGCGCGGACACCCGGCTCGACCCGGACACCTCCGCGAGCCGCACTCGCTATACGGCGGAGCTGGCCGCCGCGGGCGGCACCGTCATCTATGAGGGCCAGCCGATCAGCCGCCTGGTTCCACGGCTCATCGGCGTGGCCGACGAGCAGGCCACCTGGGAGTACGCCACGGCGCTGCTCTCCCGCGCCGGCCACCGCGGGGAGTGCCGCGACGACACCACCGCCCGCGCCGCGTTCGACCGCGCCGGGGCCGCGTTGCGCAAGGTCGTCGAGGCGGCCGGGCCAGGCGTCCACCATCTGGTCTGCAGCGTCCCGGCGGACGGCACCTCGCTGGTCGCCGTGCTCCACGCCGACGCCCTGGAAGCGGGCCTGCCGAAGCTGCCCGAGCCCTCGGGGCTGGTCTTCCGCACCGTCCTGGCCTGCGGCTTCGCCCTGCGCAGCCCAGGCGGCCTGGTGCTGCGCACCATCGTGGTGGACAGCCCCGAGACGGTCCGCGGCTGGGCGCTGCACGACGGCTGGCTGCGCCCGCTGAGCGAGGCGGAGGTGTTCACCGCGTACTGCACCGACGCCGAGACCGGTGAACCCATTCCACCGGAGCACGGCGTCGAATACCGGGCGGGCATCCCGCTCGGCAGCCCGGAATGACCGAAGGCGTCCCGCCACACGGCGGGACGCCTTCACCATCAGCTCATCAGCTCGTCGGTCACGAGCTCACCGGCTCATTCGCCGGACAGCACCGCCTGCGCCGCCCGGCGGGCATCCTCGGCGGTGTCCGCCGCGCGCGCCGCGGAGGCGGCCCGCTCGCACTGCGCGAGCGTGTGCTTGGCCAGCGTCGCGCGCACATACGGAATGGAGGCCGCACCCATGGAGAGGCTGGTGACCCCCAGACCGGCCAGCACACACGCCAGCAGCGGATCGGAGGCGGCCTCACCGCAGACACCACAGCTCTTGCCCTCGGCCTGCGCGGCCTCCGCCGACGCCGCCACCAGGTCGAGCAGCGCGGGCTGCCAAGGGTCCTGCAGCCGTGAGACCGCACCCACCTGACGGTCGGCCGCGAAGGTGTACTGCGCCAGGTCGTTGGTGCCCAGCGACAGGAACTCGACCTCCTGAAGGATCGAGCGCGCCCGCAGCGCGGCGGACGGAATCTCCACCATCGCGCCGAACTTGGCCCGCAGCCCCGCCTCACGGCACGCGTCCGCGAACGCCTTGGCGTCCAGCCGGTCGGCCACCATCGGGGCCATGACCTCGAGATAGACCGGCAGCCCCTCCGACGCCTTGGCCAGCGCCGTGAGCTGCGTCCGCAGCACCTCGGGGTGGTCGAGCAGGGTACGCAGACCGCGGACACCCAGCGCCGGGTTGGGCTCATCGGCCGGGGTGAGGAAGTCCAGCGGCTTGTCCGCGCCCGCGTCCAGGACCCGCACCACCACCCGGCCCTCGGGGAACGCCTCCAGCACCTGGCGGTACGCCTCGACCTGCTTCTCCTCCGACGGCGCCTGGGTGCTGTCGTCGAGGAAGAGGAACTCGGTGCGGAACAGCCCCACACCCTCGGCGCCCGCCTCGACCGCCGCCGGCACATCGGCCGGTCCGCCGACGTTCGCCAGCAGCGGCACCTTGTGTCCGTCCGACGTCGCACCCGGACCGGAGGAGGCGGCCAGCGCGGCCCGGCGCTCCTCGGCGGCCCGCGTCAGCTCGGCCCGCTTCTCCTCGCTCGGGGACACGAAGATCTCACCCGTGCTGCCGTCCACGGCGATCAGGGTTCCCTCGACCAGATCCCCGGCACCGGGCAGCGCGACCACGGCCGGCACCCCCAGGGCACGGGCGAGGATCGCGCTGTGGCTCGTCGGCCCGCCCTCCTCGGTCACGAACCCCAGCACCAGAGTCGGGTCGAGCAGCGCGGTGTCGGCGGGAGCGAGGTCCCGCGCGATCAGCACATACGGCTCATCACTGTCCGGCACACCCGGCATCGGCACACCCAGCAGCCGCGCCACGATCCGGTTCCGCACATCATCGAGGTCGGCCACCCGGCCCGCCAGATAGTCCCCGGCCCCCGCGAGCAGCGCCCGGTAGGCGGCAAAGGCGTCGTACACCGCGCGCTCGGCGGTGCTGCCCACGGCGATACGCCGCTCGACATCGGCCATCAGCTCCGGGTCCTGCGCCATCATGGCCTGCGCCTCGAGTACGGCCTGGGCCTCGCCGCCCGCCAGATTGCCGCGCGCGACCAGATCGGCCGCCACGGCCTCCACAGCCTGGCGCGCCCGCCCCTGCTCACGCGGCGCCTCATCGGCCGGAATCTGCCTCGCCGGCGGCTCCAGGACCGCCGTCCCCATATGGCGCACCTCGCCGATGGCCACCCCGTGGCTCACGCCGACGCCTCGCAGCGTTGTCTCCATGTCACCCGTCCCCGGTCGATACGGCGGAACCCCGCCATGGTGGATGTCGTACCAGCAGTGCGCGCCACCCGGCCCCGGTCCCCACCGGCCGCCGAGCGTACGCGCGGCTCACCAGTTGAAGAGCGTGTCGCCCGGCTTCACGTCGACGTCTTCCTTGACGTCGGACAGGGCATCGGCCGTGGCCTCGAGCGCCACGATCGGACAGATCGGCGACTTGCCCGCGGCCACGGCGGTGGCCGGGTCCCAGCGCACGATCGCGTCGCCCCGCTTGACGGTGTCCCCCTTGTTGATGAGCACCTCGAAGCCCTCACCGTTCAATTGCACGGTGTCGATGCCGAGGTGGGTGAGCACACCGTGTCCCTCCCCGTCCACGACGACGAACGCGTGCGGGTGCAGAGAGACGACGATGCCGTCGACCGGAGCCACGGCCACAACCGGCTCGAGCACCGGGTCGATCGCCGTGCCCGGACCGACCATGGCGCCGGAGAACACCGGATCGGGAACCGCTTCGAGTCCGATCACGCGGCCGGTGACCGGTGAGGTCACGCTGGTCATGGGGCCTCCCGGGGTGAAGAATCATTACGCGCCGTCACCGTCTGTCCCGGACAGCGCACTGCCCAGAAGAGTAAGTCATAGGAACTTCGGATTCCGCACACGTGGCGCTGGCAGAGTGGACGCTCGGGCCTGGAATCGATTTGCCACGGCCGCGCGAGGCGCTGTACTGTCGGACTCCTGCCCACCGGATGAAGCACTGCGGTCATCTGCGTGTACATCCAGGTTCAGGGCGGCGCCATCAGCTATTTGATCCAAATCTCGGATCCGCTTTCGCGTGCCTTGCGAAAGACACCGGTTCGGAGAGCGGGAAATGGTCTGATAGCGTGTGAAACACCGAAGGGAAGCGCCCGGAGAGACCGGTGAAACGGTTTCAAAGGAAGCGTCCGTTCCTTGAGAACTCAACAGCGTGCCAAAAGTCAACGCCAGATATGTTGATACCCCGTCCATCTCGGACGAGGTTCCTTTGGAAAAATACACAGCGAGGACGCTGTGAGCGGACTGGATTATTCCTCCGGTCTGCTCCGCTCTCGTGATTGTGTGACCGGGATATCCCGGAAGCATTCACGGAGAGTTTGATCCTGGCTCAGGACGAACGCTGGCGGCGTGCTTAACACATGCAAGTCGAACGATGAACCGGTTTCGGCCGGGGATTAGTGGCGAACGGGTGAGTAACACGTGGGCAATCTGCCCTGCACTCTGGGACAAGCCCTGGAAACGGGGTCTAATACCGGATATGACACGCTCCCGCATGGGATGCGTGTGGAAAGCTCCGGCGGTGCAGGATGAGCCCGCGGCCTATCAGCTTGTTGGTGGGGTGATGGCCTACCAAGGCGACGACGGGTAGCCGGCCTGAGAGGGCGACCGGCCACACTGGGACTGAGACACGGCCCAGACTCCTACGGGAGGCAGCAGTGGGGAATATTGCACAATGGGCGAAAGCCTGATGCAGCGACGCCGCGTGAGGGATGACGGCCTTCGGGTTGTAAACCTCTTTCAGCAGGGAAGAAGCGAGAGTGACGGTACCTGCAGAAGAAGCGCCGGCTAACTACGTGCCAGCAGCCGCGGTAATACGTAGGGCGCAAGCGTTGTCCGGAATTATTGGGCGTAAAGAGCTCGTAGGCGGCTTGTCGCGTCGGATGTGAAAGCCCGGAGCTTAACTCCGGGTCTGCATTCGATACGGGCAGGCTAGAGTTCGGTAGGGGAGATCGGAATTCCTGGTGTAGCGGTGAAATGCGCAGATATCAGGAGGAACACCGGTGGCGAAGGCGGATCTCTGGGCCGATACTGACGCTGAGGAGCGAAAGCGTGGGGAGCGAACAGGATTAGATACCCTGGTAGTCCACGCCGTAAACGTTGGGAACTAGGTGTGGGCGACATTCCACGTTGTCCGCGCCGCAGCTAACGCATTAAGTTCCCCGCCTGGGGAGTACGGCCGCAAGGCTAAAACTCAAAGGAATTGACGGGGGCCCGCACAAGCGGCGGAGCATGTGGCTTAATTCGACGCAACGCGAAGAACCTTACCAAGGCTTGACATACACCGGAAACCTCTGGAGACAGGGGCCCCCTTGTGGTCGGTGTACAGGTGGTGCATGGCTGTCGTCAGCTCGTGTCGTGAGATGTTGGGTTAAGTCCCGCAACGAGCGCAACCCTTGTTCTGTGTTGCCAGCATGCCTTTCGGGGTGATGGGGACTCACAGGAGACTGCCGGGGTCAACTCGGAGGAAGGTGGGGACGACGTCAAGTCATCATGCCCCTTATGTCTTGGGCTGCACACGTGCTACAATGGCCGGTACAATGAGCTGCGAAGCCGTGAGGTGGAGCGAATCTCAAAAAGCCGGTCTCAGTTCGGATTGGGGTCTGCAACTCGACCCCATGAAGTCGGAGTCGCTAGTAATCGCAGATCAGCATTGCTGCGGTGAATACGTTCCCGGGCCTTGTACACACCGCCCGTCACGTCACGAAAGTCGGTAACACCCGAAGCCGGTGGCCCAACCCTTGTGGGGGGAGCCGTCGAAGGTGGGACTGGCGATTGGGACGAAGTCGTAACAAGGTAGCCGTACCGGAAGGTGCGGCTGGATCACCTCCTTTCTAAGGAGCACATAGCCGACTGCGAGCGCATGTCTCGCACGGTTTGCTCATGGGTGGAACGTTGACTATTCGGCATCGTCTGGATGCTCTTCTCTGTTAGTACTGCTTCGGCGTGGAACACAGAGCGAGCAGAAAAATGATGCCGGGCACGCTGTTGGGTGTCTGAGGGTACGGGCTGGAAAGTTGCCTGTTCCTTCGGCCGGTCCCGGTGAACCGCATCGTGAGGTGTGGGTGACGGGGTACGGGTCGTTGTTTGAGAACTGCACAGTGGACGCGAGCATCTGTGGCCAAGTTTTTAAGGGCGCACGGTGGATGCCTTGGCACCAGGAACCGATGAAGGACGTGGGAGGCCGCGATAGGCCCCGGGGAGCTGTCAACCGAGCTTTGATCCGGGGGTGTCCGAATGGGGAAACCCGGCAGTCGTCATGGGCTGTCACCCATACCTGAACACATAGGGTATGTGGAGGGAACGCGGGGAAGTGAAACATCTCAGTACCCGCAGGAAGAGAAAACAACCGTGATTCCGGGAGTAGTGGCGAGCGAAACTGGATGAGGCTAAACCGTATGTGTGTGATACCCGGCAGGGGTTGCGCATACGGGGTTGTGGGAGTGAACTTCAGTCGTCTGCCGGCGGCTGGGTGAGTCAGAAACCATTGCGATAGGCGAAGGACATGCGAAAGGTCCGGCGTAGAGGGTAAGACCCCCGTAGCTGAAATCGTAGTGGCTTGCTTGTTCATTTCCCAAGTAGCACGGGGCCCGAGAAATCCTGTGTGAATCTGGCGGGACCACCCGCTAAGCCTAAATATTCCCTGGTGACCGATAGCGGATAGTACCGTGAGGGAATGGTGAAAAGTACCGCGGGAGCGGAGTGAAATAGTACCTGAAACCGTGTGCCTACAAGCCGTGGGAGCGTCGCCGTGTTCTTCGGAGCACGGTCGTGACTGCGTGCCTTTTGAAGAATGAGCCTGCGAGTTTGCGGTGTGTTGCGAGGTTAACCCGTGTGGGGAAGCCGTAGCGAAAGCGAGTCCGAATAGGGCGGTTTAGTAGCGCGCTCAAGACCCGAAGCGGAGTGATCTAGCCATGGGCAGGTTGAAGCGGAGGTAAGACTTCGTGGAGGACCGAACCCACCAGGGTTGAAAACCTGGGGGATGACCTGTGGTTAGGGGTGAAAGGCCAATCAAACTCCGTGATAGCTGGTTCTCCCCGAAATGCATTTAGGTGCAGCGTCGTGTGTTTCTTGCCGGAGGTAGAGCACTGGATAGGCGATGGGCCCTACCGGGTTACTGACCTTAGCCAAACTCCGAATGCCGGTAAGTGAGAGCGCGGCAGTGAGACTGTGGGGGATAAGCTCCATGGTCGAGAGGGAAACAGCCCAGAGCATCGACTAAGGCCCCTAAGCGTACGCTAAGTGGGAAAGGATGTGGAGTCGCAGAGACAACCAGGAGGTTGGCTTAGAAGCAGCCATCCTTGAAAGAGTGCGTAATAGCTCACTGGTCAAGTGATTCCGCGCCGACAATGTAGCGGGGCTCAAGCGTACCGCCGAAGTCGTGTCATTGCAGCATGTGGTCCAACGATCGCTGTGATGGGTAGGGGAGCGTCGTGTGCCGGGTGAAGCAGCCGTGTAAGCGAGTTGTGGATGGTTCACGAGTGAGAATGCAGGCATGAGTAGCGATACACACGTGGGAAACGTGTGCGCCGATTGACTAAGGGTTCCTGGGTCAAGCTGATCTGCCCAGGGTAAGTCGGGACCTAAGGCGAGGCCGACAGGCGTAGTCGATGGACAACCGGTTGATATTCCGGTACCCGCTTTGAAGCGCCAACGTCGAACCAGGCGATGCTAAGTCCGTGAAGCCGCCCTGATCTCTTCGGAGTTGAGGGGAGTGGTGGAGCCGACGGTCCAGACCTGTAGTAGGTGAGTGATGGGGTGACGCAGGAAGGTAGTCCAGCCCGGGCGGTGGTTGTCCCGGGGTAAGGGTGTAGCCCGAGGAGTAGGTAAATCCGTTCCTCATTGAAGGGTGAGACCTGATGCCGAGCCGATTGTGGTGAAGTGGATGATCCTATGCTGTCGAGAAAAGCCTCTAGCGAGTTTCATGGCGGCCCGTACCCTAAACCGACTCAGGTGGTCAGGTAGAGAATACCGAGGCGTTCGGGTGAACTATGGTTAAGGAACTCGGCAAAATGCCCCCGTAACTTCGGGAGAAGGGGGGCCATTGCTGGTGATGGGATTTTCTCCTTGAGCTGGTGGTGGCCGCAGAGACCAGCGAGAAGCGACTGTTTACTAAAAACACAGGTCCGTGCGAAGCCGTAAGGCGATGTATACGGACTGACGCCTGCCCGGTGCTGGAACGTTAAGGGGACCGGTTAGTCACATTTCGGTGTGGCGAAGCTGAGAACTTAAGCGCCAGTAAACGGCGGTGGTAACTATAACCATCCTAAGGTAGCGAAATTCCTTGTCGGGTAAGTTCCGACCTGCACGAATGGCGTAACGACTTCTCGACTGTCTCAACCATAGGCCCGGTGAAATTGCACTACGAGTAAAGATGCTCGTTTCGCGCAGCAGGACGGAAAGACCCCGGGACCTTTACTATAGCTTGATATTGGTGTTCGGTTCGGCTTGTGTAGGATAGGTGGGAGACTGTGAAGCATTAACGCCAGTTAGTGTGGAGTCATTGTTGAAATACCACTCTGGTCGTGCTGGATGTCTAACCTGGGTCCGTGATCCGGATCAGGGACAGTGTCTGGTGGGTAGTTTAACTGGGGCGGTTGCCTCCTAAAGGGTAACGGAGGCGCCCAAAGGTTCCCTCAGCCTGGTTGGCAATCAGGTGTTGAGTGTAAGTGCACAAGGGAGCTTGACTGTGAGACCGACGGGTCGAGCAGGGACGAAAGTCGGGACTAGTGATCCGGCGGTGGCTTGTGGAAGCGCCGTCGCTCAACGGATAAAAGGTACCCCGGGGATAACAGGCTGATCTTCCCCAAGAGTCCATATCGACGGGATGGTTTGGCACCTCGATGTCGGCTCGTCGCATCCTGGGGCTGGAGTCGGTCCCAAGGGTTGGGCTGTTCGCCCATTAAAGCGGTACGCGAGCTGGGTTTAGAACGTCGTGAGACAGTTCGGTCCCTATCCGCTGTGCGCGTAGGAGTCTTGAGAAGGGCTGTCCCTAGTACGAGAGGACCGGGACGGACGAACCTCTGGTGTGCCAGTTGTCCTGCCAAGGGCATGGCTGGTTGGCTACGTTCGGGAGGGATAACCGCTGAAAGCATCTAAGCGGGAAGCCTGCTTCGAGATGAGGACTCCCACCCACTTGATGGGTTAAGGCTCCCAGTAGACGACTGGGTTGATAGGCCAGATATGGAAGCCGGGTAACTGGTGGAGTTGACTGGTACTAATAGGCCGAGGGCTTGTCCTCAGGTGCTCGCGTCCACTGTGTTGGTTCTGAAGCAATGAACCGTATTGAACCCCCCTTTTTGTTTGGGGTGTGGTTCCGGTTCAGTTTCATAGTGTTTCGGTGGTCATAGCGTTAGGGAAACGCCCGGTTACATTTCGAACCCGGAAGCTAAGCCTTTCAGCGCCGATGGTACTGCAGGGGGGACCCTGTGGGAGAGTAGGACACCGCCGAACAATTTTTAAGAAAGACCCCGATGGGAATTTACTTCCGTCGGGGTCTTTTTTTATGTCCATGTCCGGTACGCCCCGGTGCGGAACCCATGCGGGCCTACCGGTAGAGTCATGGGGCATCATTGGCCTGTTTCTCACGGGAGGCTCCCGGGTGGAGGTACAGGAGACACGAGTTCAGACGGACCGTGTGCTCACCATCCCGAACATCCTCAGCGCGGCGCGCCTCGTCGGCGTGCCGCTTTTCCTGTGGTTGATCCTCCGGCCCGAGTTCGGCGGGCCCAACAGCGACGGCTGGGCACTGTTGGTGCTGGCGTTCAGCGGTGTCAGCGACTATCTCGACGGGAAGCTGGCCCGTCGCTGGAACCAGATCAGCAGCCTCGGCCGGCTTCTCGACCCGGCGGCCGACCGGCTCTACATACTGTCGACGCTTGTCGGTCTCACCTGGCGCGAGATCCTGCCCCTCTGGCTGACCGCGGTCCTTCTCGCCCGAGAGCTGGTCCTGCTGGTGATGGTGGGCATCCTCCGGCGCCACGGCTATCCGCCGCCCCAGGTGAACTTCCTCGGCAAGGCGGCGACCTTCAACCTGATGTATGCCTTCCCCTTGCTCCTTCTGAGTGAGGGAAGTGGCGTGCTTCACACGACCGCCGCAATTTTCGGATGGGCGTTCGCCGGATGGGGTACAACACTCTATTGGTGGGCAGGAGTCCTCTACGTGGTTCAGGTCCGCCGACTTGTGAAGGCGGACACCGCGGCCGACTGAGCTCGCCGTAGCGGCGTCCATAGAGGCCGGGGCCCGTAGTGCGGTAGATGCAAGGGCCATCCGGCGTGCACGGTCGGCATGACCGTCGTCTCTTCAAGGAGGACGCTTCCGACATGAAGGCCGTCGTGATGGCAGGGGGCGAGGGAACTCGTCTGCGCCCGATGACCTCGACCATGCCCAAACCGCTGCTGCCCGTGGCCAATCGGCCGATCATGGAGCATGTGCTGCGGCTGCTCAAGCGGCATGGGCTCAGCGAGACCGTGGTGACCGTCCAGTTCCTCGCGTCCCTGGTCAAGAACTACTTCGGTGACGGCGAGGAGCTCGGTATGGAGCTCACGTACGCGAATGAGGAGAAGCCACTCGGCACCGCCGGTAGCGTCAAGAACGCGGAGGAAGCACTCAAGGACGACACCTTCCTTGTGATCTCGGGCGACGCCCTGACGGATTTCGACCTTACGGATCTGATCAATTTCCATAAGGAAAACGGAGCCCTTGTCACCGTCTGTCTGACGCGCGTCCCCAATCCCCTCGAATTCGGTATCACCATCGTCGACGAGGCCGGAAAGGTCGAGCGTTTCCTGGAGAAGCCCACCTGGGGTCAGGTCTTCTCCGATACGGTCAACACCGGCATCTACGTCATGGAGCCGGAGGTCTTCGACTATGTCGAGCCCGATGTTCCGGTCGACTGGTCCGGAGATGTCTTCCCTCAGTTGATGAAGGAGGGCAAGCCCATCTTCGGGTATGTCGCCGAGGGCTACTGGGAGGACGTGGGCACCCATGAGAGCTATGTGAAGGCCCAGGCCGACGTTCTCGAGGGCAAGGTCGACGTCGAACTCGACGGATTCGAGATCTCCCCCGGCGTATGGGTCGCCGAAGGGGCGGATGTGGATCCGGAGGCCGTGCTCCGCGGTCCGCTCTATATCGGCGACTACGCCAAGGTGGAGGCCGGTACCGAGATCCGTGAGCACACCGTCGTCGGCTCCAATGTCGTGGTGAAGAGCGGCGCCTTTCTTCACAAGGCGGTGGTGCACGACAACGTGTACGTCGGTCAGCAGAGCAATCTGCGCGGCTGTGTCATCGGCAAGAACACCGACATCATGCGCGCCGCCCGTATCGAGGACGGGGCCGTCATCGGCGATGAGTGCCTGATCGGCGAGGAATCGATCGTCCAGGGCAATGTCCGGGTCTACCCGTTCAAGACCATCGAGGCGGGCGCGTTCGTCAACACCTCGGTGATCTGGGAGTCGCGGGGGCAGGCCCATCTGTTCGGCGCCCGCGGTGTCTCCGGCATCCTCAATGTGGAGATCACCCCGGAGCTCGCGGTGCGGCTTGCCGGAGCCTATGCGACGACCCTCAAGAAGGGCTCCACGGTCACCACTGCGCGTGACCACTCCAGGGGCGCGCGGGCACTCAAACGGGCGATGATCTCCGCCCTGCAGACCAGCGCCATCGACGTACGGGACCTGGAGAACGTACCGCTGCCGGTGGCCCGGCAGCAGACCGCGCGCGGCAGCGCCGGCGGCTTTATGATCCGGACCTCGCCCGGGGTGCCGGATTCGGTGGACATCATGTTCTTCGACGAGCGGGGCGCCGATCTGTCCGCGGCCGGTCAGCGGAAGCTGGACCGGGTGTACGCCCGCCAGGAGTACCGCCGGGCCTTCCCGGGCGAGATCGGTGACCTCAGCTTCCCGTCGAGCGTCTTCGACTCGTACACGGGCTCGCTGCTGCGCGCCGTGAACATCAGCGGCATCGCCGAATCCGGTCTCAAGGTTGTCGTGGACGCCGCCAACGGAAGCTCCGGGCTGGTGCTCCCGAGCCTGCTGGGACGGCTCGGGGTGGACGCGCTGACCATCAACCCCGGCCTGAACGAGGCGCGGCCGACGGAGACCGCCGACGCCCGCCGGTCGGGGCTGGCCCGGCTCGGCGAGATGGTGGCCTCGGCGCGTGCCGCGTTCGGGGTGCGGTTCGACCCGGTCGGTGAGCGGTTCTCGCTCGTAGACGAGCGGGGCCGCATCGTGGAGGACGACCGGACGCTGCTGGTGATGCTGGACCTGGTGGCCGCGGAGCGGCGCAGCGGGCGGGTGGCGCTTCCGGTGACCACGACCCGTATCGCCGAGCAGGTGGCGGCGTATCACGGCACGCAGGTGGAGTGGACGACCACCGCGGCGGACGATCTGACCCGGGTCGCCCGGTCGGAGACCACCATCTTCGGCGGTGACGGGCGCGGCGGATTCATCATCCCCGAGTTCAGCAGCGTCTTCGACGGTACGGCCGCCTTCGTCCGGCTGATCGGGCTGGTGGCGCGCACTCAGCTGACGTTGAGTCAGATCGATGCGCGGATCCCGCGGGCGCATGTCCAGCGGCGCGATCTGGCCACCCCCTGGGCGGTCAAGGGCCTGGTCATGCGGCATGTGGTGGAGGCCGCGGGCGACCGCAGCGTGGACACCACCGACGGGGTGCGGGTCGTGGAGGCCGACGGGCGGTGGGTCATGGTGCTGCCCGACCCGGCCGAGGCGGTCACCCATCTGTGGGCGGAGGGCCCGGACGACGCGTCCGCGCAGGCCCTGCTGGACGAGTGGTCGAGCGTCGTGGACAGCGCGGGGCGCTGACCCCGAGGCCGTCTGCGCACGTCTGAGCGCGTGGGGGCGCCGCCCCGAGGTCCCCGATCCGGCACGCCGGAGGGGCCATTCGGTGGCGGCGGCCCCCACGTGCGACGATGTGCGGCATGTCGCAGCCGCCCCCCGTTCGGAGCACAGCATCGCCGCGCCCTCGCCCGCGCCTCGACGCGTCCATGTCGCTGCTGACCAATGTGATGGACCACAGCCTCGACGACGGTTACGCCGAGGCCGCCGCGCGGCGCGGTGAGACCGGTCGCTCGGGCCTGCCGCGCACCATGCGGGCCAAACTGGGGCTGGCTCTCGGCCTTGTCCTGGTCGCGGTGGTCATCACCGTCGGCGCCGCCGAGGCGCGGATATCGGCGCCCACGCTGGCCAAGGAGCGGGGAGAACTGATCGACCGTATCGAGACGGGAAACTCGAACGCGGACGATCTCGCCAGGAGCGTGGACAAGCTCCGCGGCGAAGTCGGGGAGAAGCAGCGGCAGGCACTGGAGAAGCACGGCGGAGCCAAGGCCGATCTGGTGGCGCTGCTCTCGGGGGCCAACCAGGTGACGGGCCCCGGGGTGAAGCTGGTGGTCGACGACGCCAAGGGCGCGGCCGGCGGCGGCGGGGGACCACGGGAGAGCGCCGACTTCTCCGATACCGGCCGGGTGCGCGACCACGACATGCAGCGTGTCGTCAACGGCCTGTGGGAGTCGGGCGCGGAGGCCATCTCGATCAACGGACAGCGGCTGACGGCGCTCTCGGCGATCAGGGCTGCGGGAGACGCCATACTGGTCGACAACAAGCCGCTGGCGCCGCCCTATACGGTGCTCGCGGTGGGGGACGGGCAGCGGCTGAGCACCGCTTTCCAGAACAGCGCGGACGGCCAGTATCTGCATGTGCTGCAGCAGAACTATGACATCCGCACGAGCATTTCCGCCCAGGACTCGCTCCGGCTTCCGGCCGCGCCGAGCCTGATCGTACGCACCGCGGAACCGATAGCCGGTGGCTCCGGCAAGGGTGACGCCGACACAGGGAAGGGCACATCGTGATCGCCGTATTGGGGCTCATCGTGGGAGTCGTGGTCGGGCTTGTGGTCCGACCCGTGGTGCCGACGGTGGTCGAGCCCTATCTGCCGATCGCCGTCGTGGCGGCACTCGACGCGGTCTTCGGGGGCTTCCGGGCGATGCTGGACGGGATCTTCGACGACAAGGTCTTCGTCGTATCGTTCCTGTCCAATGTGGTGGTGGCCGCACTGATCGTCTTCCTCGGTGACAAGCTGGGCGTCGGTGCCCAACTGTCGACGGGAGTCGTGGTCGTGCTCGGTATCCGGATCTTCTCCAACGCGGCCGCGATCCGCCGCCATGTCTTCCGGGCGTGAGGCCGATGACGACCGACGACACCCCTGAGAAGCCCGAGCGGCCAGAGTCGGCCGAAAGCCGACGGCCGGCCGAAACGCCGCGACTGGCCGAGAGGGACGCGAAGCCCGAAAGGCCCGAGCAGGCAGCGAAGGCCGAAAAGACCGAACCGGGCGCTGAGCAGCCGCGGCGGTCGCCCGAGCCGCCGCGACGGCCGGAGACGGCCGAGAAGCCCGTGCCCTCCGGGGAGCCGCGCGAGCGGGCACAGCCGGAGCGGCCGTCGGCGGCCGAAACGCCGCGGCCGGGTGCCCCGTCGCCCGCCCGGAAGCCCGAGCACCGTGACGTACGCCAGCAGCCGGGCAGGCCGTCCACGCCCCCGCGGGGTGAGCCGGGCAGGCCCGCCGGGCCCCCGCGGGGTGAGCCGGGCAGGCCCCCCGCGCCTCCGCGAGGTGAACCGGGCAGAGCTGCCGGGCCCCCGCCGGGCGGCCTCAAGGACGTAGCTCTCAGGACGCCCTTGCCCAAGGCCGTGCTGCCCGAGGCCCTGCCGCCGCAGGCCCAGGGCCGGCCCGTGAAGGCGGGCGACACGCCCACGCCGGGCGCCGAGGGCACCAGGCCCCCCGGCGGGCCCAGGAGCGGCCCCGGAGAGCGTATGGGGCCCGTCCCCGGCCCCGGAGCCGGGCAAGGCGGCCCTGGGACTGGACAGAGGTCGGAAGAGGCCCAGACCGGCCGCCAGCGGCTGCTGAAGGGCGTATGGCCGCCGCGGCTGACCCGTGCGCAGCTCATCGTCGCCCTGCTGCTCTTCGGCCTCGGCCTGGGCCTCGCCATCCAGGTGCGCTCGACCAACGAGAACAGCGTGCTGCGCGGCGCCCGGCAGGAGGACCTGGTCCGGATCCTCGACGAGCTGGACTCCCGCACTCAGCGGCTCCAGGACGAGAAGCGCCGGCTGGAGAACCAGCGCACCGAGCTGGAGAACAGCTCGGACCAGGCCGAGGAGGCCCGCAAGCAGACGCTCCAGAAGGAGCAGCAGCTGGGCGTGCTCGCGGGTACGGTGGCAGCACAGGGTCCCGGTATCACGATCACGATCGACGACTCCCGGGGCTCCGTGGAGTCGGACATGCTGCTCGACACGGTGCAGGAGCTGCGCGCGGCGGGCGCCGAGGCGGTCCAGATCGGCAAGGTGCGGGTGGTCGCCGGCACCTACTTCGCGGACAGCGGTGGCGCGATCCAGATCGATGGACAGAAAGTGACGCAACCGTATGTTGTGAAGGTGATCGGCAAGCCGGAGGATCTGGAGCCGGCGCTGAACATTCCCGGCGGGGTGGTGCAGAGCCTGGAGAAGGAGCAGGCCACTGTGTCCGTGCGGCGGGAGAAGAAGGTCGTTGTGGATGCCTTGCGATCGGCGAAGCGGCCTGACTACGCTCGGTCGTCATCACGGTGAGGCGGTTCGAAATGAGGGTCTCTCGGGGAGACCATGTGGACGCGGGGGGTCAACGCACCAGAAGATCCGAGCGTGATGGAAACTGTCTGGTGGTCACGGACGTTGTGAGGATGTCCGGACCGTCTGGTGTGTGCATCGAGGGTTTGTCCTGCCCCACGGGCGGGTCTGTTTCAGTCAAGGGGAATCGCCCGTGAAGTTGTTCGGGAAGTTGTTCGGCAAGAGTGCCCGCCAGGATGGCGGCAGCAGCACCGCTCGCCACCGCGCCTCGCGTGCCGCGGAGGAGAGCGGAGGGGGGACCGAGGAGCGCCCGCTGTTCCGGGACCAGGTCGGCGCGCAGGGCGCGTCTGTTGACCCCTCCGCGACCGGCCCCATAGGTTTCCAGGAGCCATCGGCCGCTCACAGTGGTGGAGGGTTCGGCTTGCCTGTCTGTCAGCGGTGCGGCCACCGGAACGCGGAGGCCAGCCGGTTCTGCTCCAATTGCGGCGCCCCGTTGCGGGGCGGCGCGCCCTCCGAGCGTGCCTCGGAGACCACCTCCACCATTTCGATCTCGGGTCTCGAGGCGTACGACTCCGAGGTGACCGGGCAGACGCCGCTGCCGTCGCTCAGCCCGGAGGCGCAGGCCGCCGTCGAGGCGCTGCCGATGGGATCGGCGCTGCTGGTGGTCCGGCGCGGGCCGAACTCGGGCAGCCGTTTCCTGCTGGACAGTGATGTCACCACGGCGGGCCGTCACCCGCAGAGCGACATCTTCCTGGACGATGTGACGGTCTCCCGCCGCCATGTGGAGTTCCGGCGCGGCCAGGACGGCAGCTTCACCGTCTCGGACGTCGGCAGCCTCAACGGGACGTATCTCAACCGGGAGCAGATCGACGCGCCGGTGGTGCTGGCCAGCGGCGACGAGGTGCAGATCGGTAAGTACCGGCTGGTCTTCTACCCGAGCCAGCGGGGCGTCGGCATCTGACCCGTCAGGGGAGGTCCATGCTTCAGACACCGTCGGGCGGTGCCGGTACCGGCACCGCCCCCACGGGCAGCCGGTCGATGAGCATCGGCACCGTGCTGAATCTGTTGCGGGACGAGTTCCCCGAGGTCACCATCTCCAAGATCCGCTTCTTGGAGTCGGAAGGTCTGGTCGAGCCGCGCCGGACGCCGTCCGGCTATCGGAAATTCAGCCGGCGGGATGTGGAGCGGCTCGGCCGTATCCTCCGGATGCAGCGTGACCACTACCTGCCGCTCAAGGTCATCCGGGAGCATCTGGACGCCCTGGAGCGGGGCGAGCCGTTGCAGCTTCCTGCCGTTTCGCAGGGAGCGCGGCAGCCCGGTGTGCTCGACGGCGGTACCGGGGCGGCCGCGGACGGCCCCACGGCCGCCCGGCTGGGCCGTGCCGAGCTGCTGGCAACGGCCGAGGTCAGCGAGGTGCAGCTGGCCGAATGGGAGTCGTACGGGCTGCTCGCGCCGAGCGCGGACGGCGGGTACGACATCGAGGCGGTGACCGTCGCCCGGCTCATCGCCGAACTCGGTCGTTTCGGCCTGGAACCACGTCATCTGCGAATCATGAAAGCCTCCGCCGAACGCGAGGCCGGAATGGTCGAGCAGGTGGTCGCTCCGCTGCGGTTGCATAGAAACCCGCAGACCAGAGCGCATGCGGAGGCCAGTGTGCGGGAGCTCGCCACGCTTTCCGTAGAGCTGCACGCGGCCCTGGTGCGGTCGGCTCTGAGGGTCCAGGAGCGGTGACCGGCCGGGCCCCGACTATCCAAACCGGCCGGGCACGTCCTAGGGTTGCTGTGTGAACGAGCTCGACGTCGTGGGTGTCCGGGTGGAAATGCCCTCCAACCAACCGATCGTGCTCCTGCGTGAAGTGGGAGGCGACCGGTACCTCCCCATCTGGATCGGACCAGGTGAGGCGACCGCGATCGCCTTCGCTCAGCAGGGCATGGCTCCGGCGCGCCCGCTGACCCATGACCTTTTCAAAGACGTACTCGAAGCGGTCGGCCAGCAGCTCACGGAGGTCCGGATCACGGATCTGCGCGAGGGGGTCTTCTACGCGGAGCTGGTCTTCGCCAGCGGCGTGGAGGTCAGTGCCCGGCCGTCCGACGCCATAGCGCTCGCGCTGCGCACCGGAACGCCGATCTACGGCAGCGACGGCGTGCTGGACGACGCCGGTATCGCGATCCCGGACGAGCAGGAGGACGAGGTGGAGAAGTTCCGCGAGTTCCTCGACCAGATCTCGCCCGAGGACTTCGGAACCAGCAGCCAGTGAGCGGTATGCCGGTCCTAGCTCGCGCATTCGAGTAGCCTTTCCCGGACGAGGGACACGGGAAACCACCCTTAGGGTGATTATCACTCGGCGTGCCGAGTGTGGCGATCGTTGACGCACCCCGGGTGACTGCCTACCTTCAAGGTGGCAGGTCGAGGACGGAGGTCGGCGTGAGAAGCACCGGCGACGGCACGGCAGCCGGCGGTCCGTATACGCTCCAGGGGAGCGCACCGGCCGATCCGGCGTTGAAGGCTCGGGTCGCGGCACAGGCAGCACCGCCGCGTGAGCCCGCCGCGGGGGAGACGGAGCGGGTCGGGTACCGCGGACCGACCGCATGCGCGGCCGCGGGCATCACCTACCGCCAGCTCGACTACTGGGCCCGCACCGGGCTGGTGGAGCCGAGCGTCCGGCCCGCGTACGGCTCGGGCAGCCAGCGGCTCTACAGCTTCCGGGACGTGGTCGTCCTCAAGATCGTGAAGCGGCTGCTGGACACCGGCGTATCGCTGCAGAACATCCGGGCGGCGGTGACCCATCTGCGTGCCCGGGAGCTCGACGACCTGGCCCAGATGACGCTGATGAGCGACGGCGCGACCGTCTACGAGTGCACCTCGCCCGATGAGGTCGTGGACCTCCTCCAGGGCGGTCAGGGTGTCTTCGGGATCGCCGTGGGCGTCGTCTGGCGGGATGTCGAGAGCGCGCTGTCCCAGCTGCACGGCGAGCGGGTGGACACCGGGGAGACGCTGATCCGGCCCAACCCCACCGATGAGCTCGCGGCGCGTCGCAACCGGGCCGGTTGAGCGCTCGCCCTTTCGTCAGGCACCTTTCGCTAGGCGCCGCCCCGGACGCGAGCCGAGCGGCGCCCCCGGCCCGCCTCCGGGCCGTCGTGCCGCCCATTGTCAGTGGTGTGCGGCAGCATCGTAGGTGTGAGGGGTGCGCCGACGATTCTCCATCTGGACATGGATGCCTTCTACGCCTCGGCGGAGCAGGCATCCAAGCCCAGCCTGCGCGGTAAGCCGGTGATCGTGGGGGGTCTGGGGCCGCGTGGCGTGGTCGCCACGGCCTCCTATGAGGCCCGGGTGTTCGGGGTGCACTCGGCCATGGCGATGGCCCAGGCCCGCCGCCTGTGTCCGAACGCGGCGTTCCTCATCCCCCGCTTCACCCTCTACCGCGCCGTGAGCGACGTGGTCATGACCCTGCTGCACACCCTCTCGCCCCTGGTGGAGCCGCTCAGTCTGGACGAGGCGTTCGTCGATCTGGAGGCGGGCGGCACCGAGCCCACCGTGGGGGCGGCGCTCGCCGTGGGGGAGCGGTTGCGGACCGACATCAGGGCGGTCACGGGGCTGACCGGCTCGGTGGGGCTCGCCGGATCCAAGATGCTCGCCAAGATCGCTTCGGAGCAGGCCAAGCCCGACGGCCTGGTGGTCATCGACCCCGGGACGGAGCGCGAGTTGCTCGGCCCCATGTCGGTGCGGACACTCCCGGGAGTCGGCCCCGCCACGGCGGAGACGCTGCGCCGGGCCGGGATCCACACCGTGGCCGAGACGCGGGAGGCGGGCGAGGCCGAGCTGGTGCGGCTGCTGGGCCGGGCCCACGGCGCGTCGCTGTTTCTGATGGCGGAGGGCCGGGACGAGCGGCCCGTCGTCGCCGAGCGGGACGCCAAGTCCATCTCGGTGGAGGACACCTTCGACGTCGACCTCACCGACCGCACCCGGGTGCAGCTGGAGATCGCGCGGCTCGCCGACCGCTGTGTGCGGCGGCTGCGCGAGGCGGGTCGCTCGGGGCGGACGGTCGTGATCAAGGTGCGGCGGTACGACTTCTCCACGCTGACCCGTTCGGAGACCCTGCGCGGGCCGACCGACGATCCGGGGGTGGTGCGGGAGGCCGCGGCACGGCTGATCGACGGTGTGGACACCACGGCGGGTGTGCGGCTGCTGGGGGTCGGGGTCAGCGGTCTGGCGGACTACACCCAAGAGGATCTCTTCGCGCAGGCCGCCCAGGCCGCCCAGGCCGCCCAAGCGGCGCAGGCCGCCCAAGCGGCGCAGGCCGCCCAAGCGGCCCATGAGGCACTGGGGGACGCCCGGCGCGTGCCGGGCCCCGAGAGGCCGGAGCCTGTGGGAGAGGGCGCGGGAGAGGCTCCTGAGGACGCTGGGAAGCCGCGGCGCTGGCTGCCGGGC
This sequence comes from Streptomyces hygroscopicus, assembly GCA_002021875.1. NCBI lineage: Bacteria > Bacillati > Actinomycetota > Actinomycetes > Kitasatosporales > Streptomycetaceae > Streptomyces > Streptomyces hygroscopicus. Next base: position 10,355,172 of record CP018627.1, read on the forward strand.
TCCGATGTGCGGCACGCCGAGTACGGGGCGGGCTGGGTGCAGGGGAGCGGGGTGGGCCGGGTGACCGTGCGCTTCGAGGAGCCGTGGTCGCGGCCGGGGCGGGTGCGGACGTTCGCCGTGGACGACCCGGCACTGGAGCCGACCGAACCGCTGCCGCTGCTACGACCGGACGAGGACGCGGCTCCTGGTCTGGACACGGCACCGGAGGACGCAGCGAGCCCGAACGCGGACGGGGCTCCGGACGTGGCCCCGGGCCCGGAGGCACATCTGGTCCCGGAGGAGGCCGTGAACCCGGACCCGTACGCGGGGGAGGTCGCAGGCTCGGTCCCGGAGAACGCCGCGGGCCCGGGCCCGGACGTGGCCGGGGAGGCGGACCCGGACCTGGGCCCGGGGGAGGTCGCGGGCCCGGGCCCCGATGTGGCCGGGGAGGCGGGTTCGGACCTGGACCCGGTCCCGGACGTGGCCCAGAAAGCGGTCGCGGACCCGGACCCGTACGCGGGGGAGGTCGCAGGCTCGGTCCAGGAGGACGGCGCGGGCCCGGGCCCGGACGTGGCCCGGGAGGCGGTCATGAACCCGGACCCGGACCTGGACCTGGAGGAGATCGCGGGCCCGGGGCCCGATGTGGCCGGGGAGGCGGGTTCGGACCTGGACCCGGTCCCGGGAGTGGCCCGGGAAGCGGTCACGAACCCGGACCTGGACGCGGACCCGGCCGCGGAGGAGGTCGCAGGCTCGGCCCCGGAAGACGCCGCGAGCCCGGAGCCCGATGTGGCCCGGGAGGCGGTCGCGGACCTGGCCGTAGAAGGGACTACGGGCCGGGAGGGGACTACGGGCCGGGAGGGGACTACGGGCATGACCCCGGGGGAGGCCATAGCCTCCGATCCAGAGCAGATCGAGGGCCCGGATGACCTGGCCGCGAGACCAGGCGGCCTGGCCGCGGGCCCGGATGGGCTGGCCCCAGGACCGGGTGGCGGACCCGAGCAGGGCCAGGCCCCAGGCCACATGCAGGACCACGGCCTGGGCCGCGAGCAGCTCCCGGGCCACATGCAGGGCCACATGCAGCCCCCGGCCCCAGGCCACGAGCAGGGCCAGGGCCAGGGCCAGGGCCAGGGCCAGGGCCAGGGCCAGCCCCAGGGTCAGCCCGTGACGTCCAGTCCGTAGTGGTGGTAGAGCTGCAACTCCTGTTCGGGGGAGAGGTGGCGGCCGACTCCGAAGTCCGGGGCGTCCTTGATCAGCGCCCGGTCGTACGGCACCCGCAGGGTGTCGCCGACGACCTCGCTCGGTTCGAGCGGTACGAAGACGTCCCGGCTGAACAGCCCGGTGCGTACCGCCGCCCATTCGGGCTCGCCGGTCGCGTCGTCGAGATAGACCTCGTCCACGGTGCCGATCTTGGAGCCCTCGCGGTCGAATGCCTTGCGGCCGATCAGGGTCCGCGGGTCGATATCGGTCTGCACGCTCTCTCCCACAGGTGGCAAGTGGCCATTGATACCTACAAAAAGCCACATCGCCGCGCTCGGCCACTCGAACGCCGGCGACCGTCCCCCACGATAGAACCGCTGGTACGCTGACTGTGGCTGTAAACCCCGTGCGGGAGAGTCCTCCGCCGACGCTGTCGGAGGCGCCGAAGGAGCAAATCCTCCCCGGAATCTCTCAGGCACACGTACCGTGCGGGTGAGGTCACTCTGGAAAGCAGGGCGGGCCACGGGCGAGCAGAGCTCCGGAACCCCTCCTCACCGACGGTGAAAACCGGTCAGGCGGTATGTGGCCGGTGAAGCTCTCAGGTTGAGATGACAGAGGGGGAGGCCGTCCGGGCACCCGCGCCGCGGTGCCCCTCGCCGGTCGTTACAGACCAGGAGGCCCCCGCAGATGACCGCCAATCGCATCGCACTCTCCGACTTGGAACGCGGTACTCCGTTCGAGCAGCGCCATATCGGCCCCGACGGCGAGGCGCAGGCCAAGATGCTCGCCCAGGTCGGCTTCGGCTCGCTGGACGAGCTCACCGAGGCCGCCGTACCGGAGGTCATAAAGAGCACCGAGGCGCTGCATGCCCTGCCCCCGGCCCGCAGTGAGCCGGAGGTCATCGCCGAGCTGCGCGGACTCGCCGACCGCAACCAGGTGCTGCCGTCGATGATCGGCCTCGGCTACTACGGCACCCACACCCCGCCGGTGATCCTGCGCAATGTGCTGGAGAACCCCGCCTGGTACACCGCGTACACGCCCTACCAGCCGGAGATCTCCCAGGGCCGGCTCGAGGCCCTGCTCAACTTCCAGACCGTGGTCGCCGATCTGACCGGGCTGCCCACGGCCGGCTCCTCGCTGCTGGACGAGGCCACCGCGGCCGCCGAGGCGATGGCGCTGTCGCGGCGTGTCGGCAAGGTCAAGGAGGGCGTCTTCCTGGTCGACGCCGACTGCCTGCCGCAGACCGTCGCGGTCCTGCGGACCCGAGCCGAGCCGACCGGTGTAGAGGTCGTCGTCGCCGATCTTGCCGAGGGCATTCCGGACGAGATCGCCGAGCGCGGGGTCTTCGGTGTGCTGCTGCAGTACCCGGGCGCCTCCGGCGTGGTGCGCGATCCGCGCCCGGTCATCGAGCGCGCTCATGAGCTGGGCGCCGTCGTCACCGTCGCCGCCGATCTGCTCGCGCTCACCCTGCTCACCTCGCCCGGTGAGCTGGGCGCGGACATCGCGGTGGGCAACAGCCAGCGGTTCGGCGTCCCGATGGGCTTCGGCGGACCGCACGCCGGTTTCATGGCGGTGCGCGACGCCTACGCCCGCAACCTTCCCGGCCGGCTGGTCGGGGTCTCCGTGGACGCCGACGGCGACAAGGCGTACCGGCTGGCGCTGCAGACCCGTGAGCAGCACATCCGCCGGGAGAAGGCCACCAGCAACATCTGCACCGCCCAGGTGCTGCTGGCCGTGATGGCCGGGATGTACGCCGTCTACCACGGCCCGGACGGGCTCGCGGCGATCGCCCGCCGCACCCACCGCTACGCCTCCGTGCTCGCCGAGGGGCTGCGGGCCGGCGGTGTCGAGGTGGTGCACGGCGCGTTCTTCGACACCCTCACCGCACGGGTGCCGGGCCGGGCCGCCGAGGTCGTCGCCGCGGGCCGGGAGGCCGGGGTCAACCTTCGGCTGACCGACGCCGACCACGTCGGCATCGCCTGCGACGAGACCACCGCCCGTGCGCAGCTTGCCGCCGTGTGGTCCGCCTTCGGAGTGGACGGCGGAAACGGCGACGCCGCCGGGATCCCCGGCGTCGACGAGCTGGACGCCGCGGCGCCGGACGCGCTGCCCGCGGCCCTGCTGCGCCACGACGGCTATCTGGCCCACCCGGTCTTCCACCAGCACCGCTCCGAGACGGCGATGCTGCGCTATCTGCGGCGGCTGGCCGACCGGGACTACGCCCTGGACCGGGGCATGATCCCGCTCGGCTCCTGCACCATGAAGCTCAACGCGACCACCGAGATGGAGCCGGTCACCTGGCCCGAGTTCGGCGCGCTGCACCCCTTCGCACCGGCCGAGCAGGCCCAGGGCTATCTGACCCTGATCCGTGAGCTGGAGGAGCGGCTGGCCGAGGTCACCGGCTATGACAAGGTCTCCCTGCAGCCGAACGCCGGATCCCAGGGCGAGCTCGCCGGGCTGCTCGCGGTGCGCGCCTACCACCGGGCCAACGGGGACACCCGGCGCACCGTCTGCCTGATCCCGTCCTCCGCGCACGGCACCAACGCCGCCAGCGCCGTGATGGCCGGCATGAAGGTTGTCGTGGTCAAGACCGGTGAGGACGGCGAGATCGACACCGGAGACCTGCGCGCCAAGATCGAGAAGCACGGTGCCGAACTGGCCGTGCTGATGGTCACCTACCCCTCCACCCACGGTGTGTTCGAGGGGCACATCACCGAGATCTGCGCGGCCGTGCACGACGCGGGCGGCCAGGTCTACGTGGACGGCGCCAACCTCAACGCGCTGGTCGGGCTCGCCGAGCCGGGCCGGTTCGGCGGCGATGTCTCGCATCTGAACCTGCACAAGACCTTCTGCATCCCGCACGGCGGTGGCGGCCCCGGCGTCGGCCCGGTCGCGGTGCGCGAGCACCTGGCGCCCTATCTGCCCAACCATCCGCTGCAGCCCGCCGCGGGCCCGGCCACCGGCGTCGGCCCGGTCTCGGCCGCGCCGTGGGGCTCCGCGGGGATCCTGCCGATCTCCTGGGCGTACATCCGGCTGATGGGCGCCGAGGGGCTGCGCCGCGCGACCCAGGTCGCGGTGCTCGGCGCCAACTATGTCGCCAAGCGTCTGGAGCCGCACTACCCGGTGCTCTACACCGGCCCCGGCGGCCTGGTGGCCCATGAGTGCATCGTGGATCTGCGACCGCTGACGAAGGCCACCGGCGTGACGGTCGACGATGTGGCCAAGCGCCTGATCGACTACGGCTTCCACGCGCCGACGATGTCGTTCCCCGTCGCGGGGACGCTGATGATCGAGCCGACCGAGAGCGAGGATCTGGCGGAGCTGGACCGGTTCTGCCAGGCGATGATCGCCATCCGGGCCGAGATCGAGAAGGTCGGCTCCGGCGAGTGGGCCAAGGAGGACAACCCGCTGCGGAACGCCCCGCATACGGCGGCGTCGCTGACCGGGGAGTGGGACCGCCCGTACTCCCGGGAGGAAGCGGTCTTCCCGGCCGGGGTCTCGGCGGCAGACAAGTACTGGCCGCCGGTGCGGCGGATCGACGGGGCCTACGGGGACCGTAACCTCGTCTGCTCCTGCCCGCCGCTGGAGTCCTACGAGGGCTGAGGGCTTCCCCTCGGCAAACGCGTCAATGGGGCCGGTGCGGCGGATGCGCCGGGCCGGCCCCTGCGGGTACGTGCCGTCGACGGTGGGTCAGACCGTGGTGACGGCGTGGGCGGCCGTCAGGCCGCGGTGACGATGTGCTCGGAACCCCGCGGCCGGCACGGTGCGATGACGCGCCCGTCCGGCAGCAGCTCACCGGTGTCCTCGAAGAGCAGGACGCCGTTGCACAGCAGGCTCCATCCCTGCTCCGGGTGGTGCGCCACCAGATGGGCGGCCTCCCGGTCGGCGGAGTCGGCTGACGGGCAGGGTGGTTGATGCTGGCACATGACAGGGTTCTTTCGCTGCGGAGTGGTGAATGTCCTGCGGCTCGCTGCGGCGTTCATTGCCGCCCCCCGTGGTTTGAGTCGGTCGATTGCTCCAGTGTTGCCCTGCGGCCTGGAATCCGCAGGGATTTCGCGGTACCGGTCTCGCTAGATAATGACGCATCACCCGTCCGGACGGTTCATCGGCGCCGGACTGTTACGAGGATGCTGCGGAGCGCCCCGTGACCCGACGGTCACGGGGCGCTCCCAATCTGATGGAGGCCCAGGTCAGGCGGGTGAGCCAAGCAAGGGAGCCCGGGTGAGCCGGTGGGTGAGAACCGGCAGCAGGTCGGTTGCGCGATGCGCCCGGTGGGGCGCGATACCCGGCGGGGCCGGGGCGAGCGGCACCAACAGGTCCCCCGCGCCGAGGCCGCCTTCGGCGCCGTCCGCCGTCAGGTCGCCGTGCAGCCAGAGCGTGACCATGTAGAGCTCGGGGATGGACAGCAGCCGCGGTTGGTACGCGGAGGGCAGCGACTCGGCCTGGCTCAGGGCGAGTTCGGCCGAGCTGACATAGGGACCCTCGGAGAAGTGTGAGAAGGCCCAGCCGTCGGCGGTGAGCATCGCCTCGGCGGCGGCCACCGTGCGGTCGCCGTCGCGGATCAGGAAGCGCCAGCCGGTGAGCCGGGTGCTTGGCGGGCCGTCGGCGGTGGTGATGTCGTCCAGGACATGGACGGGGAGCGGGAGTTCGGGTTCGAAGGGGCCGGTGAGCGTGGAGAGTACCGGGGTGCGCGCCTCGCGGACGGCGGTGGGGGAGTCAAGGGCCGTGAGGACGCTGCGCAGGGCGGGCGCGGGGGCCTGGGGCACATGCAGCGGCATGGTGGGTCGCCTCTCGCTTGGAGACACGGTGAAGCGATAGCGGGCCGGGTTTGGGCGGCGCTGTCGGTGGAACACGGGTCAGAGGGGAACCGGAACAGACTGTTCGGGCCTTATCTCTCTGCCTCGTTAGCCGAGTTTATACGACAAGTGTTCCCGTTGTGTTTCATCTAGCCGCTGCCCGCATTGCCGACAAGAGGTTATCCAGACCGTGAGAAGGCGGGGATTTTCCCCGATTCTGTGCTAGATGAACGGATATGACCTGGCATTTTGGGGCCGACGCGGTAGGCTGGAACTCGCCGGTCCAATTTTCCGGCGCAATGAGCAGTTCCAGAGAGCCTACTGGCTGGGTGGGGATCGCGGGGCGTTATCGATCACATTGGTGGGCATCATCGAGCGTGGTGTGCAGACGGCTGGCACCGATGATCCACTCGAGGAGGGACGCTTCGATGGGGGACAAGCTCATAGCCGGTGAGTTCGACCCGTCCGGCCGGCGACGGCAGCGCGTCCGGTTGCGGCAGTGCCTCGACGGGCTGGGCCGGCTTCTGGCCGACAAGCGATTCGACCGCCCGAAGAATCTGATGGGGCTGGAGATCGAGCTGAATCTCGCCGGGGCCGACGGACTGCCGAGGATGATGAACGCCGAGGTTCTGGAGCGCATCGGGAGTCATGATTTCCAGACTGAACTCGGGCAGTGCAACCTTGAAGTAAACATCGTGCCCCACCGTTTGCGCGGACGCGTTCTCGATCAGCTGTCGGAAGAGCTCCGAACCGGTTTGTCATATGCCGATCGCAAGGCGCGGGAAGTGTCCTCCGAGATCGTGATGATCGGAATTCTGCCGACCCTCGCCGCGGACGATCTGGGATCCACGAGCCTCTCCTATGACGACCGTTACAAACTCCTCAACGAGCAGATGCTGGCCGCCCGCGGCGAGGATTTCCTCATCGACATCGAGGGCCGTGAGCGGTTCACCTACGCCAGCGCCTCCATCGCGCCCGAGGCGGCCTGCACCTCCGTCCAGCTCCATCTTCAGGTCACCCCGGGGCGCTTCGCGGACGCGTGGAACGCGGCGCAGGCGGTGGCCGCCGTGCAGATCGCCGTGGGCGCCAACTCCCCCTTCGTCTTCGGCCATGAGGCCTGGCGCGAATCCCGGCCGCCGCTGTTCCTCCAGGCCACCGATGTGCGTCCGCCGGAGATCGCCGCCCAGGGGGCACGCCCGCGCACCTGGTTCGGCGAGCGCTGGATCGATTCCGCCTACGAGCTGTTCGAGGAGAACCTGCGCTATTTCCCGCCTCTGCTCTCCACCGGCGAGGACGAGGACCCGCTGCGGGTGCTGGACGAGGGCGGGGTGCCCGAGCTCCAGGAACTGGCGCTGCACAACGGCACGATCTACCGCTGGAACCGGCCCGTCTACGACGTCGTGGACGGTGTGCCGCATCTGCGCGTGGAGAACCGCGTGCTCCCGGCGGGGCCCACCGTCACCGATGTCATCGCCAACGCCGCCTTCTACTACGGACTGGTCAGGGCGCTCGCCGAGGAGTCCCGCCCGGTGTGGACCCGGCTGCCGTTCGCGGCCGCCGCCGCCAACTTCGACGCGGCCTGCCGGCACGGCATCGACGCGGTCCTGCAGTGGCCCAAATCCGGCCGGTCGGCCTCCCTGGCCCGCACCTCCGCCGTACGGCTGGTCCGCGAGGAGCTGCTGCCGCTCGCGGCGTCCGGCCTCGACTCCTGGGGCGTGGAGCCCGCCGACCGCGACCGCTACCTCGGCGTGATCGAGGAGCGCTGCAAGCTGCGGGTCAACGGCGCGTCCTGGCAGACGGCCACCTACCGCCGCGCGCTGGCCGGCGGGCTGGACCGGGACGCCGCGCTCGCGGCCATGACCCGCCGCTACTGTGCCCTGATGCGGACCGACGCGCCGGTGCACACCTGGCCCACCGATCTCTCCGGGTGACGCCCACACCGTCGACCATGACACCGTATTGTCCGGTGAGCGGGGGGAGTGCACCCGATGAGGCGGACAAGCGGAAGTGGGGACAGGAGTGCGGTCACAGGCGCGGGGCGCGGATGCCCCGGTCGAGGACGGGCTCTCGCGGCGGATGCTGCGCAATGAGACGCTGCTCGTGCTGGCGCTTTCCCTCGGCGCGAGCGGGCTGTCCGCACTGATCAGCTTTATCGGCTCGGTGACCAAACCGGGCGGGCTCAAGGACCAGGCGGCCAATCTCAACTCCTCCGCCGCGCCGGGGCGGCCCTGGCTGGATCTCGCCTGGCAGCTCTTCGGCATCTCGACCGCGCTGGTGCCGGTCGTGCTCGTGGCCCATCTGCTGCTGCGCGAGGGCGCCGGGCTGCGGGCGATCGGCTTCGACCGCGACCGGCCGCGGTTCGATCTGGCGTGGGGCGCCGCGGTCGCGGCCGCGATCGGCGGCACCGGGCTGCTGCTGTATCTGGGGGCGCGGGCGGCCGGGGGCAATTTGACGGTGGTGCCCGAGTCGCTGCCCGATGTGTGGTGGAAGATCCCCGTACTGATCGCCTCCGCCGTGCAGAACGCGGTGCTGGAGGAGGTGATCGTGGTCGGCTATCTGCTGCGCAGGCTCGGGCAGTTGGGCTGGACCCCGATGGCCGCCCTGCTGGCCAGCTCGGTGCTGCGCGGTTCGTACCACCTCTACCAGGGGATCGGCGGCTTCTTCGGCAACCTGGCGATGGGCGTGATCTTCGTGCTGCTCTACCGCCGCTGGGGGCGGGTCGGGCCGCTGGTCGCCGCGCATGCGCTGATCGACATCGTGGCCTTCGTCGGATACGCCCTGCTGGCGGGCCGGGTGGACTGGCTGCCCACGGCCTGACCCGCCCGGCCGACGCGACCGATGGGTCTCAGGCCAGCAACTCGCCGTCGATGACGGTGACGGCGCCGCCCGTCAGCAGCGTACGGTCGCCGCGCAGCACGGTGCGGACCAGGCCGGTGCGCGCGGACACCTGCAGCCCGGTCAGCTCGTCGCGGCCGAACCGGGCCGACCAGTAGGGCGCGAGCGCGGTGTGGGCGCTGCCGGTGACCGGGTCCTCGTCGATGCCGACGGCCGGGGCGAACATCCGCGAGACGAAGTCGTAGCCGCGCGTGGGGTCCTCGGCGGCCGCGGTCACGATGACGCCCCGGTGGCTGATCCGCTTGAGCGCGGCGAGGTCGGGGGCCAGGGCGCGCACGGTCTTCTCGTCGGCCAGCTCGATCAGCAGATCGTCGATATGCGGGCCCGCGTGATGGGCGGACACGATCTCGGCGCCGAGGGCTCCGGCGACCTCGGCCGTCTGCTGGGAGACCGGCAGCGCGGTCAGTGAGGCCGTGGGGAAATCCAGCGTGATCGAGCCGCCGTCGTCGGCCGTCGCCGACAGGACTCCGCTGAGGGTGGCGAAGCGGACCGTGCCGGTCGCGGCCCCTGCGGTCTTCAGCACATGGGTGGTGGCGAGCGTGGCATGGCCGCACATGGGCGCCTCGGTGACCGGGGTGAACCAGCGCAGCGCCCAGTCCGCCTCCGCGGGCTCGGGGAGTGGGTGGGCGAAGGCGGTCTCGGCGAGATTGACCTCGGAGGCGACCCGCTGCAGCCAGCCGTCGTCCGGGAAGGCGTCGGTGTCGAGGAGGACGACCCCGGCCGGATTGCCGGCGAAGGGGCGCTCTGTGAACGCGTCGACGATACGTATCCGCATGGCAGCGACCGTAGGCGGCGGGCGGCGGGGCGGCCATGGCCAATCCGTCAGGCGTGGCACCTCCCGGGGAGTGGGGTGGGGCCGGTGGTGCGGGCCGGGACCGGTGGTGCGGGGAGCGGCGGCCGGGGCCGGCGGGTGAGGGTGCGGGGCGGTATCGGCGAGCCAAAGGGGTTGGCATCCGATCGGTTCCGATATATCGTTGAAGTGTCGTGATGGATCGACGATAGAAAGGAGCGTCACGATGCGTTCTCAAGGACATGGACGTGAACACTGCGGACCCGGTCACCGCGGCCGGGGCGAAGGTGAGGGGCGGCGCGCGGCATTCGGCCCGTTCGGCCCCGGTTTCGACGGCCCGCCCTTCGGTGGGCCCCCGTTCGGCGGCCGTGGCCGCGGCGGACCCGGCGGCCGCGGGCCGCGTGGGCGGGCGCGGCGCGGCGATGTGCGCGCCTCGATCCTGGCCCTGCTGAAGGACCGCCCGATGCACGGCTACGAGATGATCCAGGAGATCGCCGAGCGCAGTGGGGGAGCCTGGCGGCCCAGCCCCGGCTCGGTGTATCCCACGCTTCAGCTGCTCGAGGACGAGGGGCTGATCGGCAGCGAGAGCGAGGGCGGCAAGAAGCTGTTCGCGCTCACCGACACCGGCCGCACCGAGGCCGAGGCGGGGTCCGCGGCCCCGTGGGAGGAGGCCGGTCGCGGTATCGACTGGGAGGCCATGCACGAGGTCCGTCAAGCGGGCTTCGGGCTGATGGAGGCGTTCTCCCAGGTCTGGCGCACCGGCAGCGCGGAGCAGCGGCAGAAGGCCGTCTCCGTCATCAATGAGTCGCGCAAGCGGCTGTATCTCATCCTCGCCGAGCAGGACGAGGAGAAGGGCGGCACCGAGCGGGGCGGCGAGAGCTGAGCCCGATCGGACGGGGGAACGGCCGCACGGGGGCGGCGGAGCGGGATGCGGGACCAGGTGCCTGTCCGGCGCTAGACGACCAGCGCGCTCAGCTTGCGCAGCGACTCATTGAGCGCGCTGGTCGCCGAGTCCTTCAGCTTCCCGGCCATCAAGGAGACCGCCGCCCCCGTGAACTCCCCGTCCACGCGCACCGTCGTGGCATCGCCGTCCGGTGTGAGCGAATAGCGCATGACGAGGTTCACGCCCATCGGGCCCTTGCCTCGGGTGGCCAGCAGCCGGGCGGGTTCGCACTCCTCGACGGTCCAGGTCACCTCGGCCGGAAAGCCCATCAGTTTCATGTTCTCCTCATAGGTCGCCGCCACTTCCAGCGTGGCCGGGCCGCCCCGCGGAAAGCTGGTGTGGGTGGCGTTCCAGTCGCCGTACGTGGAGAAGTCCGTCAGCCGGGCCCAGACCTTCTCGGCCGGTGCCTCGATGCGTGTCTGCGCGCTGACCTCGGCCATGGGGGAGTCCCTTCGGCGGGTTCCTGCGGTGTGTGGTGCGACGGTGCCGGGCAACGTAGCCCCGGGGTCCGGAACATTCAATACTGACGAGTCGTCAGTTCCGGTGTTTCCCCTTCCCCTCCTCCCCGAGGATGAGAACCGGTCAACCACACACAACCATGGTGGGATGCGCACATGCTTCCCGGCGAGGATGCTCCGGCCTCAAGGGACTGATGGGGTGAGAGTGTGCGAAGTCCTACCCTTTCCGCCGGCCCGGACGACGCCGGATGCGAGGACCGGGTCAGCGAAGTGGTGGCCGCCGTGATCGCGGGGGCTCACCGGCGCGCCGTACGTGATGGTGACGCGCAGATCGACACCGCCCATCTGCTGCACGGCCTCCTGGAGTCCGACCCGGAGGTGCAGGAGGTGTTTCCCGGTGGCCCGCCCCAAGTGATACGGCTGCTGGGGTATCTGGTGCAGCGCGTCATCGGCTACGGGCTCCGGTGGAGCGGCACCGTCGAGGTCTCGGGGGCGGCGCCGTCGGTGGGGAGCGGGATGGCCGGATGGTCGCCCGCCGCGGCGGCCGCCCTCGATGCGGCGGTCCGCCGCGCCGCCTCCCGTGGCGGGGCCCGCGCCGGTGGCCTCGATCTCCTCGCCGCGTTCGTCCGCGACCGGGAGTGCCGTGCCATGGAGGTGCTGCGGCGTGCGGGCGTCTCCGTCGAACCGCTGGTCACCGCCCTGGCCGTGAAGACCTGCCAGCAGTCAACGGGGTGACGGTACTGACGTGAGCTGACATGATGACCCGGTGCAGGTATCCGGAGGCCACTCACAGCAAAGGAAAGTCGGCCTGGGGCTCGCCCTGGTGTCGGCGCTCACGTTCGGCGGATCGGGCGTCGCCGCCAAACCGCTGATCGAGGCGGGGCTCGCGCCGCTGGAGGTCACCTGGCTGCGGGTGACCGGCGCGGCCCTGATCCTGCTGCCCCTGGCCTGGCGTCATCGCCGGCTGCTGACCCGCCGCCCCGCCCTGCTGGTGGGGTTCGGTCTGCTGGCCGTCGCGGGGGTGCAGGCGTGCTATTTCGCGGCGCTCTCCCGGATCCCCGTCGGTGTCGCGCTGCTCGTCGAATACCTGGCGCCCGCGCTGGTGCTGGGGTGGGTGCGGTTCGTCCAGCGCCGGCCGGTGAGCCGGGCCGCGGCGATCGGCGTCGTCCTGGCCGTCGGCGGGCTCGCGTGTGTGGTGGAGGTCTGGTCCGGGCTGAGCTTCAACCCCCTCGGACTGCTGCTCGCCTTCGGCGCGGCCTTCTGTCAGGTGGGCTACTTCGTCCTCTCCGACCACGGCAGCGACGGCCAGGACCCGGCGGATCCGCTCGGCGTCATCGCCTACGGACTGCTGATCGGAGCCGTGGCGCTGACCGTGGTCGGCCGCCCCTGGGGGATGGACTGGACGGTCCTCACCGGCGGCGCCGACCTGGCGGGCGCCCGTGTTCCCGCCCTGGTCCTGCTCGCCTGGATCGTGCTGGTGGCGACGGTGATCGCGTATCTCACCGGGGTGCTGTCGGTGCGTCGGCTCTCACCGCAGGTGGCCGGGGTGCTCGCCTGTCTGGAGGCGGTCATCGCGACCGTTCTGGCGTGGGTGCTGCTGGATGAGCACCTGGGTGTGGCGCAGGTCGTCGGCGGTGTGGTGGTGCTGACCGGCGCCCTGATCGCCCAGACTTCCACCCCGAAGGCCGCCGCGGCCGAGCCGGTGGCGGCCTCGGCGCCGGTGGAGGGGGAGCGGGAGTACACGGCGGGAGGGTGACCGCCCCCCGTCCCCGGCGTGCGACGACCCGGAGGGTGTCGGGGTGCCTCCGATCAGAGCCGGGTGAGGTAGCCGGGCACCGGCGTGTCGGGCGCGAGGTCGTCGGCGGGGTCCGGCGCGCCGTAGGCGCGGGCGACGGGCACCACGCCGCTCCAGTGGGGGAGCCCCAGATCCTCCGCGTCGTCGTTGGGCCCGCCGGTGCGGATCTTCGCGGAGACCTCTTCGAGGTCGAGGCTGAGCACGGCGGTGGCGGCCAGCTCCTTGCCGTTGGCGGGCCGGGAGTCGGCGGCACGGCCCGGCACCACATGGTCCACCAGGGCGTCCAGGGCCGCGGTGCGCTCGGCCGGATCGGTCACCGGGCGGGCGATGCCGTGCACCACCACCGAGCGGTAGTTGATGGAGTGGTGAAACGCGGAACGGGCCAGGACCAGCCCGTCGACATGGGTGACGGTGAGACACACCGGCAGCCCCGGCTCCTCGCTGCCCGGCGCGCCCGCCATGCGCAGGGGGCGCGCCCCTGTCGAGCCGTGGAGGTACAGCCGCTCCCCGACCCGGCCGTAGAGGGTCGGCAGGACGACGGGGGCGCCATCGCGTATGAAGCCCAGATGGCAGACGTAGCCCTCGTCGAGGATCGCGTGCACCACCTCCCGGTCGTACGACGCGCGCTCGCGGGAGCGGGTGGGCATGGTGCGGTCGGTCGGTGTGTAGGCGTTGTCGGGCGCGTTGGTCGCGGCGGTGGCGTCCGGGGCGGGCATTTGCGTCCTCCATTGCATTAGTGCAAAATAGCGTTTGTGCTAGGAGAATATCCGATCGTCGGCCGACGCGCAGCCGAGATCGCGGCCAGTGTGGAGCGCGCGGTCGGCGCCGGTGAGCTGCCGCCGGGCCAACTGCTGCCTCCTCTGCGGGAGTTGGCGCAGCGGCTGGGCGTGAACGCCAATACAGTCGCGGCCGCATATCGCGTGCTGCGCGAACGAGGCGTGATCGAGACGGCGGGGCGCCGCGGGAGCCGAGTGCGCTCCCGCCCCTCCAGTACGCCCCGCGAGTGGATCGGGGTCGACGCCAGCGGCGCGCGCGACCTGTCGAGCGGCAACCCCGACCCCGCGCTGCTGCCCCCGCTCGGCGCGCCGCTCGCGGCGGCCGCGGCCCGCGCGGCGGAGCGCCCCACGTTGTACGGCGCGCCGGACGTCGTCCCCGAGGTGGCCGAGCTCGCCCGGGCCGCCCTCGACGCGGACGGGGTGCCGGCCGGGCCGGTCGCCGTCACCTCGGGCGCGCTCGACGCGATCGAGCGAGTACTGGCCGCGCATCTGCGTCCCGGTGACGCGGTCGCGGTCGAGGACCCCGGCTGGGGCAGTCTGCTCGACCTGATCCCGGCGCTCGGACTGCGCGCCGTCCCGGTCGGGGTCGACGACGACGGACCGCTGCCCGAGCGGGTGGAGCAGGCGCTGGCCCAGGGGGCGCGGGCGCTGGTGGTGACCGACCGGGCGCAGAACCCGACGGGCGCGGTGGTGAGCGCGACACGCGCCCGCGAGCTGCGGACCGTGCTCGCCGCCCACCCTTCCGTGCTGCTGATCGAGGACGATCACGGGCACGGCATCGTGGACCTCCCGCTGCGTCCCCTGGCCGGGGGCACGGACCACTGGGCGCTGGTCCGCTCCACCGCCAAGGCGTACGGCCCCGATCTGCGGCTCGCCGTGCTCACCGGAGACCCCGTCACCCTGGACCGGGTGCGTGGCCGCCAGCGGCTGGGGCCGGGCTGGGTCAGCCATCTGCTGCAGGAGGCGGTCGGTGGGCTGTGGCGGGCGGGCGCGGTCGACGCGGCGGCGGTGGCGGCGTCGTACGACACGCGGCGCGCCGCGCTGGTGCGGGCGCTGCGGGAGCGGGGGATCGCCGCGCACGGGCGGAGCGGGATGAATGTGTGGGTGCCGGTCCCGGACGAGACCGGCGTGGTCGCCCGGCTGCTGGCGTCGGGCTGGGCCGTCGCCCCGGGGGCGCGCTTCCGCGTGGCCTCGCCACCGGGGGTCCGGCTGACGGTTTCGCCGCTGGCCGCCGACGAGATCGAGACGGTGGCCGCCGCGGTGGCCGCGGCGGCGGGGGCGACGGTCTCGGGGCGGCTGGACTAGTGTCCGTGATTCCGTACGCCGACCACGGGGGCACGGGCTCAACGCCAACCGGCAGGCGCGTCCGCGACCTGTCGGTTGCTGCTCGACACTCTGATGTGACGGCCGGTGCGCTTGATCGGCCAACGGGCGGCCGATCGGCTGACGGGCGGCGGGGCGGCTATCGGGCGGTCGATGGGCTATCGCGCGGTGGAGCGCCGCTGGGTCAGGGCCGCACCGATGAGGACGACGGCCGCGCCCACCGGTGTGTTCCAGGTGAGGTGTTCCCCGAGGATCGCCACGCCCGCGGTGGTGGCGATCACCGGAACGAAGTAGGTGACCATCATCGCCGTCGTCGGGCCGACCTCGTCGACGAGCCCGTACTGGACCAGGAACGCCACGCCGGTGCCCAGCGCGCCCAGGGCGAGTACGGAGAGCAGGGGCAGGACCGGGAAGGAGGTGGGCGTCGTCGCGAACACCGGTGCGACGAGGGCGAGTTGCACCGTGCCGAGCAGCAGCTGACCGCCGGACATCGACAGATGGGAGTGGCCCGTGTCGCTCAGCGTGCGCCGGACGTACTGCCAGCCGACCGCGTAGCTGGCCGAGGCGATCAGCGCCAGCACCGTGCCCAGCGGGTCCTGGCCGGAGAAGCCCTGCCAGGCGCCCAGCACGATCAACACGCCGATGAAGCCGAGCCCGAGACCCGCGACACGCTGACGGCTCGGCCGGTCGTCGGAGACCACGACCACCGCGAGCAGCATCCCCCACAGCGGCGAGGCGGCGTTGCAGATACCGGCCAGGGTCGAGGGGATCGTCAGCTCGGCGTAGGCGAACAGCGAGAACGGCAGCGCGTTGAGGAAGAACGCGGCCACCGCCAGATGGCCCCAGACCCGCGCCCCGCGCGGCAGCCGCTCCCGCTTCACCACCAGCGTCACGAGCAGTACGGCGGTGCCGAACAGCATCCGCCCGAGCGTGACGTACAAGGGGGCGAACGCCTCATTGCCCACCTTGATGAAGAGAAAGCTGAAACCCCAGATCAGGGACAGCACGCCGAAGCGGATCCGCCAGTCGAGGAGCGGTCGGCGGGCGGGGGAGGAGGAGGTCTCCGCCGTGGAGGCGGCGGCAGGGGGCGCCGAGGCGGTCGCTGAGGTCATGGCTTTACGATGTGGGCTACAACCTCTTAGGACAAGCGAGATTTCGTTCGCGGTATCGCGTAGGATTCCTTATATGTTGAACCTGGATCGCCTACGGACCTTGCACGCCGTGGCCCGCCACGGCTCCGTGAGCGGCGCCGCCGAGGGGCTGCATGTCACCACCTCCGCCGTCTCCCAGCAACTCGCCAAGCTGGAGCGGGAGACCGGTCAGCAGCTCCTCGCCAAGAACGGGCGCGGGATCCGCCTCACCGACGCCGGTCGGCTGCTCTCCGATCACGCGGCGCGCATCCTCTCCCAGGTGGAGCTGGCCCAGGCGGACCTGGAGGCGCAGCGTGGCCATGCCGTCGGCGAGCTGCTGCTGGGCGCGTTCCCGACCGCCGTCCGCGGTCTCTTCCCGGACGCGCTGGGCCGGCTGCGCACCGAGCATCCGCAGTTGAACGTGCGGTTGCAGGAGATGGAGCCCGATGAGTCGGTGCCCTCGGTGGTGCGCGGCGACATCGATCTGGCCGTGGTCCTGGACTGGTACAACAAACCCCTGCCGATGCCCGGCGGGCTGGTGAAGGCCGCCCTGCTGGACGACCCGGTGGATGTGGCGATGCCCGCCGACCACCCCCTCGCCGACCGCCACGCGGTCGAGCCGGAGGACTTCGTGGACGACGAGTGGGTCTCCTGGCCCAAGGGCGGGTTCTGCTACGACTGGCTGATGGTCACCCTGCGCGGCAAGGGCATCGAGCCGAGGATCCGGCACACCGCGCATGAGCACCACACCCAGCTCTCGCTGATCGCCGCCGGGCTGGGCATCGCCGTGGTGCCCCGGCTGGGCCGCGGCCCGGTGCCCGAGGGGGTGCGGATGGTGCCCGTCAGCCAGCCCACGATGCGGCGGCACATCTACGCGATCTGGCGCGCGGACGCCGATCGCCGGCCCTCGATCCGCGCGGCGGTCGAGGTGCTGCGGTCCGTCGGCGAGAAGATCGTCGACTGACCGCCGACTGACCGGGAGCCGGGCCCGGAGCCCGGTCCGGGCCCCGCTCCCCGGGCTCCGGGTCAGCCCTGCGGCATCTTGCGGAAGTCCCAGGAGCGGATCGCCTCGGGGGCCAGGCGCAGCCATGCGTGGCGCCCGTCGTGCGGCATGGCGTCCAGGCCGAAGTACTTCGCCGCGAACATCCGCTCCGGCGTGTCGAGTTCCGGGCACGACACGCCGGAGCGCGGCGCCTCGCCGACCAGGACCGCCTCGCCGGAGAGTTCCACCCCGCGCAGCTCGCCGTAGTCGTGCCCGTCGTCGACCACCACCGCGATCCGCGGATCTCGGCGAACCTCGGCCCAGCGGCGGCTGCGGGTCAGGGAGTACAGCCACAGCACGGCGCCGTCCCAGCAGAACCACAGCGGGCTGACATGCGGCCGCCCGTCCGCGGCCACGGTCGCCACCCGGCAGGTGCGCTGTTCGGCGAGGAAGGCGTCCAGCTCGTCCTGAGCCATCATGATGCGGCGTCCCCGCCGCTGGGTGACGGTCATCCGACCCCGTACCTCCCGGTAACTGGATGTCCGGCACAGGATGATGGCTCTTCCTTGATGACGCAAGGGGCGCTACTCTTCCGCGCCGTGACCCCGAGCCCCCGCGAAGACCTGGTGGAACTGCTCCGGCCGGAAGGCTGTGCCCTGCTCACCGTCGAATGCCAGCGCGGTGTGGTGGGCCCGGACAGCGCGCTGCCCGAACTGGCCGCCGTGGCCCAGGAGTCCGGTGCGCTCGGGCGTGTCGCCCAGCTGGTGGCCGCCGCCCACGACACGGGCGTCCAAGTGCTGCACGCGGTGGCCGAGCGGCGCGCCGACGGACGCGGCGCGAACCGCAACGCACCCCTGTTCCGGGCCGTCGAGCGGCTGCCGGTCCGGCAGCTCACCGGAAGCGCGGCGGTGGAGATCGCCGAACCGGTTCCGGTGGCCGCCGAGGACCTGGTCGTACGGCGGCTGCACGGCCTCTCGCCGATCGCCGGGACCGAGGTGGACGCGCTGCTGCGCAATCTGGGCTGCCGCACGCTGGTCATCACCGGCGTGTCGGCCAATGTGGCGATCCCGGGCGCCGTCTTCGACGCCGTCAACCTCGGCTATACGGCCGTGGTGCCCGAGGACGCGATCGCCGGGGTGCCCGCCTCGTACACCCCGGCGATGGTCCGCCACACCCTCGCCCTCGTGGCCGCCGTCACCACGGCCGACGAGGTGGTCGCCTGCTGGCGGAGGACGGCCGTCACGCCATCCAGATCGAGCTTCCCTGCACCTTGATCTGCGCGCCCGGCAGCGGCTTCTGCGCCGGTCCGCCCTTCACACTGCCGTCGGTGATGTCGAACTTGCTCTGGTGGCACGGGCAGTTGATGGTGCCGCCGGTCACATCGCCGACCGAGCAGCCCTGGTGCGTACAGATCGACGAGAACGCCTTGAACTCACCCGCCTTGGGCTGGGTCACCACGACCTTGTGGTCCTTGAAGACCATGCCGCCGCCCTCGGGGATCTGGGAGGTCTTGGCCAGTTCCATGCCGTCCCCGCCGGCCGACTGGCCGCCCTCCGCGCTCTGCGACGGCTGCGACGGCTGCGACCCCCCGGCGTCCTGGGCGCTGCCCGCGCTGCCGCTGTCCGAATCGCCGCTGTCGTCCTTGCCGCATGCGGCAAGCGTGGCGGCCAGCCCGGCCACTCCCGCCGCGGTGACGACGGCGCGGCGGGTGGTGCCCTGCCCGTTGATTGCCGACTGCGTCATGGTGGTGCCTCCTGATCAGGGGACGTTTCTCTGCCATACGGATGGCGGGGCCCCCGCGTTCAGCCACCTGCTGGCATCCTCGGGCCCGGTCCGGGAAATCACTTTGCCGACAGGGCGGCCGGGCCGTGAGAATGCCGGACCATGGGACATCTGGAGGCCGCGCACCTCGCCTATTTCCTGCCCGACGGACGGCTGCTGCTCGGCGATGTGTCGTTCCGCGTCGCGGAGGGCACGGTGGCCGCCCTGGTCGGGCCCAACGGGGCGGGCAAGACCACGCTGCTCCGGCTGGTCTCCGGCGAGGTGGAGCCGCACGGCGGCACGGTCACGGTCAGCGGCTCGCTCGGGGTGATGCCGCAGTTCATCGGCTCCGTACGCGATGAGCGGACGGTGCGCGACCTGCTGGTGTCGGTGGCCCAGCCCCGGATCCGCGAGGCCGCCCGCGCGGTCGACGAGGCCGAGCTGGCGATCATGGAGCGGGACGACGAGGCCGCCCAGATGGCCTATGCCCAGAGCCTGAGCGACTGGGCCGAGGCGCGTGGCTACGAGGCCGAGACGGTATGGGACATGTGCACCACGGCGGCGCTCGGAGTGCCGTACGAACGGGCGCAGTGGCGCCAGGTGCGCACCCTCAGCGGGGGCGAGCAGAAGCGGCTGGTGCTGGAGGCGCTGCTGCGCGGGCCCGACGATGTGCTGCTGCTGGACGAGCCGGACAACTACCTGGACGTACCGGGCAAGCAGTGGCTGGAGGAGCGGCTGCGCGAGACCCGTAAGACCGTGCTGTTCATCAGCCACGACCGGGAACTGCTGGCCCGCGCGGCCGACCGGATCGTCAGCGTCGAGCCGAGCCCGGCGGGCAGCGATGTGTGGGTGCACGGGGCCGGTTTCGCCACCTACCACGACGCCCGCGAGGAGCGGTTCGAGCGCTTCGAGGAACTCCGGCGGCGCTGGGACGAGAAGCATGCCCAGCTCAAACGGCTGGTGCTGGACATGCAGCGGTACGCCGCCCGCAGCGACGAGATGGCCTCCCGCTACCAGGCCGCCAAGACCCGGCTGCGGAAGTTCGAGGAGGCCGGGCCGCCACCGGAGCCCCCGCGCAAACAGGACATCACCATGCGGCTCGCGGGCGGACGCACCGGGGTGCGGGCGCTGACCTGCCGGGCGCTGGAGCTGGAGGGGCTGATGCGCCCCTTCGACCTGGAGGTCTTCTACGGTGAGCGGGTGGCCGTCCTGGGCTCCAACGGCTCGGGCAAGTCCCACTTCCTGCGGCTTCTGGCGGGCCAGAGCGTCGACCACCGGGGGGAGTGGAAGCTGGGCGCGCGGGTCGTGCCCGGTCACTTCGCCCAGACCCACGCCCATCCGGAGCTCTTCGGGCGCACACTGGTCGACATCCTGTGGACCGAGCACGCCCGGGACCGGGGCCGCTCGATGAGCGCGCTACGGCGCTATGAGCTCGACCGGCAGGGCGACCAGACCTTCGACCGGCTCTCGGGCGGTCAGCAGGCCCGGTTCCAGATCCTGCTGCTCGAGCTGGCCGGGACGACCGCGCTGCTGCTGGACGAGCCCACGGACAACCTGGACCTGGAGTCGGCCGAAGCGCTGCAGGACGGGCTCGGCGCCTATGACGGGACGGTGCTCGCGGTCACCCATGACCGCTGGTTCGCGCGCTCCTTCGACCGCTTCCTGGTCTTCGGTTCGGACGGTGTCGTCCGCGAGACGGCGGAGCCGGTCTGGGACGAGCGCCGCGTCGAGCGGGTCCGCTAAGCGCTCCGCTGGGTGTGCCGCGCCGTGCCGTCGGTCGTCTGTGGCGCCATCGTGGCTGGTCGCGCCCACGCGGCGGAGCCGCACATCGACACAGCCCCGCGCCTCTTCAGGGCACCTGCCGAACCGCAGTGGGCTTCGTCCGACCTGCTGAGTTGGGCGGCGTTCCGCCGGGTCTGCCGGATCTGCTGGAACGCCGCGGATCAACGGTGGGCGCCGTTGACCGGCACCATGTTCTTCAGCTGCTGGACCGGGTGGAGGGCCGGCGAGTGCTGGATGACCACCATGGCGGCGTCGTCGCCCAGCCGCCCGCCGACATGGTCCAGCAGATCGCGGCGGAGGTGGTGCGGCAGCCCTTCGGGACCGGAGGACCTCCACTGCCCGGTCCGTTGGGCCAGCGGGTAGAAGGACCCGTCGGGGGCGCGGGTCTCGATCACCCCGTCCGTAGAGAGCAGCAGCGTGTCGCCGTCCTCGAAGGCGAAGGTGTCGGGCGTGCGGGAGGCGCTCGAGCCGTGGGCGGCCTCCCGGAAGGCGCCCATCAGCACCGACGCGTCGCTGATGGAGGTCAGCCCCTTGCCACGGACATCCCCGATGATCATCCGGGTGGAGTCCTCGACCCGGGCCGCCGCGTACAGATCCCCGCCGATCTGCGCCTCGCCCTCGGCCGCCATGTACAGCGAAGCGACCCGCAGCGGGCCCAGCCGATGCGGCAACGGCCGCAGGACGACCCGCCGCGTGGCCTCGGACACCGGACCGCACCCGGGCCAGCTCACGGTGGCGCCGCCGCTGCTCCTGGAGGTGCGTCGCCTGCAGCGCGCCTGTCGCGGCCGGAAGATCGCACCACTGGGGACCGGAGGATCGCCTCTCGGGAGGGGTGAGGGCGCGCCGGTGGTGCCGGTGCGTGAGGCCCACGGCGGCGGGCTTTGCGTGGAGGTCAGTCCGCCTGCGCCCGTGCGGTATCGATGGCCGTGGGCTGCCCGCCCGGTGCGGGTTCCGAGCGCGCGACCGGGTGGCCGGGCGTGGGCATGTGGTGGGGGAAACCGATCCGGAGCAGGGCTGCCGCGACGGCGGACGCCAGGACGACGACGGCCGCGAGGATCAGGGCCTGGTGGTAACCGTGGTGCAGCAGAGGCGTGGCGACCAGCGGGCCGAGGATCTGGCCCACCGAGTATCCGGCCGTCAGCAGGGCGACCGCGCGGGGGAAGCGCAGATGTGCGCCGGTCGCCAGCGCGAGCGTGCTGACGCCGATGAACGTGGCGCCGAAGAGCACCGCGGAGATCAGCGCGGCGGCGACGCCACCGATCAGCGCGGGCAGGGCGATGCCGACGGCCTGGATGGCCAGGGCGGCCAGCAGGAGGCCCGGGCGGGACCAGCGCCGGCCCAGCCCCGCCCACAGTGCGGAGGACGGGATGGCCGCCAGGCCGACCAGCACCCAGGCACCACTGCCGATCCAGCCGGGAGAACTCTGCTCGATCGCGGCGACCAGGAAGGTGCCCGCGATGATGTAGCCGATGCCCTCCAGCGTGTAGGACGCGAGGAGCGCGGTGAACCACCGATGGGTACGCGGGCCGGTCGCCCGCCGCTCCGCTCCGGGCGTGGCGGACGCGGACGGGGGCGCGGGTTCCGGCCGCAGGAACCATGCGGGAAGGGCGAGCAGTGTGGTCAGCCCGGCGGAGGCCCACCACGCGGCCTGCCAGTCGGCGATGGCGCGCAGGGCGAGGACGAGCAGCCCGGACAGGGCGATACCGGCCCCGACTCCGCCGAAGGCCCACCCGGGCAAATGGGCGGGGTGGTCGCGCAGATGGCTGAGCAGGGAGCTGGCGGCGATGACGAAGATCAGCGCACTGGCCACGCCCGCACACAGCCGGAGCAGCAGCCATGCACCGGGGGAGTGGGTCACTGGCATCGCGGCCAGGGACACCGTCAGCACCACCAGGCAACTCCGCAGGACGGCCGGGGAGCGCACCAGCCGAGGCAGGAAGGTGCCGGCGAGCGCGCCGATCAGATAGCCGACGTAGTTGGCGGTGGCGAGATTCGCCCCCGTCGCGGCGGACAGCCCGACCTGAGCGTGCATCAGGGGAAGAATCGGGGTGTAGACGAAACGGCCCACACCCATGCCCGCCCCCAACGCGGCGGCGGCCTGAAGGACATGGGCCCAGGGTGAGTGACGTACGCCTCGGGAGTCGGTGACGTGCTGCTGCATGGCCTCAGACTGCGCCCGCCAGCAGGGAGAATGCCAGGATCGGCTTCCTCCCTGCTGGTAGGCCCAGCCTCTTACGGGCACCGCCGCCTCAGTGATCAGCGGCGATTCGGGAGACGTGGTACTGACGGATCCGCCAACTGCCGCCCTCGCGCTGAAGGACCAACGACAGATGCACCGGGGCCTCCCAGCCCGTCGGATCCCGGAAGGTGACGTCCGCGAAGCCACCGGCCACGTGTTCGCCGATCCGGTAGCCGTGGACGTTCCCCAGATGGGCCCTGCGGTAGTCCGGAACGGCCGCGTAGTAGCCGCGCACCGCGTCCCGGCCGGAGATCGTTTCGGGCCCGAATCCCTGGAAGAGGGCGTCGGGCGTGAACAGGTCGGCCATCGCGTCTGGCTGGTGGCCGTCGAAAGCGGCCTGCCAGCGGCCCAGCACCTCGTGCAGGGGGTCGTTCAGCACGTCAGTACTCATGGTGTCAGCTCCAACAGGGGGTGAGGCGTCGCTCGCCTGCCTGAGAGCCGACGCCTGAGGGTCATGGTCCGGGAAGGGTGTGCCCGGGCGGCGGGTGTGACGCCCGGGCGGTGTGTGCGGGGGGTCAGTGGCCGGCGCTCTGGCCACCGTCGACGTGGAGGATCTCGCCGGTGACGAAGGGAGCGTTCTCCAGGTACGTGACGGCGTCGACGATGTCGCTGATCTCTCCCATCCGGCCGACCGGGTGGAGGGCGGCGAGGGTGTCGTGGTAGTCCGCCGGGTGCATCGGTGTCTTGATGATGCCGAGTGACACGGCGTTGCTGCGCACCCCGCGGGTCGCGTATTCGATGGCCAGGGCCTTGGTCGCCGACTGGAGTCCGCCCTTGGTCAGGGAGGCCAGCACGGAGGCGACCGCCGAGTTGGCGTGGTCGACCAGGCTGGTGGTGATCTGGACGACGTGCCCGCCGCCCTGACGGAGCATCTGCTCGACCGCGAGCTGGGTGATGCGGAAGAAACCGCTCAGGTTGACGCCGGTGACCGTGTCGTAGTCCTGCCGCGTGTACTCGGTGAACGGCTTGGCGACGAAGATGCCGGCGTTGTTGACCAGCGTGTCGATGCGGCCGAAGCGCTCTATCGCGGCGCCGGCCACCCGCTCGGCGGTGGCGGGGTCGGCGATGTCGCCCTGGACGGTGAGGACCTGCGGGTCCGGTGAGGGAGCGATCCCGCGCGAGGTCGCGACGACGGCGTAGCCGAGCTTCCGGTACGCCTCGACCAGGCCCGCGCCGATGCCCTGGGACGCGCCGGTGATGATGGCGACCTTCTGGTCAGGAGTGCTCATGGTGACTTTCTCCAGTGAGGGTTGTCCGGCCGGTGTTCACGACCGGCTCCCCATGAACATAGACGACCGGTCGACAAAACACCAAGGGAGGCGAGGGCATCCCGCCCGCCCCGGCGCCGCTGTGACCTGCGGTGGGAGGTGGCGCCTATCAGATGGGAGGAAACCGGTCACACGGACGCCCCCGATGCGAGACCGCCCCTCCGCCCGCGCGTCGGGGCCACTGAGGGGGCGTGGACGCATGGGGGGCGAGGCGGCCGAGGGCGGGACCGGCCGGGTCCCAGGCCGCAGGTAGCATTGCGGGCGTGGAGCTGCGCCAGTTGCGGTATTTCGTCGCGGTAGCCGAAGAGCTGAACTTCGGCCGGGCCGCGGAGCGGCTTCTGATCGCCGGCCCCTCCCTGTCCCAGCAGATCAAGTCGCTGGAACGGGATCTCGGCGTCCGGCTCTTCGACCGCGACCGCCGTTCGGTGGCCCTCACTCCGGCCGGGGCGGCCCTGCTCCCGCACACCCGGGCCCTGCTCGAGCGCGCCGACGATCTCCGCAACCGCGCCGCCAGGATCGCGGGCTCGGAACCGGTCCGGCTCGGCTACGTCAACTGGCTGCCCCCGGACCTGACCGCCCGTGCCTCGTCCGTGGCGCGCCTGCACATCGACACATGGGTCGCGCCCTCCCACGCCCAGGCCGCCCGCGTCGCGGACGGCGGCCTCGACCTCGCGGTGTGCTGGATCCGTACCGACGACCTGGAGAAGCTCGGACTCAGCGCCAGACTGATCGGCGCGGAGCGGCTGTACGCCGTCTCGGCCGGGCAGGACACCGGCGAGGTCCGCGCCCGGGACATCGACGTTCTGCTGGACGACGACACCACCACATGGCTGTCCTGGAACGACTACGCGGGGCGATTGGCCGAAGAGGCCGGCGTCCCCGCGGTGCGCATCACGGACGGCGGCATCACCGGTCCCGTGTTCTTCGACCATGTGCGTCGGAGCAGGCGGCCCATCCTCAACTCGCCCAAGGGCCAGACCACTCCACTGCCGCCCGATCTGGCCGCACGCCCCGTGGCCGAGCCGAAGGTCTACTGGACCTGGTCTCTCGTCTGGCGCCGGGACGAACTCCGCCCAGCCGTACTGAGCACCGTCGACGCCCTGACGGAAGGCGCCCGCGACTTCGGCATCCACGCGCCGGACGCATGGCTTCCTGACGGGGATCCGTACAAGCGGTAGACCGGGCCGGATCCTGGTGGGAGTGGCAGGCCCGGACGGCCCCTCTCCCCCAGGAGTCCTTCACCTTCCGGACGAACCGCCCGGCGACCGGGCCCGCGGGCGCCTCACGCCCTTGCCGCCGTCGTCGGCGAAGAGCCGCCGCCGTCGGCGAAGGCGTGTCAGCAGTGGTGGCCGTGTCGGCCGAGGGTCTCCACGGGGGTCGTGCCGGGGCGGGTCCACTGCGGCACGGGGCGGCTGGTCGGGCCCCAGGTGGCGGTCCCGTCCGCGTCCGTGCGCCAGGACCAGCACGGGCCGCGCCCCTCGGGCCAGCCCTCGGGGTCGTCCTCCCACGCCTCGCGGCGGCCGTAGGGCGTCATGTCGAGCAGGCCGAGAGACCCGTTGACCCGCTCGTTGCCACGGCCCGTCGTGGAGTAGGTGAGGAACACGCGGTCGCCGTCGCGCAGGAAGGAGGTGAGGTAACCCATGTCCCCGCCGACCGGCGCGGCCACGTCGCGCACCGAGTACCAGGGCTCGGTGTAGCCCATGAACTCGACGTAGGAGGCCACCTCGTCCCACCGGCCCGTGGTCAGGATGGCGAACGAGACGCCGCGGGCGTTGAGGTAGGCGGCGTCCTTCAGGTGCCAGGCCGTGGTGGTGCACCCCTCGCACTGCCCCTGGTGCGGCGCGCCGTCGTGCCACATGTGCTGGTAGACCACGAGCTCGTCGCGGCCCTGGAACAGGTCCAGGAACGGGACCGGGCCGTCCGGTCCGACGACCTCGACCGTCCCGTCGAACTCCACCATCGGCAGCCGGCGGCGGGCCGCGGCGATGGCGTCGCCCTCGCGGGTGTGGGCCTTCTCGCGGACCAGCAACGCGTCACGGGCGGCCTGCCAGGTGGCCAGGTCGACGATGGGCGGGCGGCCGGGCAGCGCGGTGGTCGGGTCGTCCGGTGCGGTCGTCATGGTGTCCTCCGTGGTGTCTCGTGCCGGGCGGCGTCGTACGGCGTCCTACGACGGTCACCAGAACAGACTCGCGTCCCGGCCGGAACTCATCGCGGCAGCGGGCACAATCGGCCGCGCCCGCACCGGCCACGTCGGGCATCACCGCCGCCCGCCGAACTCCCAGTCATGGACCTCGATGGCGGCATACCGGTCCGGGGTCAGGACGGCGCGTGCCGTGTCCGGGTCCGGGGCCCGCAGCAGCACCGCCGTACCCAGCCAGCGGGCGCCGTCGTCGGACAGCAGCGGCCCGTACGCGATCAGCTCGTCCCGGCCCGGCGGTACGACGAGGTCGGCGGCTTCCCCCGAGCCGAGGCCGAGCACCAGGTACCGATGGCCACCGGTCCGGCCGCCGGGGAAATCCCACATGGTGCGCCCCAGCACATTGCGCCACCGTCGCAACAGCACGTCCCGGTACGCGCCGGCCTGGTAGTTCGGCTCGTCGAAGGCGAACGCACGGGCGGCGGCGGGATCCGGCACGCCGAGGATGTGCACGCTGCCGGTGGGCGTATCGCCGTCGTCGGCGAGGGTCGGGCCGCGAGCGATCATCTCCGCCGCGTACCGGTCCATGTACGACCAGTGCTCTTCCGACAGCTCCTTACGCAAGGTGACGGAGCCGGGCCGATCGCGGTGATAGCAGAAGAACTCCATGCCACCGACCCTCCCCGACATACGGCGGCGCTGCAACGGAATTCGGCGCCGATGACGGCACGCTCCGCACGCGGCGGCACTCCGTCGGACGGCAGTGCTCCATCGGACGGTGGCCGCGCCCAGCGCCGCGGGAACGTCCGGGCGCGACTCGTCAGCCACGCCGAAGGGCGTTGAGCCGGGCGGCCCGGCGGGTCAGGTAGTCGCGCTCGGCGAGGTTGGGTGCCTGGTGGGCCGCCTCGGCGTACAGCCGTGCCGCCGTCGCCAGGTCGCCGTCGCGCTCGTGGAGGTACGCCGCCACCGCGGTGTGGCGGGGCATGGGGTGCCCCCTGCTCGAAGAGGCCGGGGACGAGTCGTTCAGCTCCGCGAGCGCCGCCAAACCGGCGCGCGGGCCGTCGGCCTCGCCGACGGCCACCGCGCGGTTGAGCCGGACGACCGGGCTGTCGGTCAGGCGCACGAGCTCGTCGTACCACTCCAGGATCTGCACCCAGTCGGTCTCCTCGACGGTGGGCGCGTCGGCGTGGAGTGCCGCGATGGCGGCCTGGGCCTGGAACTCGCCCAGCCGGTCGCGGGCGAGGGCCGCCTGCAGGATCTCGATGCCCTCGGCGATCGACGCGGTGTCCCACCGGCCGCGGTCCTGCTCGGCGAGCGGCACCAGACTGCCGTCCGGCGCGGTCCGGGTGGCGCGCCGGGCGTGGTGGAGCAGCATGAGGGCGAGCAGCCCCGCCACTTCGGGGTGGTCGACCCGGGCCGCGAGCTGCCGGGTGAGCCGGATGGCCTCGGCGGAGAGGTCGACGTCGCCGGAGTAGCCCTCGTTGAAGACCAGGTAGAGGACGCGCAGCACGGTGGCGACGTCGCCGGGCTGGTCGAATCGCACATCGGAGACGGTGCGCTTGGCCCGGCTGATGCGCTGCGCCATGGTCGCCTCGGGCACCAGGTACGCCTGGGCGATCTGGCGGGTGGTCAGCCCGCCCACGGCGCGCAGGGTGAGCGCGACCGCGGACGACGGCGTCAGCGACGGGTGGGCGCACAGGAAGTAGAGCTGGAGCGTGTCGTCCACGGCGGGCGCGGGCCCGGGCGCCGGCTCCTCGTCGACGCGGTCCTCCCGCCGGCGGCGGGCGGCATCAGAGCGGGTGGCGTCGAGGAACTTGCGCCAGGCCACGGTGACCAGCCAGCCCTTCGCATCCCGCGGAGGGTCGGCCGGCCAGCCGTGGACCGCCTCGACCAGTGCGTCCTGTACGGCGTCCTCGGCCGCCGCGAAGTCGGCTCCGCGGCGGACGAGGACGGCGAGCACGCTCGGCGTGAGGCTCCGGATCAGGGCCTCGTTCATTGATGAGGGCACTCCGTGATGGTGGGGTGCGGGCCCAGGAACGGGCGCAGCTCGAGCCACTCGTGGATCGGCTTGCCGCCCGCCCCGGGGGCGGCCGACAGCTCCCCGGCCAGTTCGACGGCGCGCTCGTAGCTGTCGACGTCGATGATCATCCAGCCCGCGATGAGGTCCTTGGTCTCGGCGAACGGGCCGTCGGTGACCGGCGGGCGCCCTTCACCGTCGTACCGCACCCATGTCCCCTCGGGGGCGAGTGCCTGGCCGCCGACGAACTCGCCGGTCCCCTCCAGCCGCGCCGCGAAGTCGTTCATGTACTGCACATGCGCCGAGACCTCCTCCGGCTCCCACTGGTCCATGGGTACGTCGTTGACCGCGGCCGGAGCGCCACGGTAGTGCTTGAGCAGCAAGTACTTGGCCATCGTGTTTCTCCTTGGTGCTGATGCGACCCATTGTGGTCGCGTTCACCTCGGGGACGGAGCCGGTCGCGGGTTCTCGACATCGCCGTCCGAACTTTTTTCGGTGCCCGTGCACGAGCAGGGGTGAGCGGACCGCTCCGGGGGTATTTCCGGGCCCTGCACAAAGGTGATCAGGACCAGGACCGGCCCTCACCCCGTTGTGCCGGGCCCTGGTGTGAACCGGGGGCGGGGGGGCTGGTTCCAGGAGCGCAGTTTCTCGGGGTCGAGGACGACCCAGACCCGTGCGACGCGGCGGTCGGTGATGTCGAGGCTGATGACGGCGGCGACCTGGCGGCCGTAGCGGGCGACAAGGCCGGTTCGCCCGTTGACAGGGTGGGTGGTCAGGGTGGTGCGCGGGCGGTGGGCCAGGAGCGTCAGCAGGCTGTGGGCGACCCGTCGGCTGCCGTGCGCGGGCCTGATCAGCGTCCGGACCTTGCCGCCGCCGTCGAAGAACGCCGTGGCGTCCGGACACAGCAGCGACGCGAGCAGTTCGGCGTCCTCGCTCAGACAGGCCCGGCGGACGGCGTGGGCGAGGGCATCGTGCTCGTCCGGCGTCGTGGGGCGCGAGTGCCGCATCCGGAGGCTGTGGCGGGCCCGGTCGGCGAGTTCGGCGCACTCCGGCTCGGTGCGCCCCATGATGTCGGCGACCGTATCGGGGGCCATGCCGAAGGCGTCACGGAGCACGCGCCCATGTGGACGGCCTGCTCCACCGCGACCCCCGCGCACTGGCATCCGCGATCACCGCCTACCGGAGCGGTGACAGGCCGCTGGCCCTGGCCGCGGCCTGCGAGGACCTCGGCGAGCTCCTGGACGCCTCGGCCGATACGACGGCGGCGATCCCGCACTTCGAAGAGGCGGGCGAGCTGGCGTCGGCCTCAGGAGCCCTGCGCGATCACGAACGGATCAGGCGGCGCCTTCGCCGGCTCGGTGTACGCACCGGCGCCCCGCGGCACCCCACGACCGGCCCTTCGGGGTGGGGGACCCTGACCGAGTCCGAGCGGAAACTGATCCCGCTCGTCGTGGACGGTCTCACCAACCGCGCCATCGCCGACCGGCTCTGTGTGTCCGTGCACACCGTCAACACCCACATGAAGCACATCTTCACCAAGCTCGATATCAACACGCGGGTCGAACTGACCCGGCTGGCGATCGAACGGGGTGCTGTCGCGGGCGGGGCGGACTGAGCGGTGCCCGCTCCCGGGGCCGGGCTCACCATGGGACGGTCTGACCGAAGCGATCCAGGTACTCGAGACCAGGCTTCCCCAGCCTGGACAGGAGAACGTCCACCACCCGCGGGACGCTGTCGCCGATGGTGAGTGGCGCGTCCGGTCCCCCCAGGGTGGTGCTGACCCAGCCAGGCGCCATGAGGACGAATGCGCGCCGGGTCTCGTGCTGTTGGACCTGTCGGACGGAGAAGCCGCGCATGAACATGTTCAGGGCTGCCTTGCTGCCCCGGTAGACCTCGCGCGATGCGGTCGTGTTGTTCGTGATGCTGCCTTGCCCGGAGGACATCGCCCCGATGAGTCCGGTCGGAGAAACGAGGTCTTCGAGTGATTCGATGACGCGCATCGGGCTGAGCGCGTTGGTGACCATCACTTCCACGAAGTCGGTCGTCGGAACGGCACCGATCGGCGTCGGCTCGTTGTTCGTGGTCCCCGCGTTGACGAAGAGCACGTCGAGTTTGCGTTGGGCGAGACGCTCGTGGAGGGGCGCCAGCTGGGCGGGCTCGTTGATGTCGAGATGCTCGACGCGGACGCGCCCGTCGGAGCGGTCCGCGAGGTCGTGCAAGAGGGTGCGAGCGGTCGCGTCCCGGACCGTGCCGATGACGTTCCATCCCCTGTCGAACAGTTCGGCCGCCATCGCGTGTCCGAGACCGCGCGACGCCCCGACGATGAGAGCGGTTGGCGTGTGCTGGTCCGTGTCAGTTGACGACATTCCGTGTCATCCCCTTATTTCGAGTTTCGAGGTGCCGACTGTGACGAGCGGCACCCCTCATGCGCTTCTGATGCGCCTCAAGCCTTGCCGCTCCATCGCACTCGGGGCACGTCCGGGGCGCGGATTTGTACGATTGCCCTCATGACAGGAGCGCTGATGGCTGAATCCGCCGCTCTGCAGCCCGATGATGTGCGAGTCATTCGCGCACTCCAGGTGGCTCCACGGGCCTCGTTCGCCTCGATCGCGGCGGTGCTCGGCCTCTCCGAGGGGGCCGTCGGCCGCCGATATCGTCGGTTGCTCGCCGATGGCGTCATCCGCGTAGCCGGTGTCGTCGATCCGGGGGCGCTGGGACAGAGCAGGTGGCTGGTGCGACTGCGGTGCCGCCCCGGCAGCGTTACGGCGATCGCCGACGCACTCGCGAAGCGCGACGATGTCAGCTGGGTGGCCCTCGGCGCCGCGGGCTCCGAAATCACCTGCGCGGTCCGGTCGCGGACTCGGGAACAGCGCGAGGACCTCCTCGGCCGGCGACTTCCGCGCACCGCGGCTGTCATCGACATCAACGCGTCCGCGATACTCCGTCAGTTTGTCGGAGGCCGCGGCCACTATTGGGCGGCTCTACGCGGCACGCTGACTCCACAGCAGGAGTCGATGCTCGGGAGCGATGGCGCCCCTTTCACGGAATCCCCGGTTGTCCCTCGCGTTCCCGTGCACCTCAGCCCCGAGGACGAGAAGATGCTCGACCTTCTCGCCGCAGACGGTCGCGTCGGTCTTGCCGATCTCGGCGCAGCGGCGAACCTCACGCCTGGACGTGCATCACGCCGTCTTCAAGCCTTGCTCCGGCGCCGGGTCGTCCACATCGATGTCGAGATCGCCGCAGCGGCACTGGGCTATCACGCTCGGGCGAACCTTTGGCTCCGAGCGCACCCGACGGCGGTCAAGGACATCGGACGCACACTCGCGCGGGAACCCGAAATAGCCTTCGCCGCCGCCGTCTCCGGGCCCTACAACCTCCATGCCGTCGCGCACTGCCGCGACCTCGACGAGCTGTTCGAATACACCTCGGACCGCGTCGGGTCGCTGTCCGGTCTCCAGAGCATGGAGGTCTCTCCTCTGCTTCAGCAGATCAAGCAGGCCGGCACGCTCGTGTCCGGCGACCGTCTCGTCCCACCGCACAGCGCTCGAGCGCGACGCTGAAGGCGCGGGCCCGGCGAGCCGGGCGATGGGTCTGTCAGCCGACGACCGATTGCGGGTGGAGCAGGAGCAGAGCGATGTCATCGCTGTGGGGATCGGTATGCGGGTCGTGGTGGATGAGGGCGTCGGCGAGGGCGTCCATGGGCTGGCCGCGGGCCTGTGTGAGCTGGTCGGCGAGGTGCGTGGTCGCGTCGTCGAGATCGACGTCGGGACTCTCGACGAGGCCGTCGGTATAGAGGGCCAGCACGGCGCCGGGCGGCAGGGGGATCTCGGTGGCCGGGTAGTCGGCGCCGGGGTCGATGCCCAGCAGGAGGCCGGGTGGCAGGTGGAGGACCTCGGTGTGTCCGTCGGGGTGGCGCAGCAGCGGGGGCGGGTGGCCGGCGGTGGCCAGGTGGGCGACGTGGTGTGCCAGGTCGATGTGGGCGTAGAGGCAACTGGTGAACAAGCCGGGGTCGAGGTCGGTGAGCAGGCGGTTGGTGCGGGCGAGGACTTCCCCGGGATGTGCCCCGGCGGTGGCGTGGACGGCGGTGCGGACCTGTCCCATGAGGGCGGCGGCGTTCACGCTGTGGCCTTGGACGTCGCCGATGGCCGCGGCGACGGTGGTGGCGTCGCAGCGGATGAGGTCGTAGAAGTCGCCACCGATGTCCATGCCGCGAGCCGTGGGCAGATAGCGGGCCGCCACCTCCAGCCCGGGCACGGTCGGGAGGGCGGCGGGCAGCAGGCCGCTCTGCAGACCGTGGGCAAGCTGGTGTTCGGCGTCGTAGAGCCGGGCGCGGTCGAGGGCCTGGGCGATCAGTCCGGCGAGAGAGGTCAGGACGGCGCGTTCGTCAGGGGGGAAGTCGTGGGGCCGGTCGTAGGAGACCACGCAGCAGCCGACCGGGCGACCGGAGGCCAGCAGCGGCAGGAACGCCCAGGCCGCCCTTTTGGTCAGCCGTGGGATGTAGGGAGCGAGCTGATTCATCTCGTGCGGGGACGCGAAGAACAGGGGTGCTCCCGTGGTCACGGCGCGCACGGTAGGGGCCGAGTCGTCCCGGAGGGGAGGGATGTCGAGGCGGTTGATGACCTCGGGTGGGTATCCACGGTGGCCGACGACACGCAGCCGGTCGCCCTCCGCCACGGACAGGACGAAGCCCTGGGCGCCGAAGGCGGGCAGGACCAGGTCGGCGGTCAGCTCGACCACGTCCTGAACGCTGACGGCCTCGGTGAGCGCGCCGGCCAGGTGCATCAGGTCGTACAGCCTGCCGGACCGTGTCGGTGTGGCGATGTCCGCCCCGCGTCCCGGGCGGTCGATCGGGGCGGTGTTGTCGGTGGGGGAGACGCGCACACTGACACCGGAGGCATCCGGGCAGAGCTGGAAGGACAGCCACCGGTCCGGCGGGCGCAGGGCGGTGAAGGACGTGGGCCGGCGGCCGAGCACAGCGGTCCGGTAGCGGTCGTCGAAGACCGGGTCGTCCAGCCAGGGCAGCGCCTCCCACAGCGGTGCGCCGAGCAGATCCGGGACGCTCCCGCCGACCAGATCGGCGGCGGTGGCGTTGATGAAAGTGATCCGGCCCGCCACGTCCAGCGCGCAACAGCCCTCCGGGAGGCGGTCGGCGAAGTCCACCGCGGCCTGTGCCTGGACCGGCCCGGCGGTCCAGGTCCGTGGCGGGGCCGCCACGTGTGGCTCTTCGGGTGCTGTCGGATGGCCGTCCGCGGCGGCATGCCGCAGGAACGCCCCCACCCGGTCGCAGGTGGAGCCGATCACGGTGCGCTCATGGGCGCTCAGGTGCGGCCGGCGCGGACCGGGCCACAGCAGCACCAGTCCGCCCCAGACAGTGGTGCCGGATGTGACCGGTGCGGCGGCAAGCGCCACCGGGTAGGGCCATACCAGCGCTGCCCTCGGGTAGCGGCGCGCCAGCTCCGCCTGGCTGGCGAGCCACACCAGGCGCCGCTCACGCACCGCGTCCGCCACCGGACCCGAAGCCGGAAGCCGCAACCGTTCCCAGAGCTCGGCGATCTTCGGCGGCATCCCGGTCATCACGGCCAGCCGCAGCACCTGTCCGCCGGGCGGCAGCAGATACACCAGGCCCGTGGACGCGCCCGCTTCCCGTACCGCCGTGCACAGCAACGCATCCAGCGGCTCCATACCGGAGCCGGCGACAGGTGAGGCATCCTCCCGCGCCCCCTGCCCCTCCTCCGCGACGTGCCGCACACGCCCGAAGCGGCGCCTGGCCGCCTCGGCGCTGATCCCAAAGGCGGCGCCGATCCGCGCCCAGCCGATCCCGGCCTGCCGATCGGCCAGCACCGCGTGCCGCACCAACCGCTCGGCCAGTCCGGGAACCTCCGCCACCGCGGCACAGTGGCAGCCCACCGCGGCTTCCCGCGCCGGGGACAGCTCACCCGCCCGCTGCGCTGCCGCCTGAACCCGGTCCAGCAGATCCGCGCCCGCGAGCACCATCGCCTGCCGCGACTCGGCCGCCGCCGGCCACCGACACCGCGCCCGCCAGGCCGCCTGCCGGTGTGCCGGACTGCAATACCGCCGGTTGTGGCCGGCCCGATTCGGTAGCGGCGCATCGCACCAACCGCACCGAACATCACCCATATACACACATTACGCCCGTCAGGGGTGACGGCGGCGTCGGTACGCACATGCTCGTTGTCGGTGGCTGTCGGTCGCGTTGTCGGTGGCGTGTCGGCGGAGTCTGGAACTTTTCAAGAGATCCTGCCGAATGCCCATTCGGCAGGCGTGCGACAACAAGGAACCAGCATGACCACTGACGTCACGATCATCGGTGCCGGACTCGGCGGCCTGACGCTCGCCCGCGTCCTGCACCTCCACGGCATCCCGGCCACGGTCTACGAGGCGGAAATCTCTCCGACGGCGCGTGCGCAGGGCGGGATGCTCGACATCCACGAGGACAGCGGACAGCCCGCCTTGCGGGCGGCCGGCCTGATGAACGAGTTCCGTAGCCTCATCCTGGAGGGCCGCCAGGCGATACGGGTTCTCGACCTGGACGGGACCGTCCTGTTCGACCATGCCGACGACGGCACTCGTGGCAACCCCGAGGTGCTGCGCGGCGAGCTGCGGCAGATGCTCCTCGACTCGCTCCCGGCCGGCACCGTCCGATGGGGCCACAAGGCCAGCGGTACCCGTGCCCTCGGTGCGGGCCGCCATGAGGTGACCTTCGCCGACGGCACCACCGTCACCACCGGCCTGCTGGTCGGCGCCGACGGCGCGTGGTCCCGAGTCCGGCCACTGCTTTCCGGTGCGGCACCCGAGTACATCGGCATGTCGTTCGTCGAGACCTACCTGTTCGACGCCGACACCCGGCATCCGGCCGGCGCGAAGGCGGTCGGCAGCGGGTCGCTGTTCGCGCTCGCGCCGGGCAAGGGATTCCTGGCTCACCGGGAGCGGGCCGGCACCCTGCACGCCTACATGATGCTCGCCCGGCCGCGGGACTGGTTCGCGGACATCGACTTCACCGATTCCGCCGCGGCCACCGTACGGATCGCGCAGGAATTCAACGGCTGGGCACCGGAACTCACCGCGCTGATCGCCGACGGTGACACCGCACCGGTCCTGCGGCCCCTCTACGCCCTGCCCATCGAGCACCGGTGGGAGCGGCAGCCGGGGGTGACCCTGCTCGGCGACGCCGCCCACCTCTCGCTCCCGAACGGCGAGGGCGCCAACCTGGCCATGTACGACGGCGCCGAACTGGGCAAGGCCCTCGCCGCGCACCCCGAGGACGTCGAGGCCGCGCTCACCGAGTACGAGCAGGCCATGTTCCCCCGCAGCGCCGCGGCCGCCACCGAAGGAATCCAGGTCCACGAGATGTTCTACGGAGCGGGCGCACCCCACAGCCTGATCAACATGATGACCGGCCACGAGCAGACCCCGTGAGACACCGGCCGAGGGGACCCAGGGTGGCCACATCCGCCCCAGGTCAGGGGTGTTGGAGCCGGGCGTGCAGGAGGCAGAACACGTTGCCTTCCGGGTCGGCCAGGACGTGCCAGTTCTCGGTGCCGGTCTGGCCGACGTCGGCGGGCCTGGCGCCGAGAGCGAGCAGCCGCTCCAGTTCGGCGTCCTGGTCGCGGTCGGTGGCGTTGACGTCGATGTGCAGGGGGAGCTTCCCGGTCCGCGGGTCGCTGTTGGGGCTGAGGACGAGGGTGGGCCGCAGGCCGCCGAAACCGGTGTCGGGCGGCCCGATCTCGATGCTTCCGTCGTCTTCCCGGCCGAGTTCGACGTAGCCGAGGACCTCGCTCCAGAACGCGGCGAGCCGCTCGGCGTCGGCACATTCGAGGACCAGTTCACTGATGCGGCAGGCCATGCCCGTCAGTGTACGTAGACAACCCGAGAGCCGGCCGGCAGCACGTCGCCCCGCCACATGGCGACGGGGCGGTGTGCCAGGAGGCGGTCAGATGCGGTCGGCCGCGATCAGGAGGTACTGGAAGGAGCCGTCCTTGTAGGAGTTGATGAACGCTTCCTCAATGCCGGTGACCAGTGAGGACGTGGCTCGCAGCTCCCAGTACGGCAGGGTGGCGGCGGTGAGGTCGATGAGGGCCTGCGGTACGAGCCGGTTGTCGGCCATGGCGCGCAGATACTCCCGGCGGGAGTGGATGTTGCACTCGAAGTGCGCGTTGATCTGGGAGACCCACTTCGAGGGCTGGCCGTAACGGGGGTTCCAGCA
This sequence comes from Streptomyces hygroscopicus, assembly GCA_002021875.1. NCBI lineage: Bacteria > Bacillati > Actinomycetota > Actinomycetes > Kitasatosporales > Streptomycetaceae > Streptomyces > Streptomyces hygroscopicus. Next base: position 10,391,664 of record CP018627.1, read on the forward strand.
GCCGGTGATGGTCACATAGCGACCGCCGACCGCGAGGATGCGGGAGTGCTCGGCGAAGAGGTCGTGCAGGTCGACGTACATGCTCGACTCGTTGTTCCACGAGGCCGCGATCTGCCCGGTCTCGAAGGGCGTACCGAGCATATTGCAGACACGGGCGTGGACGTGGTCCTCGATGCCGAGCTCGCGGGCGCGCTGGTTGGCGAAGTCCGCCTGCTTGGCCGACAGGGTGACGCCCTCGACCTTGCACCCGAAGCGCTGGTGGGCCATGACCATCGAGCCACCGCGGCCGCAGCCGGCGTCCACGAGCGTGTCGTCGCGCTCCATGGGGCCGAGGTGGTCCAGGAGGAGTTCGGCCTGTGCCGATTCCAGGCGGTGGAGTTCGGCGATCAGCTTCTTCTCGGATGCGCTGTCGTCCGCGTCGCCGAGGGCGGTGCGGTCGACAGCGCCGATGCCGTAGTGATGATGGTAAAGGCCGTCGACATCGCCGAGACGCAAGTTCACCGGCCTGGCCTCGCCGTCCCAGTAGCGGGCGATGTCCCCCTGGTAGGGCGTCACCGGGGCGGGGATGAACACGGAGGCGGCGCTGGTGGAGATGGCGGCGTCGGTGGTGAGGTCGGTACTGGTCACAGATAAGTCCATTCTTCTTACCAGAAGTCGGGCAGGCTGTAGCGAAAGGTGTTGGTCTGGTGCCAGTAGTGGTTGCCGTCGACCCACGCGGCCACGCCCCGCAGAAAGCGCTGCACGCTCAGGACGGGGCAGGCGGCGGCCAGAGCCGCGGCTTCGGCTTCGAAGTCGTGCATGAGGTCGTTGTGGACGTCGACCGACTTCAGATAGGCCTCGCGGTCGGAGATGCCCTCACGTTCGGCGATCACCACGGGCAGGTTCAGGTGATGCCCGGGGGAGGCGAGTTCCTTGGTGTACGAGTACAGGTCGTTCACGATGGTGGTGGCGTTCCCGGCGAGCGCGATGACGCGCTGCATGGCGGGCGTGGCGTGCAGGTCCGCCGGCAGCTCGTAGCCGCCGACGGTGTCCGTAATGGTGGGGCAGGGGCGGAAGTTGTTGAACTGGCGCATCGCCAGGTATTCCCACACCTCGGGCACGTGGTCCGTCTGGGCCCAGGCGGCCTCGGCGAGGTACCCCATGTGCAGACGGGCCATGTCGTGCCGGTACCGGTCCGCCTGGGAGGCGCTGGCCGCTTGGGCGAAGTACTCCATGGCGGAGCGGTACGCGCGCCGGGGCGCGTCCGAATGGAGCGATTCCGCCCACCGCGGTTGGTACTCCTCCGTCGTGTGCAAGGGGTCGAGGGCGGTGTGCGCCAGCAGCAGCCGTCCGCCGAGGCCGATGGGCGATCCGCCGTGGTCCTCGCAGTAGCAGTCGTCCACCGCGTTCTCGGCGACCATCAGGCGCGTGGCGAGCATCAGATGGTCGGCGGTGGGAGCGTCCGGATGGCAGGCGACCATATAGCGCCCCACGGAGAAGCCGTCGAACTGGTCTTCCCAGTCCTCCGGGTACAGATCGACCTCGTCCAGCGCCCAGGTCTTGATCCTGCGGCTGACCTCCTCCACCCGCACCGGGTCGGGCTCCGGCACCGGATGGTGGTAGAGGCCGGGGATCGGGGTGCCTTCCGCCGGAGCCGTCGGCGGCTCCACCGGCTCCACCGGCGCCGACGCGCCCTCGCACCGGGCCAGGTGCAGGCCCACCGTGCCCAGGCCACTGGGGCCACGCAGGATCCGACCCAGGTCGGCGCCCGCTGTTCGCACCTCGGCGGCAGGAATGTCGGTGGGAGGCGCAGCGGTGGCAGGGGCGTCGGCGGGAGGCGATACGGGCATGGACGGCGCGGGGGATCTGCCGCCGCCGAAGGCGGCCCTGATGTCGCGGGCGCGGGCGGCGGCCTCAGCGAGGACAAACGCCCCGGAGTGCGAACCGGCCCCGGGCGGGCTCGGCTGCGGAGGGGAAGGCTCAGGCGCGGGCATCCATAGCTCCTCGGTGGGGTGGGTGGCTGTCCCGGATCACGGGCATGCTTGGCCGGCTGGGAGCGCCGGGCTCTCGTAGCCGCCGGGCAGGGCAGGACCTCTAGTCGCGGCTGCGGGCGATCTGCACGTTCTCCAACACACCGAGCGCGTCCGGCACCAGGATGGCGGCGGAGTAGTACGCAGTGACGAGGTAGGAGATGATCGCCTTTTCGTCGATGCCCATGAAGCGCACCGACAGACCCGGTTCGTACTCCTCCGGCAGACCGGTATGGCGCAGACCGATGACGCCCTGGTTGTCCTCGCCGGTGCGCATGACGAGGACCGAGCTGGTGTTCTCCTTCGTGACGGGGATCTTGTTGCAGGGCAGGATCGGGACGCCGCGCCAGGCCGGGACCTGCTGCCCGCCCAGGTCGACGTGGGTCGGGTAGAGCCCGCGGGAGTTGAACTCCCGCCCGATCGCCGCGATCGTCCTGGGGTGCGCGAGGAAGAACTTGGAGCCGCGGCGGCGGCACAGCAGCTCGTCGAGGTCATCCGGGGTGGGCGGGCCCGAGTGGGGCTGGATGCGCTGCTTGAAGTCGGCGTTGTGGAGCAGGCCGAACTCCCGGTTGTTGATCAGCTCGTGCTCCTGGCGCTCACGCAGCGCCTCGATGGTGAGCCTGAGCTGCTCCTGGGTCTGGTCCATCGGCTCGTTGTAGAGGTCGGCGACCCTCGTATGGATCCGCAGAATGGTCTGCGCGACGGAGAGTTCGTACTCGCGCGGCTTCAGTTCGTAGTCGACGAACGTGCCGGGCAGCGCGGGTTCGCCGGTGTGACCGGCCGCCATGGCGATCTCGGCCTCGCCGCGATGGTTCTGCGCGTGACCGCGCAGGGAACTGAACTCCCGGATGTGCGCCTGGAGGCTCGGCGCCGCGGACAGCACGGCGGCGAAGTCGGCGCGGGACAGGGTGAGCAGGGTGCCGGCGGTCTCGGCGGTGGCGGTGTAGTCCCACCGGGCCTCCGCGTTCAGCAGAGCGCCCTCACCAAAGCGGTCGCCATCGGCCAGTACGGCGACGGCGGTCTCATCGCCGTACGGTCCGACGGAGGTCTGGCTGACGCGGCCGTGGGCGATCAGGTGGAACTCCTCGGCGGGCCTGCCGCGCTCCACCAGCGTCTCGCCCGCGCGGAAGTCGCGCTGGACGCAGCGGTCGGCGATGGCGGTCAGCACCTCCACGTCCTCGAAGCCACGCAGCAGGGCCAGTTCGCCGAGTTCGCGGGGGATCACCCGGACGTCGGCACCGTCCTGGACGAACTCGACGCGCCCGTCGCCGACGGTGTAGCTCAGCCGGCGGTTCACCCGGTAGGTGCCGCCCTCGACCTCCACCCAGGGGAGCGTCCGCAGCAGCCAGCGGGAGGTGATCCCCTGCATCTGCGGGGCGGACTTGGTCGTGGTGGCGAGGTTGCGGGCGGCCGCCGTGCTCAGGCTGGACTGCCGAGGCGGCTCCAGAGGCGCTTCCGAGCTGGTACCAACAGTCATCGGGCGAGCTCTCCTTCGTGAGGGCGATGGCTGGCGTGCGTGCGCGTCACCGGCAAAGAGGAAAGGAGGGGGCAAACGTCCGGGAATCCGTCCAGACCTGGGGAACAGTAGCGGCCGGTGCACCCATTCGGCCTCGGAGAGCCACTGGCATTAACTCGATAAGATGACCGTGCCCCGCCCGTGGTTTGCCCCGGTGGCCGACGGTATTCGGACGCGGTCACGGCACGTGGGTGTCGAGACGGGCGTGAGCGTCGGCACGGGATGCGCCGCCATCGTGCGGGATCCCGCCCGCTTTCTCCCCGCCCCAGTAATCAGTCCACCCAGTCGTGACTGGCTGTTTTCCACCGGGCGGGCAGCCGCTGGGATGAAGCTTCCATGGACACGCTGGACGCCCGAAACCCGCTCGCCGCTTCCGCCACTTCGAAAGGCCCTTGATGACTACGCCACGCGCACGCTCGTTCATGCAGGTCGACGTGTTCTCCACGAGCCCCTGTCTGGGCAACCCGGTCGCCGTCGTCCTCGATGGGGCGGAGATCACCGACGAGGAGATGCGGCGGCTGGCGCGCTGGACGAATCTGTCCGAGACCACGTTCGTCCTGCCCCCGACCACGCCGGAGGCCGACTACCGGCTGCGGATCTTCACCCCGGGAGGTGAACTCCCGTTCGCCGGGCACCCCACGCTCGGCTCGGCGCGCGCGTGGCTGGACAACGGGGGCGCGCCTCGGCACGCGGACCGTATCGTGCAGGAGTGCGGCGCCGGCCTGGTCACCGTGCGCCGTGGTGATGGCACCTTGTCGTTCGCCGCCCCGCCGCTGGTCCGCGACGGCGCGCTCGACGACGCGTACCTGAACCGGATCGTCGCCGCGTTCGGTATCGAGCGGGATCGTGTCATCGCCCACCAGTGGGCCGACAACGGACCCGGCTGGGCCGTGGTCCAGTTGCCCACGGCCGAGGAGGTGCTCGCCCTCGAACCCGACCTGTCCCTCATCCCGGACGCGATGGTCGGCGCGATCGGTGCCCACCCCGAGGGATCCGAGCACGACTTCGAGATGCGCACCTTCGCTCCCGGCGTCGGCGTGGCCGAGGATCCCGTATGCGGCAGCATGAACGCCTCGGTCGGGCAGTGGCTCACCGCCACCGGTGCGGCGCCGTCCGCCTACCGAGTCTCCCAGGGCGCGTGCCTGAGCCGGGCCGGGACCGTCGACGTCATCGCCGACGAGGACGGCACCGTCTGGGTCGGCGGCGCCGCCACCAGCTACATCCGGGGCACCATCACCCTCTGACCTGCTCGGTTCTCCGCGGCGACCGCGCCTGCGCCTTCGGTCTGTTCGGTCCGGTGCCGAGCCCCGGTCACCTGCGGTATGCAGGCGGGTCTCCTCGCTCAGGAGGACCGCGGGAAGCGCACTTGACCGTCGTCTTCGCCGGCCCCATCGGAACCTGACACCAAGGAATACCCACTCATGAGCTCCACCATCGCCACCACCCCCGCCGGCCGCGCCTTCATCAGCGACAACATGGCCGGAGCATCCCCGGAGATAGTCCAGGCCGTCGCCGACGCGGCTGCCGGGCAGGTCCTGCCGTACGGCAACGACCCCTTCACCGACAGCGCCCGCCGCAAGCTGAGCGAGATCTTCGAGCGGGACGTCGATGTCTTCATGGTCTCCACCGGGTCCGCGCCAACGGTCTGAGCCTGGCCACCCTCACCCCGCCGTGGGGCAGCGTGCTGTCCCACCCCGACAGCCACATCAACAAGGACTCCTCGCGGACGGCTACGTCTTCCACCACGACCGCTGGGAGCCGGGGACAGTCCGTTTCGTCACCAGCTTCACCCACAGCGCCGACGACATCGACCAGCTCCTCGACGCGGTCCGCCGCCACACACTCTGACGGTCCGGGCCCGAGGCGGCGTACCGGGCTTCGGCAGGCGCGGCCCTTATCTCCCGTGCGCCGGGGCGGTCGATCAGCGCGGTCGCGTTGTCGGCCACGCCCGGGGGTACGGCACCCGGAGCGCTTCCGCCGGGACGGGGGTGTGGTCCGCGGCGGCCTGGAGGCGGCCGTCGCGCAGCACGACGGCGCCGCTGCCGAGCATGGTGTCGATCAGCTCGGTGGCGAGTGCCTCGGGTGTGCGGTCCAGGAGCCGTGTGGCACCGTGGGCCTGGAGGAGGGCGTTGCCGCCGACGTGGTCGGAGTGCTGGGGGCACCCCCGGACGAAGTCTGGGGGAGGGTGTTCACGACCAGGGCGATGTCTCCCCTACGGGCGCGGGCCAGGCGGCGGTCTCCTCGGCGTGGCCGACGAAACCGCTGTCGACCAGGGCGGGTTGCCGCCCGTGGAGCAGGAGCGTGTTCGCGTCGGGAAAGGGCCTGCGCCGCCAGGTCACCCAGGCCGGGAGCCGCTCGGCGTCATCATCCGTGAACAACCTCCGTGTCAGCGATCAGCGCTTTGGAACGGGCGATTCTCATCGCCCGGGCCGAGCGGGACATCCGGGCCCTGACCACAGTGGCCCGGGAACTCGGCCCCTCCTCGACGCGGCGGTGAGCAAGCACGAGTGACCGCCCGCGTTACGGAAGCGTGGCCACGAACGTCCCGAGCCGGGCGATCCCCTCGCGGAGCTCGTCGGCCGACGCCGCGTACGAGAGGCGGACGTGGCTGTCCGCCGTGTGGACGCCGAAGTCCCTGCCCGGAGTGAGGGCGACATGTGCCGATTGGAGCGCGCGTTCGCAGAACTGCCATGAGGTGAGCCCCGTGCCGCTGACGTCGAAGTAGACGTAGAAGGCGCCGTCGGGCGGGACGGGAACCGGCAGTCCGATCCGTGCCAGGCCGTCGAGGACGAGCGCGCGCCGCTCGGTGAACTCGACGCGGCGGGCCTCGCAGACCGTGAGGGACTCGGTGGTGAAGCAGGACAGGGCGGCATGCTGGGCGGGTGCGGAGGCGCAGAGGAAGTAGTTCTGTGCCAGGCGTTCCATCGCCGGTACGAGCGTCTCGGGTACGACACACCAGCCCAGCCGCCAGCCGGTCATGCCGAAGTACTTCGAGAAGCTGTTGATGACGACGGCGTCGGGGTCGTACGACAGCGCGCTGCGCGGAGACCGGCCCTGTGCGTCATGGTCGCTGAGGTTGAGGTAGATCTCGTCGACGATGCGCCATGCGCCGCGCTCGCGTGCCACGTCACAGATCGCCGCGAGTTCGTCGGCCGGCACCGAAGTGCCCGTCGGGTTCGAGGGGGAGGCGATCATGATCCCGCGGGTGTGGTCCGTCCAGTGCGAGCGCACCGATTCCGCGTCCAGCTGGAAGCGGGTTCCGGCCGTGGTGGGTACGAGCGTGACGCGGGCACCGAAGCTCTCGGCGATCTGCCGGTTGCAGGGGTACGACGGGTCGCCGATGAGCACCTCGTCGCCGGGATCGACGAGCGCGGCCGTGGCCAGCACCAGGGCTGCCGAGGCCCCCGCCGTCACGACGACCCGGGAAGCAGCGACCTCGACACCGTGCTCATCCTGGTAGAACCGCGCGATGGCCCGCCTCAGCGCAGGCAGTCCGAGGGACTCGGTGTAGGGCATGGGCCGTCCGTCCATTGCCCCGCGCATCGCGTCCAGGACGGCCGGGGGCGCGCCGAAGTCCGGCTCGCCGATGCTGAGTTTGACGATGTGATGCCCCTGGGCCTCCAGCGCGGCGGCCTGCTTGCCGAACTCCATGGCGTAGAACGGGGCTACAGCCTGGGCGCGCTGCGAGATCTGTATGGTGCTCATGCCGCGACCTCCGGCTCGATGGTGGACGGAACTGCCAGGACGATGACTCCCTTGGGCTTCGGCGACTTCACTGCTCGGATCGCTGCACCCGGATCAGCGTCTGCTGCCCGTTGGCGACGAGTTTCCGCCCGCTGTCCTGGACACCGAACACCTCCAACTGGCAGACGGTCAGGGTACGTCCGGACTTCAGGACGGTTCCGACCGCCTCGATGTGGTCACCGGCGGCGGGCGCGAGGAGGTTGATCTTGTACTCGACCGTGAGCACCTCGGCGTCCTCGGGGAACAGGGTGAGGGCCGCGTAGCCGCCGGCGCTGTCCGCGATCGCGCTGGTGGCGCCCGCGTGGACGTAGCCGTGCTGCTGGGTCACCTCGGGGCGGGCCGGGAGCGCGATGTGCACGCGACCCGGCGCGATGTGCGCTATCCGGGCCCCGAGGTGGCTCATCAGCCCCTGCCGGCCGAAGCTGTCCCGGATACGCTCGCGCACCTCGGGGCTCGCCTGCTCCTGCTGCGCCTGGTCTTTCACGTACTGCTCCTTCAGCGGACATCGCATGGTTCGTACGGACAGGGCGGGTTCACGAGCCTGCCAGGCGTTCCACCAGCAGGAGACCGCCGATGGCGATCATCATGACACCGGAGACCCTGGTCACCGTCCGGGCCGCCGAGGGCCGGGTCCTGAGCACGGTGCGGGCCAGGACGCCGACGGCGAGATAGACGGCCGCGCAGGCCGTCATGTGGACCGTGCCGAGCAGCCCGGTCTGCGCGGCGACGGGCCAGCCGCCCGAGGGGTGGATGAACTGCGGGAAGAGCGAGAAGTACAAGAGCAGCGCCTTCGGGTTCAGGCCGCTGATACCGGCCCCCTTGAGCGCGATCTGCCAGCGTGAGGAGGCCACGGTCTCGGTGGACGCGGTCAAAGCGGCGGGCTGCCTCAGTACGCCCCAGCCCAGCCACATCAGGTAGGCGGCCCCGGCGACGGTCAGCACGGTGAGGATCGTGGCCGAACTCGCCACGATCACGACCAGGCCCGCCACGGCGAGCAGCGTGTACCCCGCGTATCCGGCTACCAGCCCGGCGACCGCCGGGACGACCGAACGGTCCCGCAGCCCGGCCGCGATCGCATAGGCCCAGTCCGCGCCGGGGGTGAACACCAGCAGCAAGTCCACTGCCAGGAAAGCCGCCACCGTCGTCGTGTCCATCGATCGATCCCTCTCACATTCCTTGCTCTGAGAGGGAAGATTACGTGCGATCTGCCCGAAAGTGTTTGCGCTCTGGCCTCGTGATCGCGCCGAATGAGGGAGAATCTTCTCCATGGATGCCTTGGACCGGAAAATTCTTACCGAGCTGCAGCTGGACGGCCGCCTGACGATCACCGAGCTGGCCGCCCGCGTGGGGCTGAGCGTTTCGCCGTGTCACCGCCGCTTGCGGGACCTCGAACGCGAGGGCGCCATCCGCGGCTACCGCGCCGTCGTGGACCCGGCCGCCGTCGGCCTGGACTTCGAGGCCGTGGTCTTCGCCACCCTGCGCTGGGAGGACGCCGACACCGTCACCACATTCGAAGAGGCCGTGGCCGCCATCCCGCACGTCATCCAGGCCCAGCGGCTCTTCGGCGAACCCGACTACCTGCTGCGCGTCGCCACCACCGACCTGGCCGCCTACCAGCACCTCTACGACCAGCGGCTGGCCAAACTCCCGGGCGTTCAGCGCCTGAACTCCACCCTCGTCATGAAGAACGTCGTCCACGACCGCCCCCTGCCCCAGTAGCCGCTTGTCCCCGAAGCCCGTTGCCAGGACAGGACAGGACAGGACAGGACAGGACTGGACGGGACTGGACGGGACTGGACGGGGCAGTGCAGGGTCACAGCGCACCAACTGGTCCTAAAATGGGTTGGCTTGGGGCCGACGGGGGAGGGTGACGAGCGTGGAGTTGGCACCGAAGTTAGTTGTGATCGCCTTGCTCTGCTGGTTGATCTACGCCCTGTTCGTATGGATCCGCGGCATCGTGCACCGGCGGCGGCTGCCGGAGCTGTCGGTCGCCCCGGGCCAGGTGGAGATGTATCAGGGGCAGGCATTCCGCGAGATCTGCCGACGGGCGGCGAACCCGGGTCGGCGCGTGATGATGACCGACTACTTCGCCCGGCGAGGATGGAATCGGGCGGACGCGATGCGCATCCTGGCCGAGCCGCTCAAGCACAAGCTGATCGATGTGGAGGGTTGGCGGTTCGGCAGTTACAGCGTGACGTACAAGGGCTGGACCGAGTACGAGGGCAAATTCATCTGGACGGGAGGCGAAGGGGTGCACATCTCCACTGGACCGGGCGGCTTCGTCGTGGCGAACGTCAACAGCCATCATTCGGTGGTCCACGGCGGCTATGGCAACCGGGCGAACGCGCCTGACATCCCCCATCAGCAACTGATCGACGCCCTGCGTACGGACGCGGACACCGCGACGTCCGATGAGGCGGTAAGGGCGCGGGAGTACGCCGACGACCTGGCCGCGGCCGTCGACGCGCAGGATGCCGACAGGACGGCTCGCATCCTCGGAAGGATCAACGCCCTCCTGTCCACCGCCACGGCTGCCTTCACCCTGGCCCGCGGACTCCTGCCACCCGGCTCGTAGCGCAAAGGTTCTGGAACAGGGCTGCTCGCCCGGACGATCGCGAGGGCGAGGTCAACGTGTCCGAAGGCCGCACCCGCGGTGGTGATGCCGCCCGAATCGATGACCATCCGGCTCTGAGCGAGCTGGACCCCCGCGTACCTTCTGCGGAAGACCGGTGCCGGCCACCAGGTCGTCGTCGCCCGCAGGCCGTCCAGGACTCCCGCCTCGGCCAGCAGGAACGTGCCGCCGCCTCGGATGCTGGTGCCTCCCTCAGTCGTGCCACGCCGAAGTGATCGCTGAACTCGCCGACTCCGAAGAGGCTTCCCGTCGCCAGGCGACGTTCAGGAGCGTGGCAAACCCTCCGGCGCGTCCGGGCAGCGCGCCCGAGTAGCCGCCAGTCACAGGTGTCCAAATCTGTAAATCAGATCGCCTACAGCGGAAACATCTGTTGGACAGCACTACGGCCATGCCCAAGGATCCCTCGTGCGGTAGCACCCACAGCACGGTCAACGCGACACCGGGATGCACTACCGCCTGAGTGGAGGCTGAAAGTTGAGTGAAGAGACTGAGGTAGTCGTCGTCGGCGCGGGCCAGGCGGGTGTGGCGATGAGCGAGCACCTGGGAGCCCACGGTGTGCCGCATATCGTCCTGGAGCGGCACCGTATCGCCGAGCGGTGGCGCTCGGAGCGGTGGGATTCCCTGGTGGCGAACGGGCCCGCGTGGCACGACCGGTTCCCGGGGCTGGAGTTCTCCGACGTCGACCCCGACGTCCACCCCGACGCCTTCGCCTCGAAGGAGCAGATCGCCGACTACTTCGTCACCTACGCCGAGAAGATAGGTGCTCCGATCCGGTGCGGTGTCGAGGTGACCTCGGTACGGAAGCGGACCGGTCGGCCCGGCTTCCGGGTCGAGACCTCGCAGGGCCCCATCGACGCGCGCTTCGTCGTGGCCGCGACCGGGCCGTTCCAGCGGCCCGTGATCCCGCCCATCGTCCCGGACGGCGCCGTCCCCGTGCAGCTCCACTCCAGCGGGTACCGCAACCCGGAGCAGCTCCCCGAGGGCGCGGTCCTCGTGGTCGGGGCCGGCTCCTCGGGGGTCCAGATCGCCGATGAGCTGCGCCGCTCCGGCCGCCGGGTCTTTCTCTCCGTCGGTCCGCACGACCGTCCCGCCCGCCAGTACCGCGGACGTGACTTCTGCTGGTGGCTCGGTGTGCTCGGGCGCTGGGACGCGGAGACGCCTCCCCAGGGTGCCGAACACGTCACCATCGCGGTGAGCGGCGCCCGCGGCGGCCACACCGTGGACTTCCGGGCCCTGGCCGCCGACGGCGTCGAGCTCGTCGGTCTGACCGCGTCTTACGACGACGGTGTGCTGCGCTTCGCGCCGGATCTCGCCACGAACGTCGCGCTCGGCGACGCGAAGTACCTCGAGCTCCTCCGGGCGGCCGATGCGTATGTCGAGCGCAACGGGCTCGACCTCCCCGAGGAGCCGCAGGCCCACGACCTCGGGCCGGACCCGGAAGGCGTGGCCGACCCCCGGCTGGAGCTCGACCTGGCCGCGGCCGGTGTCACCTCGATCGTCTGGGCGACGGGCTTCGCCACCGACTACAGCTGGCTCGAGGTCGACGCGTTCGACGAGAACGGCCGGCCGGACCAGCGGCGCGGTGTGTCCTGCGAGCCCGGCGTGTACTTCCTGGGCCTGCCCTGGCTGTCCCGCCGCGGATCGAGCTTCATCTGGGGCGTCTGGCACGACGCCGGATACGTCGCCGATCACATCACGACCCAGCGGGGCTATCTCGCGTACGGCACCACCGACCGGCCCGGCGCCGCGCCGGCGGCCTGGAAGAACTGAGGAGCAGATGATGACCTCCACGAACGAGGGCCGCCGGGCGAACGCCGTCAAGGCCCCGGTCGTCGCCGGCGGGCACACCCGGATCCGTCCGTTCAACACCCGCGACACCTATCCCGAGCAGAACCTCGACAACGACCTCTGCCAGGCCGTCGTCGCCGGCGACACCGTGTACGTCCGGGGCCAGATCGGCCAGGACCTCGACACCAGCGAGTCCGTGGGCATCGGCGACGCCGAGGCGCAGGCCGAACAGGCCATGGCGAACATCAAGTTGCTGCTCGAAGAGGCGGGCAGCCGGATGGAGCACCTGGTCAAGCTGACCATCTATCTGATCGACCCGCGTTACCGCGAGGCGGTGTACCGCACCGTGGGCCGCTGGACCAAGGGCGTGCACCCCATCTCCACCGGCCTGGTGGTGTCGGCCCTGGCCCGTCCGGAATGGCTGTGCGAGATCGACGCCGTCGCCGTGATCCCCGAGGAGGCGCGGGCATGACATTCTCCCTGGTGGTCCGCGACGGCGAGCGGTTCGGCATCGCGGTCAGCTCGTCCAGTCCGGCGGTCGCCGCCCGGGTCGCCCATCTGCGGCCCGGGGTCGGCGCGGCGGCTTCGCAGAACGTCACCGACCCCACGCTCGGCACCAGCCTGCTGGCGGAACTGGCCGACCACGGTGACGCGGAACGCGCCCTGGCCGGTGTCACCGGCGCGGTGCGCAACGCGAAGTCCATCGCCCACCGTCAGCTGACCGTGCTGGGCCGCTCCGGGCCCGGGTTCGTCTACAGCGGCGCGCACACCCTGGGCAAGCACGCCTCGGCCACCGCCGAGGGCGCGGTGGCGGCCGGCAACATGCTGTGCGGCGAGCACATCCCCGGCGTCCTCCTCGACGCGTACTCCGCCGCCCCCGGGGAGCTGGAGGAGCGGCTGGTCACCGCCCTGAAGGCCGCGGTCGAGGCCGGTGGCGAGGAGGGGCCGGTGCACTCCGCGGGCCTCGCGGTCGTCGCGGACGTGGACTGGCGGGTGACCGACCTGCGCGTGGACTGGGCCGACGACCCCGTCGACCGGCTCGCCGAACTCCTCGCCGTCTGGCTGCCGCAGCGGGACGACTACGTGCGCCGTGGACTCGACCCCGCCTCCGCTCCCTCGTACGGCGTCCCGGGCGATCGGTGATGGGGACGATGGGGACCACGGGGCCGACGGGGACCACAGGGCCGATGGGGACCACGGGGCCGACGGGGACCACGGGCACGCTCAAAGAGGCCGCCCGGCGCGAGGTCGACCGGCATGCCGAGGAGCTGATCCGGCTGTCCGAGCGGCTGCACGCCGATCCGGAGACGGCCTGGGAGGAACACCGGGCGGCGGCTGCCGTACCCGAGCCGCTGGACCGCGCCGGATTCGACATCACCACGTCCTACCTGGGCCTGGAGACCGCCTTCCACGCCCGGTTCGGCAGCGGGCCCGTCCGGATCGCGCTGTGCGCCGAGTACGACGCGCTGCCCGGCCTCGGCCACGCGTGCGGGCACAACCTCATCGCGGCGAGCTCGGTCGGCGCCGCGCTCGGCCTCGCCGCCGTCGCCGACGACGCCGGCCTCACCGTCGAGGTCTACGGCACCCCGGCGGAGGAGGGCGGCGGCGGCAAGATCGAGATGCTCGACCGGGGCGCCTTCGCCGGGATGGACCTCGCGATGATGGTGCACCCGGCGCCGGTCGACGTCGCCGAGGCCCGTCCGTTCGCGGTCAGCCACTCCAAGATCTCCTACACCGGTAGGTCCGCACACGCCGCGGCCTACCCCGAGGCCGGGATCAACGCGGCCGACGCCTTCACCGTGGCCCAGGTCGCGATCGGGCTGCTCCGCCAGCAACTGCCCACCTCCGCCCGGGTGCATGGCGTGGTGACCCACGCCGGGGACGCCCCGAACGCCATCCCGGAACGGGCCACCGGCCGCTGGTACGTCAGGGCGGAGACCCTCGCCGAACTGGCCGAGCTGGAACCACGGGTCATGCGGGCCTTCGAGGCGGGTGCCCTCGCGACCGGGTGCGAGCTGGAGATCGAACCGGAGAGCAAACCGTACGCGGAGTTCCGCACGGACGAGACCGCGCTCGCCCACTACCGCGCGAACGCCCTCGCCCTGGGACGGGAGTTCGCGCCGCCGGGACAGGCCGCCCGGATGAACCGCGCCTCCACCGACATGGGCAACGTCTCGCAGACGGTGCCCGCCATCCACCCGTACATCGGTATCGGCTCGCTGCCCGCCACCAACCACCAGCACGAGTTCGCCGCGTTCTGCGTGGGCGCGAACGCCCAGCGGGCCCTGCTCGACGGGGCGGTGGCGCTGGCCTGGACCGGTGTGGACCGGAGTTCGAGCCGCTACGCGAGCGCGAGCTCCTGACCGGGCCGACCCCCGCAGACGGCACCCGCACAGCTCCGGCTTCTCCCACCCCATTCCCAAGGAGGCGCGCATGCCCACCACTCACACCGACGTCACCACGGCCGAGGTCGAGGTGGCCACCGACGTCGTCGCACTGCGCAGAAGCGTTGCCGCGGGAGCCGTCGGCGTATTCGTGCACTGGTTCGACTGGGCCGCCTACGCCTATCTCGCGGGCACCGTCGCGACCGTGTTCTTCCCGGACGAGAACGGCACCACCGGACTGCTCGCCGTGTTCGGCGTGTTCGCCGTGTCCTTCGGCATCCGGCCCATCGGCGCCCTGGTGTTCGGACCGCTCGGTGACCGGATCGGCCGCAAGCGCACACTGTCGCTGGTCATCTTCATGATGTCCGGCGCGACCCTGACGATCGGTCTGCTGCCCGGCTACGCGGCGATCGGGGTCGCCGCCCCGGTGCTCCTGGTGATCCTGCGCCTGATCCAGGGATTCGCGGCGGGCGGCGAGTTCGGCAGCGCGGCGAGCTTCCTCGCCGAGAGCGCCCCCCGGCGCCGCCGCGGATTCGGGGTGAGCTGGCTGGAGGTCGGCTCCCTGCTGGGCTTCCTCGCCGGTTCGTTCGTCTATCTGCTGCTGTCGACGGGGCTCGACGAGGACCAGCTGACCGCCTGGGGCTGGCGCGTCCCCTTCCTCGTCTCGGCGCCGCTCGGCGTCATCGGCTTCATCATCCGCAACAAGATCGAGGACACCCCCGAGTACCGGACGCTCGAAGCCAACGACACCGTGCCGCGCACCCCCGTACGGGAATTGCTCCGCCGCCACAAGCGGCATCTGCTCCAGGCCGCGGGCCTGATGGCCGCCATGCACGTGCCCTTCTACATGGTGCTGACGTACCTGGTCACCTACGAGACCGACCACCTGGGGCACTCGGCCGGCAGCGCCGCCCTGCTGTCCACGGTGATCTCACTGCTGGGGCTGGTGCTGGTCCCGGTGTTCGGGATGCTGTCCGACCGCGTGGGACGCAAACCGGTCTTCGTCGGGGCCACCGCGGGCCTCCTGGTCCTCGCCACCCCCGCGTTCCTCCTCATGCGGACCGGGCTCGCCGGAACCTGGATCGCCGGGCTGCTGCTCGGCGTGATCCTCGCCGCGATCCTCGGCACCTACGCGGTGTGGTCTGCGGAGATCTTCCCCACCCGCACCCGCCAGAGCGGCCTGTCCATCGCCTACAACCTCACCGCCGCCCTGTTCGCCGGCACGGTGCCGTACCTGATGACCGTGCTCATCTCCGCGACCGGCAGCACCCTGCTGCCCGGCCCCTACCTGATGGTGTTCGCCGTCGGCGGCCTCATCGCCGCCCTGTCCCTCAAGGAGACCGCCGGTTCCGCCCTGCTGCGTCCCGAGGACGTCTCCGACGCGCCCGCGGAGCGCCACCAGGCACCGCCCGCATAGGGTCCGGCCGCCGCATAGGGTCGGCATCGGCACGGACACCGATCACCAGGCGCGAGGGTCACGCATGACGTCACCGGTGGGTTTCACCCTCCTCCAGCTCCGCTACTTCCTCGTGGCCGCCGAGCGCGGTTCGATGACGGAGGCGTCGGGGGCGCTCCACATCGCGCAGTCCGCCGTGTCCGCGGCCATCCACAACCTGGAGCGCGACCTGCGGGTGCAGCTGTTCATCCGCCGCAGGGGCCGGGGACTGACCCTGACGCCCGCGGGGGAGAGACTTCAGCAGCACGCGCGGGAGCTGCTGACCCGTGCGCGCGAGATCGAGCGCGAAGCCCGGGGAGACGGCGAGACGATCTCCGGGCCGGTGGCCGTCGGGTGCTTCGTGACGCTGGCCCCGTACTATCTGCCGCCCCTGTTCAGCGAATGCACCGACCGCTACCCGGGCATCGAGATCGACGTGGTGGAGGGAGAGACGGATCAGCTCGTCCAGGCCCTGCGCGCGGGACGCATCGACTTCGCCCTCACCTACGACCTCGGTCTGACGGCCGAGATGGACCTGCGCAGCGAGACGATCGCGCGGGCCCCGGCCTATGTCATCGTCGCGGCCGACCACCCGCTGGCCCGGCAGGGCTCCGTGGAGCTGGCCGAACTGTCCGCGGAACCCCTCGTCCTGCTCGACCTGCCCCACAGCCGCGACTACTTCCGCTCGCTGATCGCCGCCACCGGCACCGCGCCCGATGTCCGCTACCGCACCCGGAGCTATGAAACCGTACGTTCCCTGGTGGCCCGGGGGCTCGGATACTCCGTGCTGAACCAGCGGCCGGCGACCGGCCAGACCTACGGCGGCGGCGAGATCGCGGAACTGGAGCTGCGGGACGGAAGCCCCCCGCTCGAAGTCCAGATCGCCTCGGTGAAGGGCATGACCCAGACCGCCCGCGCCCGGGCGGTGATGGAGCTGCTGCGGGAGATCGGCCCCCGCCCCGCCAGGGCCTGAAGAACACGGAACCGGACCGGGCCTTCGCGGCCGCGGCGGTGGTCAGGCGCTCGGGACGGTGATGACCGGACAGCGTGCGTGCTGCGTCACGCCCTGGCTGACGGAGCCCAGCAGCAGGCCGGTGAACCCGCCGTGTCCGCGGGTGCCCACGACCAGGCCGAGGGCGTGTTCGGACGCCTCGGTCAGGACCTGTACCGGGTGGCCCGGCACGACCTCCTGGCGCAGTTCCACCTCCGGATGGCCGGTGGTACGCCCGGCGACGGTCTCCGACAGCAGCCGACGGCACTCCTGGACGGCGGCCTCCTCGTCGGGGGTTCCGAGCCGCGGAGGTTGCCATACGTAGAGGGCGCGCAGGGCCGAGCCGTGCACGGCGGCCTCGTCGAAGGCGAAGTCGACGGCGGCCGCGGAATGACGACTGCCGTCGACCCCGACCACGAAATGCGGCTGCCGCTCGGGGACGTGCTCCGGCTCGGAGACCTGCTCCGGCACGACCACCACGGGGCAGGGCGCGTGGGCGATGAGCGGCAGGGCGACGGCGGCGGAGGTGAAGACCTCCTGAAGAGCGCTCAGGCGCCAGGACCCGACCACCACTACCGTGGCGTTCCGCGCCTGCTCACGCAGCACCCACGCCGGATGCCCCTCGGCCAGCAGACCCGATACCCGCACCTGTGGATGCCGGGACTCGACGAAGGCCACCGCCTCCTTCAGCATGCGATCCCCCGACGTGTGCAGCGACTCGTTCCACTCCTCCCAGGACGGCCGCCCGCCCGTCGGCCGGTACCCGGGGGTCGGCAGGTTCTGCGCGAGGACCAGCAGCAGCGGCAGGCGGCGCCGGTCCGCCTCGTCGGCGGCCCAGCCGAGCGCCGCGCGTCTGCCCGGATCGGGGTCGAGGCCGACCACGATCGGTTCATCTCCGTGTGCGTGCGCCATCGCCGACCTCCTATGACTCCTCCGACCGGCACATCGCGCCGGAACGTCCCCCGGCGTCCACACCCCTCGGCCGCACGGCCTCGGCCGCTGCTTCCAGTGGGCTCAACCAGTCATGGCCTGTCACCTCGCGAAACGATGGCAGCCGGCCACTTCCATGCTGCGCGCCCCCACGCCACCCTGCGAATCGGACACCGAACGCTCGCGGCGGGGCCGGCTGCGGCCGCGCGGCAGCTCAGCCGGAGCGCCGCGTCGGACTCTCCGGGACGGCCACCGCCCGATCAGCGGTTTCCGCAGGTCGCTCGCGCCGGTCACGACCACCACCTTGCGCACTGGGGTCGGCCCTCGCGGTTCTGTGCTTGCGCCTCAGACCGTCGGGTCCCAGAGTCCGCCGGCCTCGCCGCGGGCGAGGTGTTCGGCGTAGACGCCGACCTTCCAGGCGATGACGGAGCGGCACTCCTCCAGTGCCTGGATCTGTGCGTCGACGCGTTGCCGGTGGGCGTCGAGGAGCCGCAGACGTTCCGCCTCGTTGCCCGGACCGTGCCGCACCAGTTCGGCGAACCGCTTGAGGTCGGCGAGCGGCATGCCGGATGCACGCAGCTTGACGCAGATCAGCAACCAGTCGACGTCGAACGCGGTGTACCGCCGCCGACCGCCGGAGGTGCGCTGGACCGGTCCGACCAGCAAGCCCTCGCGCTCGTAAAAGCGCAAGGCATGCACGCTGAGTCCGGTCCGCTCGGCCACCTCACCGATGCTCAGTGGCTCCGCGGAGGTCTCGCCAGTCGCCATGCGCCCCACTCCAGGATTTGATCTAGACCTCGCGCTAGATCGTAGCGTCGTCGGCATGACCAGCACTGATCAGCAGCCGCTCGGCTCGCCCTTCTCCGCCGTCAGCACCGCCGAGGACGTCATGGCCGGCCTCAACCTCTCCGGCACGAGCGCCGTCGTCACCGGGGGCTACTCCGGGCTCGGCCTGGAAACCACCCGGGCCCTGTCGGCGGCCGGGGCCCGGGTCATCGTTCCGGCACGCAGGCCCGAAGTCGCCCGCGCCGCGCTCGCGGAGGTGGAGCGCTGCGAGGTCATCTCCATGGATTTGGCAGACCTCGACAGTGTGCGCGCCGCCGCCGCACGGATCAGCGACTCCCTCGCCCGGCTCGATCTGCTCATGGCTGTCGCCGGCATCATGGCCACCCCGGAGCGGCGCGTCGGCCCCGGCTGGGAGAGCCAGTTCACCGCCAACCACTTCGGACACCACACTCTCGCCTGCGAGCTCTATCCGCTCCTGGCCGCCGCGGGCGGTGCGCGCGTCGTCGTCAACAGCTCCGCCGGACATGCCCTGACCGATATCCGTTGGCACGACCCGCACTTTCGCACCGGCTACGACAAGTGGCTAGCCTACGGCCAGGCCAAGACCGCCAACGCCCTGTTCGCCGTGCACCTCGACGCCCTCGGACGCAACGACGGTGTCCGGGCCCTCGCGCTCCACCCGGGCAAGATCGTCACCGGCCTTCAGCGGGAGATGACACTTCGGGAGCAGATCGACCGCGGTTGGGTGGACGAGCACGGCAAGGTGATCGGCGCCGACTTCAAGACCCCCTCCCAGGGCGCCGCCACCGGCCTGTGGGCCGCCACGTCCCGACTCCTCGACGACCGAGGCGGCCTCTACCTGGAAGACTGCGAGGTCTCACGTATCTCCGCCCATGACGCTCTCATGGATGACGGCGGCGTCCGCGCGTACGCCATCGACCCCGGCGCCGCCGCACGGCTGTGGGACCTGTCCATCACCGCGACCGGTGCCACCCCGATCACCCGATGACCCTGCCCGGCACGCGCCGCTGCGGCACTCGGCCCGGTACGAGAAGCCTCCGCCTTCAAGCCAGCCGGGCCGGGCCGACTGCCCCGGCGATCGACTGCCGTCGCAGGCAGAGAGATCTGGGCATGCCGCACGGCAACACACCTCTTACCGCCGAAGGCCGGCGTCGCCTCATCGAACGCTGTCGCACCCGCCCGACGCGCGCTTCGGGCACAGCGACCTGGCGCCCTCCCGTAACGCCCACCTCCCCCCCCCATCTGCCCATTCCGGCGCATGGTTTTTCGCCGGCGCCTCCCCGGCTGTCGCGGTGCTAGGGGAGCTCGTGGCGGACGAGCGCCTGGACGAATGGCTCCCCGGTGGTTCGGGCGTACACCATCCGTTCGCGCACCTCGTGGAGTGTGCGTGGGCGGCAACCGGGTCCTCCACAGCAGCTCTTGTGGAATCGCACGCCTGCGTGGAGCAGCACGGACAGTACCCTCCACCCCGCTTTGTCGCGTCGGCGAGGCGCGGCGAAGGCGGACCCCACGTGGATCATCGGCTTTGCGCAGCGCGGGCACAGCCGGTCCTGAGCGCCGAGGTAGGGCTGCTTGTACGAACCCCGACATGGCAAGCATACGTAGGAGGTTTTCGCGTGACGCATGCGCTCAGGCTAAGCGCAGCGGCACTGGCGGGCGACAGGATTTCCGCAGGTAGAACCTGCTGCCGCGCATGCGGAGAGCACAGTCGCTGAGGCCACCACCTGGGGGGTCTGGGACCGCACCCCGGCCGGACCCCTCCAGGCCCAACCCCCAGCACCCACCGGGACAGTTCACCTCCCCGAAGACCTGGAGGCACTGGTCCACCGCGGATCCCGCGCGTCGCGATGAGTCCTGCGGCGTCTGGCGGTCGTACTGTCGAACCCGTATCGAGGAGGACTTCTGATGCGCAGCGTGACCTATTCGATGGCCGTCTCACTTGACGGCTACATCGTCGGGCCGGACGGCGGCTTCGACTGGACGGCGCCCGGCGAGGACGTCTTTCGTTTCTCCATCGACGAGATCCGTGAGGTCGGCGTCCACCTGATGGGACGCCGACTGTACGAGACGATGCTGTACTGGGAGACCGCCGACCAGGATCCATCGCTCGATGACTCCATGCTCGAGTGGGCCGCGCTCTGGAAGCCGCTCCCCAAGGTGGTGTTCTCCACCACGCTGTCGGCGGTGCAGGGCACTGCCCGTCTGGTCTCCGGCGGGTTGGCGGAGGAGATCGAGCGGTTGCGGGTCGAGCCGGGGGAGGGCGATATCGCGATCGGCGGCGCGGCTCTCGCCGCCGAGGCGGCCGCGTTGGGTCTGATCGACGAGTACCGGGCCAGGGTCTATCCGGTGCTGGTCGGCGGTGGCATTCCGTTCTTTCCCCAGCGCGAGCGCCGGGTGGATCTCGAACTCGTGGAGACCCGCACCTTCAGCTCGGGAGTCGTCTACCTCCGCTACCGCGTGGCGCGCTAGCCGGGCCGTCCGCCGAATCTGGAAATGGTCGTCGCTGAGAGGATGTCAGCGGGCCCTCTTCATGCATGCCTGTTTTCGAAGTCCTGGCAGGTCTAGGCTCGGCTGATGACCTTGGAATGGCGAAATGTAATCGTTCACTCCGCAGATCCGGTGGCCCTGGGGCAGTGGTGGGCCGAGGCTCTTGGCTGGGTTGTGGTCCACTCCTCTGATGTGGAGTTCGCGATCCGTCCGGAGCCGGATCGCGTGCCGGGGTTGGAGTTCGTCCGGCTTGATGAGCCCAAGAAGGCCAAGAGCCGACTGCATCTCGACTTCGTGCCTGATGATCAGGACGCCGAGGTGGCTCGCCTCGAGGCTCATGGCGCACAGCGTGTTGATATTGGTCAGGGTGACCAGTCGTGGGTTGTCATGGCAGACCCCGAAGGCAACGAGTTCTGTGTCCTCGGCCGACGGCGCGAGTAACTGAGCGCCGGCTCCGCCCGCGTGCCGGCGGAGCCGGCGCTCAGGTCGCCCGTACGGCGATCGTTGGAGCCGGCGGGTGAAGTCCGGGCGTCGGCTCGGGTCGCCTTGTCCCACGGGATCTCCAGCGTCCAGAAGCCGTGGGAATGAGTCCGCTCCCACCGCCGGGCGGCTCCGCGTATGGCGCGTTGCGCTCAGTCGGTGATGAACCAATCGTCCTTGAGGTACTCCAGGGTGTAGCTGCCGAGGCCGTCGTCGGAGAACGTGGCGGAGGCCCTGACCGCTTCGGCCGGCATCTCGATCTTGTCGGGCGTGCGCACGGCGATGCGCTGCGGGTCGACGGTCGCGGTTTGCAGGGCCTTCTTCTGTGCGGACGAGATCATCTGGAACACGGCGGTGTACGTCGACGTGCACGGGCCGAGCCCTTGGTCCTGTGCCTTCTTCGCGGCGGGCCCGGCCACTTCGCAGACCGCGTCGATGTCCTCACGGCCGAGGGCGTGGAGGTACTGCTCGTACCGCCGGATCGCGCCCTCCTTCGTCCTGGGCGCGGGCTGGTCGCCGGTCGGGGTGGTCGACGGCTTCTCGGTCCGAGCGGACGCGGACGGCGTGGCCGACGGCTCTTCCAGGCGTCGTGATCGGTGCCGCCGGTCGGTGCCACCGATCGGTGCCGCGCTCGTCGCCGTCCCGCTGACGCCTGTGTTCCCCAGAACCCTGGCAATCCCCTGGCGTTGGTCGTACCGGCCGCCATGACACCCCCTCGGTCATGCCCCCCGTCATGCCCCCGCGTGGCGACCGGACCCTTTTCCCGACTCACCGGGCAATTGGGGCGTACGCGGCGCCAGGTGACGGCTAGCCTGCCCCTGTCTATTCCGAGATGCCCCTTGGGCCGGTTCAGCTGACGGTGATGTCCTACACGCCGCTGTCATCCCAGCGCACGCCCCGGCTCATCCGGCAGTCCGATCCGGAGATGTACCAGCTCGCGCTGACCATCGCGGGACAGCAGAGCATCGAACAGGCCCGGATGTACGCGTCGATTGGTCCCGGCGACCTGCTTCTGTACGACAGCTCGCGGCCGTTCACCGCCATCGCGGGCCCGAATCCCCCAGGAGCCCGGGCGATGCTGTTGCAGTTCCCCCGGCGCCTCCTGCCACTGCCGGAGAAGGCCGTGGCTCCGCTGTGTGGCACGGTGTTGCCCGGACGAGCGGGTGTCGGGCGGCTCCTGTGCCAGATGCTGACCGGCCTCGCCGATACGCACGCCGATCTCACGTCCGCTGACAGCACCCGGCTGGGCACCACCGCGGTCGATCTCGCGACGGCCCTGCTCGCTCACCACGCCGACCGGCAGACCCTGATTCCAGCCGGGTCACGGCAGCGTGCACTGTTCGAGCAGATCAGTGCCTACATCGCCACCCACCTGCACGATCCCGGCCTCACACCAGGCGCCATAGCCGCGACGCACTTCATTTCCACGCGCTATCTGCACCGCATCTTCCAACAGCACGGTGCCACGGTCGGCGACGTCATCCGGCAGCAGCGCCTCGCCCGCTGCCGACGGGACCTGGCCGACCCTTCCCAGCGCACCGTCCCCATCGCCGCCATCGCCATGCGCTGGGGATACCCCAGGCCATCCGACTTCACCCGCGCCTTCCGCGCCGCCAGCGGCATGACTCCGAGCGAGTACCGCTCCGCCGGCCAGGACGCGAACCGGGCACAAAGGTAGCTGCGCCGAGGGCGGGCCGGGGCTTCAGCTACCCAGATGCCGGGGTGAGCGGTGGTCTGCGGCGGCTTCGCGGTAGGGATGGCGGAGTCGGCCGTATCGAAGCCGAATTATCAAGATCAACATCGTGAATATTAAAGTCTATGGATTGACTCCTTAACAATCTCAATATAGACATGAAGTGTGAAGAGGTTGCCGAGAGTAAGGAGCCGAGGATGGACTGGCAGGACCTGACGGACCTGACGCGCGGTCGGCCGTTCGCGGTCGAGCGGGTCCGCCTCGCCGACAGCGGCGTCGCGATCGAGGGGCAGTTCGAGCCGCCGCAGCTGGCCCAGCTCAGCATCGACGACCAGATCTTCGTCGCCGCGTTCGTCCGGGCGCACGGATCCATCAAGGAGATGGAGCGGATCTTCGGGGTGAGCTACCCGACGATCAAGTCGCGGCTGAAGCGGATCGCCGAGCACCTCGACTTCGTCGACGTCGACCCAGCACCCACCAGCGCCGCCGATGTCGTCGACCGCCTGCACCGGGGCGAGATCACCGCCGAGGACGCCCTGGCCGAACTGGAGCGGGGCCGATGATCCCGCAGTTGGTGACGGTGCGCGTGCGCCGTTCCAACGGCCGCCGGGTGCGGCTGTACATCCCCGTGGTGCCGCTGGTGCTGGTGCTGTCGCCGCTGCTGCTGCTCGCCGTGCTGGGCGGAGTGGTCGCGTGCCTCATCTTCCGGATGAGCCCGGGAGGCGCGCTGCGCGGTGCCGGACAGGTGCTGTGGGCGCTGCCCGGCACCCGGTTCGAGATGGCGCAGGGCCGGACAGCCGTGCTGGCCAGCGTGAGATAACTCAGAGAATCAGGAGCACACGCATGAACGAGCAGCGCCGCCAGATCCTGGAGATGCTGGCCGAAGGAAAGATCACCGCGGATGAGGCCGAGCGGCTGATCGAAGCGCTCGAGCGCGAGCAGCCCGAGACGCCGCCGGGAACGACGTCCCGCCCGAAGGCCCGCGCCAAGTACCTGCGCGTGGTCATGGACGCCGAGGACGACACCGGCGGTGGCCCCACCCGGCTCAACGTCCGTATCCCGCTGCAACTGCTGCGCGCCGGCGTCCGGCTCACCACCCTGCTCCCACCGGCGGCCATCACCAAGGTCAACGCGGAGCTGGACAAGGCCGGGGTGCCGATCGACCTCGCCGAGCTCAAGCCGCAGCACCTCGATGACCTCATCGACCACCTCGACGACGTCATCGTCGACCTCGACGACCCCGGCTCCAAGATGCAGGTCTACTGCGAGTGATACGGCCCTGGCCGGCACCGACACCGGCGGGTCCGGCAGCCCCGTGGTCTACCTCAACGGCCGGTTCGCCACGCAGGGATGCAGCCCACTGGGCGAGCCGGAACCCCCGGCCGTCCCGTGGCTGTCAGGTCGAGGCGGCTCAGGAAGGCCACCACGCCGAAGGCGTGTCCACCGGGGGGATCGTGGAGTGCTGCTCGGTCCAGCCGGTGGCGGCCACCACCTCGCGCGCGATGTCCGCGACAGCCCGCCCGTCCGTCGCCACCCGCACTGCGTCCGCAGAGGTCTGCTGGTCCAGCAACCGCGCCTTACGGGTACTGCTCTCCCATTCCGTCTCCAGCTCCGAGCCGATTTCCCGGCGCTCCAGCCGTTCCCGCGTGGTCGTGTCGGTGGCCGTGAGAAGCACCCGCACGATCCGCACCCCGCTGCCCATGGCCCGCTCGAACATGCCGGTCGTCTCGGGCACCACGCTCAGTGTGTTCGTATAGATCAGACGCCGGTAGCCGCGGCGTGCGTAGTTCGTCCACACCGCAATCAGATTGCTTTCAGTGATCTCCGCACGGCGCGGATCTCCTTCCGGAGCTGGATGCACCTGTCCCATGAAGTCACCGTCGATGACCGCGTGAGGGACCGCCGCGCCTCGCAGCAACGCCGAAACCTCC
The DNA here is from genome assembly GCA_002021875.1 of Streptomyces hygroscopicus. Classification (NCBI taxonomy): domain Bacteria; kingdom Bacillati; phylum Actinomycetota; class Actinomycetes; order Kitasatosporales; family Streptomycetaceae; genus Streptomyces; species Streptomyces hygroscopicus. Next base: position 10,416,491 of record CP018627.1, read on the forward strand.
CACCCCACCGTCGTCTTGCCGACCCCGGCCCGCCCTCCGATGAGGAGCACTTCCGCGTGATCCATGTACGCAGCCTGGCAGCCCACCTCCGTCTCACGCGATCGAATATCGAAGTGCCCCGCAGAAGCGGGCGGTCAGGCCACGACGACACGGACTGGGACACGGTCCTCACCCTCGCCGACCGCACCAGCCCGTACGCCCTGGCCGGTTCCATCTTCACCACCGAGCGCACGGCGATCTCCCAGGCACTCAGCGTGCTGCGCGACACCGCGGGCACGACCTACGTCAACGACGAACCCACCGGGGCGCTCATGGGCTGGCAGTACTTCGGCGGCGGCCGGGCGTCCGGCACCAACGACAAGACCGGCTCCCCGCTCGCCCTCCGGCGCCGGGTCAGCGGCCGCTACATCAAGGAGAACATGAACCCCGACCTGGACTGGACCTATCCCTTCATGGGCACCGAGGGAAACTGACCCGGAGCAGGATGAGCACCCGCGCCGCCCCCTACTTCCCCGGACCGAAGCCGTACCCCCGACACTCCTGCCACGGAACCCGATCGGCCAGGCCGGCCGGGATGGAGACGAACTCGACATGCAGTCACCGAAGAAGCCCACCGGAGAACCGGGAAACGGCTCGGCGGACACCGCACACATCATCCCGATGGCCACGCTCGAACCACAACGGTGGGCCAACGGACGGGGCTGGACCCGCGAGATCCATCGTGAGGCCGCCGCGGATTCCCCGGAGACGGTCACGTGGCGGCTGAGCCTCGCGGACATCGAGGACACCGGCCCCTTCTCACCCTTTCCGGGGGTGGAGCGCCATCTGCTGTCGGCCGCCCCCGTGCCCCTTCAGCTGTCCATCGACGGTGCCGTCCACGATCTGCGTTACACCCAGATCGTCACGTTCGACGGGACCGCCGAAGTGGCCACGACCGCAGTTCACGGCAGGGCGCGGGCGCTCAACCTCATGGTGCGCAGCGGCATCCGCGGCAGCCTCGACCTCCTCGGGGGCGACGCGCAGCTGTCGGTCTCGGCCGCGTTCGCCACCGCTTTGGTGGTCCTCGACGGCATCGTCACGCTCGGTGGCCGACGGCTGGAGCGTTTCGACACCATCCTTCCTGGCGCCGAAGAGACACCACTCACTCTCCAGGACGCGACCGTGGCCCGGGTGCGCGTCGAGACGTCGGCGGCGGATGCCGCGCCCGCCCCCGCCTAGCACCGCCCGAACTCACATTCCCACCCCGCGACCCCACCCCCAGGAGCCACGCTTCCTCATGCCTCACCGAACAACCACCGTCACCGAGGCCCGCCTTCGCCGGATCCGGAGGCGGGCCCTCGGCCTGCCTATCCGTTCTCGACGAGTGCCTTGAGCCGCGGCAGCGTCTTCTCGATGCCCTCGGCGTTCATCTTGGTCCAGCGGGTGCGCACCAGCAGCCCGCCGATCGGCGAGGTGGAGAAGTCGCAGGTCTCGACAACCCGCGTCCCGCCCGGAACCTCCTGGAGCTCGTAGCGCCAGCGGTGCCTGCCAGGGTGGGCCCAGGCGATGCGGCGGTTCTCGTCGTACTCCTTGACCGTGTTGGTGATCTGATATCTGACGCCGAACAGTTTCATCGACATCCGGAACTTCGCGCCGAGGCTCAGCCGCTCCGGCCCCGAAACCGACTTCTTCACCGTTCCGGATCCGTCGAAGTCGGCGTGCCGGTGCGGATCGGCGATCACGGCGAAGACCGCCGAGGGCGGCGCGGCGATGGTGATGCTGCGCGAGATCGTCACATCAGGCGCCATGGTGGTGGTCCTCTCGTTCGGTGATGCGGGCGATGATCGCGCCCAGGTGCTGGATCTCGATGCGGACGCTGTCTCCCGGTGCCAGGTAGGGGCGGTGGCCGGACAACTCCTGGATGCAGCCGGTGCCCACGGGGCCGCTGGCGAGGATGTCACCGGCGCGCAGCGTGGTGCCGCGCGACGCGTGCGCCGGCATCTCGCCGAACGACCAGTGGATCTCGTCCCAGCTACCGCCGCCGTAATGCTCGTCGTTGACGTACCCGTCCATCCTCATCGGGCAAGCACCTCCCGGGTGTAGTCGTAGAGTCGCTGTGCGTCGGCGGGGGAGGAGGCCCGGGGGCCAGGGGAATGTGGACCCCCTCGGTCACGGCGACGGGGTGGCCCGGGGTGCCGGAACCCGGGAAATGGCAGGATCCCCCCGACGGCGATCTCCACGGGTTTACCGCGTCCGACGCCGTCCGTGCCCCCGGTGATGACGGCCGTCTTCACGCGGCCACCGTCCGCGCGAACTTACGGATCTCCTCGACGAACAGCTCCGGCTGCTCCAGAGCGGCGAAGTGGCCGCCCGCGGGGATGTCGTCGTTGAAGTAGCGCAGGTCGTGGTAGGCGCGCTCGGCCCAGATGCGCGGGGTACGCGTCAGTTCGTCCGGGAAGACGCTGACACCGACGGGAAGGTCCAGCTCGGTCAGAGTGAGCGGCTGCCGGGCGTACTCCCAGTACAGGCGGGCGGCGGAAGCACCGGTACCGGTGAACCAGTAAAGGGAGATGTGGTCGAGGATCTCGTCGGAGGTGAGAGCGTCGGGCCGGGCCCAGTCGAGGAACTTCTCGTAGATCCACGCGGCCTGCCCGGTCGGGGAGTCGGTCAGGGCGTAGCCGATGGTCTGCGGCCGGGTGCGCTGCAAGACGTGGTATCCGGAATGGACGGTGAGGAAGCGGCTGCCTTGTTCGAGTGCGGCCTTCTCCTCAGGGGTCGGGTCGTCGCCGACCGGTGGTGCGGCGAGGAACTCGGGGAAGTTGACGTGGATCGCGCGCAGGCCCGCCGGGCGCTGCGCCCCCATGCGGGTCGCGACGACACCGCCCCAGTCGCCGCCCTGGGCCAGGTAGGAGTCATAGCCCAGGCGCTGCATGAGTACGCCGTACGCGCGGGCGATCCGGTCCGGGTCCCAGCCGGTGGAGGTGGGCTGGTCGGAAAAGCCGTAGCCGGGCATCGAGGGGATGATGAGGTGGAAGCTGTGGTCAGTCAGCGGGCCGACGGTCTTGAGGAACTCCAGGAACGAGCCCGGCCACCCGTGCAGCAGCAACAGGGGAGTGGCGTCGGGGCGTGGCGAGCGCACGTGCATGAAGTGGATGCCGAGACCGTCGATGGTGGTACGGAACTGACCCAGCTCGTTGAGCTGCCGCTCGAGCTTGCGCCAGTCGTAGCCGGTGGCCCAGTAGTCCAGGAGCTCCTCGAGCCGCTCCCGTTGCACTCCCTGGCTGCTGTCCGGCACTGTCTCCCGGCCGGCAAGGCGTACCCGGTGGAGTCGGTCCTTCAGATCCTCCAGGGCACTGTCCGGAATGTCGATGCGAAACGGAGTCACGCTGTTCGATGTCACGGTCCCTACGGTGCGACCGCACTGGGTCCCCGGTCCAATGATTGTTCCGGAAAACGTAATACGAAGCGTGCATAACACCAGCTAGAGTGGGGTGGTGTCCGATCCCTTCCCCGCGCCAGTGGACCTCGACCTGCGGCTGGTGCAGTGCTTCACGGTGGTCGCCGAGCACCAGCATTTCGGCCGTGCTGCCGAGGCGCTGCACACCACCCAGCCGTCGCTGAGCCGGCAGATCCGCCGCCTCGAACAGCAAATGGGCGTCCGCCTGCTTGACCGCACCACGCACGGCACCCGGCTCAGCGAGGCAGGCGAGATCTTCCTGCCCCAGGCCAAGGGGCTGCTGCGCGCCGCGGTCGAGGCGATGGCCCGCACTCGGGCCGCGGCCCGGCCCGGCAGCGTCACCATCGGCTACACCAAGGGGCTGATCATCACTCCGGCCGTGCGCGCCCTGCGCGACCGCGATCCCGGTGCCGAGGTCCACACCCGCCTGCTCGCCTGGAACGACTCGCGCGGCGCGTTGTTGGAGCACCGCGTCGACGCGGTGGTGACGCGCCTGCCGTTCCCCACCGACCAGTTGCGCATCACCGTCCTCTACGACGAGCCGCGCGTGCTGGTCGTGCCGCGGGACCATCGTTTGGCCGGCGAGGAGTCGGTCACCCTCGACGACATCGCCGACGAGCCGATCCCCCACGTACGCCAGTCCGACCCATTGCTGAACGCCTACTGGCGGCTCGATCCCCGGCCCGACGGGCGACCCGCGCCCGACGGCCCCCTGGTCGAAGCCCTTGAGGACAAACACGAACTCATCGCCGCCGGGCAGGCCGTGGCCATCGGGCCGCCCCTCGACTACGCGACCGGCCTGCATCCCAGCCTCACCACCATCCCGCTGCACGGGGTCGAACCCAGCCAGGTCGTGCTCGCCACTCGCACTGGCGACCGCAGCCGTCTGGTCACCGCTTTCCGCAACCACGCCGAAGCTCTGCTCACCGGAACCCACCAGGCTGGGCCGACACGAAAAACGTGATTCGCGACGGCTCCGCCCGCTTCCTCCTGATACGTAAACGACAGCTCGGTGACCGGCCGGGTTCTCGGCGTGCTGGATGCGTTTGCCGGAGAGCGCCGTCGGCTGATCTCGCTTCCGGGCGCCGCCGTGACCCGGCGGAGTCCAGGAGTTCCATGGGGCCGCCGTGTCCCCTTACAGTCCGCTATCCACCCGCCGCGGCACGGCGCAGCAGTGGGGTGAGGCGGTGCGGCACCAGTTCGCGCATGGCCAGGGCCGTCGTGGTGCGCTCGATGCCGGGGATGGCGAGGATCTGTCCCGCGATTCCGTACAGGGCCTCCACGTCCGTGGCGACCACCCGTATGAGCAGATCCGTCTCGCCGCTGAGGCCGAAGACCTCCACGACCTCGTCTATGCCCGCCAGCGCTTCGGACACCTCGGCCAACCGGTGCTGATGGACCCGCGCGGTGACGAACGCGGTGAGGGGATGACCCAGTGCCTTCGGGGTGATCCGGCGTTCGAAGGAGTCCAGCGCGCCGCCCTGCTCCAATCTGGCCACCCGCGCCTGGACGGTGTTGCGGGACAACCCCAGCTGCTCGGCCAGGGCGACGATGGTGGCTCGTGGATCGGCGGCAAGGGCGAGCAGGATCCGCGCGTCCGTGGCGTCCACGCCTCGCTCATCGCTCATAGTGTCCAATCGATGTCTCTCATCCGACTCGGAGTCTGAGCAGAATGCTCAGTCCTACGGGGACATGTTGTGCACCCCAGGGATTATCTGTCTACTGGCAGAGCACAACGTCAAATTTTTGCGGAAGCAAGGTGCGGACAGTGGGGTGCGCTCTGTGACGGTCGTGAACTCGGAGCTGAGGTCAGTCGGCGGCGATGGCCCGGGCGTTGCCCGGGAGGCGGAGCTCGCCGTGCTCGAAGCGGTCGAACGGCGCGTGCTGTGGCTGTCCACGGCGATCATCGATCATGCCAACCGGGTGCGGCCGAACCCCTCGGGTCTGAAGGTCGGAGGTCACCAGGCGTCCAGCGCCTCGATGACGTCGATCATGACGGCGCTGTGGTTCCACGCGCTGACCTCCGAGGACCGGGTGTCGGTCAAGCCCCATGCCTCGCCCGTGCTGCATGCGATCAATTACCTGCTGGGTGAGCTGGACGAGTCCTACCTGACCACCCTGCGCGCCTTCGGGGGCCTGCAGAGCTACCCCAGCCGGTCCAAGGACCCCGACCCGGTCGACTACTCCACCGGATCGGTCGGCATCGGCGCCACCGCGCCCTTGTGGGGCGCCATCGCGCGGCGCTACGCGCAGGGGCATTTCGGCGGGGCCGGTACGGGACGGCAGTACTCCCTGCTGGGCGACGCGGAACTGGACGAGGGCGCGATCTGGGAAGCGATCCAGGACCCGATGGTGCCGGGCCTGGGCGAGGTGGTGTGGGTCGTCGACCTGAACCGGCAGTCCCTGGACCGCGTGGTGCCCGGTATCGCCGCGGAGCGGCTGCGGGGCATGTTCACCGCGGCCGGCTGGCAGGTGATCAACCTCAAGTACGGGCAGCTCCTGCAGGAGTTGTTCGCGCGGCCGGGCGGCGAGGCGCTGCGCGCCCGTATCGACGCCATGGGCAACCCCGAATACCAGCGCCTGCTGCGGTGTTCCGCCGACGAATTGCGTGAGCGCCTGCCCGGCACCGGCTCCACGGCCGGGCCGATCGCCGACCTCGTCGCGCCGCTGGACGACGCCTCGCTGCTGGCGGCGGTGCGCAACCTGGGCGGCCATGACATCCGCGCCCTCATGGACGCGTACGACGCCGTCGACGACACCCGCCCGACCGTGATCTTCGCGTACACGGTCAAGGGCTGCGGGCTGCCCACCGAAGGCCATCCGCAGAACCATTCCTCGCTGCTGACCGGCGACCAGATGGAGGCACTGGCCGACCGTCTGGGGACGGACCTCGACCGCCCCTGGGCGGCCTTCGGCGACGGCTCGCCGGAAGCGGCCCTGTGCGCGGCGGCCGCCGATCGGCTGCGCCGCCCCGGACACGCGTCGCGGCGGCCCCCCGAGGTGCCCGCCGACCTGGCCCGCCCGGCACCGACCGGTACCGGCAACACCCAGCAGGCGCTCGGGCGCGTCCTGCTGGACCTCACCCGGCGGGCGCCGGAGGCGGCGGAACGGATCGTCACGGTCAGCCCCGACGTCAGTTCCAGCACCAATCTCGGTGGCTGGCTCAACAAGGTCGGGGTGTGGTCGCCGACCGAGCGCCCCAACTGGTTCGCCGACGACGCCGAGACGATCCTGCACTGGCGGGAGCGGCCCACGGGCCAGCACGTGGAGCTGGGCATAGCGGAGACCAACCTGGTCGGCCTGCTCGGTGAACTGGGTACCACCTGGAGCCGCTGGGGCCAGCCGCTGCTGCCGATCGGTGTGGTCTACGACCCCTTCGTCAACAGGGCGCTGGAGCCGTGGTCCTTCGGTATCTACGCCGGTGGCCAGTCGATCCTGGTCGGCACGCCGTCCGGCGTCACGCTCGCCCCCGAGGGCGGTGCCCACCAGTCGATCACCACTCCGTCACTCGGTATCGAGCAGCCCGGCTGTGTCACCTACGAACCCGCGTTCGCGATCGACACCGAATGGTGTCTGCTGGCCGCGCTCGGCAACCTCGGTCGGCCGGACGGGAGTTCGGCCTACCTGCGGCTGTCCACCCGGCCCGTCGACCAGTCCGCGGCCGCGGTGCCGACCGACCCGGCCGCGCGTGAGCGCCGCCGCCGGCACGCGGTCGCCGGAGCCTATCGGCTGAGGCAGCACGAGAACCCGGTGGTGACCCTCGCCGCGATGGGCGCACTGGTCCCCGAGGCCCTGGCCGCCGCCGACCGGCTCGCCGCACTCGGCCACGGCGCCGATGTCGTGTGCGTGACCAGCCCGGATCTGCTCTTCCGCGCGCTGCAGGCCCGCCGCGGCCTGTCGGAGGACCCGACCTGGATCCTCGACCAGGTCTTCCCCGCCGAGCGGACCACGCCGCTGGTCACCGTGCTGGACGGCCACCCGCACACCCTGTCCTTCCTGGGCACGATCCAGAACACGCCCGTCACCACCCTCGGCGTGACCCGGTTCGGCCAGTCCGGTGCGATCGAGGACGTCTACCGCTACCACGGCATCGACAGCGATGGCATCGTCGCCGCGGCGCTGGACCACCTCGAGTAACGCGAGGGGGCCGGAGGCCCGGGTGCTGCGCACCTTGGAGGTGCCGCACATACGAGGGTGCCGTCCGGTGGGGGACGGCACCCTCGTATCCGCGGCCTTTCCAGCCGTTTCCCCGCGCCTGCGTCGGGTGTTATCTCGGCATCTCCGTCGATGTGCCGTTCACCGTTCCGGTGGCCCTCGTGGGGCGCTCCAGGATGCCCCGGGTGTCGGGCGGGGCCGGTTCCGGGGCGCCGGAGGTGTGCTGCGGGCCGGTGGACTCGGCGGCGCCGACGGTGCCGTTCGCGGTGCCGTTGTGCGGCTGCGCCGACCCGTTGATCTTCTCGATCGCCTGCCGGGCCTGCTCACCGGGGGAGCGGGCCGCCAGCGGCGGTGCGGGGTGGGGCGCCGTGGCCGCGGGCTGGGGCCGCTCCCGCTCGGGTTTGGCGTGGACGCCGATGGTGTGGGTCCCCTGGCGCAGCCGATGGCTGACCGCCTCGTCGAGGCTCACCGGCCGCTGCGTCTGGGCCGCCAGCCGGCCGGCCTCCTGGCCCAGCGCGGCGACCACTTCCCAGGGCAGATGGAGCACCAGGCGGACTTCGGCGTCGCCATCCGGCAGCGCCTGGATGGGAGGGATGAACCGGTCATTCATGGACGGGGCCTCCGGTCTCGGTTTCGGCCTGTGCGGACGGCGCGCGTCCCCATGGACAGGACGCACACAGAGCCATACGGAGAACCGGCCTCGCGCGTTCACCTGACCTACGGAGGGCTGTCAGGTCTCGCCGAGCACGATCGTCACTCACGGGGGCATCACGTACGCCGTGGCCGTGCGACAGGTGCGACGGTAAGGGCGTCGTCTCGTATTTCCGTGGCTGCCGGCGTCCCCGGATGACATGGCGAAGTCGCGGAGGCGGCCCGCGGGGTGCACAGTCGGTTGCGGTGGGCTCACCAGCCGGATTTGAAAGGAGCCCGGCGATGACCGTACGGCGCGTCCCGCCCAACATTTTCAGCATGGCCTTCGGCCTGGCCGGTCTCGGCGGTACCTGGGTGGCCGCTGGTCAGGCCGGGCATGTGCCGGTGATCGTCGGAAGAGCCCTGATCGGACTGGCCACTGTCGTATGGCTGGTATCGGTGGGATGGTATCTGCGCTACGTGTGCGGCGGCGGGGGGAGGCTCCGCGCCGATCTGGAAGACCCCGTGGCGAGTCCGTTCACCTCCCTGGCGCTGATCACCCCGATGCTGTTGGCGGCCCAGGGACTGGCGCCGTACAGCCCGATGGCGGGAAAGGTTCTGGTGGACGTCTTTCTCGTGCTGACCGTGTTGTTCGGCGGATGGCTCACCGGACAGTGGGTCTGCAGGGACATGGAACTGGACCGGATGCACCCCGGCTACTTCCTGCCCACTGTGGCCGGCGGCCTCGTTTCCTGCGCCAGCGCCGCGAGGGTGGGACAGACCCGGCTGGCCGAGGTCATGTTCGGCTTAGGCGTGATCTGCTGGTTCATCCTCGGTTCGATGATCACGGGAAGGCTGTTCCACCGCCCTCGACTGCCCGCGCCGCTCCTGCCGACGATGACGATCGAGGTGGCCCCCGCCGCCATCGCCAGCGTCGCCTACTTCGCACTCGACAAGGGCCGGGTGGACTTCATCGCGGCCGCGCTGGCCGGATACCTCTTGCTGATGGTCATCGTCCAGCTCCGGCTGGTCCCCCTCTACGCGCGCCTGCGGTTCACGGCCGCCACGTGGGCCTTCACCTTCTCCTGGGCCGTGGTCGCCACCACCACGCTGCACTGGATCGATGACGGCAAACCGGCGGGGCACCTCGTCTACACCTACCTCGTCCTCGCGGCCGTCACCATCCTCATCGGCGGCATCGCGGCCCGGACCGTCCTGGCCCTGGCCCGTGGCGAACTGTTTCCGCCCTCGTCGCCCACCTCCGGCGCCCACAGCCCGTAGACAAGCAGGGTTGAGTCAGTCATTTCTGTAGAAAAGCATGTCGACGCCGGGCTCGTGGGCCACAGCCGGGCCGTATCCGCGTCAGCAGCGTGATGACCAGGAGCGCGGCCCCGGCCAGACAGCAGCCCCCGGCCGTCATCAGGGCCGCGTCGAAGGCCGCGGCCATGGCGGCACCGTGCGCGTCGGCGGCGGGCCCGGACAGGGCCACCCCCAGCCCCGCCGCGGTGGTGATGACCGTCTTGGTCACCCCCGACGCCTCCCCGGCGCGCTCGGGCCGCACCACCGCCTGGGTGGCGATGAGCGTCAGGGCGCCCGCGACCCCGAGCCCGGCCCCGCACCCCGTGACCGCGACGAGGAAGACCGGCAGGGTGGGCGCCGCCGCGGCGGTGCCCAGCGCCACCGCCCCCAGCACCAGAGCCCCGGCCATCGCCCGCACCGCGTCCGCCGTGCGGATCCGCCCCGCCACCGGCCCGGCCAGCGCCATCGCCGCCGCCGGGGCCAGGAAGGCCGCCCCCGCGCCCGTCGCCGACAGCCGCCACGGCCCCTGCAACGCCAGGGGCACGACGAACAGGACGACCACGGTCGCGGTATTGGCCGCCGCTCCGGCCGCCGTGAGAGCCACAAAGGGCCGGTTGCCGAACAGGGCGAGATCCACCAGCGGATGCGCCGCCGCCCGCTCATGCCGTACGAAGACGGCCCCGAGCCCGACCGCCAGCACCAGGGCCGTCGCCGAGCGGCCCGAGGCCCAGCCCCAGAACTGCCCCCGGTCCACCAGGACCGCGAGCGCCGCGAGCGCGCCGGTCGCCGTCACCAGCCCCGCCGCGTCCACGGACGCCGGTGCGGTGGTGTCCCGCGACTCCCCGGCCCGTGCCGCGCACCCCGCCGCGACCAGCGCGAGGGGGACGTTCAGCCAGCACACCGCCCGCCAGGACACCGCCTCGGTGAGCACCCCGCCGACGTACGGCCCGCACACCGTGGCCACGCCCCCGATGCCCAGCGCCCGGCCCATGACCCGCGCCCGCGAACCGGGCGGGCAGGCGTTCGTCAGCAGGGCGAGACCGGCCGGCATGGCCATCGCCCCGCCCGCGCCCTGCACCACCCGCGCGCCCACCAGCACCGGAAGCGACGGGGCCAGCGCACAGACCAGCGACGCCCCGCCGAACACCGCAAGACCCGCCGTCAGCAACCGGCGGCGGCCGTAGAGATCGCCCAGCCGCCCCGCGCCCGCCATCAGCGCGCCGGCCGCGAGCAGATACCCGCTCACCACCCACTGCAGGCCGCCTCCCGCCGCCCCCAGATCCCGCCCGATCGCGGGCAGGGCCAGGTTCAGCGCGAACGCGTCCAGCTGGACGCAGAACACGGTCGCGGACACCGCCGCCAGCGCCCATCGCCCCGCGGACCCGCCACTTACCGCCGTCATCACACACTCCTCGGCACCCGAAAAGGACATGTCGGACACTGAGGCTGAAAGGAGAGACGAGCGAACGGAAGGAAACGGGCGCGGCCACCCCGCCCGGGGAACGGCGATCGGTCAGCGGCGGGGCGGCAGCCGGTGCAGCTCCACGGCGGTCAGCCGCCCAGCCTCGATCGCGGCCGTCATAAACGTACAGTACGGCTGCCGGCGCCGATCGGTGGGGGAGCCGGGGTTGAGCAGCCGCAGCGGCCCCTCGGCCGTGGAGTCCCACGGGATATGGCTGTGGCCGAACACCAGCACATCGAGGTCGGGGAACCGCTCGGCGCAGCGCCGCTCCCGCCCCCGCGCCGCTCCGGTCTCGTGCACCACGCCCAGCCGCACCCCCGCCAGCTCGGCCCGGGCCACCTCCGGCAGCCGCGCCCGCAGCTCGGGCCCGTCGTTGTTGCCGTACACCCCGATCAGCCGCCGCGATCGCTCCTGGAGCAGATCGAGGGTGGCGAGGTCGACCCAGTCGCCCGCGTGGACCACGACATCGGCGTGCGGCAGCCGCTCCAGCAGCTCCCCGGGGAGCGCCTTGGCGCGCCGGGGGAGATGGGTGTCGGAGGTCAGTCACTCTAAAGCACCCTAAGAAGAACTCAGGCGCCGCGCCGGGCCTTCCGAATGACCGTGAACGGCTTGTCGGCCGGCGCCCAGACCGGCACCACCTCGACCGCCTTGTCGAGACCCATCTCGATCCGTCTGATCAGCGAGCCGAGCATCACACGCTTCGACTCCACGCTGATGGTGTCCCATTCCTTGATCAATCCCTTGACCTTTTCCCGGTGCAGCATTGGCCCGGGCTGCGGCGCCTCTGCCTTCGGTAGCGCGTCGAGCTTTTCCTGTGCCGCATCGCGTTTCCCGATAATCCTGTCGCGGGTCCGCAGGTACGAGTCGCGCGGAATATCCCCGAGCGCGTGCCCTTCGGTCGCGCGGTCGAGGGCGGCCGCGAGTTTCGCGATCTCAGATGTCAGGCGCTTCCGCTTGACCTTGTCGTCCGGATTGGTACGCGGTTTCGGGATCACGATCCGGCCGGCAGCGATGTCGTCGATCTCCTTGCTGACGCGCATCAGCCAGTTGTACACCTCCAGCTCGATGGCGTCGCGTCGATTGCGCACAGGGTCGTGTGAGACGTGCCCCCGTGAGTTCATCCCGCACCGGTAGTACGCACCGTGGACGTACCCGCCGGATGAGTGGAGCTGGCATCGCGCCTCTCTGCCTGCCTTGCGGCAGACACCGCAGAACACCAGCCCAGAGAGCGGATAGACAGGCGCGAGGGAACGTCTCGGCGTGCCTTTCCGTACCTCGCGGCGATCGCGGAACGCCTCCCACTCTTCGCCGGTGATGATCGCTTCGTGCTCGGCAGGGCGGTATTCCCAATGATCGAGCTTGAGGCATCGGTGTGTGGACATGCACCGCACGTCGCGCTTATGGGCACGGAGAAGACCAGCCGCGAAGCCGCTGTCTAGATACGTCTTGACGGCCTGGTCTTGCCAGGGATGGCCCCATGCGTTGACCATGCCGAGCCCGGTCCATCGCTGTGCCAGTTTCTTGAATCCGGTCTTTCCTGCGATGTACGTCGTGTATCCCTCGTAGGCTACTTCGGCTTGCTCGGCGAGTACCTGGTACCACTCGTCTTGCAGCGTCCACCCGCCCTCACCGTCCGGGATGCGGCGCGGGTGCCATCGATACCCGAAGCGCTTCCGGCCGGTAGCGGGCAGCCCCATGGCGCGTCGCAGTTCGTGCGTCTCTCGCCACTGCTCGCCTGCCCTATTGCTCTCGAATGCGGCGACGGCGAACAGCATGTCGCGGGTGAACTCGCCGACGGCGGTGGTCGCGTCGATGTCCTCGGTCGCCGAGATGAGTTCGCCGCCGACGTGCTCGATCCTGGCGAGGTTGATCGCGACACCGTGCCGGTTGCGACCGAAGCGCGAGAACTTCCACACCCAGATTTCGCGCAGGGGATTGTCGTTCGCTTCGATGAGTTCGATGCCCTGCATGATCTTGCGCTTGAAATGGCGGCCGGACTCGTCGAGATCCTCGATCCATTTCGCCACGTACCGGCCGCGGCGGGCGGCTGCCTCTTGGATGGCATCCATCTGGATCTGATTGCTGATCTTCTCCTCGCGCCATGTCGATACGCGCACATACCCGATTACGGGAACTAATTCAGCGGTGGCGATCGATGGCATCGAGGGAACGTACAGAGTGCCTCGTGTGCCTGTTTTCATGGAACCTACTTACGACGCGCTGCCATTCTTCCGAGCCTCGGAGGCCGAGCGGGCGCGGGGCAGTTTTAAGATCTGCGCGTCGCCCTCCTCGGGGGTCCCTGCCTCGCCTTCGAGTGCGTCGAGCCGGGCAGCTTTCCACCCCATCTCGGCGTATCGCCAACGCTCGCGAACCGTGAGCTTGGCGACTTCTGCCTGATGGGCTATCAGTGCCTCTGTATAGCACCGGTTGCGGGCATCAACGAGGCCGCCCACTCCGACGATCAGGGTCGCCAGACCTGCGCGCCATGTTCCGACATGATCGACGAGTATCGCGTGTGTGACGAGTGCGGCCCCCACAACCGTGATCGTCACTGCCACTACGGTTCTTGCTCGTCGTGCCCGCACCCGCATGATTCACCCCTCTGCGGCAGCACCCCCCGCGGCGCTGTCACCATCTGCCGGCCCCCGCCTTCGCAAGGACCGGATCATGGTCGTAAACCAGTCGTGATCCCCCTCCGGCACGCCAGCTAGAACGGCGAGCTCTTCGGGCGTCAAGCGCCGTTCGGACGATACCCCAATGTGACCGGATTCGTTTGGTGGATGCCGGAAGTCCGCTTCCGTTGCCTTCCCTGTCCGAATGAGGAACTCGGCTAGCGGCACGCCGAGATGGCGGGCGAGGGTCACCTGCGCTTCGTAGTCAGGCACTTGCCCCGCCATGATCCGCGTAACCGTGGAAGCGGCGAGCCCGGTTTCTTTGGCGAGCCTTGCCTTACCTCCTCCCCGGGGCGATTTAACATCGAATTTGCGTTCGGCCAGGATGCCCTTTAGCCATGTCAGCCAATCCGGCTCGCGTGGCTCGTGGCCTGGCGCCTGGTCTTCAGGTCGTCTCCGCATGTGCGCAGGCTACCGCTGATGGAACGACTCTATGTCGACATTCCAGCGACGGAAGCACAGGTCAAGCCTGTGACAGGGCAACCTTTTCGCCTTGCTGCACGTCGCCCCCCATCTTCGAACGTGCGTACGGCTGACGCAACCACCTAAGCGTGTGTCGCTCCTTCCTTCCGTCGAAGCAAGGAGCATGCTACCTTCCTTCCGTCGATGGAACTTCCGGCGATGGAAGGAACACGTGCAGTGTCCATCAGCATCCTTTTGCGTATCGACGAGTACCTGAAGCTCGCGACGGCGCACGGTCACCTCACCTACGAGGCGCAGGCACTCGCCGCCGGTCTCGGCGTCGGCACCATTCACCGGGTCCGCAACGGCGGTCCGGCCGGGCCGAGCACGGTCGCGGCGATCTGCTCGACCTACGGGGTCGAGTTCAGCGACGTGTTCGTGCTGGGCAGCGCCGCGGCCAAGCCGGTGAAGGCGGCGGCATGAGCTACGAGCTCTATGTGCCGCAGGCGGTCAGCCGCGAACACGCGATGAAGGCTGCGGCCGCCGCGCTTCTCGACGCGGTCGCTGAGCGCGCGTCGCGCACGCCCCGCGAGGCGGCCGAGGCGGCGTTCTACCCCGGTCATCCGCTCGGGTCGGTCGACGCGATCGAGGCCGAGATCATCCGGCGCCGCGAGGCCGAGCCGGCCGACGCCGTCCAGATGCCGCGCGCCGCTTAGGCCAGCAACAACGAACGGGGTCGCCCCGCAACGCCAGCAGCGGAACGACCCCTCGGCACACCACCCCACCAACGGTCAGAAAGTGAGGCGAACGCCGTGAGCGCGAAGCCTACCGAACCCCCATCGCTCGACAACTACCGCAAGACCAGCGACAACCGGCACGCCGTCGAGGCGATGCTCGGATACCTCAGCCTGCCCGCCCCGACGCTCGTGCCCCGCGCCGACGCCGTGCACGTCACGGTCACCGACGTCGACGACCTCGGCGCGTGGGTGTGCGCCCTCGGCGGCGGTGTGCACCGGGGACCGAGCACCGACGGCGCGGCCCTGTGGACCCTGCACACCGCGACGCCGACCCGCCGCGACGGGTCGAAGGTCAAGATCCGCGTGCACGTCGCGGTCGTTGACGGCGACGACGTCCTCGCGCGTGTCCGCCGGGCGGTGTCCGCATGAGCCACAACCCGAACATCAACGCCGCCGCCCGTGTGGTCGCCGAGGCGATCGTGCACGGAGCGAGCAGCGACGTCGCCCTCGACGTGGCCCAGGCGCTCGACGACGCCGGTCTGCTCCTCCGCCCCGCTGCCGACCCGTTCACTTTGCCCGGCCGGAACCGGCCCGCGCCGAGCCCGGCCGCTGTGGCCGCGCTCGACACCTGCCGCCGCGCGAAGACTGCCGCCGACAAGGCGCGCGCCGAAGTGGTGGAGATGCCCGGCGAGCCAGAAGTGTCCGCCGCGCACGGCGAGGTGCAGATCGTCGTCCACCCGAAGTCGCTCGCCGACTGGAAGCGCTGGACGCTCGCGCTCGGCGCCGACGACTCGCAGTCGAAGAACACGGGCGGCGCCATGGTCGCCCGCTGCACGTATCGCGGTGTCCGGACTCGGCTCGTCGGCTACGGCGTGCCCGCGCTGCTCGGCTCGCACCTGCGCGGCAAGACCGAGGCGGCCGTCCGATGACGGCGGGCGAGTACCGCGAGCTGATCGAAGCGCTCGCGTGGGGGCTCGGCGCCGGGCTGCTGCTGATGTTCGCGGGCGGAATCGATGACGTCCGCCGCAGGCGCGACCGCAATTCGAGGGGGAAGTCATGAGGCGCGATGCCCGCGAAACGCCGCCCGTCGACGGGCCGTTCCGCATCTACGTTGACCCGATTCCGGCTGGCGTCGAACTCGACATCACGGCGTTCGTCGAGGCGCTGCTGCTGACGATCGTCCGCGACGAGGCCGACACGATCGCCGAGATCGCCGAACTCGACCAGTCTGCGCAGCACGCCGTTGCTCAGGGCAACACCGACTCGCACGCGGGTCATGAGCGCGACACCGAGATCGAGCGGCTCGCCGACCGGCTCGGCGCGAAGTTGCCGGTTTACGGGCGGCAGATGATGCGGCTCGCCGAGCGACTGCTGCAGCTTTCGCAGCCGCGGCCGGTTCCCGCGCAGCGTGAAGGCGGTGCGGCCGCATGAGCGCCCGCGACAAGCTGATCCGCGCCCTGACCCACGACAGCACGGGCGGGCTCGCCACCGAGCAGGACATCACGAGCGCCGCCGAGTTGGTCGGCGCCCGTGACGCCGAGGTGCTACGCGAGGCCGCCGCAGCGCTCCGTAAGGCTCGCCGCATGGGTCACCTGCTCCTCGTCTCCGAAGAGGAGTTCCTCGAGGAGATGGCCGAGGAAGGGAAGGGCACCAGCGGCGGCAGCCAGCCGAGCGCAGGCGAGCTCACCCACCAGCCGGGACACGAGCACACCGACAGCGAGACGGCATTCATGCAGATCGGCGCGGCGTCGTGGCCTCGCTGCGCGACGCTCATCCTCGATGGCCTGCCGCCGCTGATCGGGGCGTACAACGGCGCCGGGATGCGCCGAGCCCCGGGGCACGACGCGCTGATCATCGAGCCGATGCTGCTGTTCGCCAACAAGCCGACCGCCGCCGGGACAGGCGAGGGCGAGGCGCAGTGACCGACCCGAAATGGGCCGTCGCCACCGAGCGGGGTCGGTATTACACCGACCCCGCCGGGGGGCGGGACCTGATCTCAGTAACCAACGTTCTCAGCACCGCCGTGCACAAGCCCGCCCTTGTGCCGTGGGGCGCCGGGCTCGTAGCCGACGAGGTCATCCGCAGCCCGATCGCCGTCGCCCGGCGCGCCCGCACCGAGCCGACCAAGCTGCGCCGCGAGCTCGTCGCGCTGCCGCACAACAACGCCGAGCGCGCCCGGAACCTGGGCACACGGGTGCATCACCGTGCGGTCGCGATCGTCCTCGGCACACCGCACTCGGCCGACCTCGAGGTCGAGCCGTACGCGCAGCAGCTCGCGAGGTTCTTCCGTTTGTGGCGGATCAACTTCGATCGCGACGTCGAGGCGCTCGAAACCACAGTGCTGCACCGCCAACACGGCTACGCGGGCACGGGCGACCTGTGGCTGTGGCTGCCGACCGGCCGGTACCGGCGGCGGCAGTTGTGGCTTGTCGACTACAAGACGTCGGCGAAGAAACCGGCGACGACGGTCTATGACGAGCAGCCGCTGCAGCTCGCCGCACTGCGGCACGCTCCGGTCGCGCTGCTGCCGGATGACAGCGAGATCGACGCCCCGCGGGTGCATCGAACCGCGCTGCTCAACCTGCGGCCGCGCTCGCACCGGTTCATCGAAGTGCCCAGCGGCCGCGATCAGTTCCGCGCGTTCCTCGGCGCGCTCGCCGACGCCCGGTACCTGCACAACGCCCCAGCCACGTACGACACGATCCTGCCGCCGTGGGCGCCGGGATCTGCTGATCGAAAGGCAGCCTGATGGGCTCCCGAATCGTGACCATGAAGCGGCAGGCGGCCGAGCTCGGCCGTATCCGCACCGGCTACAGCCGGCCGAACCCGGACCCGGAGAAGGGTCCGATCCCCGTCAAGTCGCAGACGTTCATTCTCAGCAGCCATTCGCGTGACTACGTCGCCGCCGCGGCCGAGCTGTACGGCGGCCGAGTTGAGCAGTGGACGCCGCACAAGCAGTCGGTAGCGCAGTGGCGGGTCATCACTGAGGCGCGCGAGCTGCACGCGATCCTGCCCGCGGGCGACCCGCTGTCGCAGTCCTACGAGATGTGGTCGGGCGGCGGCTGCTCGCGGCGCTGCGACGGCGAGACCGAGTCGATCAGGGGCCAGTCGTGCCTGTGCCTCGCGCAGTACGGGCCCGACTGGCATGAGCGGCCGCCGGCGCAGGTGTGCCGCCCGACCTCGCGCATTGGCGTGATGCTGCCCGATCTGCCCGACCTCGGCGTGTGGCGGCTGGAGACGAAGAGCCATTACGCGGCCGACGCGCTCGCCGGCGGGCTCGACATCGTGCTGCAGGCGACCGGCGGCAGGGGCATGATGCCCGTCCGCATGTGGATCGAGCAGCGCTCGGCGATCCGGAACGGCAAGACGAAGCAGTTTCAGGTCGTCATGGTCGTGCCGTCCCTGCCGAAGCTGCGGCACGCCCTGTCGGGTCCGATCTCGACGGCGGCCGCGCTTGACCCGTCATCGCTCGTCGATCGGGCAGCGATCGAGGCGCCGCGGCCGGACTACCGCGAAGAGGCGCGCGAGTGCCGGACCGAGGCGGAGGTGCAGGCGGTTTGGCGCCGCGCGAGCGACGCCGGGCACGGTTCCGACGAACTGCTCGCCGACCTCAAGCAGATCGCCGCGGACATTGCTCGGAATGTCGACCCGCACACGGGCGAGATCGGCGACCAGGACACCGACGGCGAGCACGACGAGGGCGTTGTCGACGCCGAGGTCGTCGGCGAGGGCGACGCCGAGCCGCCGACCGCGTATCCGGCGGCCGCCGGATCGTGGCCGCCGGTCGCGCAGCCGGGCGGGGGTGTCCGCTGATGTGGCACAAGGGCAGGTTCTGCGCCTTCGATCTCGAGACGACCGGCATCGACGTCGAGGCCGACCGCGTCGTGACCGCCGCGGCGTACGGGCTCGGCGGCGGCGAACCGGTCGAGCCGCACGAGTGGATGGTCGACCCCGGCGTCGAGATCCCTGCCGAGGCGACTGCCGTGCACGGCATCAGCACGGAAGAAGCGCAGACGAAGGGTGAGCCGGCGCCGGGCGCGGTCGACCACATCGCCGACGTCCTCGCCGGGTACGCCCGCTCGGGCGGCACGATCGTCGGCCACAACCTGTCGTACGACCTCACGCTGCTCGACCGCGAGCTGCGCCGCTACGCGCTGCAGCCGCTCGTCGACCGGCTCGGCGAGACACCGCTGCATGTGATCGACACGCGCGTACTCGACACGCACGCCGACCAGTTCCGTAAGCGCCCGAGCAAGACGCAGGGGCCGCGGCAGCTCATCACCCTCGCGCAGGTCTACGAGCTGCCGTGGGACGACGAGGCGGCGCACGGCTGCGCGTACGACGCGGTCGTCGCCGCTCGGGTGGCGTACCGGATCGGGACGCTCGCGCACACACCGCGCGAGGAGTGGCCCGAGCGGATCCGCGACGTGCGCCGCCCGCGATACGCCGACTTCCGTGACGTGACCGTCTCCGAGCTGCACGCCGCACAGATCGAGTGGCACGCCGACCAGGCAGCCGGACTCGAGCGCCATTTCCGCAAGAGCAACGCCGACGCGGCAGTCGACCGCGCGTGGCCGCTTCGCCCATGGGGGGAATCATGATCCCGAACAGCTCATCCGAGCCGCAGATTCGCGTGCTCGACCTCGCCGAGTACCCCCTCGTCGTGTCCGTCGACCGCCAGGGGCGGCCGGAGATCAGCAGCACCTCGCCATGCCCGGCCGTGCAGGCGCGCATGTTGCGTGACCTCGCCGCCATGATCGAGAGCACCTCGCATTCGTGCTGCGGCGCCCTCCCCGCCCCGCTCGTCGACGCGTATGCCCCGCTCCTGGAGCAGTCGGCCCCGCGACTGCCCGTCGACGACGCCCCGCCCGCCGCCATGTGGACCGACGGCGCCGGGGCCGTATGGAACCTCGACGTCGCGTGGCGGGACAGGTCCGGCACCGATTGGCGCTGGACCGGTATTTACGACCGGGTCGGCGTGCCGATGATGCAGAGCGACCGCTCGGGGTGCACGTATCCGCTCGACACGCTCGCCGTGTTCGCTGGCCCGCTGTCCCCGTCGAGGGGGCGCTCATGCTGACCGACGACGCTGTGCGGATCCTCGCCGCGCTGCTCGTGCTCGCCATCGTTCCCGTGACGTGGGCCGTGCGGCTCGCGCCGAGGCGTGCTGCGAAGGCGGCGCCCGCGGGGGCGACCGTGTTCGCGTATTGCGCGGCCGAGGAAGCCGTACGGCCGCACGTGCGGCGCGCCGACGGGTCGCTGCTGTGCTGGGACTGCCCGCCGCTGTCGGGGGGTGCCCGATGACGGCGACCGTTCCCGGGCTGCTCGCACCCGATGAGCTACTCGTCGACGACCGGCCCGTCGCCCCGACTGGGCTGCGCGTGATCGGGCTCGATCTGTCACTGCGCTCGACCGGGGTGTGCCTGCCGGACGGCACGACGTACCGGATCAAGACTCGGCAGCGCGACGGCGACCGTCGGCTCGTCGTCATCCGGAACAACATCCGCGCAGCGCTCGCCGAACACCGGCCACATCTGGCAGTACTTGAGGACTTGCCGATGCACGCGAAGGCGGCCGGGCTGACGGCGCAGGTTCACGGCCCGGTCAAGTGCGAGTTGCTTGACGCTGGCGTGAAGTACACCACCGTCGTCCCGGCGACGCTCAAGAGCTACGCCTGCGACAACGGCCAGGCGGACAAAGCCGAGATGGCCGCGGCTGCGTATCTCGCGGCCGGGGTCGAGTTCCCCGGCGACCTCACGCCGTCCGGCAAGGGCGGTGACATGTGCGACGCCTGGTGGCTGCGCGCAGCCGGACACGACGCGTACGGGATGCCACTCTTCGACCTGCCGCAGGCGCAGCGCGACCGGCTGTCCGTCGTCGAGTGGCCGAGCGACTTCCTGCAGCGAGTCGTCACGAGGGTGACCTCGTGACGCTTCGCATCGGTTCACTGTGCACCGGATACGGCGGGCTCGATATGGCCGTCGCCGAGGTCTTCGGCGGTTCCGTGGCCTGGCATTGTCAGTACGACCCCGACGACACGCATCAGTACGCCGCGCAGATACTCGCGCACCGCTGGCCCGGCGTCCCCAACCACGGCGACATCACGGCCGTTGACTGGGCGGGGGTCGAGCCGATCCACATCGCGTGCATGGGTTTCCCCTGTCAGGACCTGTCCCTAGCCGGGCTCCGCGCGGGCATCGCCGAAGGCACTCGCTCGGGTCTGTGGGTGCACTGCGCCCGCGCGATTGAAGTTCTGAAACCCCGTTTGGTGGTGATCGAAAATGTCCGCGGCATCCTCTCCGCGCCGGCTGATCGTGGAATGGAATCCGACTCTGAGGATCTGGACGAGAGTGCCGGATCAACCTACGTTCTTCGAGCTCTTGGAGCCGTTCTCGGAGACTTGGCCGCCCTCGGGTTCGATGCGGAATGGACGGGCGTACGAGCGGCCGATGTCTGGGCACCTCATGAGCGCTTCCGCGAGTTCATCCTCGCATGGCCCCGGGACGCTGCTGCCGACGCCGACGACGAAAGAGCACAACGGTCCTGGCAGGCTGGACGGACCGCGGAACGACACGCTGCGGGCGAGGATCGCGAATCTGCCGACGCCCCGGGCGAGGGACAGCAAGGGAGTGGGGTACGAGGACGGGCTGCCGAACGTGGTGAAGCTGCTCAAGACCCCAACGGCGCAGCTCGCGGTGAACGGCGGCTCGCAGCACCCGGACAAGAGGAAGCAGGGTGGGCACGGGCCGACACTCGCGGACGAGGTCGAGTTCTTGATGCCGGACGGCGCGGGGGCCCGACTGCTGCCAACACCCAAGGCGACGGACGGCTCGAAGGGCGGGCCGAATCAGCGGGGCAGCAAAGGCGATCTGACGCTGCCGAGTGCGGCGGCGAGGCTGCTGCCGACACCGACGGCGGGCGACTCGCGGAACAGCAGGAACGCGACGGCGAACCGCTCGGTCGGCAGCAGACATCATGCGGGTACAACGCTGAGCGATGCGGCGAAGCTGCTGCCGACGCCGACTGCGACGCCGTACGGCAGCAATCAGTCGCCGAGCCCGGGCGCGGCGGTGCGTCCGTCGTTGGACACGCTCGCGCCGGAGTTGCTCGCGCAGGGGCCGGTGTTCCCGCTTCCGATGCTGCCGACGCCAGGGGCGACGGACAAGGGCAGCGGGGACGCGACGGCGGACGAGAGGACGGCAGCGGGGCATCAGGTGGACCTGTCGCACCGGATCACGTCGATATCGACTGGGGAGAGTACGCAGCGGCGGTCGCGCGGTGGGAAACGGCGCTCGGCCGACCCGCCCCCCGGCCAACTGACGATAGAGGTCGCCTGAGCCCCGAGTTCGTTGAATGGATGATGGGCCTGCCGCTCGGCCATGTGACCGGCGTGCCGGGGCTGCCTCGCACGGCTCAGCTCAAGGCGCTCGGCAATGGCGTTGTGCCTCCGCAGGCCGTCGCCGCGCTGCACTACCTGCTGACGCGCCTGCCGACCTCGGCGATACGTCGACTGTTCGGGCTTGCCGTATGAACGCGCCTCTCGCGCCGACGATCTGCGATCCCGGCCATGGGTTCGGGATTCGGGTCCGTATGGACCACCCGAAGGCGCTCCCCGCCGCCGACGCCGACTGCCGCTGCGGGCAGTTCGCCGGGGCAGCGACCGGCGAGGTCGCGGTGCAGAACCTCGTGATCCGCGCCGAGAGGCACATGCGCGACGAGTGCTCGATTCCCGAAGTGCGTAAGGCGGCCGCGCTGCGCGACTACCGCCGCAAGCACCCCACGAAGAGGAAGTGACACCCATGCCCCACGAGCTCGACCCCGACCGGCTGCCCGAGGTGAAAGTCGACTCCAATGCTGGCTGGCTGCAGCAGGCGCTCACGCCCGAGCAGCGGCGCGGACTGTGGCAGCACCCCGGAACACGGGTGGTCGGCGTCGTGGAGTTCACCTCGACGTCGTTCACCGGCCACGCCGAAGGCGAGGACAAGGACCCGCAGGTGAAGGTGCGGATCACGGTCGCGGAGGTCGCGCAGGACAACGAGCAGACGAGGCTCGTTGCCGAGGTCATGCGCGCCATGATGCGCCGCCGAAAGATGAATCAGACGCTCGACGAACTCGGACCGGGCGAGCGGGATGTCGAGGCCGCCGTCGCCGAAGCGCTCGGCAGCATGCCGACCGAGCCGGAGTACGAGGCGCATGAGGAACGGCGGCGCAACAGCCGGCGCGGCGGGGTCGAGTCGTTCGCATGACGCGGTCGATGAGCAGCAGCGGGGCGCGTCAGTCGATGTGTCCCCGCTGCCGTGGGCCGGTACTGCGGCAACTGGTCGGCCGCCGGGCGGCGCTCGACGTCACTGCCGACGCGCGGTACTTGTCCGCAGCGGAAGCGAAGGCGCTGCGCCGCGAGAACCGCCTCGACTGGTGTCTGCGCCAGACACGCGACGGCGTCGACCTCCGGTGGGCCGACTGCCACGCCCGCGGCGCCACCTGCCCGCACCCGCATGTGATCGACCACGAGTGCACCGCCCCGGCGGTACCCGCTCGCGCCGCTGCGCCCAGCAGAAACCGAACGACACAGCCCGTGCCACCCGGGCAACTCACGCTCTGATACAGGAGACCCGCCGATGCCATGGTTCCTCGTCGACGACTCGGCGCACAGCCACCCGAAGATCATGAAGGCTGGTAACGCCGCCTTCGGGCTGTGGGCGCGCTGCGGGTCGTACGTGGCTCAGCATCTGACCGACGGCGTCGTGCCCGGGCCGGTCGCCGACATGTACGGCACCGCCCCGCAGATCCGCAAGTTGGTCGCGGTCGAGCTGTGGCACGCGCACGGGCACACCTGCCCGGAGTGCCCGCAGCCTCCGGTCGGCGACTTCTACATGCACGAGTACCACAAGAACGGCAACCCGCAGCGTGCCGAGGTGCTCGACCGGCGGGCGCGGGAGGCAGCGAAGAAGCGGGATTATCGCGCCCGCGCGGGACGTGGTTCGCGCCCGAATCAGCTCCGTTTCGGGGACGGTTCGCAGACGAATCACGATGGATTCGACGACGAATCGTCGCTGAAAAGTTCGCGATTCTCGGGGGACTCCGCAGGTCATGACGATGAGTCCCGAGGGGACTCCCCGGGGACCTCGCGCGCGCGTGTTCCAAGCCACTCCAATCCACTCCATAACAGGGGGGCTCAGCAGAGAGAGAACACTGCCGGTAGTAGCGGGCACGGGCCGACTCTCTCTCTGATTCCCGCCGACTGGCAGCCGAGCGACGAGGACGTGCAGGCGGCGCAGCTCGCCCGCGCCGACGCTGGCCGCGAGCAGCTCACCCCGCAACAGATCGTCACCGTCACCCGCAAGTTCGTGCGCCGCATGGCCGACGACCAGGTGCAGGCGGCGGCGTGGGGCGGCCGCTGGCAGCAGTGGGCCGAGAACGAGCGCACCGAGCCGACCGGCGGGGTCGTCGTGCCGTTCGCCGTCGGCGGTGCGCAGCAGCAGACCAAGGGGCAGCAGCAGCGCGCCGGGCTGGCGCGGCTGCTCGAGCAGACCGGGGAGGCCAGCAGATGACACTCGAAGACACGATCAAGCTGCTCGGCGAGATCAGCCTCGTCGACGACCGGGTCGTGAAGACCGACGAGACCGAACAGCTCGCGCAGGTCCGGCTCTGGGCTGCGGCACTGCGCGAGGTGCCCCTCGACTTCGCCGGCGAGGCGGTCGGACGGCACTACGCCGAGAGTGCATGGCCGGTCATGCCGAAGGACATCACGGCGCGGTGGCGGGCCGTCGCCCGCGACCGGATGGGTCGGCACGCCGAGCGGCGCGCCCCGGCCGCCGATCCGGACGACGTCGGCGGGTACGTGCTCGCGCTGCGCGCCGAGCGGCAGGCGGTCGTCGTCGGCGACCAGGCGCCCGCGCACGTAAGGGAGTTGACCGCCAGCGTCGGTCGGCCCGTCGAGCTCGTACCCGCGAACGACGAGTTCCGGCAGGCCAAGGCGCGGCAGTGGCCGACGCGCGAGCGCCCGGCCGGACCGCCCGCCCTCGCGGTGCGCTGCACGGCCTGCGGCGCGGCCGCCGGTATGCCGTGCCGGACGACGGTCCGTGGCCGGGTCATGTCCGGCACGCACGGAAGTCGGCAGGACGCACACGCTGCGGCGGTCGCCGAAGGGCGGGTGAACACCTGATGATCCCGAGCACCGCGCGGTCGCGGATCCCCGGCGCTGTGGCTGCGGTGATCGCAGCCGTTGTCGCAGAACACCCGCATGCCGACCCGCACGCGATCGGCCGGCTCGCTGTGCATGCGCTGACCGACGAAGGGTGGCACATCAGCGCCGTACCCGATCACGTCGACGAGGAGTCGACACCCGCCGCTGTACGCCCGTGTGAGCGCCCCGCACGCGCCTCGACGGCGCTGAACACGCACTCACGCCCGTACGCCAGCCAGACACTCACGGAGCACGCGAAATGACCACACTCAGCCCTGCCGTGTCCGACGTCCTCACCGAACGCGCCCGCCAAGACGAGAAATGGGGCGAGCAGAACCACGACCCCGAGGTATGGCTCGCCATCGCCGGTGAAGAGTTCGGCGAGCTCGCGCAGGCGATCCTCGCCCGCCGCTTCGGCGCCGCCGAGCACAGCAGCCACAACACGGGCGTTCGGGCCGAGGCAGTGCAGCTCGCCGCGGTGGCGGTTGCCCTGGTCGAGTGCCTCGACCGCAACGCCGAGCCAGTGACCCCGCCCGCCGACATGGTCGGCTCGCTCGCGCTGCGCCGCGCCGTTGAGATCGCCGTCGGCACGCCCGTGCCGTGCCCGCAGTGCTCGCGGCGCACGCCGTGCCGCTGTGTCGCCTCGCGCAACGAGGGGCGCGTCGAGGCGATCGTCGCCGCCATCCGCCCGTGGCTGCGTCTGGACGACGAGCCCGGACGCGAGTCGTCGTGAGCGTCCCCGAGTTCGAGCAGCTCGCCCTCGAGGGGCTTACCGACGAGCAGCTCGTCGAGCTCCTCGAGGACCTGTACGGACCACTGCCCGAGGCCGAGCCCGAGCTGCTGCTCGGCTACGCACGGCCCGCGACCCGGCGACCGGCCGATATCGACCCGCTGCGCCCCATCGTCGACGTGCCGCCGATCGACACCTACGACCCCGCTGCCACTGATCAGACGAGGACACCATGACTGAGAAACTCCATCGGCGCGCCCGCGTCGAGCACGCGCTGCGCACCACGTTGCGCGGCGACTGCCGCGACTGGCCGATGCCCGCTGGTCGCGAGGCGTGCCAGCAGCCGGGCGGGCACAAGTACGACATGCGGTGCGCGCTGTGCACACGTGACGTTGATGCCCTCGTCGACGCCGTGCTCGCCGCAGCCGGCGAGGACGACACGACCGCGAGTGCCGCGCCGGGCCCGACGCGATGGGCCTACGACCAGGCGTGCGAGGCACTGCACAAGCACCGGCAGCGTGCCGAGGCTCTGACCGTCGCGCTCGACAGCGTCCGGGCGTGGCGGCACCGGCAGCCGCTTACCGCCGCAACCCGGTACGACGAGCTCGACGCGGTCCTCGACGCCGCGGCGGCCGGGCAGATCGAGGCGCAGCTCGCCGCGCCCGAGCCCACATCGCTGCCCGAGGCGGTCGAGGCGCATCACCGCGTCATGAGCGCGCGGCGCCGCGCGCTCGCCGATGCCCGCCGCATCTGGGACCAGATCGAGGCGACCGCGATCCGGAACGTCGCACGGTTCATGCCGGTCCGCAGCGAGGCAGTGCGATGACCGACGACCGCCGCAACGCCGCCAGCCTCGCTCGTGCGGCACGCACAGAGATCGACCGCATCCCCATCGGACACATCAAGACCGACGTTCTGCTCGCGCACAGCGCGAAGGCGGCGGCGCTCGCCGGTATCGGCATCGTGCATGCGCTGCTCGACATCGCGAACGCGATCCGCTCGGCGACCGACCGCCCGTAGCACGACGAAGGGGCGCCCCCATCCGGCCAGATGATCCGGGGCGCCCCGCACGCGGCGTGATCACCCTACGCCCCGCCGCATCATCAGGAGCGCCCGCCATGCACCGCACCACCCGCACCGCCGCCGAAGACCTCGGCCTCGTCCTCGCCTATTGGCCCCACCTGCGCGCCCTCGTCGACAGCTCGACGCCCGGCGTCTGGCCCCCCGCTGCGGGCAAGTCGGCGTATCTGCACGACGACCAGGACGACGACGAGCTGCCCGTCGTGCTCTCCCACCCGCAGCGCCTCGTCACCCGCACCGACCGGCACGGACGGCTCGCCTACGAGTGCGCCCTCTGTGATCACGTCGGCGAGGGCGGTGCGCACCGCGTGCGCGACGACCGCGACGCGGGGCGGCTCGCCGAGCTTCCCGCCCCCCTGCGGCTGCACGTCGTCGACGCCTGCGTCGCGGTCGAGACGGCGCTGTGCGAGATCGCCGACGAGATCGCCGCCGAGGTGCAGCTCGCGCCCCTACCCTCTGCGGTCGCCCGTCGAGCCGCCTATCGCACCGCGCGCGAGGCGCAGATCGCCGCAGACGACCGCGCGCGCCGCGACGAGTTCGCCGCGGCCGACGCCGCGAGCCCGGCCCGCTGGTCGTTCACGCTGGGCGATCGGACCGCGGTACGAGCCGCTCTGTGGCTGCTTGACCGGCTCGACGACGAGGTCGGCCCGTGCAAGCCGGTCAGCGATGCGCAGCGTGCCCGTATCGCCCTGGTGGCCTGTGAGGCGGCGCAGCGGATCGAACGCACTCTTGGCGCCGAGCGGCGGCACGTGCCGATGCCCGACGACCGGCCGTGCCCCTGGTGCGGCGCCGCACTGACGATGCACGGAGGCGGCACTGATACGCCCATGGTGACCTGCGAGAACGGGTTCGATTGCGGCGCCCCCGTGCCGGTCGTCGAGGGGCGCCGCCGGTGGGCGACGCCGCAAGAGTTGCTCAAGCTGCGCGCCGCCCTCGACGCTGCGGCGCGGCGCCGTCGACGGGCTGCTGCGCGCCGTCGGCAGCGCGCGGCAGCACGGGCGCGAGCGTCGGACGCCGCCTGATACAGCGACCGCCGCTGCCGCAGTCCGGAGCGGATGCGGCAGCGGCGGTCGGCCGGCGACGATGGCCGGCACACGGGGGCGTTACTTGCCCTTCGCGATCTGATCGACACGAGAGATTGAAAGTCCAGTGCCCTCACTGACCTTCGCGAGCGTGAGTGACTTCCGCAGATGTTGCACATCAGCGCGCCGGGTGCTCGTGAGCAGCGGCTGCGCCTCGTCGACCGCCTTGAGCAATTCCGAGATCATCCGGGCCCGGTCCATCGGGCTCGCGCGCTCGTCGAGGGCCCGCTCGGCGGCCGCCCGGAAGAGGTCGCCCGGGCTCTGCTCGCCGCCCGGCTGTGGGTCGGCCGGGGCGACCGGCTCGGCGTTCTGCGTTGTCTCCATGCAGAGCAGTGTAGAACCCGCTCAAGATCTTTTTCTAGGGGGGTTGAAATTCTTTTCTAGTCCCCTATAAAGTCGTGCCTGCAACGACGGCGACACCGAAGGGAACACACCGATGACCATGACTTACGACGAGGTCACCCCCGACAGCCGAGTGATCTGCCACTCGCGCGGCGACATCAAGGGCACCGTGCTCACCAAGCGCCCCGACGGCTTCGGTGAGAGCAAGCCGATCGTGCGGATCGCCTTCGACAACGGCGGCGAGGGCTACAACTACCCCGAGCAGCTCAGCCCGCTCGACGAGGCCGCGCCCGCCCCGAAGCTGCGCGCGAGCGGATACAAGGGCGTGTCGTCGTTCTTCATGGGGGGCGACGAGTACCACGTGCAGAACTCGGCATGCGGTGCGCGCGGGTTCTGGCAGGTCATCCGTCGGCGCGAGGACGGCAAGGCGGCGACGAACGCCGACTACCTCATCGCGGGCGCCGCGACCCGCAAGGCGGCGTTCGATGCGGCGGTCGCGAAGCTCGAAGCGCGCAAGACCCGCCCCTGATCTACACCGAAGGCGCCCCGTCACGGGGCGCCGCGAAAGGAACCGCCCATGTCACCGATGTACGGACCGCAGATCGTTCGCGCCGCCGATGTGCGCGAAGGCGACAAGATCCTCGCGAGCTTCCCTGAAGGGATCACCTTCGAGACTGCCGTGATCGAGGCCGCCGACCGCTTCGACGAGCCGTACCTCGCCAAGCCCGAGCCGTTCGACCCGAGCTGCGGGTGCGGAGTGTGCTGCCTGATGGAGGGGCCCGGACCGTTCGTCGTGCTGTCCAACGGGCATCCGTGGGATGCCTGCGACCCGTGGCCCGCCGCCGATCCCGTGCTGATCGTGCCCGCCCTGCCGTTGTCCCGTAGGCGCAAGCTGCCCGCTGTCGTCACGCTCGACTGAGCGCCGCACAGCAGGACCGCCCAGTACTCACGTCACCACCGAGAGAGGCGAAGATGAGTCCGGAAGAGATCGAAAACGACTGGGATCCGTATCCACTCGGCACGCGCGTCGAGGTCACGGCCGACGAGTTCACGCACTGCGGCAGGATCCGAGGCGTGGTTAAGCCACAGATGCCGCGCCCTGTGCGCGAGAACACCGAGTTCTACCCTGGCGGGTACCTCATCGGTCCGTACTGGGTCACTCCCGCATGGGGTCACGCGGTCCGCCCCATCGACTGAGTCCGCACAGCGAAGCGCCCCCGCCGATTGGAGCTCGGCGGGGGCGCTTCGCGTTGCGATGATACGCGGCGCGGCGGCGCTACTCGCCGCCGCTTTCGAGGTCGGTCCGGCGCCCCGGCCGCTTCTCGTACGTGGCGAAGAACTCGGCGATCTCACTCTCGCGCCACTTCGGGCGCGTACTGCCGGGCTCGAAGTGAGGGGCCGGAAACCCTGATTTCGGATCGGTGCGCAGGTTGTGCAGCGTCTGTCGGCTGATCGGCTGCTCGGCGATGATCTCAGCCTGCGTCATCAGGCGCTCACCCCGTTCGGACTCCGTCGGCACGGCGCCATCCTCCTTCGAACCTCTTGACATTGTAAAGAGGTCACTCCTAGTTTTGATCCTGCATACGGAAAAGCCCCGGCCGGCGCTGGCACGCCATATGGCCGGGGCGGACCGTGCCCAAAGCCGTGAAGCCGAGAGGGCCGATCCGTGAAGAATCGTAGCCGGGCGCACCCGGCCGTAACCCCTGATGGGGCCACCCGCTGGAAGTGGACCAACCGGATCGGTTGGCGCATCGGAATCGCGATCATCGCGCCCGCCGCCGCCGGTATCGTCGCGTGGTCCCTCTACGTCGTCGCGCACGACATGTACGGCGTTCCCCGGTTTCTCGCCGCCCTGGTCGCCGCTTGCTTCGACGGCGTTGCACTCGCTTGCCTGTACCTGGCGAGCGAGGCGGTCCGCGAAGGACGCAGCGCGCTCGGGCCGCGGCTCGTGACGCTGCTGCAAGCCGCGATCTCCATGTACCTCAACTATTTGCACGCCGAGCACATCAACGGCGGAACCGGCGCGACGCTGATGTTCGCCGCGCCGACTGCCGGTCTGCTGCTGCTCTTCGACCAGTCGTGGGCCGCCACCCGGGCCCGGCACCGCATCGCGCGCGGCGAGCGGCCGATGCGTTGGCCGGTGTTCGGGTGGCTTGGATGGCTGCTCGCAGGCGAGCAGGCGTGGCAGGCCACAAAGCAGCGCGCAGTCGAGCACGTCACCGGCAAGTCGAGCGAGGACGAGCCGACACCGGCCGGAGCACGCGAGCCGAACGAACTGCTCGCCTCCGAGCTCGCCGACATGCCCCCGAGCAAGGCGATCCGGATCATGCACGAGGCGCGCCCCGAGCTCACCCTCGCCGAGCTCGCCGAGGTGCTGCGGCAGTACGGGCAGGAAGTGACCGAGCTCGACGTCGCGATCGTCCTCGACCGCATGCCGCGGCCGAGCGACTTCACCTTGACGCGTGCCAATGCGAATGCGCATCACTACGATGCGCCCCCGCCGCAACAGCTCATCATCACCGTGCAGCAGCCCGAGGCGCTCCCCTCGGCGCAGGCCCCGAACACACCGCCCGCGCAGCCCCAGCAGCCCGAGGCGGAAGCGCCGGATCCCGCAGGTCAGCCAACAGGCAGTGAGCAGCAGCCCGGCCTCGACGAGAAGCGCCGGACTGACCGCATCATCGACGATGCGCTCGCTGTATCGGGGCTGTCGACGGCTGCTGCGGTGCGGCGCGTCCGTGATGCGCTGCCCGGTCTCAACGCTGGGCAGATCGCCGAGCAGCTCAGCCGCCGCGGGTTCGAGAAGGTGACCGACAGCTACGTGCGCACGGTGAACTCGCGCGACCGTAAGACGACGCCGAAGTCGGCACCCGCCCCCCGGCGGCCGTCGGCCGGTCCCTACCTCTGAGGCGCGTCATGCTGTCCGCCCTGGTCGCCGTGTTCTACGCCTCATGCGCCGCTGGCGCGTTCGTTGGCCTCGTCCGCGTCGCTCCCCGCCACCGGCCCGAGCTGTACGCGCTCCCCGTGGCCGGGACCGTCGCGTTCATCCTCACCCTCGCCGCGCTCGGCGCGAGCCTCTACCGCTGAGGAATCCATGTCTGACCCGATCTCCCCGAGCCGGATCATCCCGGCCGGGCAACCGATCCCCGCCGCCCCGCCGCTGCTGCAGGCGCCACCCGGCGCGACCAATCTGCCCCCGTGGCGCACCGCTGCTGCACCCCCGCCGCCTCCGCCGCCCCCTGCGGCGCCGCAGCCCGTGCCCGCCCCGCCTCCGGGCCCGATCGAACACCACGTCATCATCAAGTTCGCCCCTCCCGAGCCCGAGCCCGAGGTCGAGCCCGAGCTCGGCCGATGGGCCCGCATGTGGGAGGCGATCACCACCCGGGTGAAGCCCTGGCAGGCGCTCGTGGCGCTCGGTGCCGCAGCGGTCCCGATGCCCTGGACCGGCTACAGCGCCGCGACGACATGGGCCTACGTCATGCACGAGGCGCGCGGCATGCACGTCGGCTTCGGCTACAGCCTGGCGTTCGGCACCTTCGCGTTCGCCGTGCGGCGCTTCACCGCTCACCGCGGCGTCGTCGCGCTGTGGGCGACCGCGGTGACCAGCATCGGAATCTTCGGCGCGACCGATTGGTACGACGCCGTCGTCGTGATCACGGGGGTTCGCCGATGAACGTAGGGGTCAATCTGGGCGGCATCGCGATCGCTCTCGCGATCCTGTGGCTGAATCTCCGGAAGTGGTGGAAGGGCAGCCGCAACCCGCAAGAGCTGATCCACTACGGCGCCGGTTCGGCACTCGGCTCGGTGTCGACGATCTGCATCGGCGGGGCACTCGGATGGGGCGCGGCGGGCCTCGCCGGTCTGTTCTCAAGCGCCGGTAACAAGGGCGTGTCAACAGCGACCGGCACGAGCGGCTCGGCGACCCTGCCGACCGGCCGCATGGGGACGCTCACGCCCGAGGGCGCAGTGATGACCTGTCTGCTCCTGGTGGGCGTGATCGCCCTCTACAAGACATCGGGGAAGCTCGAAAAGCGCCGCATCGTTGGCGGGTTCACCACCTTCGCAATCCTCGGATTCCTGCCCGGCGTCGCCGCGCTGCTCGCCTGGTGGCCCGACTCCCTCAACTGGGCTGGCGCGAAGGTCGTCGAGGTGCTCGGCAAGGGAGGTGATGCGCTGTGAAGGGGCGCATCACGCGCGCCGCAGAGCGCGTCGCCGACCGCCACGTCGACGGATGGCTCAGCAAAGGCAGCGAGGCCGTATGGCAGCGCGGTGTCGACCGGCTGACCGGCTGGATCCGAGGCAGTCGCCGAGAAGACCTCGACGGGTGGCGGGCAGCGCTCGGCCCGCTCGTGCGGCTCGCCGTCGTCGGTGCGCTCGCCTACGCCGTATGGGCTGCTGTTCGGCGGTGGCCATGGCTGCTGTGGCTGCTGCTCGCCGCGTTCCTCCGAGCCGCGTGGAACGCCGCCCACAAGCGGCCCGCCGACGAGCCGGCCGACGACTCCGACGAGCGCTCGCCCGAGGACCGGCGCGCGGCCGCCGAGAAGGCGTTCCTCGAGTACCTCGTCAGCTCGATCGGGGACGCCCGCGGGGTGCACCTCTCGACACTCGCGCAGGGGCTCGACAAACCCGGGCTGCTGCCCGGTTGGGGAGTGGCCGAAGTGCGGGCGCAGTGTAACGCGCTCGACATCCCCTGCCGCCGGTCCGTAAAGGCCCGCGATCGGGCCGGAGAATGGGCGGTCGCGTGGGGCGTGCACCGGGACGACATTCCGGCCCTCAACACCCCTACCCCGGCCGAGGCACCCGAGGCGGCCGCGTAGCGGTCTACCTCCCGTTCTACCTGCGGTTCTACCGCCGATCTACCTCGCTCTACCCCGATCTACCAGGGGTGTTCTACCCCGGGGCGGCCGACTGCCGGCAAGCGATCCGACCGCCCCGGTCCCCATCCCACGAAGAGACAGGACCGCCCATCATGGCAGGACTTCGCAGATCCATCCCCATGGCCGAACTCCGCGAGAAGATGAAGCCCGAAGAGCAGGAGCGGCACGCGACCGAGTACCAGGGCAGCCGCGGCGGCTGGTACCCGCCGACGGACAAGCCCGTCCCCGGTACGCCGCAGCAGCAGCCGCAGGAATGACCCCCTGCAGCGCCCCGTACCGCCCGCTCGCGGTACGGGGCGTCGTCACGGGAGAATCCGCCCCGTACCACGAGCAACGGAGGAACCCGCCATGCCCCGACTGACGCCCGAGCAAGCAGCCGACCGGCTCGGCATCGCCGACGAGAACGTCGAGCTGTTCCTAAGCCTCGTCGACGCGCTACGCACCCCCGAGGCGCGCAACGTCGAGGTCGCCCGACTGCGCGCCGAGATCGATTCCGTGAACGAGGCGCTGCATCAGGCAGGCGTCGACTACCCGCTAGGCGCGGCCGGCGTGCGCGACCTGATCGCTATGTTCAACGCGGCAAAGGACGACTCGTGATGGATGAACGCGACGAGTGGCGACTGCGCACCGACCACAAGACTGACGGGCTCGTGAAGTTCCTTGAGGCCCGGCTCGGCGAGGCGTTCCACGCGGCGGAACAGGACTCGCCCCAGTGGCGCGACGTCGTCGGTAAAAGGATGATCGTCGAGCGCTGCCGGTCCGTCATCGCCCGTCCGTACCGCGGCGACGAGGATCTGCTGCGGCACGTCGCGTACGAGACGCTGCAAGACCTCGCCCGGCCCTGGGCCGGTGCCCGGGATGGCACGGGCCGACACCCCGACTATCTCGACCAGTGGCGACCATAGGCAGGAACAACATGGGACAGGGAACACCCTCGACCGGGCCCGGGGAATATGACCGGCTGCGCGCCGCGGTATGGCGTGAGGGCGGACCATGGGACGTCGACCGCGTACTGCGCACCTGCCTGCGGATGGGATGGACGATCTACAGATCGCGCGCCCGGCACGAGTTGAAGAGCCTCGTTGCCGACGGCGTGCTCGTGGCCACCGACGATGCCAAGGTGTTCCACGTCGCCCGGTTCACCGCCGAGCAAGCGGCCGACCGCCTCGGCATCGCGCCCGAGAACATTGACGCGTTCGTGCGGCTCGTTGACCTGATGCGCACGCCCGAAGCCGACGCCGCCGAGCTCGACCGCCTGCGTCGCGAACTCGAAGCGGTGCGCGAGTCAGAACGAGTCCATGACGGGCGAGGAAAAGACACCGATTCGACGATGAATCGCTGAGGATTCGCAGGCGAATCGACGACGAATCGTCCTCGAAAAGCTGCCGATTCTCAGATGTCCTCGCAGGTCAACGCGATCTGTCCCCGGGGGACTCCCGAGTCCCTCGCGCGCGCGTGGTCCAATCCACTCCAATCCATATACGGGGTAGGTGCTGTGAGAGAACGCCTGCGGGAAGTACCGCGCGCACGCCCGAGCCGCCTCTCTCTCGCGCCCCGCGCGACTTGACGGAATCGGTCACGTGTCGCACTCTTAGCGGCAAGTCCGCCATGCCCGGACACAGGCAGACCACACAGCGACGCCCCTCGGACCTGACCCCCGGGGGGCGTTCGCATGTCCACCCCGCGCCGCACTGCGCCCCCAGCACGCGCCCCCTCCCCCGTCGAAGGGCCCTCCCCATGCGCGTACGCCTGACCGATGGGATACGCGAGGTAGACATCAGACTCGAGGGCAGCGACCCCGCAATGCTGCGGCAGGCAGAGCGCACAGCCCGACGACTGCTCAAGGCGATGCACACCGAGCCGAC
This sequence comes from Streptomyces hygroscopicus, assembly GCA_002021875.1. Lineage (NCBI taxonomy): Bacteria > Bacillati > Actinomycetota > Actinomycetes > Kitasatosporales > Streptomycetaceae > Streptomyces > Streptomyces hygroscopicus. The sequence continues at coordinate 10,451,443 of CP018627.1, forward strand.
GAGCAGCAGCTCGTTCGGATTCGGCCGACACCTCGACACCAACGGCATCGCCCTCGACAGCACCATCGAACGAGCCGACCCCGACGCCGAGCCCGAGCTCGGCGACGAGAACCACGAGGACGGGCAGACGTGAGCGGCGGATGGACAGGCAGCACACGGCGATACGAACTGCCGCCCAACTGGGCCACCGAGATACGGCCCGCGATCCTGCTACGCGATCAATACCGATGCCAGTGGTTCGAACACGGCACACGCTGCGCCAAGCCAGCAACCGACGTCGACCACATTGGCGACCGCAACGACCACCGGCACGAGAACCTGCAAGCGCTGTGCCGCGAGTGCCACGCACGCAAGACCAGCCGACAGGGCAACGCCGCCCGCTGGGCAGTGCGCAGGCAGCGGCCGCCCGAGCGGCACCCCGGGTGGCTCTAGACGTGACCCTGATGGCCTACCCCCGCGCGCACGTCCGACCCGAACGCAGTCCCCTGATAGCAAGGGCCGGCACGGGAGCGTGAGCCATGAGCGCCGAAGACCTACACGACGCAGCAACCTCACAGCAGTGGATCGTTGGAGTCTTCCACGTGCTCACCCTCGATGAGCTGTGGACACAGACGCTCCGCAGCGAACACCTTGATCTGCGCGAGATGGACGAGGCAGCGAACATCGGCGAGACACTGCGTGATGCCTGGCTGCGGCTCACAGAACCGGACACCTTGAGCGAGCAACGCAGGTACGTCGTTGAAGGCGAGCATCCGAACGAGCCACGCATGGGTTCCTCACCTGGCGAAAAGTGGCTGCGCGCCCTCGGCGGTCCAAAAGAGGCAGCGGACAGCGCTTTCCGTAGCCTCGACGCCGCCCGAGACGACGAGGCTGAACACCTCGCGGCAAAGATCGAATCTCTCAGGCGACGAACGTGGACATCTGGCGACCTGTCGCCGAGGTCTTCATGCCGACTGCTCGTCGCTGCGGCAGGTATCGCCTGGTTGCGCGGCTGGGTAGACCTCGCAAACATGCTGCTCGCATGGGCAGTGGCACAGAACTGCCCGATGATCACAGCGCCCCCTGGATAGGGGTGGGGTGTGACTCCCCTCCCCACCCCATCGGAGCCTCGGGAGGTGCTGCGGCTGTCGGTCTGTACGGGTCTGGGGAAAACGGCCGCGCTGCGGGGCGCGGGCGGTCCGCTGGCGGGCGGGCAGGGATGCGGCAGGCTGATTTGATGGCGCGCGGTTGAGGGGCCGCAGATCGCCTCTCAGCCTGCCGCACTCCCGATACGAACCTGATACATGCAGGTCACAGCGCTAAAAGCGTACGCCGCGATATCATGGACCCATGACGACGAGGCGCTGCTGCGAGTACTGCGACGGACCGATGCCGATCACGGCTCGGCGTCACGCGCGGTTCTGTAGGCCAGCCTGCCGAGCTGCTGCTCACCGGAAGAGCCGCACGATCCCGGCCGAGCTCACGAGCCGGGCACGATGGATCCGGCGCACCGTGCGGAAGGTGCCGGTCACTGTCGGCGGCGCGACTGCGAGCAGCACAGACCCGTCGACCTGGTCGCGGTACCGCGAGGCTGCCCGCTCGACGACGGGCGCCGGGCTCGGGTTCGTCCTCGACGGCGACGGCGTCGTCTGCCTCGACCTCGATCACTGCCTCGACGACGAGGGCACGGTAGCGGGTTGGGCGCGCAACGTACTCGACGCGGTCGGCGACTCGTCGTGGGTCGAGGTGTCGACGAGTGGCGATGGGCTGCACGTTTGGGGGCATGGTCGGCTGGCGGGCGGCGCGGGGCGCCGACTGCGGCTCGGCGACGGCACGGTCGAGCTGTATGCCGACGGCCGGTACATCGCAGTCACGGGGCAAACGTTCGGCGGGGCGCCGCAGCGCCTCGGCGACCTGCAGCGGGTTATTGACGGGCTGCTGTAGTTCCGGGCAGGTTCTCGGCCGATACGTAGATCTCCCTGATCCGCTCGGCGACCTCACTCTGCGCGGCGTGAAGCTGGGCAATCACGCCCGGCAAGGCAGCCTGTGTTTTTTCGGGCCCGTCGTTCACGACCTCCTCTCGAAGGCGTTCGTACTGCGCGCAGGCGCTTAGCACTCGGTTGCGCAGGCCGTTAGGGATGACAAGCCCGGCAAGCCGGTTGATCTTTCCAAGATGCAGTTTCGCGACGCGTTCTGGCTCGCTCAGCGAGCTTGCGATTCGATCCAGGTCTTCCCCAGGTGTGCCGAGCATCCTGAGCCACCTGCACCACTGCAAGACGCGCGTCTCGGCGACGAGCAGCAGCTCGGAGAACTCCGTGTGCAAATCTTGCAAGTGAGCAAGCTCGAAGGCTTCCCGCCGTTCGGCGTGGGTCCGCTTCCTTTCGGCATCCCGCGCCGTCTGCTCCCGTCGCGCTTGAGCGGCGTTGTTGATCAGCACGCCTCCGAATACAACACCCTGACCAAGCAGGAATGACCCAACTGTCCAAAGCGCCGCTACCCCCGGTAGTTCCACAGGGGCACCGTACCTACCGCACTCGACACGCGTGCACGGATTGGAGGTAGATCCATGGCAGGCAACGGGCCCGCGCCGAAGGATCCGAACCGGCGGCAGCGCCGGAACAAGGAAGCGGTACCGCAGACCGTACTCCGGTGGGAGCGCGCCGAAGCGCCCGAGCTGCCCGACTTCCGGATCGAGCGCGACGAGCAGCTCGTCGAGTTCGTATGGCCCGAGCGCACACGCGAGTGGTGGCAGATGTGGATCGACTCGCCGCAGGCTGAGCACTTCGGGTCCTCCGACTGGCAGTACCTACTCGACACCGCCCTGATTCACGCCCGGCTGTGGCGCGGCGATCTGTCGGCGGCGGCCGAACTGCGGCTGCGCGTCGCGGCGTTCGGGGCGACGCCGGCGGACCGGGCGCGGCTGCGCATGGTGTTCGCCGAGGCGGACGGCGCCGACCAGGGGCGCGGCAGCTCGGGCGTTCCGTCGGCGCGTGAGCGGTACGGCAACCTGCGCTCGATCAACGGCGGGCGGACCGAGCCGGGCAAGAGTACGTAGCGAGGGGGCGTCATGCCGTGGCGCGGCCCCGAGTACGAGGGCGAGCGGCCGACGCTCGGGTACTACGTCCTCGACTGGATGATGCAGAACCTCGCGCAGCCCGGCCGCGACGTCGACGACCCCGCACCATTCCTGCCGACCGCCGAGCAAGCCGAGTTCTTGCTGCGGTACTACGAGGTCGACCCGGTCACCGGCCGGCGGGTGATTCACCGCGGGCTGCTGTCGCGGCCGCGAGGGTGGGGCAAGAGCCCGTTCGTCGGGGCGATCGCGCTCGCCGAGGCGTGCGCCGATGTGGTCGGCGCCGGGTTCGATGCGTACGGCGAGCCGGTCGGCCGACCGTGGCACTCGATCCGTACGCCGCTCGTGCGTATCGCCGCCGTGACCGAGGCGCAGACTGACAACACGTGGCTGCCATTGCTGGAGATGGCGCGCGGCGGGTCGCTGTCGACCGACTACGGGCTCGAATGCCTCGACACCGTGGTCTATCTGCCGCGCGGCGAGATCTCCCCGATCACGTCGAGCGCGACGTCGACGAAGGGCGATCCCGCCTGTTTCGCGTCGCTCGATCAGACCGAGACATGGACCGCTTCGAACGGCGGCGTACGCCTCGCGAAGGTGATGCGTCTCAACGCCGCCAAGCTCGGCGGGTCGCTGATCGAGACGCCGAACGCGTACACGCCCGGCGAGGAATCCGTCGCCGAGACGTCGGCGGCCGCCTATCAGGCGATCATCGACGGGCGGTCGCGGGCGCGGGGCATCCTCGTCGACCACCGTGAGGCGCCGCCCGAGACCGATCTGACCGACGAGCAGTCCCTCGTCGCCGGGCTGCGGTACGCGTACGGCGACAGCAGCGATCACCCCGACGGGTGCGTGCTGCACGACCCGCCGTGCGAGCCGGGTTGGTCGCCGATCGAGCGACTCATGTCTGAGTTCTGGGACACCTCGAATGAGCCGCAGGATCTGCGGGGCGACCTGTTGAATCAGGTCACGCACGCCGCCGACGCGTGGCTGTCCGAGCCCGAAGTGCGGGCGGCGTCCGACCTCAACCGCGCCGTGCAGCCCGGCGACCGCATCGTGCTCGGGTTCGACGGCTCGCGGAAGCGCAACCGCAAGGTGACCGACGCGACCGCGCTGATCGGCTGCCGGCTGTCCGACGGGCACCTGTTCACGATCGGCGTGTGGGAGCAGCCCGAGGGCAAGGCCGGCGAGGGTTGGCAGGTGCCCGTCGTCGAGGTGCTCGCCGCGGTGCACGAAGCGTTCGCGACGTACGACGTCGTCGGCATGTACGCCGACCCCGCCAAGTGGGAAAGCCACGTGGCCGATTGGGAAGCGGCATACGGGCCGCGCCTGCAGGTGCAGGCGACCCGGAACCATCCGATCGAGTGGTGGATGACCGGCGGCCGCAGCGTGCTGATCGTGCGGGCACTGGACAAGTTCCACACCTCGTTGACCGAGGGCGAACTCACGCACGACGCCTCGTCGGCGATCGTGAGGCACCTGTGCAACGCCCGGCGCCGGCCCGGTCGTTCGGGCCTGCAGATCGCCAAGCCGCACCCCGACAGCCCGAAGAAGATCGACGCCGCGGTCGCCGCCGTGCTCGCGTGGCAGTGCCGCCTCGACGCGATCGCGAAGGGTGTCGCGGCCGAAGAAGAAGAGATGTTCGGCGGCACGTTCTGACAGAGAGGGGGCGACCGTGCTCGACGAGACACCTGATCTCGACAACCCCGATTACATGCTGCTGCGTCTCGGGCGCCGGCTGCGCAAGCGGCAGGGTGTGCTCGAAGGGTGGTGGATGTACTACCGCGGCCGCCCGCCACTGCCCGAGCTGCCGAGGAACGCCGAGGCCGCGTTCCTCGACTTCCAAAGGAAGGCTCGCACGAACTTCTGCGGGCTGATCGCGAACGCCTCGGTGCACCGGCTGCTCGCGCTCGGCGTGACCGGACCGGACGGCACACCCGATGACAACGCCGCGCGCTGGTGGCAGGCGAACCGCCTCGACTCGCGGCAGAAACTCGTATGGCGTAGCAGCATGGCGCGGTCGGTCGGGTACATGCTCGTCGGTCCGCACCCGACGCGCGTCGAGGAAAGCCGGCGGCCGAGCCCGCTCATCACGGCCGAGCACCCGAGCGAGTGCATCGTCGAGCATCACCCCGAGACCGGCGAGCCGCATGTCGGGCTGAAGGCGTACACGAACGAGATCGACGGGTACGGATACGCGCGGGTGTACTACGACGACCGGTCGTTCCCGTACCGCACGACGCAGCCGTGCGGGCACCGGCTGCCGTGGGGCCCGGACTCGTGGGAGTACGACGGCGAGCATGACGACGGCGAGCCGCACGACCTCGGTCGACTGCCGCTCGTCGAGTTCGCCCGGATGCCCGACCTCGGCGAGCACCCCGAGCCCGAGTTCGCGTGCGTCATGGACACACAGGACCGGGTCAACCTCGGCGTGCTCAACCGCATGGCGGCGAGCCGGTACTCGGGATTCCGGCAGAAGTGGGTGCGCGGGCACAAGTTCGCGCGCAAGGTCGACCAGGCGACCGGCATCAAGGTCGTCGAGCAGCCGTTCACGCCCGGACCCAACACGGTGTGGGTGTCCGAGGGTGAGAACGCGCAGTTCGGGCAGCTCGACGCGACCGACCTGACAGGGTTCCTGAAGGAGCACGAGAGCGACGTGCGCGACATGCTGATCTTGTCGCAGACACCCGCGTACTACTACGCGAGCGACCTGATCAACATCTCTGCCGACACGGTCGCCGCCCTCGACCTCATGCACGTCGCCAAGTGCCGCGAGCACATCGCGAGTTTCGGCGAGGGGCTCGAAGACGTCATGTCGCTGGCGGCGGCGCAGGCTGGCGTGACCGCCGACTACACCGAAGCAACGGTGCGTTGGGCCGACCCGCAGTACCTGAGCCCGGCCGTCATGGCGGACGCCGCGACGAAGCTGTCGAGCATCGGCTACCCGCTCGACGTCATCGCCGAGCGGCTCGGCGAGACACCGCAACAGGTACGCCGCATCAGTTCGAGCGCAGCCGCGGCGAAGCTGCTCGCCGCCTCGCTGCTGCCCGCGAACCCGGCGCCGACCGCAGGCAACGTCGACGACCAGGGGGCGACCGGTGGGTGAGGCGCTGCACGCGGCGCTCACCGAGCGGTACGACGCACTGTCGACGTCGCTGCGCAACCGTGTGATCTCGTTCGTGCTCGACGCATTCGACTCGCTCGGCAGTTACCGCGACGCCGAGGCGGCCGCGTTCATCGAGCAAGTGCTGCCGACCGTGCTCGCCGCACAGCAAACGATGGGGCAGATCACCGACGCGTACCTGTCGGCGATGATCGCGGACATGCTCGGCAGCGCCGCGGCACCGACTGGCGTCGCCCTCGACGAGGCGCTGCGCGGTGTGGACCCGGCCGAGGTCTACACCCGCCCGTTCGTCACCACGTGGACGGCGCTCGCGCGGGGCAAGGGCTACGCGCAGGCAGTCGCCGAGGGGCGGACGCGGCTGCTCAGCATCACCGAGACCGACCTACAGCTCGCCCGCACGCACGCCGCGCAGCAGTGCATGCAGCGGAGCGGCGCGAAGTTCTTCCGGCGCCGGCTCACCGGCTCGGCGAACTGCGCGCTGTGCACGATCGCGGCGACGCAGCGGTACCGGGTCGAGCGGCTCATGCCGATTCATCCGGGCTGCGACTGCAAGGTCGAGCCGCTCGTCGGCAACAAGGACCCGGGGCAGATCATCGACGAGCGGCTGCTGCGCGAGGCGCACGACGCGGTCGCGAAGGGCGTCGGCGCCTCGGATGCCGGCGGCCGCGCGCCGGATTACCGGCAGGTCATCATCACCCGCGAACACGGCGAATACGGGCCGCTGCTGGCCGTACGCCGTCACGAGTTCACCGGGCCGGACGACATTCCCGGCTCGTGATTCCCGCGCCGACACGGCGCACCTCACGCTCACCCCAACCCGACACGGGAGACACCACCATGCGCACGCGCACTCTGCCTCGCCATCCCCGGACCGGGCAGCTCGCCCTCGGGTGGCGCACGGCTCGCCCCGGCGAAGACTCCACCGAGCTGTACCCCGTGTGGCCGATCCTCGGCGGCGCCGAGGACGACGGCGGCGACCAAGACGACGGCGACGACTCCGACACGGATGACGACGCCGACGAGAGCGACGCCGACGACGACCAGGGCGGCGACGACAAGGTCGACCACAAGGCAGACGCGGCGAAGTGGAGGGCACTCGCGAAGAAGCACGAGGCTCGCGCGAAGGCGAACGCCAGCGCCGCGAAGGAACTCGCGAAGATCAGGCGCGAGGGCATGAACGAGGCCGACAAGAAAGTCGACGAGGCGGTCGCGGCCGCAGTGGCGCAAGAGCGCGTCAAGGCAGGCGAACGAGTCGCCCGCTCGGCATTCCTCGCCGCAGCGACGGGCCGACTCGACAACGCGAAGGACGTCGCCGACGACGTCAACCTGCGGCGCTACGTCGACGACGAGGGCGAAGTCGACGAGGACGGGATCGCCGAGCTCGTCGACCGGCTCGCCCCGAAGCGGTCCGACAAGGACAAGAACGACGAGGACGACGACCGCGAGAGCGGGCGCGACAAGCGCCGCCGCGGCCGCGGATTCGACCAGGGCGCCCGCAGGGGCAGCGGTAGGGGCTCGGGCGGCGGCGTGGCTGCCGGTCGCGAGCTGTACGCCTCGCTGCTCGGCAAGGGCGCCGACAAGAGCTGACCACACGGAGGATTGACCATGATTCTCAGTCAGACGACTGAGCAGTTCGGGTCGGACGATCAGTCGTGGCTCGGGTCCGCGCACGGCACGGACGCGACCGAGACGATCGCTCTCGACACGAGCACGTTCACCCCGGCCACCCACTACCCCGACGGGTATTTCAAGTCGGGCATCCCGCTCGGGCGCATCACGACCGGCGGCAAGTACGGGCCATACGACAACGCCGCGACCGACGGACGGCAGGCCCTCGTGGGGTTCCTTTTCGCCGCGGTCAAGGCGCCCACCGACAACACAATCGACCCGGCGGCCGCGATGCTCACGCACGGCAAGGTGCGCGAGTCACGGCTGCCCGTTGCTGTCGACGCCGCCGGTAAGACCGACGTCGCCGGCTCGATCCGGTTCGTCTGAGAGGGGATGATCTGAGATGAGCTGGACTCTCGACACAGAGTTCATCGAGCCGACCGAGCTGACCGGTCTTATCCGGGCTGCGCTCGCCGACCTGCAGGTGAACCGCTTCACCCTGTCGCGGTGGCTGCCGAACGTCGAAGTCGACGACATCGCATACGAGTTCACCAAAGGCGGCGGCGGGCTCGCCGAGACCGCGTCATACCGGTCGTGGGACGCCGAGTCGAAGATCGGCCGCCGCGAGGGGATCGGCAAGGTCATGGGCGAGCTGCCCCCGATCTCCGAAAAGATCCTGCTGAACGAGTACGACCGGCTGCGCATTCGGAAGCTGCAGCGCGACGACGCGCTGCCGTTCATCGCGCGCGACGCGCAGCGCATCGCCCGTAACATCGGCGCCCGCTTCGAGGTCGTTCGCGGGCAGACGCTCGTCAACGCGCAGGCGCCGATCACTGAGCTGCAGCAGACCGTCGACTTTGGCCGCGCGGCCGCGCACTCGGTCGTCGCCGCCGTGCTGTGGTCCGATCACGCGAACGCGACGCCGATCGACGACCTTGAGTCGTGGGTGCAGACGTACAGCGACACGAACGGCGTCGCACCAGCCGTGATCTTGATGCCGAAGGCTGTACTGCAGCACCTGCGGCAGTGCGACCAGGTGATTCGGCAGGTGTTCCCGCTCGCGCCTGCGGGCACGGCGCCGATGGTCAACCGCGACCAGGTGAACGCCGTGCTCGAATCGATGGGTCTGCCGCCGATCGAGCTGTACGACGCGCAGATCAAGGTCGACGGCGTGTCGACCCGCATCACGCCGGCGAACGCGATCGCGCTGCTGCCCGAGCCGGGCGCGACCACCGCGGCGCAGCCGACCGATCTCGGCGCGACGCTGCTCGGCACGACCGCCGAGGCGCTCGAAGATGAGTACTCGCTCGTCGCAAGCGAGCAGCCCGGCATCGTGGCCGCGACGTTCAAGACGAAGGACCCGGTACGGCTGTGGACGCACGCAGCGGCGGTCGGTATGCCGGTCCTGCGCGAGCCGAACTTGACGTTCAAGGCGCAGGTGATCGCATGAGCCGGCGACTGATCGCGTACGTTCACGTCGACGGCGTCGCGTACGGGCCCGACAGCCAGGTGCCCGCCGACGTCGCGAAGCGGATCGGCGACCACGCGTGGACCGACGGCGCCGAGCCGGCCGAGGCGCCCGCAGACGAGAGCGGCGGTTCGGACGTCGAGGCGCCGCCTCGCTCGGGCCGCGGCTCGGGCATCGACGCATGGCGGGCGTTCGCCCAGCAGCACGACGTCGAGTTCGCCGCCGACGCGAACCGCGAGGACATCATCGCAGCTTGCGAGGCGGCCGGCATCGTCGAGCGGGAGGAGTAGGGCGGTGGCGGCGTTCGCAACGGTCGCTGACTACGAGGCGCGCGCCGCCGTCACCCTCGCCGAGGGCAGCCCGCGGCGGGCGCAGGTCGAGGCGTACCTCGACGACGCGTCGGCGCTCATGCGGCGGTACATCCCGGCCGGATACGAGCCGGACCCGGCGACGCTCAAGGCGATCGCAGTGTCCGTCGTCCGCCGGGTCATGGCCAATCCGGGCGGCTACAGGCAGCGCACCATCGGCCAGTACTCCGAGTCGCTCGGCGAGGACGGCGGTTTGTACCTCACCGACGACGAGAAAGCACAGCTCGCGCCCGAGGACGTCACCGACCCGGACGCCGACGCCGCGTACTCGCTCGGGCTCGTCGACGAGGGGCTGCCGGGTTGGCGCCCCGACCCGGCCTGCTACGAACGGCGGTTGCTGTGATCCCCGAATCGATGCTGCCGCACCTCGTCGACGTCGAGCACCCCGGCAGCCGGATGGATCGATACGGCAACACGGTCGCCGACTGGTCGCCAGCCGCGACAACGCACGCCGAGGTCGACGCGTGGCTGCAGCAGAACACGGGCGCCGAGAACACCGACCAGCGCGACGCACAGATCGGCGAATGGCTCATGATCTGCAATCCGGTCGACGTCGACGGCCGCCCGCTCACGGTGTACGGCTCGGCGCGCGTGCACTGGAACGGGCTCGACCTCGAAGTGATCGGCCCGCCCGGACCGGCGCACACTCCGGTCGAGTTCCATCACTACGAAATCAGGCTCAAGACAGTCGAGGGGTGATCAGCCGTGGCCCGATCGAGGTTCGTACCGAACCGCAGGAACATCGCGACGTTCCTGCGCACCCCGCAGACGCGGGCGCTGATCGAGCGGAAGACGCGGGCCGTCGAAGCGGCTGCGAGCGCCGCGGCACGGGCCGACGGGTCGGGCGGGCAGTTCCGGACCGACGTCGACGCGGGCGAGCACCGTGTGCGCGGCGCCGTGATCGGCGACTACTCGACCAGCGACCCCGAGGTGTCGCGGCGGGCGCTGCTGCGCGCCCTCGACGCCGCTCGGACGGCCGAGTAATGGCTGCCCCGATCGGGTTCCCGGATGGCGTGGCGGTCGTGCGAGCGTACCTGCACGGGGCGCTCGTCGCTCGCGGCGCCGGGTTGCCCGTCGGCACCCGCGTGCCCGATCCGCGGCCGCCGCGGTTCATCCGGCTCGAGCGGGTCGGCGGCGCCCGCCTGGACCTCGTCACTGACCGGCCGCGGATCGACGTGCAGTGCTGGGGCGAGTCGGAAGAGGCGGCGACCGACCTCGCCACGCTCGCCCGCGCGCTTCTGTTCGCGATGCCGGGATGGAGGGGCGCCGTGGCGTATGACGTCGCCGAGGTCGGCGGGCCGAACACGCTGCCCGACCCCGAGTCGGGGCAAGACCGCGTCGCGTTCGCCGTCGAGGTGTCGCTGCGAGGCGCCCGCCTCGATCCCTGATCGCCGGCTCACCCGCCACTCTGACCACTCGCCCCCGGACCGCGCCGCGGCCGGGGGTTTCCCATGGAGGGACACAGCATGACCACACCGCCCCCGGTGTCGCTCGAAACCGGGCTGCACGCCGAGTACATCCGTAAGCAGTTGACGCAAGCCGTGTTCGCTGCCGACATGAGCGTCGCCGCGATCTCTGCGCCGTTCAGCACGACCGACGGCAGCCTCGCCGCGATCCCGACCGGATACGTACCGGTCGGCTACACCACCGACGACGGCGTGACGTTCACCGGCGATCTGTCCATGTCCGACGTCACCTCGTCGCAGGCGAGCGAGCCGACCCGCTCGGACGTCGAGTCGGATGTGTTGAGCGCTCAGTTCGCGCCGCAGGAAACCAACGCCGCGACGGTCGCCCTGTACGAGGGGCTGCCGCTGTCCGGCGCGGGCGCGTTGCCCGCGATCGGTACGGCGTGGCAGTGGGACCGCGCGTCAACCCCGAAGAACCCTTACCGGCGGCTGCTCTTCATCGGGCTCGACTTCAACGACGCCGGTCTCGAAATCTACGTCGTGAAGTTCTTCCCGCGCGCCCGCCTGACGAGCCGCGACGACGAGCAGTGGGCGCGCAGCTCGGAGACGCAGCGGCCGGTCACATTCAACGCCTACCGCGACAGCACGCTGAGCACCGCGTGCCGCAACTGGGTCGACGGGCCGGGCTGGAGGGCATTCAACCCGACCCCGTAACACCCCCTGATCGGGCGAGGGACGGCGGTTCTGGGTGAGCCCCGACCGTCCCTCGCCCTCGTGATGCTCACCCGCAGCGCTCACCCGAGAGAGGTACAGCCATGTCGAAACCCAACCGCGCGCGGTTCAAGCTGTCCGCCGTCAAGGCGTCGTATGCCGAGGCCGTCGGCGGCGAGCTCGTCGAGGTCGAGACCGATGACGGGAAGATCTACACGTTTCCGCACCCGCTGTTCATGGACGACGACCTGACGAAGGAGATCGACGCCGCCGAAACGGACGGCGGGAAAGCCCGGGTGCTGCTCGGCGAGCAGTGGGACGCGTATGTGAAGAGCGGCGGTGACGCGAACTCGCTCGTGCTCGTGTACGTGGCAGTGCGTGCGGAGGCGCAGGAAACGGTGCAGAAGCACCGCCCTACGAAGAGGTAGGCAGCGACGGCGAGGGCGCCGTCGACACCTACACGTACACCGTGCTCGACGTCCTCGGCGATCACCCCGAGGCCGTCGAGGCGGATCTCATCCGGTACTACGGCGGCGACCCGCTCGCCGCCTACTGGCGCGGCCGCATCACGCTGCGCAAGTTGCGTGTCCTGGTCGAGAACCTGCCGCCCGACTCGGCGACTGTCCGGGCCGCGAACGGGCACCACTGGTCGCACCTCCACTACGCGGCCGCGGACACGCGCGACCTCGTCGAGCTGCTGCTCGTCGCGTTCATCAACGCCAACCGTGATCCGAAGAAGTCCCCGATCCCGTGGCCCGAGCCGTCATGGCGGCCGGGCGACCGGCTGCCTGAGGACACCGCAGCGGACCAAGAGGCCAGGCGGCAGCGCGCTCGGGCCGCGTACGAGCACATCGTCGCCCGCGCGAAGGGGGAATGAGCATGTCGGTCGAGGTCGGCGTCGGATACGTCTCGGTCGTCCCCGAGGCACGCGGGTTCGGCCGGCGCCTCGAGCGGCAGATCGTCGGCGAGGCGGCGAACGCAGGCACGGTCGCCGGGCGGCAGTCCGGCCGCGGGTTCCTCTCAGGACTCGGCGGCGCCGTGAAGGTGGGCGCCGCCGGTGTCGCGGCCGGGGCTGGCGCGCTCTTCGCTGCCGGATTCGCGCAGGCAGTCGAGCAGGACAAGAGCAACGCGAAGTTGGGCGCGCAGCTCGGGCTCAGCGAGAAGGAGTCGGCGCGCGCCGGGAAGGTCGCGGGCTCGGTCTACGCCAAGGGGTACGGCGAGTCGATCGACCAGGTGAACGACTCGCTCAAGGCGCTCGCACAGAACGGCGTCGCCTCGATTAACGCCCCGAAGAAGGAACTCGCCGGGCTCAGCAAGGCGGCGCTGAACCTCGCCGAGACGTTCGACGCCGACGTCGGCGAGTCGGCAAAGGCTGTCGGGCAGCTCATCCGGACCGGGCTCGTCAAGGACGGCAAGGCCGGGTTCGATCTGCTCACGGCCGGGTTCCAGTCAGGCGCCGACAAGGCCGGCGACTTGATCGACACGGTCAACGAGTACAGCACCCAATGGAGGAAAGCCGGGCTCGACGGCGCGACCGCGATCGGTCTGATCAATCAGGCGCTGCAGGCGGGCGCCCGCGACGGCGACGTCGCAGCCGACGCGATCAAGGAATTCAGCATTCGGGCCGTCGACGGCAGCAAGACGACCGCCGACGGCTGGAAGGCGCTCGGGCTCAACGCCGACGACATGGCCGCCAAGTTCGCCAAGGGCGGCAAGGCGGCGAACGGGGTGCTCGACCTCACCCTCGACCGGCTGCGCGGGATCAAGGACCCGGTACTGCAGTCGCAGATCGCCGTACAACTGTTCGGCACGCAGGCCGAGGATCTCGGTTCGGCGCTGCTCGCGATGGACCCGTCGTCGGCGGCGAAGGGGCTCGGTGAAGTCGGCGGCGCGGCCGACAAGATGGGCAAGACGCTGCACAACACCGCTTCGAATCAGATCGAGGTGTTCAAGCGGCAGGCACTGCAGGGGCTCGCCGACTTCGCGGACAAGTACGCGCTGCCCGCGCTCAAGTCGTTCGGCGGGTTCCTGAACGAGTACGTGTTGCCGCCCGCGCAGACCGTCGGCGGCGCCCTGGTCAACGTCCTCGTGCCAGCCGCGAGGGGCGTCGGCGACGCGTTCGCCGGCGGCGTGCAGTGGGTGCGGGAGTACGGCGCTTGGCTCATCCCGCTCGGCGTCGCGATCGGAGGAATCGCGATCACGGCTGGCATCTCCACCATCGCCACATGGGGGATGACAGCCGCGTTCAGCGCGTACCGCGCTGTGATCCTCACTGCGACCGCCGTGACGCGCGGGTTTGCCATCGCGCAGGGCATCGTCAACGCGGTCATGCGCGCGAACCCGGTCGGGCTGATCATCACGGGCGTACTCGCTCTCGGCGCCGCCCTGGTCGTCGCGTACAACAAGTCGGATCGGTTCCGGGCGATTGTTCAGGCGGCATGGTCCGGGATCAAGGCCGGTTGGGCCGTGCTGTGGAACTCGGCATTGAAGCCGGGGCTCGGCTACCTCATGGCCGGACTGCGAGCGGTCGGCACGGCGGCGTCATGGCTCTGGTCGAACGTGCTGTCGCCCGTGTTCTCGTTCATCGGCACGGCGGCAAAGGTCATGTTCGCGATCGTCGCGGTCGCCGTGATCGCACCGCTCGTCATCTCGTTTCGGGCGCTCGGCGCGGTCGCGTCGTGGCTCTGGTCTGCCGCCATTGAACCTGCCTTCCGAGGAATCGCTGCCGTTGGTCAGTGGCTGCTGAACTCGATCATCAAGCCTGTGATCAGCGGCGCTATGGCGGCGTTCCGCGCGCTGGGCGCGGCGGGATCGTGGCTCTACAACTCGGCGATCAAGCCTGCGATGCGAGGCATCGGCACGGTTGTGTCGTGGCTGTACACCTCGATCATCAAGCCGAACCTTGACTTCGCCAAGGCGGCGATCCGCGGTCTTGGCACGGTCGGCACGTGGCTGTACCGCAGCGCGATCAAGCCCGCGTTCGAGGGGATCGGCGCAGTCGCGTCGTGGCTGTGGACGAAGGGGCTGAAGCCTGCACTCGACGCAGGGAAGAAGGGTGTCGGGCTCTTTGCAGGCGCGTTCGAGACTGCGAGGGACGGCATCGAACTGGCCTGGAAAAAGGTGAAGTCCATCGCCGCAGAGCCGGTGAACTTCATCATCAAATGGGTATATTCGCGTGGAATTAAAGCAGTTTGGGATAAGGTTGCGGATTTTGTCGGGCTCGACAAGCTGCCGTCGGCGCCGAAGCTGCTCGCGCAGGGTGGCACGGTCGGAAACGGCTGGAGTCCGGCCGAGCCGATGCGGGTCAGTAAGCCGACGGCGATCGTCGGCGAGGGCAACCCGCGTCATCCCGAATTCGTGATCCCGACCGATCCGAAATACCGCCCGAGGGCGCGGTCGCTGTGGCAGGCGGCCGGTACTCAGCTCATGGCCGACGGCGGCGTCATCGGCACGGCAACGGATTTCATCACGAATCCGGGAAAGGCGTGGTCCGCGGCGACGGGTTGGATTCGCGAGAAGATCACGCAGATCGGCTCGTCGCGCTGGGCGCAGGTACTCGCGAAGGTTCCGACCAAGATGCTCGGCGCCCTGAAAGACAAGGTCGTCAACGGCGTTAAGAATCTGTTCTCGGGGCTCGTCACCAGGAAGGCGAAGGGGCTCGAGAAGTTCGCCGAGCAGTTCATGTTCGGGAAGAACGTGACTCGGTGGGCTCCGGTCGTACTGCAGGCATTGAGGTTGGCCGGCCAGCCTGCATCGCTGCTGCCAGTCGTGTTGCGGCGGATGAACCAGGAGAGCGGCGGGAATCCCCACGCCATCAACAAATGGGACATAAACGCGAAGAGAGGCGATCCGTCGCGCGGGTTGATGCAGACGATCGGCGCGACTTTCAACCACTACGCCGGTAAGTTGCGCTCTCGCGGCATTTACGACCCATTGGCCAACGTGTATGCCTCGCTCAAGTACGCCCTCGCGACGTACGGCAGCGTGTCGCGCGCCTACAACCGCCCCGGCGGATACGCCAACGGCGGGCGGCCGAAGCGCGGCGAACTGGCATGGGTGGGCGAACGTGGCCCGGAACTGATCCGCTTCGGCGGCGGCGACACCGAGGTCTACGACCACAAGACGTCGCTCGGCATGGCGGCCGGTCTCACCGCCCGCGGGTTCGCCAAAGGCACGAGCGCGGCGAAGGTTCGAGCGAAGGCGCGGGGCGAGCTGCCGGGCGACATCAGGTCGTTCTCGAAGTCGCTCACTGGCAGTGCGTCGGACATCGCGAGGGCGGCGAAGTCGCTCGCCGAGGACTTGAAAGCGGCTGGCGGCGCAGGTCGGCGCCTCGCCTCGTCGACGAATGCGACTTCGGCCAAGCTGCAGGCGCTCGCGAAGCGCCGGGATGCGCTGAGCGGCAGGATCGACGCAGCTCGCCAGACGGCGACCGATCAGAAGAAGACGGCGGCCGACTATCTCGGGCTCGGCAACCTGGCAGAGGCGAACGGCGTCTCGGGCGTGATCGCGGGCCTGCAGACCCGGCAGGGCACGCTCAAGTCGTTTCAGTCGGACATCGTCGCCCTGCAAAAGCGCGGACTGTCGCAGGACTTGATCGGCCAGCTCGTCGCGATGGGTCCCGAGTCGACCCTCGCGCATCAACTGCGCGGCGCGAGCGCCGGGCAGATCGGGCGGCTCAACAAGCTCGCGAAGAGCGGGGCGAAGCTGTCGGCGTCGTACGGCAACAGCATGGCCGACGCCATGTACGACTCGGGCAAGCAAGCCGGCCGAGGATTCCTCGCCGGGCTCAAAGCGCAAGAGGCCGAGCTGCAGGCGCAGATGGACAAGCTCGGCGCCGGGCTCGTGAAGAGCATCAAGAAGTCGCTGAAGATCAAGTCTCCGTCGCGGGTCATGCGCGATCAGGTGGGCGCGCAGGTCGGCGCCGGCGTGGTCGTAGGCATGACGCGCACCTTGCCCGCGGTGGCCTCGGCTGCCTCTCGCATGGCCGATGTCGCGACCTCGGCGGCGGTCGTGCCGGTCACCACGGCGCAGCGCCCGGCAGGGCAGTCGCCCGGGCTGCAGCCCGGGCAGCGGCTACGCCTGGTCGTCAACGGCGCCGAGTTCGACGCGTACGTCGACGACCGGGTCGACGAGGGACTCGCCGACGTCCGTCGCCGGGCCCGCGCCGGCGCGAAGTGAGGGAGGCACGAACATGCCGATGATCGTCAATCCGGCGGCGCCGCAGATCACGCCGCCGACGCGCGTCGTGTCGCCCGACGGTTGGTTCGCTGCGATCGTCGACCCGCTGTGGGCAGGGGTGACGCTCTCGGTCGACTACACCGAAGGCACCCCCCTGCCGTCCGTCGCCGCCGTCCGGAAGGTACGCATCGTGCGCACCGACCCGGGCGGCGGCGGGCCCGTTCCTGTGCGCTCGGCCGACCTTGCCTGGGCGGTCGAGGGCGTTGGCACTGCCTACGACCACGAGGCGCCGCTCGGTGTTGCGATCACCTACACCGCGACACCGCAGTACGCCGATGGCACATGGGGCACGACAACGTCGCTCGCCGTCGAGGTGCCCGCGCCCGAGCCGGGCGACGATCGTGATCTTTGGGTCAAGAGCATCGACGAACCCGGGCTTTCGCTGCCGGTCATGCTCGTCGAGTGGTCGGGGGCAACGTCAACAGCTCGGCAGGAGACGACCGACGTCGCCGGCTCGCCGTATCCGGCCATCGCGTATGACGAGCACTCCGCCGAGGCCGTACAGGTGACCGTCGACGTACCGCCCGAGGACGTCGACCGCATGCGGTCGCTGCTGCGGTCGGGTGTGCTGCTCGCGCAGGCACGGCGCGGCTACCTGTTCCCCGACAGCTTCCACGTGCCAGGCGACATCAGCGGGCCGACACCGACGGGCAAGCTCGGCAGCAGCGAGGGATACCGGTTCTCCTGGACTATCCAGCCGATCGCCCGCCCGGACACTGCCGGACAGCCGATGCGGGCGCCGGGCTGGTCGTACGACTCGGTAGCGAGTGCGTTCGCCACCTATGACGCCGTAACGGGCTCGTACGCCTCGTACGCCGCGCTGTCGACGAACGGTGTCACCTGATGCTGCCGATCTCACCCGAGGCGCTCGCGGCGCTGCCGCAGGCAACCCGCCGCCCGGCGCGCGCTGAGTGGAGTAACGACGGCGGGCAGTCGTGGACGCCTGCGCAGGTGGGCGCGGCGAACGTGACGCCGGACCGTACCGCCGAGGTTCGGTATTCGGCGTCGGTCGAGCTCGTCGACGTGCCGATCGGCCGGCACGGCATCAACTCGGAGGCGACGCAGGTTCGGTTGTGGCAGGGCATCGGCATACCCCGACGCGATATCGAGTGGATCCCCGCCGGCCGGTACGTGATCGACCGGCAGCGGCAGACCCGGCTCGGCGTCTCGCTCGATCTGCTCGGACGCGAGGACGTCATCAGGGGAGCGGCGTTCCCCGTGGCGCGTACGATCGGCCCGGACACCGCGCGGAACGCCGCCGAGCAGCTCGTCGGCGAGGCGCTGCCTGGTACGCCGATCGCATGGCGGCCGGGCGTGAACCCGGATACGCAGTTGCCAGCGTTCGTCGTCGACGAGGACCGGTGGGCGGCACTGTCAGCCGGCACCGACAGCTCGGGGACGTCGACCGGCATCGCCGCAGCGCTCGCCGGCGAGGTGTGGCTCGACGCCCGCGGCATCGTCACATTCGGTCCCGTGCCGACGATCGCCGACGACCCCGTGTGGCGCGTGCCGCGCGGCGTCGCGATGGTGCAGCCGGCGCGCGAGCAGTCGGCCGAGAGCATCGCAAACGTCTGGTCGGTCTCGGGCGACGGCGGCGACGGGGCGCCCGCGGTCGGTCCGGCGCACGCGTGGGACGACGACCCGCTGTCGCTCACCTACGCCGGTCCCGACCCGATCGGCGATCCGCTGGCGCCGCAGCGCCTCGGGCTCACGCACGTACGGGTGCGCACGAAGCGGCACGCGTCGGCGCTGATCACCTCGCTCGGGCAGGCGGCCGAAGTCGCCCGCGCGCAGCTCGCTGACAGCCTCGGCGTGCAGAGCTCGCTCTCGTTCACGAACGTCTGCAATCCCGCGTTGGAGCCGGGCGACGTCGTGCTCGTCGAGATCGAGGCCGGCGTCTGGGAACGGCACGTCATCGACTCGTGCCCGTACGACCTCGGCGGCGTCACGCAGACGTGCGCCACCCGCACAACGACGATTAGGACGTGAGCCGATGGGCGCTCGTGAGCAGCTCGGAATCGACCTCGCCCGCGCCGGCTCGGGCGGTGTGCCGCAGACCGTGTCAGCCGAGGTCGTCGACGTCACCGACGCCGGCGTGAACCTCAGCATCAACGGGGCGCTGCTCCTCGACGTGCCGTGCCCGGACACCTACCGGGACCGGGCAGCCGGCGACTGGGTCGCGGTCCGTCCCGGAACGCGGCCGGTCGTTCTGTGGCGGCTCGGCCCGGATCCGGCAGCGTCCGAGGCGGAGCGGATCCAGGCGGCTGCCGAGGATGCCCTCGATGACGCGCAGGTCGTGCGCGCGGCAACCTGGGGAACGGCGGCGCCGTCCGGCTCGGGCTGGCAACAGGCCACGATCCCATGGATCCGCAAGACGTCGAGCGGAAAGATCGAACTCTATTTTCAGCTCGGCTCGCAGTCGGACACCTCGCCGAACGCGCCCGCGCCGCGGCCACCGAAAACACTCACAGTGTCCCCGACCGACTCGGGCACGTGGCGCAACGGTCGGCCCGACGAGTACGCGAGCAGCCCGACGCAAGGCGACTGGACCGGCCGCGGCAATCGCCGCGGCGCGTGGTTCTACGGGTCGCGGATCGTGGATGCCTGCCAGGGCAAGACGGTCGCATCCATGCGTGTGTCGTTCACCCGTAAGCGCGGTGCCGGCCACAACGCGAAGCGCCCGATGCACCTGTACCTGCACAACCACAACTCGGCGCCGTCGGGGCAGCTCGACCTCGACGACGGGCCGGAGGAACTGCTGCGGCTGTCAGTCGGCGGCACCGGCACGGCGACGGTGCCCTCGTCGTGGCGCAGCAAGCTCGCCAACGGCACGGCGCGCGGGCTCGCGATCTACGCGAGTGGCAGCACCGACTACGCCTCGTTCACGGGCGGCAAGATCACCATCACTTTCTCTGCATAGGGGGTCACCGTGGCAACCATCGGCCGCGCCAACCTGCCCGTGCCGGCTGGCGGTAACTCGCCGACCGTGCCAGCGGACATCGCCGCACTCGCCGAGGCGGTCGACCCGCACCTGCGGCACACGGTCACCAACAAGGCGCAGCGCGACACGCTGTTTGCCGACGCGCCCGCACACACCCTGGTCACGGCCGATGACGGATCGATGTGGCTCAAGGTGTCGAGCACCTCGAACACGTGGGTGTCGATCTACGAGGCGCCCGAGGCGTGGCGACCGCTGCCGCTCGCGTCCGGGTTCACCGCGGGCGAGCAGGCGCCAGAGATTCGCCGCATCGGTACGCACGTGTGGATGCGCGGCCGCGTGCAGCGGGTCGACGGCGCCGTGATCTTCAACCTGTCCGCTACGAAGATCGCGCAGGTCCCCGCCGACTGCGTACCCCTCGCCCTCGCATCCGGCGCCGCCGGGCAGTCGGTCGTCGGCGACCCGGTCACGGGCGTCGGCCGGATCGAGGTGCTGGCGACCGGATGGGAGCGCCCCGAGGGCGGCGCCGGATCCGTGCTCTGGTACTCGCAGGACGGCACCGGTTCGACGTGGGTCGGCTGCGACCTCGAATACTGGATCGACTGAGGGGGCGGCGATGGCTCAGTACACCTATGGCGGCACTCCCGCCGACGTTCTGACGACCGCGACCGGTGACGTCGTACCCGACTATCCGCTGATTGTCCGCGCTGCGGGCACGGGGGAGACGATCACCGCGCTGTTCGAGGCCGACGGCACGACACCGATCGCGCAGCTCCGATCGAACCCGGCGACGTCCGACCAGCCCGGCGCGATCCGCCCCTTCAAGGTCGAGGGCGTCACACAGATCGAGTACGAGTACAACGGCACCAGCGGGCCGGTCCGCTGGTACGAGGCCGGCCGGGAGATCGCGCAAGAGGCGCTCTCGAAGGCGAACGCGGCGCTGCCGCTGTCCGGCGGCACCATGACGGGCAAAATCCAGAACACTGCGACCGACGTGAATGAGGTCGTCGATGCCTCGTTCATCGCTGGCGACACCTTCGACCGGTACCGTCGGCTCGCGAGCGGAGAAGAGACGTACGGCCCGGGCAACGCGGCCCGCGAGGTGCGATGGTTCCGCAGCGCAGCGAAGACGCAGCGACTCACCGCCACACTTGACGCCGATCAGGTGTCCCTCGCAGGCATGCGGCTCTACAATCCGCGCGTCGTGTTCGGCGCGACCGGCGACGGTGTCGCCGACGACGCGCCGGCTGTGCAGGCAGCGCTCGACGCCGCATACACCGCGGGCGGCGGCTGGGTGGTCGTGCCGCCGGGCACGTACCGGCTCGCGACGCTGCCACTGCGGATCCGCCGGAACACGCGGCTCACGCTTATGCCCGGCGCCACTTTCCAGCGGGCGGCCGCGGCGACCATGCTGCTCAACGGCGACGCCGGGCAGGACCTCGGCGGGTACACGGGGCACGGGAACATCTGCGTCGAAGGCGGTGTGTGGGACATGCGCGGCACGACAGCCGGGCTCACCGCGCCCGCGATGTGCATGAGCATCGGACACGCCCGAGGAGTGACGATCCGCGATGTGGAGATTCGAGACCTGCCCGGCTATCACGCGGTAGAGCTCAACTCGACGAAGAACGCGGTCGTCGACTCATGCCGCTTCGTGGGCTACATCGACCCCGGCGGCCGCTCGTTCTCGGAGGCGGTACAGCTCGATCTCTCCAAAGGCAGCGCCTACTTCGGCGGGTTTGGCCCGTATGACAACGTGAGCTGCGAGGACATCGAGGTACGCGGCTGCTATGTCGGCGCCTCGGGCACGGCGGGCACCGTGGCATGGCCGCGTGGCATCGGCTCACACTCGGCCACGATCGGCCGATGGCATCGCCGCATCCGTATCGCCGACTGCACATTCGAAGGGCTCGGGCAGTACGCGATCAGCGCGTACTCGTGGGAAGACGTCACCATCGTCGGCAACACGATCAGCGGCTGCGGCGCAGGCTTCCGGGCGCAGGTCGTCGACTCCACCGACACCGCCGACACCAAAGACGCGAACGGCACGCAGACGTCGGCGTCACAGGACATGCGCAACCTGACCATTACCGGAAACACCATCCGGGGATGTACTGGGGTCGACGACGGCATTCTGCTGTCGGGCGAGGCAACGGGCAAGGTGCTGAATGCCGCGATCAGCGGCAACGTCCTCGAGACGAACACGAACAACGAGAACGGTGTGCGCTGCTCGTACGCCGAGCAGTACACCGTCACCGGCAACACGATCCGTGGCGTGTCCGGAACGGGTGTCAGTCAGCAGAACGTCGCCGGTGCCACCGTGACCGGAAACAGGGTCTACGCGCCGGGCAGTTCGGGCGTCTCCTGCGACACCGGAACCGGCGTGGTGATCGCGAATAACAGTGTTCGCGATGCAGGTGTCAACGGTGTGCACATCCTCGGCGGCAGCGACATTCAGGTGATCGGCAACTACTGCAAAGGATCGTCGCGGGCGGCGTCCGGGTCGTTCGGAATCCGCGCCTCGTCGTCTACCGACGGGTTGCTGATCACTGGCAACAGGGTCCGCAGGTTCGGCAGTGGCAACGAAGCGGCGTACGGGCTGTCGATCACCTCAACCTGCACCAACGTGCGCCGCTACGGGAACGACCTCATCGACTCGGGCACGTCCGGCATGGTGGACGATCAGTCGACGTCGCCGACGACCTCGCCCTTCGACGAGCAGGGAAACCTCGAGGGCATCATGCGCCCGGCCGGCCGGTACGAGACGACACCGAGGCTGCGCTGCGGCACGACCTCGGCGTCGCTGGTGTCTGGCACGCTATACCTTGTGCCGATCTGGCTGCCGAAGGGCGCCGTCATCGCGAACATCACGTTCACCTCGGGCGGCACGGGCGCGGGCACGCCTACGAACTACTGGTTCACCCTGCACGACCGCAGCCGTGTCGCGCTCGCGCGCACCGCAGACCAGGGTTCCGCGGCGTGGGCGGCGAACACCGCGAAGACCCTCGCGGTCGCGCAGGCCACTGCAGGCACGGCGACGAGCTACACCACGACGTACACAGGGCTGCACTACCTCGGGTTCATGATCAAAGCGACGACCACACCAAGCCTCATCGGCGAGGGATCCCTCGCCGTCGGCGCCGCTGACAGCCCCGGATTCGGCAGCACCAACACCGGCCAGTCGACCCCGCCGACCGTCACGAGTGGCGCGTTCACATCCGCCGCCTTCGACGGGCTGCTCGGTCCCCTGGCGTACGGCTACGTCAGCTAAGGGACGTGCTGATGTCCTTCGATCCCGAGCAGGTACGCGCCGCCTACTACGTGTCGGGCGTCACCACGTACGGCGGACTGCACGAAGACCTCGACGCCGCACTCGAAGCGGCCGACGTGATCAACCAGCAGCCCGGCAACGTCGACGACAACGGGTTCGGGCGCGCGTTCATCGTGCCCGTAATGGCGATCCGCTACCCGCCCCCACCCTCGGAGCAGCCTCCCGTTTGAGCTGCCCGATCTCCTATGCGCCCCTCGCCGTACGGAAGGGGCGCCTTTTTATGCCCGAAAGGAAGGACCCACCCATGGGCGATACCGCACGGCCGGTCGAGGGCCGACCGGACCAGGAAGAGCAAGCCGGGCTCATCCGGCGCACGGGCAACGGCCCGACCGTCGACAACGAGACCGAGCTGCTCGAAGCGGAGTACGGACCGGCGGACATGGCGGGCGTGTTCTCGGGCGCGAGCGCCGCGGCTGCCGACGTCGACGACCAGGACGCCGAGCCGGTCGACGGGACGCCCGCCAAGGGTTGGAAGGACGACAGCGCATGAGCCTCGAGGGGATGATCGCTCAAGCAGAGAAGTCGCTCGGCACGGGCGAGCCGAACGCCATACAGGAGTGGTACCGGCAGAGGAACGGCAGCGCGTTCGCAGGCAACTTCGCGTGGTGCGACGCCGCAGTGACCTACTGGGCAACCATGGCGGCCGAGCGCGACAGTGTCCTGTTCGGCACCGACTACGCGTACACCGTGTGGCACGCCGCCCGGTTCAAGACGGCCGGGCAGTGGCACGCCGGAGCGAAGGGCATCCGGCGCGGCGACGTCGTGTTCTTCGACTGGAGCGGCACGAACGAGATCGGACGGATCGATCACGTCGGCATCGTCACAAGGGTCTCGGGCACGAACGTGTTCACCATCGAAGGGAACACGCTCAACGTCTGCGCGCGCCGCGTACGCACCGAGGCAGAGATCGCCGGATACGGCCGACCGAAGTACAAGGCGCCTCCGAAGGCGCCGAGCAGCAGCACCTCGCACCCGAGCGCGCCGCAGGTCTCGTTGTCGCGGCTCGTCAAAGCATCGAAAGTCGACCCGCCGAAGACGGGCGCGCCGGTCTCGTACGCCGGCGTCGAGGCCGTCGAGAACGCCCTCGTCGCTGAGGGGCTGCTGTCGCCGCGCTACGCCGATGGCCACTTCGGCACGGCGACCCGCAGCGCGTACTCGCTCTATCAGCTTCGCCTCGGATTCCGCGGCACGCAGCCCGGCGGCGACGCCGACGGAACACCCGGCCGCACCTCGCTCACACGGCTCGGCCGCGCGCACGGCTTCACCGTCGTCGCCTGATCGCCACCCCGGGCCGCACACCAGTCACGTAGGGAGATCACCCCATGTACGGAAGCAAGCTCAAGCACGACGTCATCGAGCGGGCGCTGTGGACCGGTGCCGAGGGCGCGCTCGGCGTTCTGGCGACCGAGATCGCCGACGTCACGCTGTGGTGGGCCGTGCCGGTCGCCGCGCTGATCGCCTCGGCGAAGGGCTGGATCGCTGGCCGACTCGGGGCGAGGGGCACTGCCTCGACACTGCCGGCGAGCAAGGACCCGGCGACGCCGCCGCGGACCGTCGGGCTCGGCCCCAGGGCCGGCGGAACCCTCGGCTGATCGGCGGTCGCCCCTGACCCCCACGACCGGAGGGAACGTCTGTGGACGCTGCGACGCTCGGCGCGCTCGGAACGATTGTGGTCGGGCTCGCAGCGGCCGGGGCCGCGCTCGTCGGGCAGCGGGGCGCGAACGCTGCGTCGCAGTCGGGCGCCGTGATCGGCGGCTACAGCACGCTCGTCGACAACCTGCAGGAGGAGCGCGACAAGCTGCGAGCGCAGCTCACCGAGAACGAGGTGCGCCTCGCGGCGGCGTACGCCGAACTCGCCAGTGAACGGGCCGATAAGGCCGCGCTACAGGCGCAGATCACCGAACTCACTGCCGAGAAGGCTCGGCTACGCGACCGCATTGTCGAACTGGGAGGGCAACCGACGTGACCCGCACGAAGGACGTCCTCTCTCGCAGGTGGCGAACGCTCGCCGCCGTTGCCGTGCTGCTTGTGCTCGGTGGCGCGGCCGCGCTGTGGCTGCGGATCGACGCAGCGGAGCAGCGGACCGCGGCAGTCGCCGCCGAGGCGGACCGGCGCGGCGCAGCGGTAACCACCCTCGCTGATGACGTCCGCATTCTGCGGGCGCAGGTCAAGGCGAAGGGCGGCACACCTGCGGCGCCGGACCCGGCACGCGCCATTGAGGACCTGTCGGACCGAACCAGGGTGCCCGTGCCGATCCCGGGCCCGACGGGGCCTCGAGGAGAGAAGGGCGAGAAAGGAGACCCGGGCACGCCCGGCGGTACACCCTCGCCGGTACCGGGACCGAGCGGCGCGAAGGGTGAACCCGGGGACACCGTGACCGGACCACCCGGGCCAACCGGACCACCCGGACCGACGGGCTCGCCCGGAGAACCCGGCAAGGATGGACGCGACGGCACCGACGGTACGAACGGCGTGCAGGGACCGCCCGGTCCCGATTGCCCCGACGGCTACTCGCTGCAGGCACCAAGCTGGGATCTCGACGCGCTCGTCTGCCGCCGCTCAGGCGCCTCGCAACCCGAGGATCCGTCGCCCTCGCCGACCTCGGCGCCCGGATTGTTGGGGATGCCAGCAGACCGGCGCCGGTACTGATGATCGCATCATGCCCCTGTCTGGTCTGCGGGCCAGGCAGGGGCGGTTTCGCGTTGTCTGGGCCCGCCACCAGAACGGAGAAGACCCCCGCCCGAGTGGCGGGGGTCAACTTCTGTCGCCTGTCAACGGGTTCAAGGCGTACCGTTCCAAGTGTCGAAGCAAGGAACGGAGTCAATTATGCCGCAGTGGTCCGACTTCAGTACCGGCGAACGAATCAAGATCCTCCGTGGGGCAGAGATCACACAGGGTGATCTCGCCGAGATGAGCGATCTCTCGATCGCCACGGTTCAGGCAGCCGAACAAGACAAGCGGATGACACTCCCAACGCTCCTCCAGATCGCCGCCGCGCTCGGCGTCGACACATCCGTGATCCTGGGTCAACAGGAACCCCGCCGCGCTCTGCGGCAGGAAGACCGCACCATGATGCGCGAGCTGTCGCACGCCGTGCATGACATCGCGGCCGGGATCGCCCCGACCGTCGAGGCCCCGACCCTTGAAGAGCTCACCAAGATCACCCGGCAGGGTTGGGAGCTGTACTGGAAAGGGCACTATGCCGAGGCAGGCTCGCTCGCCGCGCCGCTCCTGCGCTCGGCCGCCGCACGGCTGCACGAGCAGCCCGCCGGCGACCAGTGCGAAGCGTGGGGTGTCGTGGCCGACGCGTACCGCATCTGCGCATACGTCGCTAACTTGATGGGTGTCCGCGACCTCGCGTACGCCTCGATTGGACACGCGCAGCGCGCCGCCGAGAACGCAGGCGACGAGCTGCGGCAGGCGCTCGTCACCTCGGGCCGATCCTGGGTCTACCTGCGGGACGCGCGGCTACCCGAGGCGCTCGAACTCGCCGAGAAGGCCGCCGTCGACATCGAGCCGCGGTTCTCGAAGGCGACTCCCGAGCAGCTCACGGTCTACGGCTCACACGTGAATTTCGCCGCGGTCGTTGCCTCGCGTATGGGCAATAAGGACCGGGCGGCCGACTTCCTGTCGCAGTCGCACGCGGCAGGCGCTCGCATGGGGCAGGAGGTGCGGGCGCACGGAACCCTGTTCGGGCCGGTTTCGGCGACGACGCAGGCCGTCGGCATTAACGTCTCGCTGGGCCAGACTGGCAAGGCACTCGCCCTGATCGACGGGATTACCAACGGCGACACAGTGCAGCTCAGTGAGGCAGCACAGCACCGGTACGCGCTCGATAAAGCCATGGCGCAGGCCGACGCGAAGATGTGGGATGCCAGCCTCGACACGCTCGAGGGGGCGCTGCGCTCGGCACCTCATTGGGCCCGGCATCAAGCGCTGCCGCAGGTGATCGTGTCGAAGGTCGGCAGGGCATCGACTACTCGCCTTCGGCGCGTGTCCAAGTTGATCGGCGCCGGTCCGGCTCTGTCTGGGTTCCCGACGGCGACAGCCAAGAACGCTCTCTGACGCAAGATTCAGTCGTACGTCACGTACGACTCTTCGCCCGCCAAGAGCGTCGAGTCGTACGTGACGAGCGAGTTCGCCCTCGACGGGTTCCGAAAGTCGTACGCCCCCTGCCTGTACGGATACTCGCAGTAGCGAGACCGTTACAGGCATGATCGATACATCGACCACGTCCAAAAGGACGCCGGCACAGTCGCGCCGGCGTCGCGCCTTATACAACGCGTCAAACTGGCGCACGACAGTCGTGCTGTACGCCTGCACCACCGACCCGCGTACAACATCAACTAAGGCTCTCGAGGTACTGCTTCGGTATGCGGCCGCCCGAGAGTGGGAAGTAGCCGAGGCCATCCTCGACCCGTCGCCTCTTACGACGCCCATCTTCGAGCGCGAGCACTGGGCCACCGTGCGGGATGCCATCACCGAAAGGCGCGCCGAGGGCATCGTCGCCCTTCGAGGGCATGCCTGCGAGGCAGGCACGGCGACCCACGCCGAACTGTCGGACTGGCTCGCACAGCGCGCCGCCTTTCTCTCTGTCGCCGAGGTCACGTCGCGCGACCGCGCCGAGAGGACGCCAGCATGAGCGCTCCTGACGCGCTGCCACAGCGCGCACCCGGGGCGGCCGCCCAGATCAGCGAGGCGGCGCTCGCCGACGGCGGGTTCGACGGGTTCCTGCCGATCGAGTGGCTCAAAGGGACCGGCATCAGCATGAGCAATGTTGCCTATGACTGGGCGACCGGGCAGCTCGCTGAGATCCCAATCGGCAAGGTATGGGACGTCGTACGGGTGCCGCGCACAGAGGGATGGGAAGTTGTGCGGCAGCTTCGAGTGATGTGCGCACCCATCGGCCCCGTTCTCCACACCGAGGACGCCGTCGAGTTCCTTGTGCCGGTCGGCTCCGCGGACGACTGGGACCTGCCCGACTCAAGCGTGCTGCAAGTGGGCGCGATCCTTCACGCCCCGCACCCGGCGGTCGTCGCCCCCCACACGCGGAACGCGAAGTCGTGGATCGTCGCGCCCCGCGCCGAGAACGTGCTCACCGACGCCGCTGATCTGTACGGCGCATACGTCGCCGCTCGTGCGAGGATCCTGCCCCGCAGCGGGAGGGCACACCGTTGATCAAGGCATTCACCTGCTACGGCTGCCGGCGCCCGACCGACAGAGTGTCGCCGATAACCGAAGACGCTGGAACCGGCCCCGGCCCAACCCGCTTCGTGTGCGACGAATGCAAGCCCCCTCAGCCCGCCCGCGTCGTTCCTCTCAAGCGGATCGACCCGACCGCCCCCGATCTGCCGCCGTTGACGGCCGGGCTGATCGCCCGGATCAACGTCCGCACGTGGCTCGACCACACGGCCGACGACAACGTGTTCTCGGTCATGATGCTCACCTACCCGGCGCCGCAGTTCGAGGACGTCAACGCCCACGCGATCGAGCGCACCATGCGAGGGGTCGCCGCCTCTCTGGGCGCCGTCCCCTTCGGTCAGCCCTTACCAGCAGTCGGCGCCCGCGTCGTGGCGAGCGGCGGAGAGGCGCTCGTATGGTTCTCTGGCTGTCCGTGGGCGTTGAAGCTGACGCATCCTCGATGGGTGCGGACGATCAACAAGTTCGGGCGTGTACTCCTGGCGGTCGGGCTCGATGAGCTTTCGCCGGTCGCGTCGAAATCCGAAGTTGACGAGTACATAGAGGGCGCTCGCCAGTGCGGGCGCATGCATGTCGCCCTCGCTGACGTCGGATCATCGGTCCGCGAGGCGCGACGTGCCACCCTTGCGCTACCTGGGGGCGACCGGTGACCAGTACGCCGAGTCGGCCCGATATCGTCCCGTACATCACGACATGGAGCGGCGAGGACGCGATCGACGAGACGATCGTGCTTGCAAGTGCCTTCGGGATCGCCTACGCCGACGAGACGTCGGCGGACCGCGACAGCCGCGGTGTTCTGTGGAGCCGACGCACCGTCGCCCCAGGCGCAGGACAACCGAGTTTCGGAAACGTCCACCCGCACCGACAGCGAGTCGTGATGGAAGCGCTGCTATGTCAGATCTGCGGCGGTCCGGCCGACCAGGACGAGCGTGGCGTGCTGTGGCTCCTGGAGGACAACCGCGCAGATTGGGAGGGGTGGCCGAACGACGTGCTGACCACCCATCCGCCCGTGTGTCTTCCGTGCGCACGCAAGGCCGTCACGATGTGCCCGCACTTGCTCGGCAAGTACGTCGCCGTGAGGGTCGGTGCGTCGGATGTCTGCGCCGTCCTCGGAGTTCCGCACATCCTCACCAGGAGGGGCCTGGCGGTCGGCCGACCCGACGTCGTCGCGCTCACCTCCTCGGACATCAGATGGGTCGTCGCAGGGCAGCTCGTGCGAGGTCTCGACTCGTGCACGATCGTGGACCTGCAGACCGAGGCCGGCTGCCGTCCCTGAGACAGGATCGCCCGGCGGCGAGTACCCCCGACTCTCGCCGGGCGATCCGCCGACCGTTCATCCGTTCGAATGAACTCCTGTCATATGCCCTTGAGAAGTGAATCATCCGCATGCTTCGCTTGATCGATTGACCCTCTCGCCTGTAAGACTCCGCCCGCTGTCCGCAGCACCGGCAAGTTGGGCGGTCCGCTGTCGCTGATCCATTGCCCCACAGTGGAGAGGTGACGACCGCGCCCCGACCCCCTCGTCTCCGCAAAGACCGGGTCGGGGCGCTGGTTTTCTCTTGTCGCAGGCGAGGGAGATGGGTGCTTTAGGGTGACTGACCGACATCAGCAGAAGACGCACGCGGACGACCGTACCGCCGTGATGCCCTTGACGAAGACATCGACGGAAGAAATAGTGTGCCAAGCGACTCGATGTCGCCTCGATGTCGCGAGGCTCCCAGGGGGTGGACATGGCAGCGCGGTCCCAGGCGCGGACGGCGAAGGAGGCGGCGCAGGACCGCTATCCGCGGCCGGTGGTCTCGACGGCGGAGGCGGAGTGGATCTGGCGGCAGCTCTCGGTGCGGGCGATGGAGGACGGCGCGAAGCCGGAGACCGTACGGCTGGCCGTGGTGGTGGGCCTGGCGCGGGCCAGTGGCGCCCGGTACGGCGGACTGCTGCGCTGCGGACTGTCGGCGCTGGACCTCGACTCCGGATGGGTGACCATCGAGCACGGCAAGCATCGCGTCCCGCGCCGGCACGGCCTGGACCGCGGCACCGTGCTGGTGCTGCGCCGCTGGCTGCGGGTGCGGCAGGAGCTCTGCGCCGAGCTGGAGGGGTCGGTGCCGGACGCGCTGCTGCTGACGGTGCACCACACCCATGACAATGGTGTGACCGTGATCGCCGGGCTGCCCATCACCCGGCAGGGGCTGGTGCTCTCCTGGCGCCGGTTCGTCCACCGTACGAACGCCCGGTACGCCGGTCGCCGCCCTCCGTTGCCCACCCGCTTCGAACAGGTCCGCCGGGTCTGGGACACCTGAGCCCGTTCCCCGTCGGGTCCCGGCCGGGTCCCGGCCGGGCCGCTGTCGGGCCGCTGTCGGGTCCCGGTCGGGCCGCTTGCGCAACGTGACATTGTACGCTGGCACTCCGCGCCGACTCGACGTGCCATTCGGAGGGCCGAGATGGGTGAACTCAAGCATCGGAGCCTGGCCACCGTTCAGCATCGGCTGCGCGACCAGGTCGCCCATCAGCTGCGTGCGGCCCTGATAGCGGGTGAACTCCGGCCGGGCACGGTCTACTCGGCGCCCGGTCTGGCCGCGGACTTCGGGGTCTCGGCCACACCGGTGCGGGAGGCCATGCTCGACTTGGCCCGCGAGGGTCTGGTCGAGCCGGTGCGCAACAAGGGCTTCCGGATCACCGAGGTGAGCGACCGCGACCTCGACCAGTACACCGAGATCCGGGCGCTGATCGAGGTCCCGGTCGTGGGCCGGGTCACCCGCACCGCGACCCGCGCCCAGCTCGAAGCGCTCCGCCCGATCGCCCTGGAGATCGTCGAGGCGGCGGCCGCCCATGACCTCGTCGGCTATCTGGAGGCCGACCGTCGCTTCCACCTCGAACTGCTGGGCCTCAGCGGCAATGACCGCCTCGTCGAGACCGTCGGCGACCTGCGCAAGCGCTCCCGTCTCTACGGCCTGACCTGGCTCGACGAACACGACCAGCTACTGCCGTCCGCCGAGGAGCACGTGGAACTGCTCGATGTGATGCTGGCCGGGGACGCCGAGGCGGCGGAGGCATGCATGGCCCGCCACCTCGGCCATGTCCGTTCCCTGTGGGCCCAGGGCCGCGAGGAGGCCGCACGAGTGACCTGACGGGGCGTTGCCCGGCCGGGCCCCTCGGACGGGAGCGGGCCCCTCGGGCGGCAGCGCGGCGCGACCGCGGATCAGCCGGACGGGGACAGCAGCCGGTCCATCCACTCCTCCACCGCATCGGCCGTGCGGGGCAGGGCCGATGACATCAGGCGGGCGCCGTCGGCCGTGATCACCAGATCGTCCTCGATGCGCACACCGATCCCGCGCAGTTCGGGCGGCAGGGTCGTGTCGTCGGGCTGGAGGTAGAGACCCGGTTCGACGGTGAGGACCTGGCCCTCCTCCAGGACGCCGTCCAGGTACTGCTCCGCGCGGGCCCGGGCGCAGTCGTGGACGTCGAGCCCGAGCATATGGCCGGAGCTGCACAGGGTGTAGCGCCGGTGGAGGCCGCTCTCGGCGGTGAGTGCCTGTGCGGCGGGGACGCGCAGTACGCCCCAGTCGGCGAGGCCCTCGGCGAGCACGGTGGAACAGGCCCGGTGGAAGTCGCGGAAGCTCGCGCCCGGTTTGAGGGCGGCGATCCCCGCGTCCTGCGCGGCGAGCACCAGCTCGTAGACCCGGCGCTGGACGGGGGAGAAGCGCCCGGACAGCGGGAGGGTGCGGGTGAGGTCGGCGGTGTACAGCGCGTCGGTCTCCACGCCCGCGTCGAGCAGGAGCAGTTGCCGCGGGTCGAGCGGGCCGTCGTTGCGGGTCCAGTGCAGCACACAGGCGTGGGCGCCGGCGGCGGCGATGGTCTCGTAGCCGGTGCCGTTGCCCTCGGCGCGGGCGCGTAGCTGGAAGACGCCCTCGATCCAGCGTTCGCCGCGGGGGTGCCGCAGTGCCGACGGCAGGGCGCGGACGACATCCTCGAAGCCGGTGGCGGTGTGATCCACGGCCTGCTGGAGCTGGGCCACCTCCCACGGGTCCTTCACCAATCGCAACTCGCTGAGCGCGGAGGCGAGTTCGGGATCGCGGGAGGCGTCCCTGCCGGGGCCGAGGCGGGTGAGGCCGGCCAGGTGGGCGCAGCGGACGCCGGTCAGCCGCTCGGCCTCGGTCAGGTCGGGGCGGCGGCCGACCCAGAACTCGCCGTACTTGCGGTCCCGGTAGAACTCCCCGCCCTTCTCGCGTGGTGACCGCGGCCGCAGGTACAGCACCGGCTCGCCGTCCGGCTCCAGGACCAGCACGTGACCGGGCTGGTCCTCGCCGGTCAGCCCGGTCAGCCAGGCGTACGCACTGTGCGGGCGGAAGCGGTGGTCGCAGTCGTGGGAGCGGACCTTCAGCTCGCCGGCCGGGATGAGCAGCCGCTCGCCGGGGAAGCGGGCGGCGAGCCGGGCCCGGCGGCCGGTGAGCTGCTCGAAGCCGGGGACCCGGGAGTCATCTGGGGGCGGGGCGGGGGCCCAGCCGTCGGCCATGGAGCGGGCGAGGGCGTCCGATACGGGCAAGTCATGGCTGCCGGTGTGGAGTTGGGCGGCACGTGCGGTCACGGACACCTCCGGTGAAGGAAATCTGGATGACCTTTTCCTGACGCCTTGTCAGTGCAATTTCACATTACTATGTTACAGGTCACACCTCGTGAAGTGAAGGCCATTGCCTCGGGCCCCCACTCACCCCCCACCGCCTCTTGGAGGTTCAGGTGTTACATTCGCGCTTCTCGCGCAGACTCCTGCTGGCCGCGACCCTCGTCGCCGCGCTCGTGATGCCGCTCGGGCAGGCCGCCGCGGCCGCGCCCGGGGACCCCGCGCCATCCGCCCGTCCGTGGCAGCCGAAGGCGGCACCGAAGCCCCCGCCCCGGCCCGCCGACAACCCCTTCGACCACGCCCAACGCCTCGACGCGGAAACGGAGTTCAGCGCACCTCCGGCCGCCGCGCCCGGCTCCGTCACCACCGATGGACGGATCCCCGGCCCGCTGTCCGGGCCGGCCACCCCGCACCACGACAAGAAGCCGGCCGTCGCCCCCTGCACTCTGGACGGCATCACCGGGCTGAGCCCTGATCAGCTGGCCGACTTCCTCGCCGACCCCGCGGTCACCGCCGACGGCTGTCTGCGCGGCCTCATCTGGAACTGGGACCCGCGGCTGATCCCCGTCATGTCCGACGCGCACGTCCAGACCGTGGCCCGGCGCATCGCCTCCCTCGCCCCCGGCCACGACGGCGAGAACACCAGCCACCTGTACGAGATGTTCACGTACCTGCACGCGGTGGCGTACCACGACTTCTCACACGACGAGATCGACACCACCGACGCCCCCACCGTCAACGCGGTACGCGGCGCGGTCGACGCCTTCGGCGCCGCGGCCCACACCTTCGACGCCACCGGGGCCAACGCCGACACTCTGCGCGAGGCCCTGATCGGCTGCAGCGGGCCCGGCGGACGCCAGTACCAACTCGGCCTGATCAAGAAGGTCCTGGCCACCATGGACCCGGAGCACACCGCCACCAACAAGGACCAGTCCTGGGGCAACGCCGCCCTCTCCGCGCTCTCGCTGAACTACCTGGGTGTCTACTCCGGCAACCAGGACAAGGAGTTCCAGGCCGCGGTCGCCGCCGACCCCGGCTACCGTGCCGCCTTCAAGGCGTTCGCCGATTACACCCACCTGAAGGACACCCCCAACGCCTGGGTCGTACGCGACGCCCTCCTCGAGTACGGCCGCTTCGGCGAGATCGACTCCCTCAAGCAGCAGACCATCGCCGACCTCGGAGCCCTGCTGCCCGTCACGGTCAGGAACTTCGGCGAGGGCAGCGCACCCTGGGGCAAGGTCGTCTCCTGGCTCATCACCTTCGAGGCGTGCCGGCCCTACGGCGTCTGCAAGGAGGACATCGAGAAGCGGATCTTCCCGAACACGTACTCCTACGACAACGGCGGCATCAAGGTCCGCACCGCCCTCGACCGCGCCACCGTCGATCAGCTCTACTATGCGTCCAAGCAGGTCAGGGCCCAGTTCCACCGGGTGCTCGGTACGGAGGAGCCGCTCGCCGGCGACCCGAACGCCACCCTCACCATCGTGCTGTACGCCTCACGCTCCGACTACGAGGTCTACCACCCGATGCTCACCGGCATGGCCACCGACAACGGCGGTGTCTACATCGAGAAGGGTGCGACCTTCTACACGTACCAGCGCCGCGTGCCCCAGGACTCCTCCCTCACCCTGGAAGAGCTCTTCCGGCATGAGTACACCCACTACCTCAACGGCCGGTTCGCCGTCCCCGGCTTCTTCGGCGAGGGCCCCTGGTACGAGGGTGACCGCACGACCGCCATGGACGAGGGCAGCGCCGAGTTCTTCGACGGCTCGACCCGTGACGACGGCATCCGCGTACGCCAGTCCCTGGTCCGCGACATCATCAGCGACACCCAGGGCGGCAGGCCGCGGATGACGATCAACGAGATGCTGCACGCGACCTACGACCGCGACGGCTTCCGCTTCTACTCCTACGCGGGAACCTTCTTCGAGTTCCTGTGGCGCGACCACCCGGCGAAGCTCCAGGAGATGTACCGGTTCATCCGCGCCGACGACCCCGTCGCCTTCGACAACTGGCGCAACCAGCAGGGCGCGGACACCAACCTGCAGCAGCAGTACAACGCCTTCCTCGACCAGCAGATAGCCATCGTCGACGACCTGTTCGTACCGGACACCACGTTCGTCCCCAACCAGGACCTGACGCTCACCGACGCCGCCGGGGCGCAGAGCGCCTTCTCCCGGGCCACCGGCAACCAGCCCGTCTGCAAGGACAATGGCGACGGCGAGCACGGACGGTTCGTCTGCACCGGCGAGATCACCGCGAACCTCAGCGACCCCGGCAGCCTCAACAAGGTCTTCACCGAGATGTCCGAGGCGGTCGACGCCAACCTGCTCGACCGTTCCAAGCCCGCGGCCGTCGACTTCAGCGATATGAACTGCAGCTTCGGCCGGCCCACCGTCACGGGCAACTCCGGCACCGCGGACTTCAGCTGCGAGGGACCGCTGCGGCGGTGAGCTGACTTTCGGTACCGCGCATCCGCACCTGCTCGGTGCGGATGCGCGGGCCGATGCCCCAGCGGGCCAACCGCCGGAATCGTGTTCCGCCGGACGGCCCTCAGGCCGCGGGCGCCGCGGCCGCCGCGGTGACGGTGAACCGCGCCTGCGCGGTGGCGCCGTTCACGCGCACCGCGAGGGTGGCCGTTCCCGGGCGCAGCGCGGTCAGTTTGCCGTCGGCCGGGTCGTACGCCGCCACATCGCGGCGCCCGGCGTCGTCCGGGTCGCCGATGTGAACGTTTGGCGAGCCGGTCCAGTCCGCGCTCAGCGGGAAGCCGACCGGCACCCGCCGGGCGTCGATCCCCTCGCCCTGGAAGACGGTCGCCGTGATGCCGGCGGCCTGCCCGGTGTGCAGGTCGTCCGGGGCGGTGACGGTGAGCCCGTCCACATGGGCGCGGGTCTGCACGGACACCCAGTCCGGGCCGCCCTGCCACGGTGCGTGGCGCGCGGCCGCCTGGTCCCGGGCCGAGACGTGGTCCACGCCGACCATCGACCAGCCGGTGAACCCGCCCTGGTTGGGCGGGGTGGCGGGGTTCTTGCCCGAGTTGCCGTTGATCAGGTACGGGACGCCGTCCACCCGTGAGGCGTGGAAGGTGCCGACGTGGCTGCCGATGAATCCCGCGCCCTTGCCCGTCGTGCGGCGGAAGTCGGTCAGCCAGCCCTCCAGCAGCGCCGCCTCCTTGCGGTCGCCGAGCTGGCTGCCCTGCTGCGGGGTGGGGTCACGCGGCGGCACATGCTCGATCACCATCACCGAGCCGACGCCGGGGTCCTTCGCGGCCGCGTCGAGCTGGGCGCGCAACTCCTTGATCTGGTCGAAGCCACCGGCGCGCAGCCCCAGCCGTGAGGTGTCCAGGGTGAGGAAGCGGGTGCCGCGGTGGTCGAACGAGCGGTGGGCGGGCCCGAATTCGCCGGTGAAGTTGTCGATGGAGCCGCCCATCACCTCATGGTTGCCGGGCACGTAGTACCAGGGCAGCTCATCGCCCAGCTCCTCGTTCAGCACGGTGCGCGCGAAGGACAGATCGGCGGGGGAGCCCTCGTCGACCAGGTCCCCGTTGATCACCAGGAAGTCGGGCTTGGCCGCCTTGATCTCCCGCAGGGTGCGGCGGGCCTGGGCGACGATCGGGCTGCCCGGATCGCGGGCCACGAACTGCGCGTCGGACATCACCGCGAACCGCCAGTCGCGCCCCCGCACCTGCGCGGCGGTGGAGATCAGCGGATCGGGGCGCACGCTCTGCGTGGGCAGTCCGACGGAGGGCGGTACCCGCGCCGAGAGGTCGTCGATGACCACGCTGCCGGTGTACTGGCGGGTGGCGGAGGTCTCGGCGAGGTAGAAGCGGTTGACCTTCAGCGGATACGCGACTCCGGCCGGGACGGCGAAGTCGACATGTCGCCATCCGGTCCAGGTCACATACGGTCCGCGGAGCAACTGGTCGGAGCCCGCCGCGTCCTTGAGGTGCAGGGTGGGCCACGCCCCCTTGCCGTCGCCCTTGATCCACAGGCCGAAGGACTGCGGCTGCCCGTCCACCTCGATCTGCTGGGGCGGGGTGACGTAGGCGGCGCGGGTGGCCGTGGACTGGGTGAAGTCGTAGTCCAGCTTCAGCCCGGTGCCGGTGTGGCCCTCGGGCGTGGCCTGCGCCGAACCGGAGGCGCGGGCCTGGCTGAAGGTCCAGCGATCGGCGTCGTCGAAGGACGCCTCCTGCCGCTCGGTCAGGCCGACGGTGACGGCGAGCACGGTGGTGGCGCCGCCGACGCGGACCGTGACCTGCCCCGCGGCCTGGTCGTGGCGCGCCCTGACGGTGAAGGTGCCCGTCCGGGGGGCCGGGGCGATGTCGAACAGCGCGTGGTCGTACGAGAGCCGCACATCGGAGGGTTCGACGGGGGCGCTGGTGCCGTGCGCGTCCAGGCCGACGATGCCGAACCGGCCCGTGGCCTCGGCGTCGGCCAGGCCGACCAGCCGGCTGGTGGACTGGATCCGGTCCAGCCGGTCCAGGACGGTGAGGCCGATGTCGCCGTGGGCGGCGCCGCGCCGGGCGGTGACGGTGGTGTCACCGCCGTGGCGGGCGGTGAAGGTGCCGTCGGAGCCGACCCGGCCGATGTGCGAATCGGCCGCCCGCCACTGCGGCGCGCCGTCGGCCGGGCCGTACGTCTCGTCGTAACCGGCGGCGGTGAGGCGGCGGGTGAGGCCGGGGAAGACCCGCTCGGGGTGGCCGCCCCGGACCGGGTCCGTGGTGGGCGCGGACGCGCGGTCCATCGCGGTGCCCACCCAGAAGCCCTTGAGCCGGCCGCTGCCGTCGGGCGCGGTGAGGGCCAGGCCGTTGGGGACGGTGCGCTCGGCGCCGTCGGACGGGCTGTTCTCCACCCGGGCGGTGTCGCTGCCGGGCTCGCGGGCGACGAGCGTGGAGGAGCCGCCGCCGTCGAGGTTGAGCGCGCTGTAGGCGCCCGCGTCCTTCATCATCAGGCCCAGCTCGGTGAGGGTGACCCCGCCGCTGTCGGCCTGCCGCCCGTCCACGGTGAGGATCTGCATGGTGCGGCCGTCGCGGGAGAAGCCGACCGCGGTGCGCGGCGCCGTGGTGTTGTTGCCCTCGCCGTCGTGGCCGACCGGCTTGCCGTCCACGACCAGCAGTTCCCGGCCGCTGAGGGCCGTGCGCGGCAGGTCGCCGTCGTCGGTGCGCGGCCGGTACTCCATCGACACCGCGTCGCCGACGGCCAGTGCGGACAGCTCGTCGGCCCCGGCGTCCCGGCCGAGCAGCACGGTCGCACCGGCCGGGATCGGGCCCT
The DNA here is from genome assembly GCA_002021875.1 of Streptomyces hygroscopicus. Taxonomy (NCBI): domain Bacteria; kingdom Bacillati; phylum Actinomycetota; class Actinomycetes; order Kitasatosporales; family Streptomycetaceae; genus Streptomyces; species Streptomyces hygroscopicus. Next base: position 10,489,771 of record CP018627.1, read on the forward strand.
TGCCGGGCGCGGTGGCCGCCTTGGTGACCTTGCCGTCCACGACCGTGACCTCGGCGGTGCGCCGTGCGCCGTCCACGGTCTGGGCGCGGTCCGCCTCGCCCCACTGGGCGGTGTACGCCCCGATCCCGGCGGCCGGGACGTTGGCGGCGTTGAGCGCCGCGAGCGGATGGGGGCCGTCGGGGAGGGTCAGGGTGCCGTCGAAGTAGAGCTGGAGGACGCGGCCCGCGTCGGCCGGGCCGATGCCGACGGCCTGGGCGGGTCCGGCCGCGGAGGCGGAGTTGACGAGGCGGCCGTCGCCGATGCCGTTGCCCTCGGGGGCGCCGGTCTGGTTGATGTCGAAGAAGTCACCGTTGATCGCCGCGACCGTGCGGCGCCCCGGCCCGGCGTCGTGCTCGGCGGCCAGTTGGGACACCGTCCGCCGCTTGGCGACCTGGTCGGGGTGGAGATAGTCGACATTGGTGCCGCCGGCCAGGTCCACCGACAGCGCGTCGACCCGCAGCCATTTGTCGGACTCCAGCCGGTCGTACGAGGTCAGCTTCACCCCCGGGGCGACCGGCCGCGAGGAGCGGGCGGTCTGCAGCCCGTCGCCGTCGGCCACGGACCGGGTGCCCGGCGCACCGCTGGCGGCGGGCGGGGCGACCGGCCGCAGCATCTCCGTGGAGACCCGCGGCAGGGGTTCGGGCGCCGGGGCGGGGGTGGTGTCGGCGGTGGCCTGGCCGGCGGCGCCCAGCACAAGGGCGGACACCGCGGCCAGGGCCGCCAGAGGTCTGGCGAACGCGACAGGAGGCACGGCAACTCCATGGGGCCAGGGGACTCGCGTGGTTCACACGCACAGCGCCCCAGCATCGCCCCGGAGTTGACCGGGCACCAGAAGGCGTCGGCGACGACACGGGAAACAAATGACCAAGTCGGCGCGGAGGGTGGTCGCGCCGACCGCTGTGGGGCGGGGTCAGTCGCCGGTCACACCGTCGAGATAGACCCAGTCGCCCTCGTGGCGTACGAAGCGGCTGTTCTCGTGGAGCGAGCCCGCGCGGCCGCCCTCGGTGTAGTGGGCGCGGAACTCGACGGTGCCCGTGGTGTGGAACGCGCTGCCCTCGGTGGTGCCCAGGATCTCCAGGCGCACCCAGCGCAGGCCCGGGTCGAGCCCGGCGCCGGGCGGCCGGGTGGTGGGGTGCCAACTGCGCAGCAGATACGCCTGGTCGCCGACGGCGAAGGCGCTGTAGCGCGAGCGCATCAGCTGCTCGGCGGTGGTCGCGCGGGCCTGGCCGCGGTGCAGCCGGCCGCAGCAGTCGTCGTAGGCCGCGGGCAGCCCGCAGGGGCAGGAGGCCGGGGTGGGGCGGGCCGGCTGCGGGCGTCGGGTACGTCGGGACATGATCCCCATTGTGACGGGTGGGACGGACGGGGTGCCGCCCCGGCCCGGACGGCTGCTCAGGGCTCGTCTGTTCGGGCGGCCATGGCTCAGGGCCCGACCGCTCGGACGGCCATGGCTCAGGGCTCGATGACGACCTTGAGCTGTGCGGGGTCGGAGAGCGCCGTCTGGAGCGCGTCCGCCGTACGTTCCAGCGGGAAGCGGGCGGTGACCAGCGACTCCAGGTCGATCCGTCCGGTGGCGGCCAGGGACACCGCCGCGGGGAACTCCCCGGCGTAGCGGAAGGCGGTGACCAGGGTGAGCTCCTGACGCTGCATCCAGGCCAGCGGCAGCGTGGTGCGGGGCTGGGGCGGGTTGCCGACGGCGACCACGGTGCCGCCGGGGCGTACCGCGTGCGCGGCAGCCGCCAGGGCGGACTCGATACCGGAGCAGTCGAGCGCGATATCGAACACCGGATCCTGGGGGAGGAGCTCACGGGAGGTGTCCAGGGCGTGGTCGGCGCCCAGGCGGCGGGCGTGGGCCAGCCGGCCGGGGTTGACGTCGGTCACCACGGTCTCGCCCGCCCCCACGGCGCGGGCGGCCTGGAGGACCAGCAGGCCGATCGGCCCGGCACCGGTGATCAGCACCCGGTCCCCGGCCGCGACATCGCCGCGGCGCACCGCGTGCAGGGCGACCGCGAGGGGTTCGATGAGCGCCCCGGAGGTGAGGGGGAAGCCGTCGGGGAGCGGATGGGCGAACTCCGCGGGCACGGCCAGATGCCCGGTCAGGGCGCCGTCGGTGGGCGGGGAGCCGAAGCAGCGGCCGTGGGGGCACTGGTTGTAGCGGCCCGCGCGGCAGGCGCGGCAGCGTCCGCACGGGATGGCGGGCTCGATCGCGACCCGGGTGCCCGCGGGCAGGGGGCCGTCGCCGGCCACGACCGTTCCGGCCGCCTCGTGGCCGAGCGCGGTGGGGGAGCGCAGCACATTGGGGCCGTTCTCGCCGTGGGCGTAGTAGTGCAGGTCGGAGCCGCACAGCCCCACCGCGCCGATCTCCACCAGGATCTCGCCGACGGCGGGTCGCGGAATCGGGCGCCGCTCGATGCGCACGTCCTTGGGGCCGTGCAGGATCGCGGCGGTGGCGTCGTTCATATCGGGGTGGTTCTCCTCGTACATGAGTGGGGCTCAGGCGGCGGACAGCCGCAGCGGTTCGACGCGCTTGATGACCAGGCCGTAGGTGAGGGCGCCGATCACGCACAGCGCGCCGGACAGCATCAGCGGTGCGACGAAGGAGTGGTTGAAAGCGCCCAGCAGCAGCCCGGTGGTGGTCGAGCCGAGCACCCCGGCCAGGTTGGACGCGAAGTTCTGGATGCCGCCGAGCGAGGCGACATGGCGCGGGGTGGGTGCGACGTCGGCGGGCAGGCTGGCCACCGAGGCGGCGGAGAAGGCCAGGCTCGCGTAGCTGACGGACAGCAGTGCCAGGGCCCCCGTGGCGCTGGGGACGAGCACCGCGAAGGCGATGACCGAGGAGAAGAGCATCCCGCACACCAGACAGGTCTTACGGGCCCGGGTCACCGACCAGCCGCGGCGCAGCAGTGTGTCGCTGGTCCAGCCGCCGAGCAGACTGCCGCCGATGGCGACGACGCCGGGCAGGGCGCCGTAGAAGCCCAGCTTGAGCAGGTCGAAGCCGCGGGCGTCGACGAGGTAGCTGGGGAACCAGGTGATGAAGAAGTAGATGACGTAGTTGAGGCAGAAGAAGCCGATCATCATGCCCCAGACCGTGCGGTACCGGAACAGGTCGCGCCAGCGGACGGCGGGTTCCTCCGGGGCCGTCTCCTCGGCGGGGTTCTCCTCGAGCCGGGCGCCGCCCGCCGTGACGTACGCGCGCTCCTCGGCGCTGAGCCCGTCGCGCGCCGTGGGCTCGCGGTATGCCTTCAGCCACAGCGCGACCCACAGCAGACCGGCCGCGCCGGTGACCCAGAACGCCATCCGCCAGCCCTGCCAGGCGATCAGCGCGGTCACCACCGGGGCGGCGACCGCGGTGCCGGCGCGGGCGCCGTTGTCCCAGACGCTGTTGGCCAGCGCCCGTTCGCGGACCGGGAACCAGCGGGAGACGGACTTGGCGCACGAGGGGTAGGCCGGGGCCTCGCCCGCGCCGAGGGCGAGGCGGGCGAACAGCAGGCTGCCGATGCCCCGGACGAAGCCGGTGCCCACGGTGACCAGGGACCAGAGCAGCCCGCCGATGGCGAACATGCGCTTCTCGCCGTAGCGGTCGATCAGTGCCCCGGCGGGCAGTTGGCCCAGCGCGTAGGTCACGAAGAACATGCTGAGGATGACGCCCTGCCATTCGGGGCCGATGTTGAGGTCATCGGTCATATAGGGCAGGGAGAGGGAGATGGTGGCGCGGTCGACGTAGTTGACGGTCATGCCGAGGAAACAGAGGAAGACCATCAGCCAGCGGGTGTTGTGCCGCAGACCGCGTGGGCGCGGTGGCGCGGGGCTTGCCCCGTCCTGGGATGGCGTGTCGGTGGCGGGGGCGACTCTGGGCGTCTTCAAGGCGGCTCTCCTTTGAAGGGGCGTGCGTGTGGTCAGCGCGGCGGCCGGGCGCCGGAGTCCAGCTCCGCCCGTACGGACGCGACGAGGGCGGTGTCGTCCGCGAGGTCCTCGGCGCCCAGCAGCCGCAGCAGCCGGCGCGGGGCCTCGGAGTGCGGGCCGTCCCAGGCCCGGCGCAGCTCCTCGGCGCGCGGATCGTCCAGGGGGTGGTCCCGGGTGCGGCGGGCCCAGGCGGCGAGGGCCGCGGCCAGGAGGGGGGTGTCCCGTCCGGCGGCGCGCAGTTCGCGCAGCGGGGCGAGCCACCGTTCGGGGATCTTCTGGGATCCGTCCATGGCGATCTGCTGGATGCGATGGTGCATCGCGGGGTTGGCGAAGCGGTCCACCAGGCTGTCGATGTAGGCGGGGAGGTCCAGCCCCTCGGTGGGCGGCAGGCTCTGGGCGGCCTCGGCGCAGTAGGCGCGTACGGTCTCCTCGCCCCAGGGGGTGGCCAGGACATCGGCGACGGTCTCGCATCCGGCGGCCAGGCCGAGATAGGCGATGAGCGAGTGGGAGCCGTTGAGCAGCCGCAGCTTGGCGAGCTGGTAGGGGGCGACGTCCGCGACGAAGCGCACCCCCGCCTCCTCCCAGCGGGGGCGGTCGGCGGCGAAGATGTCCTGGAGGACCCACTGGGTGAACGGTTCGCCGGTCACCGCGCCCTGGTCGGCCACGGTCAGCGCGCGGGCGGCGGCCTGCCGGTCGGCGTCGGTGGCGGCGGGGACGATGCGGTCGACGACGGTGGCGGGGAAGGCGACCGAGCCGGTGATCCAGTCCAGCAGGCGGTCACGGTCCTCCCACCCGGTCGCGGCGATGAACTCCCGTACCAGGCGCCGCAGTACGGCGCCGTTGTCGGCCATGTTGTCGCAGGACACCAGCGACACCGGGGCGCCGCCGGCCCGCAGCCGGGCGCGCAGCCCCGCCGCGAGCTGCCCGGCCACGCTCGCGGGGGCGGGCCGTCCCTCCAGATCGCCCCGGACGAGCGGGTCGTCCAGGGCGAGTCCGCCGGTGGCGGCGTCGCGCCGGTAGCCCTTCTCGGTGACGGTGAGGGTGACGACGGTGACCTCGGGGGAGGCGAGGAGCGCGCCGAGCCGGGCACCGTCGTCGGCGGCGTGCAGCACCTCGGTCACGGTGCCGACCACGCGGGTGGCCGGGCCGTCGGGGCGCCGCTCGGTGAACGAGTACAGCCCGTCCTGCGGACGCAGCGCGTCCACGACGGCCCGGCTGCGCTGGGTGACACCGGCGATGCCCCAGCCGCCGCCGTGTGCCGCCTCGGCGGCCTGTGTGTAGAGGGCCTGGTGGGCGCGGTGGAAGGCGCCGATGCCCAGATGCACGATCCGGGGGCGCAGCGCCCGCGGGTCGATCGGCGGGCGGCTCTCCGCGGGGACGCCGGGCAGGGTGGCCAGGGACAGGCGTCGCGTGGGGTTGGCGCTCACCAGTCGTGCACCGACCCGTCGGTACGGCGGCTCACCGGAAGGTACTTCGGGTCGTACGGGAAGCGGGCGGCCGCCTCCTCGTCGAACTCGATGCCGAGGCCGGGCGCGGCCGAGGGGTGCAGCGCGCCGTCGCGCAGCTCGTAGGTCGGCCGGAACACCTCATGGGTGAGCGGGTCGTGCGCCATGTACTCCTGGATGCCGAAGTTGGGCACGGTGACATCGAGGTGGACGGCGGCGGACATGCTCACCGGCGACAGGTCGGTGGCGCCGTGCGAGCCGGTGCGCACCTGGTACAGCTCGGCGAGGTGGAAGATCCGCCGCAGATGGGTGATGCCGCCGGCGTGTACGACCGAGGCGCGGATGTAGTCGATGAGCCGCTCGGTGATGAGCTGCTGGCAGTCCCAGATGGAGTTGAAGACCTCGCCGACCGCGATCGGGGTGGAGGTGGAATGGCGGATCTGGCGGAAGGACTCCTGGAGCTCGGCGGGGGTGGGGTCCTCCATCCAGAACAGCCGCAGCTCCTCCAGGCTGCGGCCGAGCCGCCCCGCCTCGGTGGGGGTGAGCCGGTGGTGGACGTCGTGCAGCAGATGGAAGCCGAAGCCGAACCGTTCGCGGACCGCCTCCAGATAGCGCGGCGCGAAGTCCAGATACGCCTCGGTGGACCAGGGCTGTTCCTCGGGCAGCGCGCCGGTGGCGGGCTCGTAGACGGTGGCGACCGTACCGTGGCGGATGCCGTAGGTCCCCGGTGAGCCGGGGACGGCGGCCTGGGCGCGGATCGCGCGGTAGCCCATCTCCTGGAAGCGGGCGACGTCCTCCAGCAGCTCGGGGACGTCGCCGCCGCTGGCGTGGCCGTAGACCATGGCGCCCTCGCGGGCCTTGCCGCCCAGCAGGTCGTACACCGGAAGGCCCGCGACCTTGCCCTTGATGTCCCACAGCGCGGTGTCCACGGCCGAGATGGCGGTCATGGTCACCGGGCCGCGGCGCCAGTAGGCCCCCTTGTAGAGGTAGTGCCAGGTGTCCTCGATCCGGGCGGGGTCGCGGCCGGTCAGCAGCGGTACGAGGTGGTCCTCCAGGTAGGAGGCGACCGCGAGTTCGCGGCCGTTGAGGGTCGCGTCACCGAGACCGGTCACGCCGTCGGAGGTGGTCACCTTCAGGGTCACGAAATTGCGACCCGGCGAGGTGACGATGACCTTGGCCTCCGTGATCGTGGCCATACGCATGTGCTCCTCACTGAGCGGGCTCCCGGGGGCTCTGGGGGGCTCCCGTGGAGCTCCGGGGGTGGAGTCCGGACTGTCGGTCGGCTACCATACAAGTACGTCAGCGAGGCGAGTCAAGGGTTCGGAAGGGGTCGGATGGCACCGGCGGAAGGACTGCACACGGCACGCTCCCGGGGGCGCAACACCCGGCAACTGGTCCATGAGCTGCTGCGTTCGCGCATCGTCGGCCTGGAGCTGGAGCCCGGCTCCGCCGTCTCGGAGAACGATCTGGCGGCCGAACTCGGAGTGAGCCGCACCCCCGTCCGCGAGTCCCTGATCCTGCTCGCCGACGAGGGACTGGTCGACATCTATCCCCAGATGGGAACGTTCATCTCGCGCATCCGGGAGCGCGATGTCGCCTCCGCCCAGTTCATCCGGGAGGCGCTGGAGTGCGCCGCGCTGCGGGAGGCCGTGGAGAAGGCCACCGCGCGGGATGTGGCGGAGCTGCGGGTGCTGCTCACCGCGCAGGAGGAGGCCGACCGCCAGTCCGATATGCAGGGCTTCTTCCAGCTGGACGAGGAGTTCCACGCCCGGCTGATGGCCGTCAGCGGACACGCCTCGGCCTGGCCGGTCGTCAGCCAGGCCAAGGCCCAGCTGGACCGGGCCCGCAGGCTGTCACTGCCCATGACCCAGCAGATGTCCCTGCTCATCGGCCAGCACCGCGAGGTGGTCGACCTGCTGGAGGAGGGCGATCTGGACCGGGCCGACGGGGCGCTGCGCTCCCATCTGCGGCTGGTCTTCAGCGATGTGGAGAAGATCCGCGCCAAGCACCCGGAGCTCTTCAGCGACGAGGACGCCCCCCTCAGGCCGCGCCGCGACAGCGCCCGGCGCACCGCCTCCCGGGGAGACGGCTGACCTGGCCGGGGGTGACCCGTTCGTCCCCACGTGATCATTGGGGTCGCACCGGAACCGCCGGAACACCGAAGCGTTCCGGCGGCAGACCGGCCGATTCACAGACCGGCCGACTCAGCTGAACAGCGATAGGTCTATGGAGTCGGCCAGGGCCCGGTAACCCGCGTCGCTGCCGTGCAGATGGTCGCCGACGTGGAAGTCCTCCCTGATCCGGCTGGGGCGGGCCGGGTCGCGCCAGACGGCGTCGAAGTCCAGCACGGTGTCGAAGGCGCCACTGGTGCGGATCCATTCGTTGACCGCCTGGCGTGCGCTCTCGCCCTCCGGTGTGTAGACCTCCGCGCCCTCATACGGCGCGATGGTCGTGGCATAGACCCTCACGCCGTGGTCATGCGCCCGGGCGATCAGCTGGCGGTAGCCCGCGATGACGTCGTCCGTCGTCACCGGAGCGCCGGGGAACACCTTCAGGAAATCGGCCAGGGGGCCGTCGCCGTCCCGTGGGGCGAAGGAGATGGCGAGGTCGTTGCCGCCCACGGAGAGCACCACGTAACCGAGGCCGGGCGTCGCCAGCACATCCCGGTCGAAGCGGGCCGAGGCGGCGACCCCGATGCCGTTGTTGAGCATCCGGTTGCCGCTGATCCCCTGGTTGGAAACGTAGCCGGTGGCCACGGTCCGCTCGGCGAGACGCTCGGCCAGCAGCTCCGGCCAGCTCCGGTTGGCGTCCGGGGTCGAGCCGACGCCGTCGGTGCGGGAGTCACCCACCACGACGATGGCCTTGGCAGGGGCGTCGGGAAGCAGCTCCACGGCGGAGATCAGGGCCCGCACCGGCAGAACCTCGGCGTTCTCCGGCAGGGCGGGGGATGCAACGGCGTCGCCCGGAATCGTCCAGCCGGTCTCCAGGGCGGGGTCGTGGCAGGTGCAGGTCTCCACGCGCCCTGGCAGATAGAGGCTGATGGACAGCTTGGCGAGGGCGGGCAGCCGCAGGTCGACCGGATCGCTGAGGAGCGGCGCGCCCGCCGGGACGGTGACGGCCGGCGCGCCGGAGAAGGTCAGCACGTGCTCGCTGCCCGGCCGCACCCCGCCACCGGGCGCCGCGAGGCCCACCCGCGCCGCGCCGATGGTGAAGGGCGCGGTCCCGAACTCGTTGGTGAAACGGATGCGCACCCGGCGCCCGCCGCCGCTGACGCGCACCACCTGGCGCAGGGTCACGTCGGCGAGGGGCGGGCAGTCGTTGAGCGAGCCGAGCCCGTCGTGGGCCGCCTGGGGCGAGGCACCCCAGCTCCGGACCCAGTTGCCGGCGTTGTTTGTCGCGGTCATCTGTTGTCTCCATTGCTCGTGATGGTGGTGCGGCATGAGGAGACTGAGGCGGGTCGCTCACAGGGGGCTGATACGGCGCTGACACGGGCGCCCTGATTTGGGGCCTTGCGGGTGGGCGCGCGAAGATCGGGGAATGGAGAGGGGCGCACGGCTTCGCATCACGCTGCTCGGCCCGTTTCAGGTGTCGCGCGGTGACACCGCTCTGACCGTTTCGGGCGCGCGGTTGCGGGGTTTGCTGGTCCGGCTGGCGCTCGCCGGTGGCCACGCGGTCGAGCCCGGCGTGCTGGTCGACGCGATCTGGGCCGAGGAGCCGCCGTCCGGCCCCGCCCACGCCCTGCAGGCCCTCGTCTCCCGGCTGCGCCGCGCCCTCACCCCGACCGACCCGGCCCGTGGCGTGGTCGTGCAGGTCACGGGCGGCTACCGGCTGGCGGTGGACGCGGCCGACGTGGACGCGCTGCGCTTCGAGCGGCTCACCGCTGCCGGTCGGGAGGGGCTGCGGGCAGGTGACCCGGAGGCCGCGGTCGCCGCGCTGTCCAAGGCCGTGGCGTTGTGGGGCGACCATCCTGGCGCCGAACCCGCGGTCATCGCCGCGGTCGCGCCCACGGTCGCGACACGGCTGGCGCGGGTGTCGATCGAGGCGGTCACCGATCTCGCCGACGCCGAGTTGTCGCTGGGGCGGGCCGAGTTGGCCGCCGCCCGGCTGACCGGGTTGCTGGCCGAGCGGACGGTCGACGAGCGGGCGGCCGCATTGCTGATGGACGCGCTCGCCGCGCAAGGGCGTCAGGCCGAGGCGCTCGCGGTCTACGAGCGGGTCCGCGAGACGCTGGCCGACGCCCTCGGCGCCGACCCGGGCACCGCCCTGCGGGAACGCCATCTGCGCCTGCTGCGCCCCGGCCGGCCCAACCTGGTGCCGGACGCCTTGGCTGCGGGCGCTCCGGCCGGGAGCCCGGCGGCTTCCAGCGCCCCGGCCGGGCGTGCGGTGAGTTCGAGGGCCTCGGTTCCGACGACGGAGGCGACCGCCCGGGCCACCAGCGCGACGGAAGCGAGCGCGGCGGGCATGAGCGTGGCAGGCATGAGCCCGGCAGGCATGAGCCAGGCGGGCGCGAACGCCGAGGTCGGGAGCCCTGCGGCCGCAACCGGGCGGAATTCCGGGGGACAGGCGGGGGGACGGGCGGCCACCGAACCCGATCGGATCCGGCCGACCAACCTGCCCGCGCCGCTGACCAGCTTCATCGGCCGCGACGACGACCTCACTCGCATCGGCACGCTGCTCACCACCGGACGCCTGGTCACCGTCCTCGGTCCCGGTGGCGCCGGGAAGACCCGGCTCGCGCTGGAGGCCGCCCGCCGGCACCGCCACACATGGCGCGACGGCGCCTGGCTCATCGACCTCGTGTCCGTCACCGAACCGGCGAAGATCGCCACGGCAGTGCTCACCGGGACCGGGCTGCGGGGCGGCGCGATGCTCGACGCCCGCAAGCGGCTCGAGGGTGACGAGCTGGATGTCCTCGTCGGCGAGCTCGGCGGCCGCGAGAGTCTGCTGCTGGTCGACAACTGTGAGCACCTGATCGACGCCGTGGCCCGCCTCGTCTCGGCGCTGCTGCCCCGCTGCCCCGGGCTGCGCGTGCTCGCCACCAGCCGCGAACCCCTCGCGGTCGACGGCGAGGCGCTCGTGCCGCTGGCCCCGCTCGCGCTGCCCGACCCGGACGACGGCGTCGAACAGGCCCGAAGGGCGGCCTCGGTGCGCCTGTTCACCGAGCGGGCCGCCGCCGTGCGACCCGGTTTCGACGTCGACGAGACCTCACTGCCCGACATCGTGCGCGTGGTGCGCGGGCTGGACGGCCTGCCGCTGGCCCTCGAGCTGGCCGCCGCCCGGTTGCGGACGCTGTCACTGCCCGACCTGGCCGATGGACTCTCCGACCGGTTCCGGCTGCTCACCACCGGCAGCCGTACCGCACCACCCCGGCACCGCACCCTGCGCGCGGTCATCGCCTGGAGCTGGGAGCTGCTGGGCGAGCGCGAACGCACCGTCGCGGAACGAATCTCCATCCTGCCCGGCGGCGTCACCCCCGCCTCGGCCACCGCCGTCTGCGCCGGCACCACCGTGCCCACAGCCGACATCCCCGAACTGCTCGCCACCCTCGTCGACCGGTCACTGCTGCAGCTCGTGCCCGCCACCGGCCGCTACCGCATGCTCGAAACCATCCGCGAGTACGGCGCCGACCGCCTGACCGACACCGGCGACCTCGGCACGGCCCGCGATCTGGCCGCCGCCCACTCCACGCAGCTGATGGCCCGTCAGGACCCGCTGCTGCGCGGGCCCGGCCAGCTGACAGCCATGAAGGTCATCGGCGCCGAGTACGACAACACGCTCGCCGCCCTGCGCCATCTGTGCGCCACCCGCGACTCCCACGGCGCGACCACTCTCGCCCTGACCCTGATCTGGTACTGGCAGATGTTCGGCCGCCACTCCGACGCCGCCTACTGGCTGGGCGAGGTGCTGGCGGCGACCAGTGGCGGGCCGACGCCCGAGCGCGACTGCGTCCGAGCCGCCTACCTGCTCAACCGGGCGGACATCCTGTCGGGGATCACCGCCGGGGAAGCCGCGGACGACCGGACGGAGATGCGCGAGCTGGCCGAACGGCTGCTCGCGCACCCGGAGCTGCCGAGCCACTACCGCGTGTTCGGCCCGGTCCTGCTCTTCCTGCAGAAGGAGGAGGCCGCGCTCGCGATCTTCCAGCGCCTGGCCGACGGCGACGACGTGTGGCTGTCCGGGCTGGCCCATATGTTCCAGGCCGAGATCGCCGAGAACGTGGGCGCGCTGATGCGAATGCGTGTCCATGTGAAGGCGGCCCTGGCCCGCTTCCGGCAGGCCGGCGACCGTTGGGGCCGGGCCGCCACGCTGCCGATGAGCGCCCACTTGCGGCGATACGACGACCTCGACGGCGCGCTGGCCGACCTGCGCGAGGCCCGGACGCTGGCGGGCGAGTTCGGCTCGCTCAGCCTCGGCGACCAGCTCTACAGCGACCTGCGCTGGATCGACGTGCACCTGCGGCGCGGCGACACCGACCGGGCGATGGCGGTGATCGACTCCGCCCGGGAGCGGGCGCTGCACGCGTCCTCGGCGGACCTGCTGGTCCTGGTCGACGTGTGCGAGGCCGACTTCCGGGTGCGGCTCGGCGACCTGGACAGAGCGGGCGACCTGATCGACGCCGCCGAACGGGGTCTGCTCGACAAGACCGCGTTCCCCACGGACCACGTCCGGACGCTGGTCGGCGGCGCACGGGCCGCGCTCTGCCTGGCGCTGGGCGACCTGCCCGGCGTGGACAAGGCGCTGCGCGAGGCGTACGCGGCCGCGCTGGCGACCCGGGATCTGCCGATCCTGTCGCTGGTGACGGTGAAGGCGGCCGCGCTCGCCAAGACGCGCAGGCGGCACCACGAGTCGGCCGTGCTGCTCGGGGCCGCCGCCCGGCTCCGCGGCACGCATGACCACACCGATCCGCAGGTCCGCGAGCTCACCCGCCGGGGTGAGGCCGCGCTGGGCGGCGAGGAGTTCGCCGCGGCGTACGCGAAAGGCTGGGAGCTGGACGGGAAGACGGCCGTGGCCGTGGCCGACCCGGCCCGGCTGTCCGGCACCGTCGACAGATAGCTGATCAGTCGGCTCGCCGCCGGGCCGCCGCCCGCACCACCGCGCCCCAGCCCGGATCCACCGCCGGGTGGCGGGCGATCCGTTGATCTCGATGTAGGTCACCCGGTCACCGCGGCGGGGCGTCAGTAGTAGCCCTTCTCGCCGTCGACGAGTTCCCGGATGGTGTCCATGTGGCCGGCGTGGCGGGCGGTTTCCTCGATCATGTGGAAGAGGATCCATCGCAGGCTGGTGGAGGTGGCGTTGAAGTCCGGGTGGCGGCCGGTGTCGTCCAGGGCGTGGGCCGCGATGATCTCGTTGGACACCTCGCACTGCTGCGCGTAGTCCTTGAGGAGCTGGGCGAGCGGGACGCCCTCGACCCTCATATCGGCATCCTCGACGTCCTCGTCGAACCGGGGGCCCTCGGCCGGGCGGCCGAGGAGGACGATCTCGAACCACAGGTGTTCCACCCAGCGCATATGGGAGACGAGCCCGGCCAGGGTCATCTGGGGCGAGGCCGGAAGGAAGGACCGGTGGGCGTCCGCCTCGGACAGGCCCTCGCACTTCCACCCGATGACGGCACGCTGCATATCGAGCCAGCCCAGCAGTTGGGTGCGCTCATCGGCGGTGCGGGGAGGGCGGATGCGCGGTGGCGTCGTCATGAGCGGCGACGCCAGCCCAGCGCGTGGGCGGGGCGCACCGGATTATCGGCGGTGGCTCAGCACATTGATCACGCGGCCGTTGGGGTCGCGGACGAAGAAGCGGCGGACGCCCCGCTCCTCGTCCCGCAGCGAGTGCACGATCCCGGCACCGCGGTCGCACATCACCGCGTAGGCCGCGTCCACGTCGTCCACCTCGACGCTCACATCGGGGACCACCGGTCCGGTCTCGTCGTGGGTCAGCTTGCGGTGTTGTTACTGAGCACGGCGTCAAGGTACTCGGAGATCGCGTCCCGGTTGCGGGTCAGGCACTCGATGCGCCGGCTCATGCGGTCCCGCTCGTTCTCCAGCGTGGCGATCATCTCCGGTGTGGCGTCGGAGAAGTGAATGCGCCGCGGCTTGTCGAGGCACGGCAGGATCTGCTTGATGATCCGGGTCGGAAGCCCCGCGTCGAGCAGCCCCCTGATCTGCAGCACCCGGTCGACGAGACGCTCGTCGTAGGAGCGGTAGCCGTTCGCACAGCGGTCGGGCAGGATCAGCTTCTGCTCCTCGTAGTAGCGCAGCAGCCGGCGCGGTGTGCCGGTGCGCTCCGAGAGCTCTCCGATACGCATGTGTCCGTCCTTGTCTCTCCGCCCGCGTGCCGCCGATCCGGCTGACTCTCACATTCATGTGAGGGTTGCAGCGTATCGTGGGGCGGGTGCACTCGCGAGCGGGCGGCGCCGGGAAAAGTGCCAGGTGATTGAACGGAGGCCCCCGGCGCGCCGTACGGATAACGGCGGGCCCGACTACCCGAGCCGGGTCCGCCGTGCCACCACCGGGCTTCGCAGGGAAGGACCTTCGGGTTGTCGCGCCAATCGAGCTCTCATCAGCGGTCGGAAACGGACAAGGGAACCACGGAGCAGGCCCCGACGGAGGGCCCGGCTCCGGAGAGTCCACCTCAGGCTGAGCCTGAGGCCACGCCGGATCTCCCCGCCCAGCGGCAGGATGACACCGGGGAGCGGGACGCGGTCCCCGACCAGGAGGTGAGCTCCGTCCACGACACGGCCGCCGCCCCCAAGGGCTGGCGGGCCAAGTACCCCGCCGTGGCGCGGACGGTGGCGTGGACGGCCACGGGGCTCTCCCTCGCCCTCGTGTTCCTCGCCCTCCTCCTGCCGACCCGGCTCAGCCTCATCGAACCCAGCGCCTTCATGCGCATCCCGGTGGAGGGGGTGTTCGGCGCCACGCTGCTGCTGATGCTGCCGTCGATGGCGCGGCGGGTGGTGGCGGTGCTCGCCGGGGTGGGACTCGGCGCGCTGACCATATTGAACCTGCTCGACATCGGCTTCAACGAGTTCCTCGGCCGTGGGTTCAACGTGGTGCTCGACTGGATACTGCTGGACGACGCCCAGTCGTACGTCGAGGACGCGCTCGGCGACACGGCCGCCACCGCCGCCGTGATCGGTGTCGTGGTCCTCGCCGTGGTGATGCTCGTCCTGATGGGGCTCGCCGTCCTGCGGATCAGCAACGTCATGGCGAGGAACAGCGCCGTGGCGACCCGTACCACCCTGGTGCTCGGCACCGTCTGGGTCATGTGCGCGGCGCTCGGCGTGCAGGTGGCCGGGGCGCCGTTCGCGTCCCGGAGCACCACCGCGCTCGTCCAGGACCGGGCGGAGCGGGTGCGCAAGACCCTCAAGGACGAGCGGGAGTTCGCCAAGGTGGCCGCCGTCGACACCTACGGCGACACCCCCGGCGACCAGCTGCTGACCGGGTTGCGCGGCAAGGACATGATGTTCACCTTCATCGAGAGCTATGGCCGCTCGGCCATCGAGGACCCGGCGATCGCGCCCGGTGTCGACAAGACTCTCAAGAACGCCACCAAGCGGTTGAACAAGGCCGGGTTCGCCTCCAAGAGCGGCTGGCTCACCTCGGCCACCTACGGCGGCAGCAGCTGGCTGGGGCACTCGACCTTCCTCACCGGCCTGTGGATCGACAACCAGAACCGCTACCGCACCGTCACCGCGGGCGACCACATGTCCCTCACCCGCGCCTTCCAGCGCACCGGCGCCTGGCGCACGGTCGGCATCATGCCGGGAGTCACCAAGGGCTGGCCGGAGGGCAAGTTCTACGGCCTCGACCACGTCTACGACTCCCGCGACCTCGGCTACAAGGGCCCGAAGTTCAGCTGGTCGACCATGCCCGACCAGTACGCCCTCAAGGCGTTTGAGCACCTGGAGCACGGCAAGAAGCGCGACAAGCCGCTGATGTCGGAGATCATCCTGACCTCCAGCCACCAGCCCTGGGCGCCCATCCCCAAGACGGTCCCCTGGAGCCAGGTCGGCGACGGCTCGGTCTACAAGGCCATCGAGAAGGCCGGCAAGAATCCCGCGGATGTGTTCACCGACTCCGGCAAGGTGAAGACCGAGTACGGAAAGTCCATCCAGTACTCGGTGAACAGCCTCATCGACTATGTGCTGAAGTACGGCAACAAGAACACCGTGCTCGTCTTCCTCGGCGACCACCAGCCCCTCGCCCGGGTCAGCGGCGACAACGCCAGCCGGGACGTACCGGTCGCGATCGTCGCGCACGACAAGGCGGTGCTGGACCGGATCTCCCACTGGGGCTGGGAGGACGGCCTGATGCCGGGCGCGAAGGCCCCGGTGTGGAAGATGAGCTCCTTCCGCGACCGCTTCCTGGACGCCTACGGTCCGAACCCCGGCGGCGCCACGGCCCCTTCCGCACTGTCGACCTCACCGAAAGCCTCGCCCGAAGCCGCGCCGAAGGCTTCGGCAAAGCGATAGTCCTCGGCGTCTGGACGACCATTTCAGGGCGGTGGCCGGCCACCGCCCCGGAATGGTCAGGGCGGTGGCCGGCCACCGGTGGGGTTTCGCGGAGGACACCGTCCGCCTGGCGGCGGCCCGGCTCAGACCCCGGAGGAGACCTCAGCCTTCTCGCTGGACCCCGTGTCCGTTCCCTCGGCCGCCGCTAGCCTGCGGTTGCGCTGGACCGAGGAGAAGAAGGACCAGGCGATCAGGACGACGCCGACGAGGCCCGTGATGACCTCGTGTATCTCGTACCGGATGGTGACGAGCAGGATCACGGCGAGGGCGCCGATCGCGTAGTGCGCGCCGTGCTCCAGGTAGACGTAGTCGTCGAGGGTGCCCTGGCGGACCAGGTAGACCGTGAGCGAGCGGACGTACATCGCGCCGATGCCGAGGCCGAGCGCCATCAGGACGATGTCGTTGGTGATCGCGAAGGCGCCGATGACGCCGTCGAAGGAGAAGGACGCGTCCAGGACCTCCAGGTAGAGGAACATGAAGAACGCGGCCTTGCCGGCCATCACGACCGCCGGGACCTTCTTGCCGCTCCTCCTGGCCTCTTCCTCGGCCTCGTGCTCGCGCTCCTCCTCTTCCTCGAGCTTGTTCTCGAAGTAGCCGGAGAGGCCGCTGACGATCAGGTAGGTGATCAAGCCCGCGACGCCGGCGATCAGGACGGTCTCCGCCTTGTCCGCATGGATGCCGCCGTGCTGGTGGGCCTTGGTGGCGAAGGTCATCGCGGAGACGAGCAGCACGATGAGCGCGATGCAGACGGAGAGCATGTCGACCTTGCCGAGCTTGGCGAGCGGACGCTCCAGCCAGCCGAGCCACTTGATCTCCCGTTCCTCGAAGATGAAGTCGAGGAAGATCATCAACAGGAACATGCCACCGAAGGCGGCGATCGACGGATGGGCGTCGGTCACCAACTGCTGGTACTTGTCCTTGTCGTCGACCGCGAGCCGTACCGCTTCGATCGGACCGATCTTGGCGCTGATGGCGACGATCACGACCGGGAAGACCAGGCGCATGCCGAAGACCGCGATCAGGACGCCGATGGTGAGGAAGATCTTCTGCCAGAAGGCATTCATCTTCTTCAGGATCCCGGCGTTGACCACGGCGTTGTCGAAGGACACCGAGATCTCGAGGATGGACAGGATCGCCACGATCCCGAAGCCGGTCCACCCCCCGTAGAACACGGCCGCGACCAGGCCGAGCGCGGTGACCGCGAACGACCAGCCGAACGTTTTCAGAAGCACTGGCTACCCAATCGTTTTGTACGGGGCTCCCCCGCACGGTACCTGACTTTGCGAAACATTGACCCCGAAGTCTAGAGCGATGCCTCGCAGCCCTGACACATAGTCCGGGCCAACAGCGCGAAACTTCCACTCGCCGCCGTGCCGGTAGAGCGCCCACTGCAAACGCCGAGTACACAACCCCCCGGATGCGGTTGCAGTACGAGGAGCGCAGATGAGTCAGCAACCCGTGGGCCGTCGCGAACCTTTCCGACGCCAGTTCATGACCGCTCGGGGAAGGCCTGCCGCTCCTGGTCCGGCCACGGGGCACAGTCGGCCGCGGCTGACCGGTGAGTCGGGGTCGCCCTCGATCCTCGCCGGTCTTTTCGCGCCGTTCTGCCCCGTACCGGCCCATCGGCGTGGTCGGATGCGGCGCATGGGTTCCCGTCGCGATGCTCACACCCCGCCCGCACCCGGATGCGCCGGTTCATCCGTCGTGGGGGTGGACGCCTGCCGTACCGGCTGGGTGGCCGTGACCCTGTGCGAGGAGGGCCGCTTCGCCGGGGCGGATACCGCGGGCGGGCTGCGCGAGCTGCTCGGCCGGCTTCCGGATGCCGCCGTGGTCGCGGTCGACATGCCGCTGGGGCTGCTGACGGCCGGATGGCGCGAGGCGGAGGCCCTGGCCGTGGCGATGGTGGCCCCGCACCGCTCCCGGGTCTTCTCCGTGCCGCCGCGCGAGGTCTGGGAGGCGGATGACTACGACGACGCCAATCTGCGCTGCCGGACCCTTACCGGTCGGGGGCTGAGCCGTCAGACCTGGGGGCTGGCCGCGAAGCTGCGCGAGGCCAACGCCTGCCGCGACGGGGGCGACCACCGGCTCTACGAGGTCCATCCCGAGGTCTCCTTCGCCGCCGTCAACGAGGGTCGGCCCGTGGCCTGGAGCAAGAAGAGCTGGAACGGCCAGGCCGTGCGCCGCCGGTTGCTGGAGGACCAGGGCATCGTCCTGCCCGACGACCTCGGACCGGTCGGCCGGGTGCCGCCCGACGACGTCCTGGACGCCGCGGCGGCCGCCTGGAGCGCGCGGCGCATCGTGCTCGGGGCCGCCCGGAGCCTTCCCGATCCGCCTCAGACGGCGGACACCGGGCTGCCCGCCGCGATCTGGTACTGACCGATCCCCGCGCGGATGGCGGGAGGCCGCCCGAGCCGTGCCTCGGGCGGCCTCCCCTTCCCCCACCCCCTGGAGATGGACCTATGGGGTGTCCGGCGGGTCTTTCCCCTCCCCGCCCCTTTCCGTTGCCAGGGGTGGGGAGGGAGCGGCCTGCCGCAGGCGTCAAGCTCTGCCGGACACTTCCTTGAGGGGCGCCGTGCGTCCGGTGTGAGCCGTCAGACGCTGACGCCGCGTGAGCGCAGATAGGCGAGCGGGTCGATGTCGGACCCGTAGTGCGGGCCGGTGCGGACCTCGAAGTGGAGATGCGGTCCGGTGGCGTTCCCGGTGTTGCCGGACCGGGCGATCCGGCGGCCCGCCTCGACGGACTGCCCGGTGCGGACCGTCAGCGCCGACAGATGCGCGTAGTGGGTGTAGAGGCCGTCGGCGTGACGGATGATCACCTGGTAGCCGAAGGCGCCGCCCCACCCCGCCGCCACCACGGTGCCCGGGGCGGCCGCGCGCACCGAGGTGCCGGTGGGGACCGCGAAGTCCACGCCGGTGTGATGGCCGCGCGCCCACCGCGCGCCGCGGATGCCGTACGCCGCGCCGACCGTCCCGCCGACCGGGGCCATATGCGGGCGGGCGGCCGCCTTGCGGACCACCGTGTGGCTCGAGATCGCCGAGGCGCGGTGGCGGGGTGCCGCCTTGCGCACGTGCCGGGCGCCCGAGGGCAGGGCGAGCCGCTGCCCCGGGTGGATCAGATGGGGATTGGGGCCGATGGTCCCGCGGTTGGCGTGGTACAGCGCCTTCCAGCCACCGCTGACCGACGCACGCGTGGCGATGCGGGACAGTGTGTCGCCGTGGACGACCGCGTAGGAGCCGGACGCCGCGCGCCGGGCGGTGTGCTGCCGGGCCCGGGACTTCGCGGCGGACTTGGCCGACTTCTTGGAGGGCTTGGCCGGGTGCTTGGCGCGGGGTTGCGTACCGCGGCCCGCCACCTCGGCGGGCGGGCCGGACCGGGACAGCCGGCCGCGGACGGAGCAGACCGGCCACGCGCCCGGGCCCTGTTTGCGCAGGACCACCTCCGCCACGGTGATCTGCTGGGCCCTGGACGCCAGATCGGCCCGCGCGGCGTAGGCGGTGCCGCCGAACGCCGCCCAGGTGTGCTGGGAGAACTGCAGTCCGCCGTAGTAGCCGTTGCCGGTGTTGATGTGCCAGTTGCTCCCGCTCTCGCACTTGGCGACCCGGTCCCAGGTGCCGGCCGAGGCCGCGTGGGCGGGGCCGGTGCCGAGGAACGGCAGGACGATGCCGACACCGCCGGCGGTGAGGGCCGCGCACAGCGGGGAGACCCGGCTGGGCGATGCGGGGCGTCGGTGACTTCCTCGTACGGCCATGAGGCTGGTTCCTCTCGACACAACGGCTCTCGACGTGCCCTCCGGAGGACCCGGCGGGTCGTATGAGTACCGCAGCCCGGCCCCGCCGGTCACAAGGCGCAGGGGGCCTCATGGACGGCCGCGCGCCGCCCGGTGCCCCCCTCGAATCGACTGACGCTTCGTCAGTTGGGCGGTGGGAGGCGCATGGAGGGCCGGGGGCGCACGGGCGTCGGTGGGGCGGGCCGGGCGGGCCGGGGCGGATGCGGGCGATCATGCCTCGCTGGACGTCCTCGTGCGGCGGTAAATGATTCTCCGGGGCGCCGGAGGGGGCGGACGCTATTCCGCCGGATTGGTTTCCGGATGATCGGTGACCGATCCCGGGCGGCGGGCCGGGTGAATTGCGGCCGGGGCATGGACAGTTGAAGCGCGGACGAGCGGCGGGCGGCTCAATACGGCGCCCGGGGCGGGCCGGACGTGCGGCGCGGGATCTTCCTGGGTGCTATTGCGTCGCCGCCCGGTCAAGATCGGCCGCTTGGCGGCCGGGTCGCGGCGGGCGGCCGTAGCCGCGCGGCACCGCACTGGAACAGTCCGTTCCGCCCTTCCTGCCGGCAACCGGAGAATGCCGGGGAGTGGAGGAGAGAGGGGAGAGCGGGAGACAGAGCGAGGGGCGGGAAATAGGACGGCCTTGCGGGGGAGTGGGGGAAGAGGGGGACGCCTGAGCGAACGCGCCCGGCAGACCCGGCGGCGTTTCCCTGTGTGCGGTGGGACCTTGAAACGTATCCACGGGGGCGTGCCGCCGACCGCGGCGTTCAGGCGCGGGGCCGGCCGGGAGCGGGGGCGGCCCGGGCGACGACGCGCGGGGGGATGGTGGGGGACCGGGGGTGCCGGGCGCGGAACCCCGGCCCCGACTCGTATCTTCTCCGACATCCGGTATGGCCCGCGGAACAGGGGCGCTACTTGGCGCTGGGCCAACTCGCGGGCGTACGAACGGACTTGACTTGGCGTTTACCGTATCTCTTGTCTGCGTCGTCTCGCCGACCGCCCGTGCGCCGCGGCAGTTCTCCGAGAAAGGGCCGGTCGTCATGGCGGCCGGGAACTGGCGGAGAATCACGCGGTCTCTGTATGGCGGGAAGCACGCCGCCGCGCATATCATTGCCTCACATCGACTTCCCCCCTTCGAGCCGTTCTCAGGGGCGGCCCCGAAATCATCACCCTTCACCCCGCCTGTCCGGGGCCCCGGGCGACGCCGGAGACCGCGCTTTTCCCGCGATCTCGTCCGCCGCTCCAGGGAAACGGTCGGATTTGGGTTCCTGCCGACGGGAGGCGCAGCGCGCCTACGTCAGGTGCCGGTGGTCACCGGCCGTGCGCGGTGGGTCATCCGGCGTACTCCGCGCTACGCCCTGCCGCCGGACGCCGGGCCGGGGGCGCATGGCGGAGCCGGGATGTGCCATGAAACGCCGGTCGGGCACCGGGCGAGGGCGCAGGAGCGCGCCGACCGGCCGATCGGGGACACGACCCCTGGATCGGGCCCCGGGTAGGGTTGCCGCGTGGCGATCGTTGTCGAGCTGACCTCCTACCCCGTCAAGGGCTGCGCGGGTGTTCCCGTATCCGAGGCGCTGCTGACGGAGGCGGGTCTGCGGCACGACCGCAGCTTCATGGTCATCGGCGAGGACGGAGAGTGCCGCACGCAGCGGCGCGATCCCCGGCTCGCCGTCATCCGCCCCGCCATCGACCCGGACGGCACCCGGCTCACCCTGTCGGCACCCGGCGAGGGTGAAGTGGCCATCGACGTCGACACCACCTCCGCCCGGCGCGAGGTCGAGCTGTTCCACAACCCCTTCCTCGGTATCGACCAGGGTGATGACGCCGCCACGTGGCTTTCGCGGGCGCTGGGCGCGCCGAGCCGGCTGGTGCGGGTGCCCCCGGAGCACGACCGGGTGACCGAAGGATGGATCCCCGGCACCTGCGGCTACGCCGACAGCGGCGCCGTGCACCTCGTCTCCCGGGCCAGCCTGGACGGGCTGAACCAGCGGATCGCCGAGGCGGGCGGCGCCGCGCTGCCCATGAACCGCTTCCGCCCCGGCATCGTGCTCGGCGGATGGGATGAACCCCATCGGGAGGACCGGATCCGCAGGATCGCCATCGGCGGCGCCGAGCTGGGCTTCGCCAAGCCCACCGCCCGGTGCGTCGTGACGACCGTCGATCAGATCAAGGGCGTCAAGGCGGGCCCGGAGCCACTGCGCACCCTGGCCGGCTACCGGCGCGGCCCGGGTGGCGCCACCCTGTTCGGCTGCCAGTTCTCCGTGACCCGCGCCGGAAAGCTGGCCGTGGGCGATGAGGTGGACGTCATCGAGTGGGACGGGCCGCCGCCGGGGGAGTGACCGGGTGGGACGGGCCGCCGCCGGGGGAGTGACCGGGAGCGCTCAGACCGACGCGAGCACCTTGGCGAAGCTGTCCAGGAGCTGGGCGGCGCCCTCCTCGGCCTGGGCGCACTGCTCCTGCGGTGGGGCCGGCTGCCGGAGCACCACCCGGGTCCGGCCGTCGCCGAGCTCGGTGAAGGTGGCGGTCATCTCCATGACCCCCTGCGGAAGGTCCAGGGTCCACACCAGCCGCTCCTGGCCGACCACCTCGCGGTAGACGCCGCGCATCGGCATCTCGCCCCCGGGAGTGGCGATGTCCGCCTTCCAGGCGCCACCCGGCCGCACGTCGAGGGCGACGGACTCGGGGGCGGCGCCGAACCAGCGGGCGAAGTACTCCGGCTCGGTCCACACCCGCCACACCGTCTCGCGCGGTGCGTCCAGGTCCCGGGTGACGGTGATCTCGGTGTCTCTCATGGTCTCTCCTCGGTGCGCGGGAAGGTGTCGTCACCCATCAGACCGGCCCCCCGCGCGGAACTCATCGGTCCTGGCTCAGCAGCCTTCCGTCCTCCCGGCCGATCCAGTACCGGCGCAGCACATCGAGGACCACCGACACCTCGCAGGCGGTGATGCCGGGGAGCTTCGCCAGATCGTGGGTGAGCAGGTCGGCGAGGCCGTCCTCGTCCCGGAACACGCCGTGATGGATCACCGAGGAGGTGCCCGCGACGATCGAGACATAGCGCGCCGAGGGATGCCGGGCCAGCGCGTCGGCCACTTCCTGGATGGCCCCGGGGGCGGCATGCAGCTCGATCACGACCTCCAGCGCATGGCCGAGCAGCGCCGGTTCGATCTCCACACGGGGCCGTACCAGACCGCGCTGGAGGAGCGACTGGGTCAGCCGGTAGGCGGTGGACCGGCTGATGCCGAGCCCGCGCGCCACATCGGCGGCGCTCGCCCGTGCGTCCTGGCGCAGCAGCTCCACGGCCCGCAGCTCGTCGTCGCTGAACTCCGTGACGGCGGTGGGCTCCGCCACCGGATCGGCGACCTGGCGCAGCGCCCGCACCTGGGCGTCGTCCAGCCGCCGCAGCCGCCAGGAGTCGGACTTCGCCGTCGCCCTGAGCACCAGTTCGGTACGGGCCGACCGCACACCGGGGACGGACGGGATCCGGGTCATCAGCAGCTCCCGGGCCCGGTCGCGCCGGGTCGCGTGCAGGGAGCAGTAGACATCGGTGCGGCCCGTGGTCGTGGCGACGAACGGTATCTCGGGCAGCTCCGACAGCCGCCGGGCCACCTGCCACGCCTGCCCCGGGGCCGTGGCCACCCAGACGTGCATGGGGTTGCCCTCGGCCAGCATGGGCCACTCCACCTGACCGATCACCCGCAGCAGCCGCTCCTCCCCGAGCCGGGTCAGCCGGCGGCCGACGGTGCTGGCCGAGCTGCCGAGCACCTCGGCCAGCGCGCTCAGCGGCGCCCTCGGCGCCACCTGCAGGGCGGCCACCAGATCGAGGTCGGCGTCGTCGAGTACCGGTGGTGTGGTGGGAACGGCTGCCATGGGTACGAATCTATCGTGCGATTGGTGCTCCATGCGTGAATCATTCCTGCGTTACAAGTCTTTTACTTGCCTCATTCCGTCATGCCTTCTCTAATGGACGACCACTACTGCGTCACCGACGAAGGAGTGCGGACGGTGAGTTCCAAAGACACCACGACCACACCCGACAACACGCCCGGGAAGACACCCGGCACCACACCCGGGCAAACGCCTCCCGAGGCGCCCGGGGAGTCCTCGGCGGCGCTGTCCGCACTGCTCCGGGTGCTCGGCGCCGTCGAGCGCGCGGGCAATAGACTTCCCCACCCCTTCTGGCTGTTCGCGATCCTCAGCGTCCTCCTCGCGCTGATCAGCTGGGGGCTCGCCACCGCGGACGTCTCCGCGGTCGATCCGGCCGGCGGCAAGACCGTGGCGGTGCGCAGCCTGATCTCGGTCGACGGGGTGCGGTCGATGATCAGCGACGCGATCACCAACTACGCCACCTTCCCACCGCTCGGCACGATCCTGGTCGTCATGCTCGGTGTCGCCGTCGCCGACCGGTCGGGGCTGCTCGCGGCGATGCTGCGGGCCGGTGTCGCCAAGGTCCCGGCGCGCTGGATGACCTTCGCCCTGGCCTTCACCGCGATGGTCGCCCACATCGCCTCCGACGCCGCCTATGTGGCGCTGGTCCCCCTGGGCGGGCTGGCCTTCCGGGCCGTCGGGCGCAGTCCGATCCTGGGGATCGTGGTGGCCTTCGTGGGCGTATCGGCGGGCTATGACGCCAGCCCGCTGATCACCCCCATGGACGCGGTCCTGTCCGGGCTGACCACGGCCGCCGCGCACACCGTGGACCCCGGCTATGTCGTCACCCCGCTGTCCAACTACTTCTTCTCCCTGGCCTCCTCAGTGGTGCTGGCCGCCGTGATCACCTTCGTCACCGAGAAGGTGCTGGTGAAGCGGGTGGCGGCGCTTCCGCCCGAGCCCGAGGAGGCGGCCGGGGACACGGCCGCGGAGACCGGGCAGACCACGGAGGTCGAGCTCACCCTGGCACCCGAGGAGCGCCGTGGGCTGCGCCACGCCACCATCGCCCTCTTCGTCTTCCTCGCGGTGGTCGTGGTGGCGATGATCCCCACCGGGTCACCGCTGCGCGGCGAGGGCGGCAGCATCGTCGAATCGCCCGTGCTCTCCGGCATCGCCGTGGTGCTCGGACTGCTCTTCGCCCTCCTCGGCGCGGTCTACGGACGTGCGGCCGGCACGGTGCGCGGCGGCCGTGACATCCCGGACTTCATGGCGCAGGGCATGCGGGAGATGGCCCCCATCCTGGTGCTGTTCTTCGCCATCTCCCAGTTCCTCGCCTACTTCAAGTGGACCGGCGTCGGCCAGGTGCTCGCCATCCGCGGCGCCGATCTGCTCAAGGACCTCGGGGTCACCGGCCCGGTCGCCTTCGTCGGCATCGTGCTGGTGTGCACGGTGATCAATCTGGCGATGACCAGCGGTTCGGCCATGTGGGCGCTGGTGGCCCCGGTCTTCGTGCCGATGCTGATGCTGTTGCACATTCCCCCGGAGGCCACCCAGGCCGTCTACCGCATCGCCGACTCCTGCACCAACGCCATCACCCCGATGAGCGCCTACTTCGTCATGGCGCTCGGCTTCCTCCAGCGCTACCGGCGCTCCGCCGGAATCGGCACCCTCGCCTCGCTGACCCTGCCGCTCTCCGTGGCCATGCTGGTGGCCTGGACCCTGCTCTTCTACGCCTGGTGGGCGCTGGGCATTCCACTCGGCCCCGGCGCGCCCGTCCGCTGATCCCCGGCCGCTCCCTCACCCACGCCACTTCGGGAAGGATCCCCTCGAATGACCCCCTCCGATCTCGCCGCCGCCACCGCCCGGGTGCTGCCCGAGATGATCGAAGACCTACGGACGCTGGTGGAGCTGGAGACGCCGAGCCATGACAAGCGGCTGCTGGACGCCGGGCTCGCCACGATCAGCGGCTGGCTCGTCGACCGGCTCGGCGAGCCGGACGGCACGGAGCGCCACGACTGCGGGACGTACGGCGATGTGCTGGCCGTGACATATCGCGGCACGGCACCCGGCACCGTGCTGCTGCTGTGCCACTACGACACGGTCTGGCCGGCCGGAACGCTCGCCGAATGGCCCTTCCAGGTCGAGGACGGCCGGGCGAGCGGACCCGGTGTCTTCGATATGAAGACGGGTCTGGTGCAGGCCGTCTGGACCCTGCGGCTGCTGCGCGAGCTGGAGCTTCCGCACCCCTCGGTGCGGCTGCTGCTCAACGGCGACGAGGAGATCGGCAGCCCCGCCTCCCGGCGCCATATCGAGCGGCTGAGCGAGGACGTCCTGGCCACGCTGGTCTTCGAGGCATCGCTGGACGGGGCGCTCAAGACCTCCCGCAAGGGCGTCGGGCTGTTCGATGTGACCGCCTACGGCATCGAATCGCATGCGGGACTCGACCCGTTCGCGGGCGCGAGCGCCATCCACGCGCTGGCCGAGGTCGTCCCGCAGATCGCCGCACTCAGCGCCCCGGAGCGCGGAACCACGGTGAACGTGGGGCTGATCAGCGGCGGCACCGGGCGCAATGTGATCGCCGCACAGGCGAGCTGCGGTATCGACATCCGGATCGCCGAACCGGAGGAGATGAAGCGGATCGACACCGCGCTGCACGCCCTCGCCCCCTCCGACCAGCGGGTGCGGCTGACCGTCACCGGTGAGTGGAACCGCCCGCCGATGGTCCCCAATGATCCGTCCCGCCGACTGTTCGAGCAGGCCCACGCGGTCGCCGCGAAACACGGCTGGGAGCTGGCGGAGACCGCGGTCGGCGGGGCCAGCGACGGCAACTTCGTCTCCGCGCTCGGCCGTCCGGTCCTCGACGGGCTCGGTGCCCTCGGCTCCGGCGCCCACGCCCGCCATGAGCACACGGTGCTCGCCCCGATCCCGGCCCGTACCGCGCTCGCCATCGGTCTGCTGCGGGCGCTGGCGGCGGACGTCTCGTAACGGCCGACGCCGACGGCCGGACGGCCGGAAACCCGTGGGCCGCCGCCGTGTCCGGACACGGCGGCGGCCCACGGTGGCACCGGCGCGGCCGCGGTGTGCGGGCCGGTGCACGGGAGACATGTCAGGAGATGAGGAAATCGGCCTCGCCCGCCTTGGCGCCCTCGATGAACGCCATGATCTCGTTGCGGGTGTAGATCAGCGCCGGACCGTCCGGATCGGTCGACTGACGGATCGCGACCCGGCCGTCGTCCAGCCTCATGGCCTCGACGCAGTTGCCGCCGTTGCCACCGCTCCACGGCTTGTGCCAGCCCTCGCTGCCGAGGTCGCTCGCGCGCATGCCGTTGTGAATGCGATCCATTCCGATCAGAGCTCCTTGCGGAAATCACGGAGGATTTCCTTTGTGCGTCGTGCGGTTGCCGCCTGGGCCGCCATGCGGTCCAGGGCCTCCAGATGGGAGGCCACCTCGATGCGCTCATCCAGGTAGACGGCGCCGGTCAGGTACTCGACGTAGACCATGTCCGGCAGTTCGGTAACAGCGAAGCGGAAGAGGACGAAGGGCCCATAGGTGCCCGGATGGTGTCCGGAGGTGAACTCCGAGATCTGCAGCGTGATGTGCGGCATCTCGACGGACTCCAGCAGCCGGTCGATCTGGTCGCGCATCACCGCCGCCGAACCCACTTGGCGGCGCAGTACCGTCTCGTCCATCACCACCCACAGACGGGGCGCGTCCCGCCGGGTGAGCAGCGCCTGCCGCTCCATGCGCAGCGCCACATGGCGCTCCGCTTGCCGGGGGGCGGACTGGCCGACCGCCCCGGTCTGCATGACCGCGTGGGCGTACTCCTCGGTCTGGAGCAGTCCCGGGACGAAATGCGGCTCGTACGCCCGGATCATCTCGGCCGCGCCCTCCAGGCTGACGTGCACGCTGAACCAGTCCGGGAGGATGTCGTGGAACCGCTGCCACCAGCCGGGCTTGTTGGCCTCCTCGGTCAGGGTGATGAAGGAATCGAGCTCCTCGCCGGTGATCCCGTAGCTGTCCAACAGCATCTGCACATACGGAACCTTCAGCGCGACCTCGGCGGTCTCCATGCGGCGGACGGTGGCGGGCGCGACCCGCAGCACTCTGGCCGCCTCGTCCCGCTTGAACCCGGCCTTTTCCCGCAGATCCTGCAGCCTCTTGCCGAGGACGACCTGACCCACGGTCGGGGCCGACCGCGGTTCGCTCACCTGAATCCCTCCCTGACCTCCCCAACGCTGATGTTCGCAGTGTGCCATGGCCAGTGCGGAACGGGCACATTGCACTTACGACTCTGCATTGTTCAGAGTGCCGCTTGCCAAGTGTGCGCGGCGGTGCGCATAGTTGCGTCATGATCCCGTTACCGCGTTCTGCCGCGGCGACCGCAGGCGCGAGCGGCCCGACCTTTGTGAAGTGCCCCTAGATGACGTACGCCTTCGCCGGTGCGCTGACCGGCCTCGTCCGCGGCCGGTTCGGCCGGCGCGGATTCCGTCCGGCGTCCGGACGGAACTGCCTTCAACTGCCGCCGGCGCTGCGGACGGACCGGGCCTACGACGCGGTGGGGATCGCCGAGCGGCACGGCCCCGGGGTCATGGCCCTGCTGCCCCGGGCGGGATGTGTCCTCGCTCGCGCCGGGCGCTGGTGGTGGATCGTGCCGCCGCAGTCGGACATCGGGGTCAACTGGCCCGCACCGGCCGTCTACGCGGTCGGTGCCGTGGTGACCGGCCCGCCCGGGTGGCGGACCGGTCCCACCGGGACCAAGGAGCCCGGTGTGGTGCACTGGCCGGGCGACGGAGAGCCGTACACCCATCCCCTGCTGCTGCATATCGCGGTCTGCGCGGCGGCCGGGGTCTCCCCGGTCTGGCCGTGCGACGAAGGGCTGCCACGGTCATGACCTCGGCCCGGTCATGACATCGAGTTGTCCTGGAGATACGCCGCGGGGCGCGGATAGCGCTGCAGCGCCGGAGTCTGCCCGGTCGGGTCGTCCTCCTGCTCGCTGAGGGGCACCACCGGGGCCGCGGCCGCGGCCTTCAGCTCGGCGGGGTCGTAGGTCATGGCCTGCGTCCGCTCCACCGGCGACGGCTCGGGCACACCGCCGTCGCGCTGACCGTAGACCGGGATCTGGTCGACCGTCGTCTCCTCGGGCCGGAACAAGTTGTACGCGGGCGCCGCCCCCTGCCCCTGGGCGCCCTGGACCTGGACCATCGGGATCTGGCCGGTCTGTGCCTGAGCGCCCTGGTACTGCGCGCTCTGCGGCTGTGGCGCCATCTGCATGAACGGCGCCTGGCTCTGCGGCGCTTGACCCTGCGGCGCCTGGCTCTGGGCCGGTTGTAACTGCGGTGCCTGGAACTGCTGCGCCGGTGCCTGCTGCGGGATCAGCGGCTGCGCGGCCTGGGCCATCTGGGGCTGGGCCATCTGGGGCTGCGGCAGCGCCGCCGGGGCCTGGTACAGGGGCGTCTGGGCCGGAGGAGTGGCGACATACGCGGGCGACAGCTCCGCGAGCGGCTGCTGCTGGGCGTACCCCGTCGAGGCGCCCGCGAAGGACGCCTGCCCGTACGGATCGCCGGAGACGCCCTGCGGGGCCGGAAGGGCGGCCGCGGAGTACATCGGCTGGGGCTCCTGCGCCATGGGCGCCGCGGGCAGCTGGGGCGGCTGCTGGTAGGAGTAGTCCAGCGACGGCGCTTGCGCGGCGGATCCCCAGGACCCCGACGCTCCCGAGTACCCCGCGTACCCCGAAGACACCGAAGGCTGCTGCTCCCAGCTCACCTGCGGGGCGTAGAAGGACGTCCCGTACAGCACCGTGCTCAGCCCCGTCAGCAGTCGCTGCACATCGGGCTGGGAGCGCACCACCAGCCGCATGAACTGGCTGCTGCTGCCCAGCTTGTTGCCGCATTCGCGCACCAGCACACCGTGCTGGGAGAGCAGTTGGTCCCGGACCCAGCCGCCGTCCGTTCCGGCCGGCAGCTTGACGAAGACGAAGTTGCCCTGGGAGGGGTAGACCGTCATCCCGGGCAGCCCGGACAACTGGCTGGTCATCTGCTGCCGGTCGCGGCTGAGCATGCGCAGGCTGTCCACGTACTCCTGCCGGTACCGCTTCAGCATGAAGACGATGACCTCGGCGAAGGAGTTGAGGTTCCACTTCGGCAGCCGGGAGCGGATCTGCACGGCGAGCGAGGGATTGGCGACCAGATAGCCGAAGCGCACACCGTGCAGTCCGAAGTTCTTGCCGAGGCTGCGCAGCACGATCACATTCGGGCGCAGGATGGCCTCGTCGACGACGCTCGGATACGCCTCGGCGTCCGCGAACTCCAGGAAGGACTCGTCGATCACGATCAGGTCGAGGTCGGCCAGGGCGTCCATGATGCCGATGAGGGCCTGGCGGGACACCAGCCCGCCGTCGGGGTTGTTGGGGTTGCAGATCACGGCGACCCGAGAGCCCCGGGAGCGTACGAAGTTGACGAAGGCGTTCGGGTCGAGTGCGAATCCGCTCATTTCCGGAAGCTGGAACAAGTCGACCCGTTTGCCGGTCTCCATCGGCTGGTCGGTCCAGCGGCCGAAGGTGGGAATCGGCACCGCCAGGCTTTCCTTCACCAGCAGGTGGTCGATCCACGTGATGAGCTCGGTCGAGCCATTGCCCATCGCCATGGTCTGCGGCTGCAGCCCGAGCACATCGGCCAGTTCGGCGGTGATGGTCTCGGCGGAGCTCGGGTAGTAGGTGAGGATGTCCCGCAGCCTGACCGCCATCACGGCGAACATGGCGGGGGTGGGGAAGTAGGGATTGCAGGGGATGCAGAAGTCCACGAGCTCCTGTCCGCCACCCGTGACCCCGGCGCGGTTGAGCGCGAAGAACGACGGGCTGTGGGCGGTGCCACGGAAAAGTTCCATGGCATCACCGGTATTGCCGACTGCGGCAACAGTCACGGCGGGACCTCCTCGGTCGCATGGGTCGCGTCGACGCGCTGACACGGCCGTTGCGGCTCGTCCCTCGAGCCTGACGCATGATCCCTCGAAGCCGGGCCGGGCGAGGATTTTCGTGGGGCTTGTGAAAACTTCGGGGACATGTGCGCCCGTATCGAATAGAATTCCGCCTCTTGCCCCTTGAGAATGCCGGTATGGCTCAGACCGTATCCTCCGGCGGGTGTTCGCCATCGGCCTCCGCGGTGCGGTGCTGTTCCGCTACCCAGACCGCCACCTGCGCACGCGAGGTGAAACCCAGCTTGCTCAAAATGTGCTCAATATGGCCCTCGGCCGTGCGCTGGGCGATGACCAGGGACGAGGCGATCTCCTTGTTGCTGAGCCCCTGCGCGACCAGTCGCGCGATTTCGGACTCCCGGGGCGTCAGCGGCGACGGCCGCCCGCCCACCGCCGTCTCCTCGCTGGGCAGTTCGTCCTCGAGCGCGTACACCAGCGCCTCGGCGTAGGACAGCCGGGCGCCCCGTTTGAACGCCGCGTTGAAGGCCGCTTTGCCCAGGGCCCGCCGCACCGTGGCTTCGCACTCCTCGTGGTAGTGGACGAGATGCCCGTAGCCGGAGTGCGGGGCGCCGATGGCGTGCCAGATGGTCCGCAGGGCGCCGAGCAGCCCGGCCGCCCGCGTATGGTCCCGGTCGGTGGCCGCGATCCAGGCCAGCACCTCCAGATTGACCGCGACACCCAGCGGATCGTCCAGCGAGCGGTTGAACGTGAGGCTGTCCTTCTCCAGGGCGGCCGCCCGGGCGGTGTCGCCCTGGCGCCAGACGTCCATGCCGAGCGCCATCATCGTGTAGGCCCGGTGCCAGCCCTCCCCGTACGCGTCGCACACCGCCAGCGACTCCTCGCCCAGGGCGATCGCGCGTGGTGAGTCGCCGATGAAGGAGTGGGCGAGCGAGAGCCGGATGAGCGCCAGGGCCAGCCCCACCGGATCGCCGGTCGCGCGATGGCGGGTCACGGCCTCCTCGTAGAGCGCGATCGCGGATCGGGTCTCGCCCCGGTACATGGCGACCATGCCGGAGTAGAGCGCGGTGTAGGCGAGCACCGGGTCCAGGCCCAGCCGGGTCCCGATGGACCGGCTCTCCTCGAGCATGGCCGCGGCGGCATCGGTGTCCGACTGGATGACGGCCAGCCAGCTGTCGGTCCACAGGGCCCGCGCCCGTGCCCCGGTCGGTTCGGTGCACAGCGCCAGGGCCCGGTCCAGCCAGCGGCGGCCCTCGCCGAGGTAGTAGCTGGTGATCCAGTGGTAGAGCAGATCGGCCGCCATCTCCAGACCGCGGCCGGTCTGCCCTGGCTCGGCCAGGCAGCCCTCCAGCGCGGTGCGCAGATTGGCGTGCTCCAGCTGGAGCCGGGCGAACCACTGCACCTGGGCCGGTCCGAAGAGCGCCGCCCGCGCGTCCGCGGCGAGCCCGCGGTAGTAGTCGCGATGGCGCTCCAGCCGTACGGCCTCCTCCCCGGCGGCGGCCAGCCGCTCACGGCCGTAACCGCGCAGTGTGTCCAGCATCCGGTAGCGCACCGTCGTCCGGTGCTCCTCTCTGAGCAGCACCGACTTGTCCACCAGCTCGGTCACCAGGTCCAGGATCTCCTCGCGGTCGATGCCCTCGCCCGAGCAGACCGCCTCGGCCGCGTCCAGGTCCAGGCTTCCGGCGAACACCGAGACCCGGGCCCACAGCAGCCGCTCCCGCTCGGTGCACAGCTCATAGCTCCAGTCGATCAGCGCCCGCAGCGTCTGATGGCGGGGGAGGACCGTCCGGGAGCCGGTGGTCAGCAGCCGGAACCGGTCGTCGAGCCGGTCCAGCAGCTGCTGGACGGACAGGGCGCGCAGCCGTACGACCGCGATCTCGATGCCCAGCGGGATGCCGTCGAGCCGGCGGCAGATCAGCTCGATGGCGTCGCGGTTGTCCTCGGTGAGCTGGAATCCGGGCACGATGGCCGCCGCCCGCTCGGTGAACAGCCGTATCGCGTCGCACCGCGCGAGGGTGGCGAGGGTGGGCCGTGGACCTTCGAGGTCCGGCAGCCCGAGGGTGGGGACGGCCAGGCTCTGCTCACCGGCCGTGCCCAGCGCCTGACGGCTGGTGGCCAGCAGCCGCAGCCGGGGCGCCGCGCGCAGCAGCCGGTCGGCGAGCCGGGCGCACTCCTCCAGGAGGTGTTCGCAGTTGTCGAGGACGATCAGTGCCTGCCGGTCCCGCAGATGGTCGACGAGGACGTCAAGCGCCGGGCGGGGGGAGTGGTCCCGTATCTCCAGTGCTTCGGTGACGCCCTGGGCGAGCATCGCGGGGTTGTCCAGCTCGGCGAGTTCGGCCAGCCAGACGCCGTCGGGGAAGGCCCGGCGCGCCTCGTCCGCCACCCGCAGCGCCAGCCGGGTCTTGCCCACTCCGCCGACGCCGGTGAGGGTGACCAGGCGGGACGCGGACAGCATCTCCTTGACCTCGGCCGCCTCATGCCGACGTCCCACAAAACTCGTCACCTCGGCCGGCAGCCTGACTGTCTGCCGTCCGGTCGGGGTGCTCGTCGCCACCGCACCCATCGATGCCTCGCACCGGGCTCGGGTGGACGGGCAGACGCCCGACGGACCCGAGGCCCTGTTTCCAGGCTATGCCCCGGCCGCGAGCCACCGCACGCACTTCGGGCGGGCGGTCTGCCTGCCGGGGCGGTGTTTCACCGAGGGTGAGCGGGGGTCGGCCGCCCGTGACCTCCCCGGGGGGCCGGAGGCGGGTTCGGGTACCGATGCGGGGAGATCTCCCCTCGTCGCGCACCGCCGCGCCGACCCACCATGGTGACCTCGGATACGAGTTCCGCCAGCCCATGGCGGAAGATCGAAGGTTCGGACCATGTGCCTCCATCAACCTCCCTGTCCGTCGGCCGACGCATCGGATCATGATTCGGCGCGTCTGGTGGCCACCCACCCCGAGCAGGGGTGGAGCCTGCTCTGCAACGGAGTGGTGATCTTCGCGGACGCGGGTGAACTCCTTCCCGACGGGCGTGCCATCCCCGCCCCCCGGACCAGCCCCGACCAGTCGACATGAACGCGACCACTCCCACCATCTCGCGTGGCGCCCCGGTGAGCACCGAGCGCCGGCCCGAGGCCGCCCGGCCTCCCGCCACCCGTGGCGGGACGTCATGGCTGCTGCCCTCCGAGCCCTCGTCGGTGCCCAGGGCCCGGCGGCTGGCCATCGCCCAGCTCGGGGTATGGGGGCTGCACGACTTCTCCGACGACGCCGAGCTGCTCGTCAGCGAGCTGGTGACCAATGCCCTGCGGCACGCGGGCGGACCGATCCGCCTGACGCTCTCCTTGTGCTCCGTCGACCGCGCTTTCCGGTGCGAGGTGGCGGACGAGCACCCCGGGGAGCTCCGGGTGCGCCGCACATGCGGCGATGACGAAGGCGGCCGCGGACTCCATCTGCTGGACCTGCTCTCCCGCTGCTGGGGCTCCACCTGCACGGCGGCGGGCAAGGTCGTCTGGTTCGAGCTCCACCCGCCTGCCGTCGCCCTGGAAGCCGCCCTGGAAGAAGCGCACATGACCCCGTGAACGTGAGCCGACGAAAGGAGATGCCATAGACGACTTCATGCCTCGTACCCACACAGTGATACCGAAGGGCCCGGGGGCGGAATGGTGATCGCCCTCACCACGCCTTCCGTCTCCGGGCTCCACTGAATCGATATTGATCGTCGTCACAGCGGTCGTGTAGCCTCCTGATCGCGGCATTAGCAAACTTTTCCGGAAGATTGTTCGCGTTTTGTGGCTCTAGGAGGCTGCGTGGTGGACCGGAAAATCGATTCCGGTTTACCCGGCGCGCTTGTCGGGCGCGCTGCCGAACTCGCGGCGCTGACCGCCCACGCGGAGGCCGCCCACAACGGCCGTTCCGGTCTGGTGGTCCTGTCGGGCCCGGCCGGAATCGGCAAGACCAGCCTGCTGCGCGCCTTCCTCGACAGCGACGTCTGCCGGAAGATGACCGTTCTGCACGGCACCTGCGGTCAGGTGGTGGCCGGCGCCGGCTACAGCGGAGTGCGTGCCCTCTTCGGGGGACTCGGGCTCTCGGCCGAGGACGCCCAGGACTCCCCGCTGCTGCGCGGCAGCGCCCGCCGCGCTCTTCCCGCGCTCAGCCCCCACCCGGGCGAGGAGGGACCGCCCACGGCGGCCTCCGTCTACCCGGTGCTGCACGGCCTGTACTGGCTTGCGGCCAACCTGATGACCCAGGGCCCGCTCGTGCTGGTCCTGGACGATGTGCACTGGTGCGACGAGCGGTCCCTGCGCTGGATCGACTTCCTGCTGCGCCGGGCCGACGAGCTGCCGCTGCTGGTGGTGCTCGCCCAGCGCACCGAGGAGGAGCCGGTCGCCCCCGCGACCCTGGCGGACGTCCTCGCCCAGCCCCGCTCCTCGGTGATCCGCCTTGACCCGCTGACCGACACCGAAGTGGCCGAAATGGCCCGCCAGGTCTTCGCGGTCCCCGTCGCGCACTCCTTCGCCGGGCGCGCCGCCGCCGTCTGCGGCGGCAATCCGCTGACCGTCACCCGGCTGTTGCGCGAGCTGCGGGCCAAGGGCGTCTCACCCGACGAGACCGGCCTGCGCGAGATCGCCGAGGTCGGGCAGTACGTGGTCGCCCTCTCCGTGCGCGCCCTCTTCGAGGCCCGGCCCGCCTGGGTCCGGGAGGTGGCCACCGCCATCGCGGTGCTCGGCGAGGAGGACGTGGAGCACGTCGGCGCGCTGGCCGGGGTGCCCGCGGCCCGTGTCGCGGAAGCCGTGGAGCTGCTGCGCGGGGCCGAGGTGATGGCGCCGGACCGGGCGGACCTGGCCCATGACGTGGTGCGCTCCGCGGTTCTGGAAGCCGCCGGGGAGGGGCCGCTGGCCGAGCTGCGCGCCCGGGCGGCACTGCTGCTGAGCGATGCCGGACGGCCCGCCGAGGAGGTCGCCAACCAGGTGCTGCTGGTGCCCGGCACCCCCCAGCCGTGGATGGGCTGGGTGCTGCGGGAGGCCGCCGTCCAGGCCGAGCACCGAGGCGCCCCGGAGGCCGCCGCCCGCTATCTCTACCGCGTCCTGGAGGCGGAGCCGGACAGCCTGTCGGCCCATGTCCCGCTCGCCAAGGCGCTCGCGGAGATCAATCCCGCCGAGGCCATCCGCCTGCTCAGGCGCGCGCTCACCCTGGCCACCGACGTCCGGACCAAGGCGCCCGTCGCCGTGCAGTTCGGCCTCACCTGCCTCACCGTCCAGCAGTCACCGACCGCCGTCCGGGTGCTCAGCGAGGTGCTCGACGAGCTCGAGGCCGAGCTGGGGCCCGACCCCGATCCGCGCGACCGTGAGCTGCGCACCCTCGTCCAATCGGCGCTGCTGATCAGCGGATCCGACGAGAAGGCCACGATCCATACGGTCCGGGAGCGCTTCGCGCGGATTCCCGAACCCTCCGGGGACACCCCCGCCCAGCGGCAGATGCTCGCCATGATGACGGTCCTGTCCGCGATGGAGGGCCGCTCGGTGCGGCGGACCGTGGAACAGGCCCACCGCGCGCTGAGCTCCTCGGACCGGCTCGACAACTGGTCGCTGCTCTTCTCCGCGTTCACCCTGGGCCTGGCCGACGAGGTCGAGGGGGCGATGGAGGCGCTGGACCACGCGCTGCGCCAGGGCCAGGACAACGCCGCGGTGTGGTCGTATGTGATCACCCTGTCCTACCGCGCCATGCTGCTGCACGGCTTCGGCGCGATCCCCGACGCGCTCGCCGACGCCCAGACCGCCGTCGAGATCATCGGCGAGGAGCGCTGGAGCGGCAATGTGACCATGCCCCAGACCGCGCTGGCGACGATCCTGATCGACCGGGGCGAACCGGAGCGGGCCGAGGAGCTGCTGGCCGCCGTCACCCGGCCGAACCTGGACGGGTTCGTCATGGAGTACCACTGGTATCTCATGGCCCGGGCCCGGGCCCGCTGGGCGCTCGGCGACGGCGCCACCGCGCTGCGGCTGCTGCTCGACTGCGGCGCCTCGCTGGAGGATTCCGGTTTCGCCAACCCGGCGTTCGTGCCCTGGTGGACCGAGGCGGCCTGTGTGCTCGCGGCGGAGAAGCGGGCGGACGAGGCGCGGGACCTGGTCGAGCACGGCGCCGAGCTGGCCCGCCGCTGGAGCACCCCGCGCGCCTTCGGGCTCGCCGCCCTCGCCCGCGGGGTGACCACCCCCGGCGAGGAGGGCATCGCGCATCTCACCGAGGCGGTCGAGCACCTCTCCGGGTCGCCCGCCCGCGCCGAGCACGCCCGGGCCGAGTTCCTGCTCGGCGGGGCGCTGTTGGACATCGGGCGGCCGCGCGACGCCCGGGAGCGGCTGCGCTCGGCCGTCGACCTCGCCCAGGGCTGCGGCGCGCTCGCGCTCGCCAAGGACGCCCGTAACCGGCTGGTCGCCGCGGGCGGCCGGATGCGTGAGATCACCGCCTCACCGGTCGATCTGCTCACCGGCACCGAGCGCAAAGTGGCCCAAATGGCCTCGCTCGGGGCGGGCAACCGTGAGATCGCCGAGTCGCTGTTCGTCACCGTACGCACCGTCGAGACCCATCTCACCAGCGTCTACCGGAAGCTGAGTGTCGGTCAGCGCGGTGAGCTGGCCTCGGTGCTGAACACCCCGAGCCTTCCCGACCCACAGGCACCGGCGTGGGTCTTCGCCTCCCGCGGCCGACGCTGACGGGCAGGCGGGGCCGGGTGCCATGTCCGCCCCCCGCCCCAGGCATATAGTCACACCATGCAGCTCAACGGGCTCCCGTTCCCCGGCCGTGAACGAGAGCAGGCCATGCTTGCCCAGACCGTCGCCGATCTCGGCAGGGGCCGTTCCTCGGTGGTGACGCTGATCGGCAGACCCGGCTACGGACAGAGCCGTCTGCTGAACCTCGCCGCCCGGCTGGCCGAGGACCAGGGCTATCGCGTTCTGCGCGCCCAGGCGACGCCGGGCGAGCGCGAGGTGCGCTACGGCGTGGTGGCACAGTTGCTGACCCCGATGGACGGACTCACCGACGGCTCGCTGAAGGCCCTGACCGGACGGGGACCCGAGAGCCGCTTACCGGGCCTGACCGAGTTGCTACGAACCGCGCGTGGACAGCCCACGCTGCTGGTGGTCGATGATGTGGAATGGCTGGACCCGGCCTCGCAGCGCTGGTTCGGGGCGCTCATCCGGCGCCTGCCCGACGCCCGGATCGCCCTGCTGGTGAGCGGCACCGGCCGGCTCCGCCCGGGCGCCTGCCCCCTTTCCACCGCGCCGCAGCAGGTGATCACCCTCGAAGTCGAGCTGGCCCCGCTCGCTCCGCGCGATGTGGCCGCCACGGTCGCGCTGATCTGCGACCGCCCCGGCGAGCCCGCCTTCACCTCGGCCGCCCTGGAGGCCAGCGCGGGCAACCCCGAGGTGCTGTCCGAGGCGCTGAGGCGCTTCATCAGACGCGGATACGCACCGGTGGCCGGGCGGGTGCCGGAACTGTCCACGATCGCCGAGGCCGTCAGCGGTGAACTCGCCGTCCGCGCACTCGGAGCGCTGTCCGACACGGCCGTCGCCGTCGTCCGCGCCCTCGCCGTCTGCGGCGATCTGCTGGATCTGTCCCTGCTGTACGCGCTCGCGGATCCCCGCGCCGCGAGCGAGCCCGGACTGCCCGAGGCACTCCAGGAAAGCGGGCTCGCCACCGCCACCGAGACCGGGCTCCGGCTGAGCCGGCCCGAGGCGCGGAGCTGGATCCTCGCCGAGATGCCCGGCGACGAGCGGGCCGAACTGCACGCCCGCGCCGCCGAGTTGGCCTACCGGGCGGCCGTACCCGACGAGGACATCGCCCGGCTGCTGCTCGCCGCCCGCCCGGTCGACGAGCCCTGGGTGATCCCCGTACTGCGCCGTACCTGCGCCGCCGCACTGCGCGGGGGCCGGACCGCCCAGGCGATCGCCTGCCTGTCGCGGGCGCTGGAGGAACCGCTGGACCCGGCGCCGCGCGCCCAGTTGGGCCTGGAACTGGCCGCCGTCGAAGTGCTGGCCGTCCCCGAGGCCGCGGGCCGCCGGCTGGCGGAGATCATCCGCACCGGCGACGGCGGGCCCGGCCGGATCCGGGTACGCGCCGCCGACCTGGGGCTCTCCCGCGGCGACGACAAGGCCCTGCGCCGCGCGATCGCCGACGTACTGCCCTTCACCGACGGCGAGGAACGAGGGGCCCTGGCCGGGCTGTTCTGGCTCACCGAGTCCGTCGGGCAGGAGGACACCGATCTGGTCCCGGACGGCATCCCCCCGCTGCCCGCCGACCCCACCTGCCCGGTGCAGGCCGCGGCGCTCGCCTGGCGACTGGCCCTGCGCGGCGAGGACCTGCCCACCGCCCGGGCGCTGGCCCAGCGGGTCTTCACCGTGGACGGCGCCGCGGGGGCCCTGATCCTGCCCCGGCTCACCGCCGCCCGCACCCTGCTGCTGACCGACGACCTGGACGAGGCCGAGGTCCGGCTGGACGTGCTCAACACCGATCTGCGCAGGCGGCACGCCCGCGCGGCCGCCGCACAGGCCATGGCCGTGCGCGGCGAGCTGAACCTGCGGCGCGGCCGGCTCGACATGGCCGAACGGGACGTGGCCGCCGCGGAGCGGTCACTGCCGCGCTCCCTCTGGCATCGCTACACCGTCCCGTATCTGATGGCCATCCGGATCCTCATCGCCCTGGAGAACGGCGATGTCGGCCAGGCCAGTGCGCTCGCGGGCGCGTCCGCGCCCGCCGAGTCGCGGGAGGGCGGCTCCTGGGGCTATCTGCTCTTCGCCAGGGCGCTGGTGGCCGTCAAGGACGACCGGCTGCCCGAGGCGCTGGAGCTGTTCCGCTCCACCGGCAGGTGGGAGCTGGGCCGCGGACGGATCAACCCCGCCCTGATGCCTTGGCGTTCGATGGCCGCCCGGGTCCACGACGCCCTCGGCGACCACGAGGAGGCACGGCGGCTCACCGATGAGGAGCTCGCGCTGGCCCGGCTGTGGGGCGCCCCCAACACGATCGGCTGGGCTCAGCTGGGCGCCGGACGGCTGGCCCGCGAGGGGCAGGTCGACCGTCTCCGCGAGGCGGTGGCCACCCTGCGCGACACCCCGGCCCGGCTCGCCTACGCGGGGTCCCTGATGGAGCTGGCCACGGCCGAGCTCGACGCCGGGAACCCGCGGGCCGCGGCCCCCCTGGTGGCCGAGCTGTTCACCTTCGCCATCGCCCACCGGTCCTCCAGCCGGCTGGTCGAACGGGTGCGCGCGCTGTCCGAGCGGGCCGGGCCGTCCGCCGTTCGCGGACGCGTCCCGCATCCGGCGTGGGCGAGCCTGACCGAACCCGAACAGCGCACCGCGGCCCTTGTCGGACTCGGTCATGGCAACCGGGAGATAGCGGAAACCCTCTCTGTCACCAGACGCACCGTGGAGCTGAGGCTCAGCGGCGCGTACCGGAAGCTGGGGATCAGCGGCCGAGCAGAGCTGATCGCGTTGCTGCGGGCGGCAGAGGGAGGCGGAACGGATGTTGCTTGAACGGGAGGCCGAACTGGCCCAGGTCGCGGAGGCCCTGCGGGCCGGGGCGGCGGGCGACTCGTCGCTGGTGTTACTCACCGGCCCCATGGGCATCGGCCGGACCGCGCTGCTGCAGCAGCTGCCGATGCTCGCCGAGGGCGAGGAGATCCACGTCCTGCGCGCCAACGCCGCGCCGGTGGAGCAGGACTTCGCCCTCGGCGTGGTCCGCCAGCTCTTCGACAGCCTGCTGACCGGTGTCCCGGAGGAACTCCACGAGTGCCGGCTGGGGGGAGAGGGCGACCTCTACCGGACGGTCTTCTCCGACGACGCCCCGCTGCTCGACGACGGCGGAACTCGAACGATGCCCGAGGAGGCGCTGTACGGCCTGCGCTCGGCGGTGGCTGCGGTCAGCGCCGACAGCCCGCTGCTCA
Organism: Streptomyces hygroscopicus; assembly: GCA_002021875.1. Lineage (NCBI taxonomy): Bacteria > Bacillati > Actinomycetota > Actinomycetes > Kitasatosporales > Streptomycetaceae > Streptomyces > Streptomyces hygroscopicus. Next base: position 10,530,139 of record CP018627.1, read on the forward strand.
TCCTGGTGGACGACCTGCAGTGGGTCGACGCCCCGTCGCTGCGCTGGCTCGCCTTCCTCGTCAAGCGGTTGCACGGGCTGCGCGCCGTGGTCGTCTGCGCGCTGCGGGACGGCTACCGGCGCCCCGGGGACCCTCTGCTGCGGGAGCTCGTCGACGCGGCGCGGCGGGAGCTGCGCCCCGCGCCGCTGTCGCTGGGCGCCACCAAGGAAGTGATCCACGAGCAGTTCGGCGTGCCGGGGGACGAGGAGTTCGCCCGCGCCTGCCATGAGACCTCCGCGGGCAACCCGCTGTTCCTGAAGTCGGTGCTGGCGGACCTGGCCATGGGCGGCCTGCGGCCCACCGCCGAGCAGGTCGAGGCGGTCCGCTCGCTGCGCCCCGCCCTGCTGCGCGAGCGGCTGGCCGGCTCCCTGCGCGTCCAGCCGCGGCCGGCGCGGGACCTGGCCGCGGCCATCGCGGTCCTCGGCGGCCAGGCGGAACCGGACCTGCTGGCCCGGCTGGCCGGGCTGGACCCGATCGGCTTCCTGGCCACGCTGCGCGACCTCCACGAGGTGGGGCTGCTCGCCGCCGAGCAGGAGCCGCGCTTCCTCCACCGGGTGGTGCAGGACGCGGTCGAGTCCTCGATGACCGTGGCGGAACGGGAGCGGCTGCACGACGCCGCGGCGGCCCTGCTGTACCACGACGGACGCCCCGCCGAACTGGTCGCCGCCCAGCTCATGGCCGTCACCAGCTCGAGCCATCCCTGGGCGGTGGAGGTGCTGCGGGCCGCGGCGGACACCGCGCTGCGCCGCGGAGCGCCGCGTACCGCCGCCCGCTATCTGCGCCGCGCCCTTCTGGACGGCTCGCTGGCGGGGGAGGGCCGGGCCCGGCTGCTGATCGATCTGGCCACCGCGGAGCGCGGCTTCGACCCGGCCGCCTGCGAACGCCATATCTCCCAGGCGATACCCCTGCTGACCACGCCCAGGCTCCGGGCCGCCGCGGCCCTGCGGATCTCGCCGACCATCGTGGGCCTGGGTCCCCCGTCGGCCATCGATCTGCTGCACCAGGTCGCCGAGGACCTGGGGCCCGCGACCTCGCTGGAGGGCACGGCGCGAGATGTGGCGCTGCGGCTCGAGGCGCGGCTGCGACACGCCGGACACGAGGATCCGGCGGAGCTGGCCGCCGCGGTGGAGCGGCTGTCCGCGCTGGGGGAGGATCCGGCGCTGATCACCGCGGCCGAGCGGGAGCTGACGGCGGTGCTGCTCAACTCGGCGGTGCTCACCGCCCGATGGCCCGCGGCCGAGGTCTCCCGGCTGGCGAACCGCATCCTGGAGCGTGAACCCGCCACCTCCGAACAGGTCCACACCCCGCTGCCGCTGGTGGTGATCGGGCTGGTCGCCGCCGATTCGGTACGGGGGATCAGCTCCTGGCTCGCGATGGAACAGCAGACGCGGCGGCAGGGCGGCACGGTCGCCGACGCGCTCGTCAACGTCCAGCAGGCGATGGTGCTCAGCGCCCGGGGGCGCGTCTCCCAGGCGCGTGAGTACGCCGAGCGGGCCGTGCGGCTGGCCGAGGTGCACTGGCAGGAGGCCGGGGTCGTCTCCACCCTCGCCCTCACCCGCGTCGCCCTGGACCTTCAGGACCCCGTACTGATCGAGCGGATTCTGGACGGCCCCGGGCGGCGGCGCTCCTCGAGCCTGGCCCTGACCGCGACGCTGCAGTTCGCCAAGGCGGCGCAGGACGCCGGGAACGGACGCTGGACCAGCGCCCTGGAAACCCTCCTGGCCTGCGGCCGACAGCTGGAGGCATCGGGCTGGCGCAACCCCGTGCTCTTCGCCTGGCGGCCCTGGGCGGCCGAGCTTCACCGGCGCGTCGGCGACCCCGGCGCGGCCGGGGCGCTGGCCGAGGAGGAGCTGCTGCGGACGAAGGAGTGGGGCGCCCCGGTGGCGCTGGGCCGCGCGCTGCGGGTGAAGGCCCGGCTGCTCGGCGGTGACCAGGGGGTGCGGCTGCTGCGTGAATCGGTCGATGTGCTGCGCGCCTCGGCCGATGAACTGGAACTCGCCCGCACGCTCCTGTCGCTGGGCCGGCAGCTGAGACCGGGCGGCGAGGCGACGGCGGTGCTCCAGGAGGCCGGTGGCCTGGCCGCGGCGTGCGGGGTCCCATGGCTGGTCGAGCGGATCCGCGCCGCGGACGGCAGCGGTGCGTCGGCCGCCCCGCCGGAGGCGGCCCTCACCCGAACCGAGCGCACCGTGGCCTCCCTTGTGGGACGCGGCCTCACCAACCAGGAGGTCGCCGCCGAGCTGGGGGTGAGCTCCCGCGCCATCGAGAAGCATCTGACGAGTTCCTATCGCAAACTGGGCGTCTCCGGACGCCGCGAGCTCATCGAGCTGCTGCCTCGCATGGATTCGTGAACGTAGCGTTAACGGCGATAATTGGCGGGTGTTTGACGAGGATTCGTGAACCGACCGTACCGGCCCACCGAAGCGGTGGGGTGCGGACCGAACCTTCGGACCACCCCACCACGGGATTGGGCGGCGACACCCCTGTTGACGTTGACTTCCGTACTCGTAGATCCCTAGTCTCAATTCTGAAATGAACATTTGGAATTGAATATTCGGTATTCGGTTCCGAATTCTGAGAATTAGGAAGGGATGGCAGTCCCTTGGCATTGCCTTTACTGACCGATTCGGCTCGGCCAACCCCCCACGAGCTTGGACACGAGCAGACCGAGTACACGGATCTATTGCGCCAGTTCGACCAGCCAGGGGCCTGTGTCGTCTGTCTTGACCCGTCGCTCACCGTCCAGCAGGCGAACCGGGAGTTCTTCCGGCAGTTCGACGACGCCTCCACGGACGTTTGCGGCCGTGACTTCTGTGACCTTCTGCACCCCAGTGTGCGGCAGGCGGTGAAGCGGCAGTTCACCCGGCTCCTCGACGGCTCCCGTCACCGGTTCACCACCCATGTGGTGGCCATCGGGGCCGAGGGGGCCGCCTTCACCAGCGGGCTCACGGCGGTCGCCGTGCGCGAGGGCTCCGCCCATGTGGCCTCGATCCTGGTGGTCCTGCGGCCCACGGCGGGTGGCGAGGAGGTGGACATGGTCACCGACCGTAAGAAGCTCCTCACCGAGACCGAGGCGCGCATTCTGGAGGGCATCGCTGCCGGGCTCTCCACGATCCCCCTGGCCTCCCGGCTCTACCTCAGCCGGCAGGGTGTCGAGTACCACGTGACACGGCTGCTGCGGAAGCTGCGGGTGCCCAACCGGGCCGCCCTCGTCTCCCGCGCCTACTCCATCGGCGTCCTCAACGTCGGCTGCTGGCCGCCAAAGGTCGTCGACGACTTCGTCAAATGACGCGCGCCCCGCGGGTGCCGACAGACGCGCCGCGGCCGGCCCGGATCCGGGCCGGCCGCGGCGCGTCGCCATGTCAGGACGGGGCCGGGCCCCGGGACAGCCGCAGCAGACGGAAGGCGGTGAGCGCCACATGGAGTTGGGTGCGCTGCTCACCCGACTCCAGATCGCAGCCGAGCACCCGCTCTATCGAGTGCAGCCGCTGGTAGAACGCCTGGCGGGACAGGTTCGCGCGCTTGGCGGCCACCGTCTTGTTGCCCGCCGCGTCCAGAAAGGTGTGCAGCACCGGCAGCAGATCGGTGCCGTGCCGCTCGTCGTAGTCCACCAGCCGTCCCAACTGCCGCTCCACGAACTCCTGGAGCCGCACATCGCCGCGCAGCGCGTACAGCAACTGCCGCAGCCCGATGTCGGACAGCTCGTGGAACGCCTTGTCCGGCGTCCCCGGAACGGCGGCGTCCGCGACCCGCGCCGCCTGCTGGAACGACCGGGCGGTCTGTGACAGCTCCGACACCTCCGAGCCGACGCTGATCACGGCCTCCGGACGGGACTCCCGCACCGACCGGCTCAGCCGCTCCACCAGCGGCCGCCAGGGCGTGGCGGCGGGCAGGGCCAGCAGAACCCCTATGTGGTCACCGGGCACCGCGCCGACCAGCACGGCGGCCCCGGCCGCCCCCAGCTCGTCCGTCAGCCGGTCCTCCAGCTCGGTCGTCTCCCCGGCGCCGGGGCCGGGGCTGACCAGTGCCACCATCAGCCGGCGGCCCGCGACCGGCACGCCCAGCGCCTCGGCCCTGGCCCGGGCCTCCCCCATCGAACGGCAGCGCTGCTCCACCAGGTCCAGCAGCAGCGTGCGCTGGGCCCGCCGCTCCCAGCGGGTGTGATGGGTGAGCCGGGCGATGGTCAGGGCCGTGGCGGTGCGCTCCAGGACCATCGCGTCCTCGGGACCGACCGCCGAGTGCCCGGCCCCGTCCGGGAGCATCAGCAGCCGCCCCCACCGCTCGCCCCGGTACTCCACCGCGGTCACCAGCCAGTCCTCCGGACCGCTCAGCCCGGTCCGGTCGGGCGAGGGCGTGGCGCGCGAGCGCCGCTCCCAGCCGGTCAGCGCCCCCTCCACGCCGCGCCCCGGCGAACCGCAGATCACGGCCTGGTGCACCAGGTTCTCCAGCACCACGGGATGCCCGCTCATCTCGGCCGCCATGTCCACCACCTCCTCGGGCCCGGCGCCCCGCAGGGTCAGCGCGGTGAAGGTGTCATGGACGTCCTGGGCCCGGCGCAGGCTCTCCACCTGACTGCCGACGATCAGGGAGTGGAGGACCTGGGTGACCTCCACGAAGTTCACGGTCCGGGAGAGCAGGACGAGCGGGAAGTCCCGCGCCAGACAGGCCCGCACCAGCTCCGACGGCGGCCGGTGGTAGCGCCGCACCAGCTCGATGACCAGCCCGGCGGCGCCGATGTCCGCGAGCTCGTCGACATACCGGCGGACCAGCGCCGGGTCCTCGGGCAGCGGCATCCCGGTGGTCAGCACCAGCTCCCCGCCCTTGAGGAAGGACGCCGGGTCGAGCAGTTCGGTGACATGTACCCAGCGGACCGGCCGGGACAGCTGCCCATGGCCGGACACCACCTCCGGCACCCCGGCGGCCAGCACCGGAAGCCGCAGCACGTCGGCGAGGCTGAGGGGGGAGCGCCCCGGGACCCGCGGGGGCCCGGCGGGGCGGGACGGCGGCCGTCCGGCGGCGTCGTACGCGGTGCCGCCGGAGCCGTTCATGCCGCTCACTCTGGCAAGCCCCCGCGCCGAGCGCAACCATCACCCCGCCCGGCATCTTGACAAGAGCCGTGTGGGAGGTCGTTGACAGATCGTCCATACCGATCACCACCCCGCGACACAGTGATCATTGTCCTGACCGGGTTCGGCCCCTCACCCTCGAAGTGTCCGAGCGCATCGCCGACCTGTGCGTGTGGGAGAGAACATGACCAATCTGTCGCCGCAGCTCCGTCAAGCCACTCCGGTGGTCGCCGTCCGAGGAGAGGGCGCCTACATCGACGGCGAGGACGGGCGGCGATACCTCGACTTCACCGCGGGCATCGGCGTCACCAGCACCGGACACTGCCATCCGCGGGTCGTCGCCGCCGCGCAGGAGCAGGTGGGCACGCTCATCCACGGCCAGTACACGACCGTCATGCACCCACCGCTGCGGCGGCTGGTCGAGAAGCTCGGCGAGGTGCTCCCCACGGGCCTCGACAGTCTGTTCTTCTCCAACTCCGGCAGCGAGGCCGTCGAGTCGGCCCTGCGCCTCGCCCGCCAGGCCACCGGCCGGCCCAACGTTCTGGTCTGCCACGGCGGATTCCACGGCCGCACCGTGGCCGCCGCCTCCATGACCACCTCCGGAACCCGTTTCCGCTCCGGCTTCTCGCCCCTGATGAGCGGCGTCGTGGTGACCCCGTTCCCCACGGCCTACCGGTACGGCTGGGACGAGGAGACCGCGACCCGGTTCGCCCTGCGGGAGCTGGACTACGTCCTGCAGACCATCTCCCCGCCCGACGACACCGCCGCGATCATCGTCGAACCGGTGCTCGGCGAGGGCGGCTACGTACCCGCCACCGAGGGCTTCCTGCAGGGCCTGCGGGAGCGGGCCGACCGCCATGGCTTCCTGCTGATCCTGGACGAGGTGCAGACCGGGGTGGGCCGCACCGGACGGTTCTGGGGCCACGACCACTTCGGCATCCGCCCCGACATCCTGGTCACCGCCAAGGGACTGGCCAGCGGCTTCCCGCTGTCCGGCATCGCCGCCTCCGAGGAGCTGATGAGCAAGGCATGGCCCGGCTCCCAGGGCGGCACCTACGGTGCCAACGCCGTGGCCTGCGCGGCCGCCGCCGCCACCCTCGACGTGGTCCGCGAGGAGAACCTGGTGGCCAACGCCGAGGCCATGGGGGCGCGGCTGCGCAGCGGCCTGGAGGACGTGGCCGCCAAGACCCCGGCCATCGGCGATGTGCGCGGCCTCGGCCTCATGCTGGCCAGCGAATTCGTCACCGAGGACGGGGAACCCGACCCGGCGACCGCGGCCCGGGTGCAGCGCGCCGCCGTGGACGAGGGACTGTTGCTGCTCCTGTGCGGGGCCTGGAACCATGTGGTCCGGATGATCCCCGCCCTCGTCGTCGACGAAGCGGCGATCGACGAGGGCCTGCGCGCCTGGTCCGCCGCCGTCAGCGCCGGAACAGCGGACTCCTGACGCGCACCGCATATCGCCCAACGGGAGCCCGATCCGCCCGCCGGTCCGAACCCCTCGGACCGGCGGCGGTCACGAAGGAGATTGCCCCTATGCCCACCCCCTCGTACCCCTCGGCCGCCGAGGTACTCGCGGCGGTGCCCAAGCAGCTCTACATCGCCGGATCGTGGTCCGACGCGGCCGGCGGTCGGACCATGCCGGTCGACGACCCGGCCACCGGTGAGGTGCTGTGCGAGGTCGCCGACGCCGCCCCCGCCGACGGGCAGCGCGCCCTGGCCGCCGCCGAGGACGCCCAGGAGAAGTGGGCGGCCACCGCGCCCCGCGCGCGCAGCGAGATCCTGCGCCGCGCCTATGAGCTGATCACGGAGCGGGCCGACGCGCTCGCCGCGCTGATGACCGCCGAGATGGGCAAGCCGCTGGCCGAGGCGCGGGGTGAGGCGGCTTACGCCGCGGAGTTCTTCCGCTGGTTCTCGGAAGAGGCCGTACGCATCGAGGGCGGGTTCTCCACGCTGCCGGACGGCAGGAACCGCATGCTGCTGATGCGCCGCCCGGTCGGCCCCTGTCTGCTCGTCACGCCGTGGAACTTCCCGCTGGCCATGGGCACCCGCAAGATCGGCCCGGCCATCGCCGCGGGCTGCACCATGGTGCTCAAGCCCGCCCCGCAGACCCCGCTGTCCAGCCTGGCGCTCGCCGGCATCCTGGCGGAGGCGGGGCTTCCGGCCGGGGTGCTCAACGTGGTCACCACCTCCCGCGCGGGCGAGGTCGTGGAGCCGCTGCTGACCGGCGGGCACGTCCGCAAGCTCTCCTTCACCGGCTCCACCCAGGTCGGCCGCACCCTGCTCGCCCAGTGCGCGCCCGCGGTGGTCCGCACCTCCATGGAGCTCGGCGGCAACGCCCCCTTCATCGTCTTCGAGGACGCCGACCTGGACGCCGCGGTCGAGGGCGCCATGACCGCCAAGATGCGCAACATGGGCGAGGCGTGCACGGCGGCCAACCGGTTCTTCGTCCACTCCTCCGTCGCGGCCGAGTTCGCCGACCGGCTCGCCCGCCGGATGGGCGCGCTGGAGGTCGGCCCCGGCAGCCGGCCCGGTGTCGACGTCGGGCCGCTCATCGACCGGGCCGGCCGTACCAAGGTCGAGGAGCTGGTCGCGGACGCCGTGGCACGCGGCGCCGAGGTCCTGGTCGGGGGCAGCACCCCCGAGGGCCCCGGCTGCTTCTATCCGCCCACGGTGCTCACCGGCGTCTCCCCGGCCAGCCGGCTGATGGGGACCGAGATCTTCGGACCGGTCGCGGCCGTCCTCACCTTCGACGACGAGGACGAGGTCGTCGCCACCGCCAACAGCACCGAATGGGGCCTGGTGGGCTATGTGTTCACCCAGGACCTGAGCCGTTCGCTGCGGGTGAGCGAGCGGCTCGAGGTCGGCATGGTCGGCCTCAACACCGGTCTGGTCTCCAACCCCGCGGCCCCCTTCGGCGGCGTCAAACAGTCCGGGCTCGGACGTGAGGGCGGCCGCGTCGGTATCGACGAGTTCCTGGAGTACAAGTACGTCGCGGTGCCGGTCTGAGGACCGGCCCCACCGCCGCAACGGCCGGGAGCACACCGTCGGAACCGGCGGGCGCGCCCGGCCGTTGCCTTCATGACGCGTTGCCTCCATGAACGCGGCGGTGAGGAGCGGACATGGGCGAGTTGGTGCCCGGCGGCAACCGGGCGCTGCCCGACGGCGCGCTGACCATCCGGGTGCCGGGCCCGTTCGACCTGTCCGCGCTGATCACCGGCGAGGACGGCAAGGTCGCGGGTGACGGCGACTTCGTCTTCTTCAACCAGCCCACCGCGCCCGGCGCCCGGCTGGACGGCGACACCGTCACCCTGCGGCCCCGGGGGCTGCGGCCCGGCGCCGCCCGGGTCACCCTCGTCATCAGCCCCGCCGACCCGGGCACCCCGCTCGGGCGGCTGCCGGCGCCCGTGCTGAGCGTCCTGGACGAACGGGGAGCGCCACTGGCCCGGTTCGCCCCGCCGCGCCCCTCGGCGGAGACGGTGCTGCTGCTCGCCGAGATCTACCGCCGCGGCGGCGGATGGAAGGTGCGGGCGATCGGCCAGGGCTACGCCGACGGACTGGCCGGTGTGGCGCGGGACTTCGGCGTCGACGTCGCCGACGACGGAGCCCCGCCCCCGCCCGCCCCGACCACCCGGCCCATGCCCCCGCCGACCACTCGGGCCGGGACCGCGCCTTCCGCCCGGGGCATGCCCGCGCCTTCCGCTGCGCCGCCCGCCGACGGGGCCTCACGGCATGCCCTGGAGGTGGTGAACGCGGCGCGGGCACGGGCCGGAGCCGCCCCCGTGGCCCTCGACGGACGGCTGACCGCTGCCGCCGAGGCGCACGCCCGGGCCATGGCCGCCCACGGTGCGCTGGCGCTGGAGACCCCGGACGGCAGATCGCTCTTCCACCGGATCGCCGCGCACGGATACACCCCGCTGACCATCGCCGAGCACATCGTCTCCGGGCCGCGCACCCCGCGGGAGTTCGTGGACTACTGCCTCGAAGGCGATGAGCGCCGGGGCCCGTTCCACGATCCGGACCTCGTCCACCTGGGGATCGGCCGGGCCGACGGCCCCACCACCGGGGACGTCTACTGGACGGCGGTATGGGCCCGGCCGTTCACTCCGGACGGACTGCTGCGCCTGGCCTCCGAGGTCATCGCCCTCACCAACGCGGAGCGTGCCGCCGCCCGGCTGGCACCGCTCGCCCCGGACCCCCGGCTCACGGCCGCCGCCCAGGCGCACAGCGACGACATGGTGGCCCGCGATTTCTACTCCCACACAGGCCCCGAAGGACATCAGCCCTGGGACCGGGCGCGGACCGCCGGGGCCACGCACCGCGGCATCGGCGAGAACATCGCATGCGGCCAGCGCTCCCCGGCGGAGGTGGTGCGCGGCTGGATGAACAGCCCGGGCCATCGCGCCAACATCCTGAAGCCCGACTTCACCCATATCGGCGTCGGCCACGCCACCGGCAGCCGCGCGGGCACGTACTGGACCCAGGTCTTCGGCGCCGTCTGACGACCCGGGCCGACGGTCCCCCGGCCGACGGCGGAACGGTCAGGTGCGCGACTCCAACTGCTGCCGCGTGGCGGACCCGTACACCCCGTTCGCATCGCCCCGGATCCCGTACCACACCTGGAACCGGGAGACCGCCTGGGCGAGGCTCTGGTCGTACTGCCCGTTGACCGGCCCGTCCTGGTACACGTTCGGAATCCGCAGCAGACGCTTCTGGAGCTCGGTCACCTCCGGGCCGGTGGATCCGAGGGTCAGCACATCGCCCGGATCGCCCGGCGGCGGTAGCGCGTCGTCCGGCGGCTGCGAGGCGGGCGCGCTCGGCGTCCCGGGCGCGGCGGAGGTCGCGGGCGCCGTCGGCGTGGCCGACGCGCCGCCCTCGGCCGCACCGGACGCCGAGTCCCGGGGCACCATCACCACCAGTGAGAGGGCGACCCCCGCGCCGAGTCCGGCCAGCACCAGCAGGGCGGCCCTGGGGTGGCGCCGCCCGGCCGGGGCGGGCGGTTCGGCCGGACGGCGTGGCTCGGCCGGTGCGTCCTGAACCGCCCAGGCGTCGGCCGAGGTCGGGCTGCCGGTCATCTCCTGGGTGTCCGCGTCCGCCATGGGCGGCGCCTCGGGCGGAAGTTCGGTGCCCGGCGGCCGGAAGAGGTCGAGCTCCTCCATCCATCCCTCGACCGGCCGCTCCGAGTCGTCGTCGTACTCCGGCGTCGCACGGAAGATCGCGGTCGGCTCGAGCACCTCGCGCCCGGCTGGTCGGTCCGGATCGGGTTCGGCTGCCATACAGACCTCCTTATGCGCCCCACACCATCACGCGGGGATACGGACGCGGGCCCAGGAGGATTCAAGCCGATCGTGATCGGGCGCACCCGCGGCGCCGGTGTGGCGTGCCGCCACGGGGTAAGCCCTCCTGAGAGGGTGCCCATGGCCTCGGGGACGTCGAAGGGAGCCGTGAGATGGAGCGGACCACATGCTGTGTGGTGGGCGGCGGGCCCGCCGGGATGGTCCTCGGGCTGCTGCTGGCCCGGGCCGGGGTGGAGGTCACCGTCCTGGAGAAGCACGGGGACTTCCTGCGCGACTTCCGCGGCGACACGGTCCATCCCAGCACGCTGCGGCTCCTGGACGAGCTGGGCCTCGCCGAGCGGTTCGCGGCCCTGCCGCAGCGGCATGTGCACTCCGTCCAGCTGCCCATCGGACGGGACGGCGATCTGTTCACGGTCGGCGACATCAGCTCGCTGCCGGGGAAGTACAACTACGTCGCGATGGTGCCCCAGTGGGATCTGCTCGATCTGCTGGCGGACGAGGCCAAGCGGGAGCCCACCTTCCAGTTGCGGATGAACACCGAGGTGACCTCCTTCCTCATGGAGCGCGGACGGGTCACCGGAGTGCGCTACCGCGACCGCGTCGCCGGCTCCACCGGAGAGCTGCGCGCCACCCTCACCGTGGCCTGCGACGGCCGGGGGTCGCTCGCCCGTGTCCTGCCCGAGCTGGGGCTGCGGGAGTTCCCCTGCCCGATGGACGTCTGGTGGTTCCGGCTGCCACGCGAGGAGCGCGACCCGCGGGGGCTGGTGGGCAACGCCGGCGAACGCTATCTCACGGCCATGATCGACCGCGGGGACTACTGGCAGTGCGCCGCCCTGATCCCCAAGGGGGCCGACGACGCCTGGCGCGCCCAGCCCCTCGACCAGTTCCTCGCCTCGTTCGCCGAGGCCACGCCATGGATACGGCAGGGCGTGGCCGACCGCGAACCCCGCCCGCGGTCCTGGGACGAGGTCAAGCTGCTGGACGTCCGGATGGACCGGCTCCGCCGCTGGCACCGCCCCGGACTGCTGTGCATCGGGGACGCGGCCCACGCGATGTCGCCCGTGTTCGGGATCGGCATCAACCTCGCCGTCGAGGACGCGGTCGCCGCCGCCCGCCATCTGGCCGGGCCGCTGCGGAAGGGCACCGTGGGCCTCGCCGACGTACGCGCCATCCAGAACCGCCGGTGGCCGACCGCCGCCGGGACGCAGATACTGCAGCGGATCGCCCACGCACGGGTCATCGAGCCGCTGCTGCAGGGGCGTTCACCGGCCGTCGCGGGGCGGCCGCTGCGGCTGACCCAGGTGCTCACCAAGGCGCCCTGGCTGAAGCGGGGGCCCGCGTACTTCCTAGCCTACGGCGCCGGCCGCGAGCGGCCCCCGGCCGCGTCGCTGCGGCATTCCGGATGAGTCCGATCGCGCGGCACCGGGGTGCGGAATCCCTCCGCACCCCGGTTTCGGACAGACACCTTCAGACGATGCCCTCGGCGATCTCCGCCTGTTCGCGCGCCGTGCCGTACGCGGAGGGCGTGTTGTACGAGCGGCGGGCCACGAACCACCAGATCGTGGCCAGCAGCAGTACCACGGCCAGGGCGATCGAGGCGTAGTTCATCGAGTCGGCCGTCACCGGACTGGACTGCGGCAGACAGAACAGCACCGTCACCACGGCCACCCACACCACCGCGATCCAGCCCACCGGTTTGCTCCAGCGGCCCAGGTGCCACGGGCCCGGCTGGAACCGGTCCCCGGCGCGCAGTCGCAGGAAGATGGGGATGGCGTAGGCGGGGGTGATCCCGATGACGTTGATGGCGGTCACCGCGCCGTAGGCCGTCTCGGAGTACAGGGACGGCAGGGCCAGCACACACGCGACCGCCACCGACAGCCAGACCGCGTGCACCGGCGTCTGGGTGCGGGAGCTGACCCGCTGCCACAGCCGTGAGCCGGGCAGCGCGCCGTCCCGGCTGAAGGCGAACACCATCCGGCTGGCCGCCGCCACCTCGGCGTTACCGCAGAACAGCTGCGCCACGATGACGATGAGCAGCATCGCGGTGGCACCGCTCGTCCCCAGGGCGTCGATCAGGATCTGCGCCGGGGGCACTCCGGTGGCGCTCTTCTGCGCACCGGCGTAGTCCTGGATGGCGAAGGTGAGCCCGGCCAGCAGCACGAACCCGGCCACCCAGGACACCCAGATGGCGCGGACGATCCCCCGGGCGGCGAAGACGGAGGCGTTGGAGGTCTCCTCGGACAGATGCGCGGAGGCGTCGTAGCCGGAGAAGGTGTACTGGGCGAGCAGCAGTCCGATCGCGGCCACGTACAGCGGATTCGACCAGCCGGTGTCATTGACGAATTCGGTGAAGACGAACTCGGGCGACTGGTGGTGGGAGGGCACGATCGCCAGTGCGCCGACGATGATGGCGACACCGGCCAGATGCCACCACACACTGACCGAGTTGAGCACGCTGACCAGCCGCACCCCGAACAGATTCAGCGCCGCGTGCAGCAGCAGAATGCAGATGAAGATGACCATGGTCGATTCCGGTGTGGGATCGAATCCCCACTGGAGGTTGAAGAGCGCGCCGGTGAACAGGGCGGCGCCGTAGTCGATTCCGGCGATGGCCCCGAGCAGCCCCAGCAGGTTGAGCCAGCCGGTGTACCAGCCCCACCTCCGTCCGCCCAGCCGGTCGGCCATGTAGTACAGCGCTCCCGAGGTGGGATAGGCGCTGGTCACCTCCGCCAGGGCGAGTCCGACGCACAGGACGAAGAGCCCCACTCCGGCCCAGCCCCACATCATGACCGCGGGGCCCCCGGTGTCCAGCCCGAAGCCGTACAGCGTCATGCAGCCGGAGAGAATGGAGATGACCGAGAAACTGATGGCGAAATTGCCGAACCCGCCCATGCGGCGGGCCAGTACGGGTTGATAGCCGAGCTCACGCAGCCGCTGTTCGTCGTCCAGTTGGGGAGCGGGACCCGAACTCGACCATGCCGTGGACATGAATGTACCTCCCGAATGCTGGGGCGGGCGAGGGTGGTGGTACAGGTGGGGAAATCGGTCTGGCAGAAGGGCAGAAGGGCAGAAGGGCGGATGGGGGAGCGGTGGTTGGAAACGCCGGGGAGGACCCCGGCTCAGCCGTTGACCCCGGGTCTTGGCCCACGGGCGCCGGCCAGCGAGCGGACCCGGGCGCGAAGAAACATTTCTTCAGCTACCGCGCGGTCGCCGGGGTTGGGGGTGCGGTAGGCCCAGGGGAGCGGGGTGAAGTACGGCCCCAACGCCTCGAAGACGCGGGCCGCGTCGGAGAATCGCAGCGCGCCCCACAGGGCGTGCGCGAGATGGTTGAGATCCAGCAGTGAACTCGTCGTGAGATCGGCGTGGTCGAACCAGCCGTGCAGCGCCTTCTGGGCGTCCCGGGTGGCGTCCTCGGTGGCCCAGTGCAGGTCGAGCGCCTTCTCGTAGCCCCGCTCCTCGCGGTACCGCTCGACGTGCACATACAGCGGCAGCACCTGCAGCGCGGACTCCCCGGGCGCGCCCGAGGACACCCACTGCACGAAGTTGACCGCCTCGGCCAGCGAACCTCCGGCCCGCCGGGCGTACACGAACTGCAGCATCCGGTGGTACGCCTCGCGGTTGTACGGATCGCGCCGGTCGGCCTCCGCCAGCAGCCCCCAGGGCCCGGGGAACAGCAGCGGACCGGGCGGGGGCACCCGGTGCTCCTCCTGCCGCTGCTCCTTGTCCAGCTGGGCCAGGGCCAGCAGACACACCCACGGCACCGGATCCGCCGGAGAGTGGTGCGCGGCCAGCTGGCAGGACTGCCACGCCTCCCGCCACAGCTCCCGGGTGCGGGGATGTCCCTCGCGGTGTGCGCGCACCGCGCGTTCCACCCCCACCCGGGCGCCCATCACCAGCGCCGCCACGCTCTGCGGCTCCTCGGCCCGCCACGCGTCCACCACGTTGGATCCGGCGGCGGCCGTGGCCAGCACCTGGGTGCGCTGGGTCCACAGCGCCCACGTGGGAGTCTCCGCGAGCAGATTGCGCATCGATATCCAGCGTCCGGTGCGCAGATCCTGCAGCGCGATGCGCAGTCCGCCGTCATACCCCGCGGGGTGGTACACGGGGCGGAACTCTTCCTCGGGCATCGGATGACTTTCGTACGGAGCTGACGTACCGGACGCGGAGAACGAGGGGCCTGGGGGATGGTTGCAGGGATCCTATAGTCCCGCCGCGGCGACTCGGGCACGGGGGACCACGGGCATGCCCGGACCGGCCGTCTTGACGCCCGCCCCGTGACTGCACCAGGCTTTCCGGCAAGATCTCCGCGCACCGTCCCCGAGCTGAAGCGATCCACCAGTCCCGAGCGAAGAACCGGACATGCTGCCTGCAGAGCGTCGCCCCCGCACCCCGGCCGACCCCGCGACCGGCCCGGTCCTCGCCGTCGACCAAGGCACCTCGGGCACCAAGGCGTTGGTGCTGTGTCCCGAGCGCGGGGTGATCGGCTCCGCCGAGGTCTCCGTGCGCCCCCGCTATCTGCCCGGTGGGCTGGTCGAGGTCGATCCGGCCGCGTTGCTCACCTCGGTCCTCGAGGCCGGACGCCAGGCGCTCGCGGCCGCGGGGGAGCCGGTCGTGGCGGTCGGGCTGGCCAACCAGGGCGAGACCGTGCTGGCCTGGGACCCCGTCACGGGCGACCCACTGACCGACGCGCTGGTCTGGCAGGACCGGCGGGCGCGGACGGTGTGCGAGCAGCTCGCGCCGCACGCCGAGACACTGCGCGAACTCACCGGGCTGCCACTCGATCCGTACTTCGCCGCGCCCAAGATGGCTTGGATCCGGCGCCATCTGACCGGCGAGGGCGTGGTCACCACCAGCGACGCCTGGCTGATCCACCGGCTCACCGGCGCGTTCGTCACCGACGCCGCCACCGCGGGGCGCACCGGGCTGCTCGACCTCGACCGTGTCGCCTGGTCCCCCAAGGCGCTGGACCTCTACGGGCTGACCGCCGAACGGCTGCCGCGCGTCGTCGACGCCGCCGGGCCCGTCGGCACCACCACGGCCTTCGGCGGCGAGGTCCCGCTCACCGGGCTCCTCGTCGACCAGCAGGCCGCCCTGCTGGCGCAGCGGGTGACCGAGCCGGGCACCGCCAAGTGCACCTACGGCACCGGGGCCTTCCTCCTCGCCCAGACCGGGGACCGGCCCCGGCGCGGCCCTCATGGTCTGGTCTCCTGCGTGGCCTGGCGGTTCGGCGGGCGTACCAGCTACTGCCTGGATGGCCAGGTGTACACCGCCGCCTCCGCGGTGCGCTGGCTCAGCGACCTGGGGGTGATCCAGGGGCCCCAGGACCTCGACCCGGTCGGGTCGACCGTGCCCGACACCGGGGGAGTCACCTTCGTACCGGCGCTCGCCGGACTCGCGGCGCCGTGGTGGCGCGGCGACCTCAAGGGCTCGCTGACCGGGCTCGGCCTGGACACCACCGCCGGGCATCTGGTGCGCGCCCTGTGCGAGGGCATCGCCGCCCAGGTGGTGGAGATCGCCGAGGCGGCCGCCTCCGACCTGGGCGCGCCGCTGACCGTCCTGCGGGTCGACGGGGGACTGACCCGCTCGGCGCTGCTGATGCAGACCCAGGCCGATCTGCTGCAGCGGCCGGTGGAGGTGTCGGCGCTGCCGGACGTCACGGCGCTGGGCGTGGGCGCCGCCGCGCGGCTGGGGCTCGACCCGGGTCTGACGGTCGAGGAGGCGGTCCCGGCGTGGGAGCCCGCCGCCGTCTACGAACCGCGGATCAGCGCGGAGCGGGCCGCCGAGCGCCTGGCCGGCTTCCGCTCTGCCGTGGCCGCGCTGCTGGACCAGGCGCCGACGGCCGCCGCCCACGACTGAGGACCCCGCTGAGGACATCCGCCCAGGACCGCCGCGCCAGGAGCCGTTCGCACCACCGAGCAAGGGACCACAATGACCGTCACGACCACGGGTGACCTCCCCGGCGAGGTCTACGACGTGGCCATCATCGGCGCCGGGGTGGTCGGCACCGCCATCGCCCGCGAACTGGCCCGCCACCGGCTGCGGATCGCCCTCGTCGAGGCGGCCGACGATGTCGGGAACGGCACCTCCAAGGCCAACACCGCGATCCTGCACACCGGTTTCGACGCCACCCCGGGCACCCTGGAGGCCCGCCTGGTGCGCGAGGGCTACCAGCGGCTGACCGCCTACGCCGCCGAGACCGGCATCCCGCTCGAACCGCTCGGCGCGCTCCTCGTCGCCTGGGACGCCGAACAGCTCGCCGCACTGCCCTCACTCGCCGAGAAGGCCGTGCGCAACGGCTACGACGAGACGAGCATCCTCGACGCGGAGGCGGTCTACGCCCGCGAACCCCATCTGGGACCGGGCGCCCTCGGCGCGCTCGAAGTCCCCGGGGAGAGCATCATCTGCCCCTGGACGACGACGCTCGCCTACGCCACCCAGGCGGTGCGCGCGGGCGTCGCCCTGCATCTGAACTGCCCGGCCGGGGCCATCACCACCGGCGAGGACCACCACGAGATCGCCACCCCGCGCGGGGTGCTGCGCACCCGTCATCTGGTCAACGCCGCGGGGCTGTACTCGGACGAGATCAACCGGCGGCTCGGCCACGAGGAGTTCACCGTGACCCCGCGCCGCGGCCAGCTCATCGTCTTCGACAAGTTCGCCCGCGGCCTGGTGGACCACATCCTGCTGCCGGTGCCCACCGCGCTCGGCAAGGGCGTGCTGGTGGCGCCGACCGTGTACGGCAATGTGATGCTCGGCCCCACCGCCGAGGACCTCGGCGACAAGACCGCCACCGGATCGTCGGCGGACGGGCTGGCCTCGCTCCGGGAGAAGGGCGCGCGGATCATGCCGGAGCTGCTGGCGGAGGAGGTCACCGCGGTCTACGCCGGGCTGCGCGCCGCCACCGAGCACGGCGACTTCCAGATCCACGCCGACCCCGGCCGACGGTATGTCGCCGTGGGCGGCATCCGTTCCACCGGACTCACCGCCTCGATGGCCATCGCCGCACATGTGGCGGAGCTTCTCACCGAGTGCGGTCTCGACCCCGGGCCCGAGCGGGAGATCGAGCCGGTACGGATGCCCACCATCGGCGAGGCGTTCCCGCGCCCCTACCAGCGCGCCGATCTCATCGCCGCCGACCCCGCGTACGGCACCGTGGTCTGCCACTGCGAACGCGTCACCCGGGGCGAGATCCGCGACGCGCTGACCGCCACCGTGCCACCGGGCTCGCTCGACGGCCTCCGGCGCCGCACCCGCGCCCTCGGCGGGCGCTGCCAGGGATTCTTCTGTGGTGCTGCGGTGCGCGCCCAGTTCGACGCGGCCACCGCGGCCCAGGACCGGACGGAGGCCCGGCGATGACCCCCACCGACCGTACCCACCGCACCGTCGACGTGCTGGTCATCGGGGCCGGACCGGCCGGACTCGCACTCGCCGCGCGGCTGGCCGCCGCCGGGGTGGACCGGGTCGAGGTCCTCGACCGCGAGCAGCACGCGGGCGGCATTCCCCGCCACTGCCACCACACCGGGTTCGGACTGCGCGATCTGCGCCGGCTGATGACCGGCCCCGACTACGCCCGCCACCACGTCGCCGCCGCCATCCGCGCCGGAGCCGTGCTGCGCACCTCGGTCACGGCCACGGGCTGGGCGGCGCCGAGGACCGTGGACATCACCGGCCCGACGGGCCTGGAGCGGGTCACCGCGACGGCCGTCGTCCTGGCCACCGGCGCCCGGGAACGCCCCCGCAGCGCCCGGCTGGTGCCCGGCACCCGGCCGGCGGGTGTCCTCACCACCGGACAGCTGCAGCAGGCCGTCCATCTGCACCATCAGAACGTCGGCCGACGCGCCGTCATCGTCGGCGCGGAACGGGTCAGCTACTCCGCGGTGGCCACCCTGCGCCGGGCCGGGGCCGAGGTCGCCGCCATGGTCACCGACCAGCCCCGCCACCAGACCCACCCGGCGCGCCATCTCGGCACCCGGCTGCGTTATGGCTTTCCGCTGGTCACCGACGCCACCGTGGCCGAACTGACCGGCCAGGGGCGGCTGGAGAGCGTGCGGCTGCGGCACCGGGACGGCAGGACGGCGGCCGTCGTCTGCGACACCGTCGTGTTCACCGGCGACTGGATCCCCGACCACGAACTGGCCAGAAGCGCCGGGATCGCCCTCGACCCCGGCACCCGGGGCCCCGCGGCCGACGCAGAGTTCCGCACCGGTGAACCCGGGGTCTTCGCCGTGGGCAATCTGCTGCACCCCGTCGAGACCGCCGATATCGCCGCCCTCGACGGCCGGTTGGCCGCCGGACCCGTGCTGCGCCATCTCGCCGGCCGGCCGTGGACCCCGGGTGCGCTGCCCGTGCGGGTCGAGGCGCCGCTGCTGTGGGTCTCACCCAACCGGATCGCCCCGGACGGGCCCCGCCCGCCGCGCGGCCGGTTCACCCTGCGCACCACGCGTTTCCTGACCCGGCCGGTGCTCACCGTCGGCCAGGACGGCCGGACGCTGCACCGCGGGCGCCTTCCCCGCACGGTGGCGCCGGGCCGCCCGTTCCACGTGCCCGCCGACTGGATCGCCGGGGCCGACGCACACGGCGGCCCCGTAAGGATCACGGTGGACTGACCGGCTCTCGGTGGACTGACCGGCTCTCAGCCGGTGTCGCCGGGCGTACCGCGCAGCCGCTCCATCTCGCGCCGGTCGCGCTTGGTGGGGCGGCCCGTCCCGCGGTCGCGCAGCCCGATCGGCACGGTGTGCTCGCGCGGCGGCGGAGGCGGGCTGTTGTCGACGAAGCACTCCGCGGCCACCGGCGCGCCGACCCGCTTGCGCACGATGCGCGAGACGACCACGACCCGGTCGCGCCCCGCATGGCGCAGCCGCACCTCGTCTCCGGGCCGTACCGCGTGCGCGGGCTTGACGCGCTCGCCGTTGACCCGGACGTGCCCCGCGCGGCAGGCCGAGGACGCCATGGAACGCGTCTTGGTCAGCCGCACGGACCAGATCCAGCTGTCCACCCGTACGGACCCCTCGTCTGAAGCCATACCCCGACTCTAATGTCTAAGGTGCGACGCATGAGCGCACATTTCGACGTGGTGGTTCTGGGAGCCGGCCCGGGTGGCTATGTCGCCGCGATCCGCGCCGCCCAGCTGGGCCTGACCACGGCCGTCGTCGAGGAACGCTACTGGGGCGGCGTCTGCCTGAACGTGGGCTGCATCCCGTCCAAGGCTCTGCTGCGCAACGCCGAGCTGGCCCATCTGTTCATCCATGAGGCCGAGAACTTCGGCATCCGGGTGAACGGCGATGTGACCGTGGACTACCGCGACGCGTTCGAGCGCAGCCGCAAGGTGGCCGACGGACGGGTCAAGGGCGTCCACTATCTGATGAAGAAGAACAAGATCACCAAGTACGAGGGACGGGGCACCTTCACCGGACCCCACGAACTGCGGGTCACCCTCACCGGCGGTGACACGGAGACGGTCACCTTCGACCACTGCGTCATCGCCACGGGCTCGCTCACCAATCTGCTGCCCGGCACCTCCCTCAGCGAACGGGTGGTGACCTACGAGGAGCAGATCCTCGCCCCCACCCTGCCCGGCAGCGTCCTGATCGCGGGCGCGGGCGCCATCGGCGTGGAGTTCGCGTACATCATGCACAGCTACGGGGTGCAGGTGACGCTGGTGGAGTTCATGGACCGGATCGTGCCCCTGGAGGACGAGGAGGTCTCCGCCGAGCTCACCCGCCGCTTCCGCAGGCTCGGCATGAACATCCTGACCTCCACCCGGGTGGAGGCGATCAACGACACGGGCCCCGCGGTCAAGGTCATGGTGACCACGGGCGGCCAGCGGCAGACCCTGCAGGCCGCGCGGGTGCTGCAGGCCATCGGATTCCGGCCGCGGGTGGACGGATACGGGCTGGAGCACACCGGCGTCCGGCTGACCGAGCGGGGCGCCATCGACGTGGACGGCCTCTGCCGCACCAATGTGCCGCACATCTTCGCCATCGGCGATGTCACCGCCAAGCTGATGCTGGCGCACGCCGCCGAGGCCATGGGCATCGTCGCGGCGGAGACCATCGCCGGTGCCGAGACCATGGAGCTCGATTACGTGATGATCCCGCGCGCCACCTTCTGCCAGCCGCAGATCGCCAGCTTCGGCTGGACCGAGGCCCAGGCGCGGGAGCGCGGCTTCGACGTCCGGGTGGCGAAGTTCCCGTTCACCGCCAACGGGAAGGCCCATGGCCTCGGCGACCCGGTCGGCTTCGTGAAGCTCATCAGCGACGGCCGCCACGGCGAGCTGCTGGGCGGCCATCTCATCGGCCCCGAGGTCACCGAGTTGCTGCCCGAGCTCACCCTCGCCCAGCAGTGGGATCTGACCGTGCACGAGGTGGCCCGCAACATCCACGCCCATCCGACCCTCAGCGAGGCGGTGAAGGAGGCCGTCCACGGGCTCGCCGGACACATGATCAATCTGTGACCGCCGATGCCCCGCCCCGGCCGCCACCGGGTGTGCGACCCGGGGATATGCGCTAGACAGAGCATGTGAAAGTGCGCTCGGCGCTGGGCTCGCGCAGTGTCGGCGGGCAGGTGTGCGCCCTGATGCTGATCATCGTGACGCTCCTGGTGCTCGCCGCGGGTGCCACGCTGTCCCTCCAGGCCCGCAGCAGCGGGGACAGCCAGGCCCGGGTCAGTGCCCTGACCGTCGCGCGGACCGTCGCCCTCGCCCCCGGCGTCCAGCGGGCGCTGGAGTCCCGCCACCCTTCCACGACCCTCCAGCCCTTCGTCGAGAAGGTCCGGCACCGGACCGACGTCGACTACATCGTGGTGACCTCCCCTCGGGGCATCCGCTGGACCCATCCGGATCCGAAGCTGCTCGGCAAGCCCATCGGCCGCACCCTCTATCCGGCCACGGCGGGCCGGACCTTCACCGACAGGCTCCCGGGCATCACCCGCTCGGCCCCCTCGATCCGTGCCGCCGTGCCGGTCACCGACGCCCGGGGCCGGGTGATCGGCATCGTCAACGCCGGGGTCTCCATCCCCTCCGTGGCCCGGACGGTCGGCCGCCAACTGCCGATGATCTACGGCTCCACGGCGCTCGCTCTCGTCCTGGGCGGGGGCGGTGCGGCACTCGTGGCCCGGCGGCTGCGGCGTCAGACCCACCGGCTCGACCCCGCCGAGATCACCAGGATGTACGAACACCACGACGCCGTGCTGCGCAGCGTCAAGGAGGGGGTGCTGATCGTCGACGACGAGGGGCTGCTGCTGCTCGCCAACGACGAGGCGCTGCATCTGCTGGGCCTCACGCCCGACGCGCACGGACGGCAGATCACCGACGCCGGCCTGCCCTCGGAACTCGCCGGGCTGCTCGCCTCCGGCCGTGCGGCCACCGACGCGGTGTATCAGGTCGGGGACCGGCTGCTGGCGGTCAACCAGCGCCCGGCGGAGCGGGACGGAGCGCCCTGGGGCAGCGTCGCCACCCTTCGGGACACCACCGAGCTGCGCGCCCTGACGGACAAGGCCGACCGGGCGTACGCACGCCTTCAGTTGCTCTACGAGGCCGGTGTCCGCGTGGGCAGCAGCCTCGACATGGAAGGGACCGCCCAGGAACTGGCCCGGGTCGCCGTGCCGCGCTTCGCCGACTACGCCACCGTCGATCTGCACGAGGCCGTACTGCGCGGCGAGGAGCCGGGCGACCAGGACTCGTCGTTGCGCCGGGCCGCCTTCAGCGGCATCCGGCAGGACGCCCCGCTGCGCCGTGTCGGCGAGCACGTCTCCGCCTTCCCCGTCACCCAGCGGGCCGGCGGCACCGGCCAGGCGCGCGTGTTCGCCGTGGAGCGGCTGCCGTCCGACCCCGACTGGACGCCGCAGGACCCGGAGCAGGTGGGATGGCTGGTGGCCTACGGCATCCGCTCACTGCTGACCGTGCCGCTCAGCGGGCGCGGCGTCCGGCTGGGCCAGGTGGCGTTCTGGCGCTCGGGGGACGCCCCGCCGTTCGACGAGGAGGACCGGTCCTTCGCCGAGGAGCTGGCCGGCCAGGCGGCCGTCGCCGTCGACAACGCCCGCCGCTACGCACGCGAGCACGCCACCACCCTGGCCCTCCAGGAGAGCCTGCTGCCCCGCGGCCGCCCCGAACAGCAGGCCGTCGTCGCCGCCCAGCGCTATCTGCCCGCCCCCGGCGGGGTGCGAGGCGACTGGTTCGACGTCATCCCCCTGTCGGGGGCCCGGGTCGCTCTCGTCGTCGGCGATGTCGTCGGCCACGGACTGCACGCCGCCGCGACCATGGGCCGGCTGCGCACCGCAGTGCTCAACTTCTCCGTCGTGGACCTTCCGCCCGATGAGCTGCTGGCCCGGCTCGACGACGTGGTCGACCTGGTCGACCGGGAGGAGACGGCCGTTACCGGCGGCGTCGGGGCGGCGGGGGCCACCTGTCTGTACGCGGTCTACGATCCGGTCTCCCGGCACTGCACCCTGGCGCGGGCCGGTCATCCGCCCCCGGCCCTGGTCCATCCCGACGGTTCCGTGACCTTCCTCGACCTGCCCGCAGGACCGCCGCTGGGACTTGGCGGCCGGCTCTACGAGATGACCGAGACCGAGCTGCCCGAGGGCAGCCGCCTCGTCCTCTACACCGACGGACTCGTCCGGGACCGCGAACGGGACCTCGTGACCGGGCTCGACCAGCTGCGTGACGCCCTCACCGATGCCGACCCCGATCCGGAGCGGGCCTGCGACGCCGTGATGGCCGCCCTGCTGTCGCCGCGCCGCACCGACGACGTCTGCCTGCTCATCGCCCGTACCACCGCGCTGGACGAGCACCGGGTGGCCTCCTGGGAGCTGCCGCCGGACCCGGAGGTCGTGGCCCGGATGCGGGCGGCCGTCGCCCGCACCCTGGCCGACTGGAACCTGGAGGAGGCCGCCTTCACCACCGAGCTGGTGGTCAGCGAGCTGCTCGGCAACGCCATCCGGCACGCCGTCGGCCCCGTGCGGCTGCGTCTGATGCGCAACCGGGCGCTGATCTGCGAGGTCGCCGACGGCAGCACCACCGCACCGCATCTGCGCCGGGCGGCCATCACCGACGAGGGCGGACGCGGGCTGTTCCTCGTCGCCCAGATGGTCCAGCGCTGGGGCACCCGCTACACCAGGAACGGCAAGATCATCTGGACCGAGCAGGATCTTCCGGCCGCGGAACGCGCCCCGCGGTGACACCGGCGACGTACGGACCGCCGTCGACCGGCCCCGGCCGCCGTCCGCGGCCCCCGTCACCCGCGTTCCGCCGCGGGTGCCGTCAGGCCGAGGCCGTCGGCGCGCCCTCGCGCCGCTCCCACGCCACCTGGGCGAGGTCGGCCATGGTGGCCACGAGATCCGCCGCCTCGTCCGTGCCGTTCAGATGCCGGTACTCCGAGCCCACCGTGATCACCAGCCGCTCGGGCAGGCCCAGCGCCGGATAGGTGTTCTCGGCGATGAGGGTGCGGGCGGCCTCCAGGGCCGGTACGCCTGCCGTGTGCAGCTGCCGGGTGCGGTCCCGCAGATGCTCCAGATAGCCGATGTGGCCGCGGACCCCCTCCCGGTCGAGGACCGGCCCATGGCCGGGGACGATCACCTCGGCCCCGGTCGCGAGCACCCGCTCGCAGGCGGAGAGCACATTGTCCAGGGGGCCCGCCCAGTGCACCGCGTGGTCGCCGGGGTCCTGGGGACCGGAGGCGAAGATGACATCGCCGGTGAACGCCACCTTCTGCCGCGGCAGATACGCCACCAGATCGCCCGCGGTGTGCGCGGACGGCAGACTGAACAGCCGCACCGGCACCTGGCCCACCCGCAGGTCGAGTTCGCCCACGAAGGTGAGCGTCGGCTCGACCACCTCGGTGCCGGACCAGTCGAACCGCCCGAAGTGCCGCTGGAGATACCAGCCGAGCGGGGTCGCCGGATCGCTGCCGTGCACCAGGGCGTGCAACTGCTGCGGCGAGGGCTCGTACTCGATGTGGCCGAGCGCCTCGCGGGTGGCGACGATCTCCGCGTCCGGTACGACCTCCGCGCCCCACAGGTGGTCGCCGTTGGCATGGGTGACGATCACCCGCTCGATCCGGGCCCCGCCGGGCAGCAGGGCCCGGCTGCGTTCCAGGAAGTCACCGGCCATCCGCCGGTCGTAGGGGGTGTCGATCCAGGCGGCGGCGCCGTCGGGCGAGACGACCAGACCGCAGTTGGCCAGACCCCATCCGGCGCTCGGGGTGGGGGACCAGATGTGCACACCGTCGGCCACGGTGAGGAGGGGCGATTGCGAGATCATGGACGCACACTATTCCCGCGCCGCGCGCCCGCGGCGGGCGGCCCGCTCTCCGGGCGCCGGTGGCCGGGCGCTGATGTCCGAGCACCGGTGTCGGCCACCTGCGCCGGCCACCTGCGCCGGCCACCGGAGTGCCGCCCCGTTGTCAGGCCGTCATCGGGCGGTCGGCCGCCCCGACCGGCGCCGGGAGTGTCGTCGAGCCCGCGAGATAGCGGTCCACGGCGGCCGCGGCGGAGCGGCCCTCGGCGATCGCCCAGACGATCAGCGACTGGCCACGGCCCGCGTCGCCCGCTACGAACACCCCGTCCGCGCCGGTGGCGAAGGACGCGTCACGTGCGACGGTGCCGCGCTCGTCGAGCTCCAGCCCGAGCTGGTCGAACAGCCCGCTGTCCGGTTCCGGGCCACGGAAGCCGAGGGCCAGCAGCACCAGATCCGCCCGGAGCACCCGCTCCGCGTCCGGCCCGGGCTGCCCGTCGGCCCGGGCCCCGATCAGGCGCAGCGCCCGGACGCCGCCGTGCGGCCGCTCCGCGTCCGGTGCCGTCCCCTCGAAGCGGACGGTGGTCGCGGAGAAGACCCGCGCGTCCACGTCCGCCTCCGGAGAGGCCGCCAGCTCCCGCGCCTCCTCATGGGCGGCGGACATCCGGTAGATCTTGGGGTAAGTGGGCCAGGGCTCGCCGTCGGCCCGTTCGTCGCCGGGCCGGGGGTGGATGTCCAGCTGGGTCACGGAGGCGGCGCCCTGCCGCAGCACGGTGCCCAGGCAGTCCGCGCCGGTGTCCCCGCCGCCGACGATGACCACATGCTTGCCCTCGGCGGTGATCGGCGGCCGGGCGTAGTCGCCCTCGCGCACCCGGTTGGCCATCGGCAGATACTCCATCGCCTGATGGATCCCGGACAACTCCCTTCCGGGGACGGGGAGTTCGCGACAGGCCCGGGCGCCCACCGCTATCACGAGCGCGTCGTAGCGCGCCCGGAGCTCGGCGGCGTCCAGATCGGTGCCGACGTCCACGCCGGAACGGAACTTGGTGCCCTCCGCCCGCATCTGCCCCAGCCGCCGGTCCAGATGGCGCTTCTCCATCTTGAACTCGGGGATGCCGTAGCGGAGCAGCCCGCCCATCCGGTCGTCGCGCTCGTACACCGCCACGGTGTGTCCCGCGCGGGTGAGTTGCTGGGCCGCGGCCAGGCCCGCGGGCCCCGAGCCGATGACGGCGACGGTCCGGCCGGACAGCCGCTCCGGTGGCTTGGGGGTCACATATCCGCTCTCCCAGGCCCGGTCGGCGATGGCCACCTCGACGTTCTTGATGGTGACCGCCGGCTGGTTGATGGCCAGCACACAGGCGCTCTCACAGGGGGCCGGGCACAGCCGGCCGGTGAACTCGGGAAAGTTGTTGGTCGCGTGCAGCCGCTCGCTCGCGCGCAGCCAGTCGTCACGGGAGACCAGGTCGTTCCACTCCGGGATGAGGTTCCCCAGCGGGCAGCCCTCGTGGCAGAACGGGATGCCGCAGTCCATGCAGCGGTCCGCCTGGGCGTTGATGATCGGCAGCAGGGCGCCGGGCGCCTGGACCTCGTTCCAGTCCCGCACCCGCTCGTCCACCGGACGGCGGGGCGGAAGACGACGGGGTGTGGTGAGGAAACCCTTGGGATCGGCCATGATGACCTCCCACTACCCGTGTCATGGTCTGGCCGCTTTCACCCAACTGTACGACCGCCGGTCAGCCGGGCCAGGGTCGTGGCGGCCTCGGCCATGATCCGGTCCACCGGATCCGCGGGGCAGGGCAGATCCCCGGTCACCCCGGCCACCTGTCCGGAGGCCATCACCCCT
The DNA here is from genome assembly GCA_002021875.1 of Streptomyces hygroscopicus. NCBI lineage: Bacteria > Bacillati > Actinomycetota > Actinomycetes > Kitasatosporales > Streptomycetaceae > Streptomyces > Streptomyces hygroscopicus. Next base: position 10,556,608 of record CP018627.1, read on the forward strand.
CGTGTCGGTGCGGCCGTCGACCATCGACGCCTTGAGCGGCATCGGGGTGGTGGCGGCCAGCAGGACCTGGCTCCAGGTGAGGCCCTTGCCGTGCCGCATGGCGGGCCCGTCGCGCACCATCCGCGGCCGGCTCAGCCCGGCCGGCCGCCGGAAGGCGGCGGCGTGGCGCACGGCGCGCAGCAGTGCGGCGGTGCGGCGGTGCGGCGGTGCGGCCGGAGCGCTCCAGGGAGTCGACCAGTTCGCCGCGGAGCATCCGGTGCGGGAGCCCGTCCACCGCCGTGGTGCCGGTGACATCGGTGACCGCCGCCGCCAGATGGCGCGCCTTCACGGCGTCCGGGACCGTGCTGTCGGAGGTGAGCGGAAACCGGGTGCCCATCGCGATCCCCGCCGCCCCGTAGGCGAGCGCGGCCGCCGGCCCCCGTCCGTCATGGGAGCCGCCCGCGGCCACGACGGGGATGTCCACCGCGTCCACGACCTGGGGAGCGGCACGGTGGTGGCCACCTGCCCGGTGTGGCCGCCGCCCTCGGCGCCCCGCACCGGCACCGCGTCCGCGCCCCAGCCCGCGCCCTTCTCCGCATGGCGCCGGGTATCCACGGAGGGGATGACCACCACGCCCGCGTCCTTCAGCCGGTCGCCGCCGAGATGGCCCCCGCCGAGGCCCCGCACACCGCGTCGAACGCGTTCAGCAGCCCCAGCTCGTGCAGGGCCAGCGCCATACCGGCCGACCCTGTGCCGCGCATCCCGCCGCCCTCGATCGCCGGCACCACCCGGTACCGTTCGTACGTGCCGGGCAGGCTGCCGGCCTCCGTCCGGTCGGCGAGTACCTTCATCGGCCGGTGGCGGGCGGCGGCTCTCATATCGCCGTCGTAGCCGCTACTCCGCCGCGGTCATCAGTATCGGCACACAGTGGGCCCGGTGCAGCAGGGTGGTGAAGCGCGAGGCGAGGACCGGAGGGCCGGCGGCCGCGGGATGCAGGCGGTCCGAGCCCTCGGGCTCCAGCATCAGCGGCGTACAGGCGGGGCCGAACACGTCGGGGCCGTGGAGGTAGTGCAGCCGCGTGTCGCCGTGGTCGCGCAGCAGCGTCACGGCCCGGCGGATGTGCGCCCGGCACTCGCGCATCGTCATCCCCGAAGGGCCCGGCACCTCCTCCCGCTCGGGTGCGGTGATCGTGGACATCACGGCGAACGGGGTCGTGGGGTGGCCCTCGCGCACGGTGCGCACGAAACCGACGAGCGCCGAGACCAGCGCGTCGCGGTGATGGCTGCCGAGCGCCTGGACGTTGACCCCGACGCAGAGGGTGCGGAGATCGGCCGGCAGATCCCGCATCAGCCGCGCGGTCATGGGCTCCAGACAGTTCGACGCGCCCAGGGCCAGCGAGGTGAGATCCCACCCGGCCCGCCGGGCCACCAGGGCGGTCCAGGCCCGGCTGGGGGACGCGGCGCCGCGCCCCTGAGAGATGGAGCTGCCGCAGTGGACCCAGCGCGGCTGCCGCCCGGGGGCCTCGCCTGCCAGGGCCGCGCCCGCCTCCACGGACAGTCCGCACAACCGGAACTGATGGTAGAAGGGCAGCCACAGCTCGACCGCCGCCATCCGCCCCGGCAGGCCGTGGCACCGGAACTCCGCGTCCCCGCCGTGGGTTTCCAGCTCCACCGTGGCGGCCGGTCGCCCGTCGCACAGCACATCGAGGCGGGCCCGCTCCTCGGGCCCGTTCAGCCTGGGCGCGGGGTCGGCCTGGCAGCGGCAGACGAGCGAGGCGCTGTCGGTGCGCAGCGTCACCCGCACCCCGGACGGCATCGCCGCCCGGCCCAGCCCGCCCCCGGGGAGATACAGCGCCGCCTCCTCGCGCGGCAGCCGCCAGGGGGCGGTCCACCCGGGGCCGCGCCGCGGCGACACCGCGCCCCGGTAGCGCAGCCGGGGATCGTCGTGGCGGATGTCGAGCTGGGCGCGGACGGGTTGGGTCTGCATGAGCGCGAGTCTTGCACCGCCCTACGACACCCCTTCCACGACACCGCCCTGCGGCCTTCGGTCCGCCGCGCCGTCCTCGCCTCGGTGACGCCGACCGCCCTGTACGGCACTCTCCTTCCGGAGGGCTCGGTCCGGCCTGAACTGCGGGACGAAGCACGGCGATTCCGCTACGGCCGCGCCGCGATGCAGATCCATGTGGCGCTGTCCCACCCGCTGGGCTGGCGCGACGCGCGTCTGAACACGATCCCGGTCGTGTATCTCTCCGACGGGTCCGGCAGCACCGGTATCGCCTGCGCCGAGGCCGAGGCGGGCCTTCTGCCCCGGCGGCCCACGGTGGTCGTCGGGCAGCAGTACGTCCTGGATTCCAGCCGGGTGCCGCCCGGGGCAGCGGCACTGTGGCTGCAGTTGCAGGAGGTGCCGTTCACCCCGCGCGGAGACGCGGCCGGTGAGCTGGACACCGCTCAGGGCTGGACCCCGGAGCTGGCCCGCGGCTACGCCGACCGGGTCCTCCACCAGATCGCCGGGCACGCGCCCGGTCTGCCCGGCAAGTTCCTCGCCGTCGATGTCATCGCGCCCCCGGACCTCACCCGCCGGAACCCCAGCGCGGTCGACGGCGACCCTTACGGTGGCTCGCTCGAACTCGACCAGAGCTTTCCGCGGCGTCCGCTGCCCTCCTCCGGACGGCATGCGACCGGCATCCGCGGGCTCTGGCACATCGGCGCGTCCACTCACCCGGGGCCGGGGCTGGGCGGCATCTCCGGGCACACGGTGGCCACCACGCTCACCACAGGGGCCCGATTCGCCCGCCTGCCCCGGCTCTCACCCGGGCGCCGGATCAGAGGCTGACGCCGTGTGACCGCAGATAGGCGAGCGGATTGACGTCCGAGCCGTAGCCGGGGCCGGTGCGGATCTCGAAGTGGAGATGCGGTCCGGTGGCGTTTCCCGTCGAGCCGGAACGGCCGATCTGCTGGCCGCCGTTGACGCTCTGCCCGGCCCGCACCGACAGCTGCGAGAGATGGGCGTACTGGCTGTACTTGCCGTCCGGATGCCGGATGACCACCTGATAGCCGTAGGCGTCGCCCCAGCCCGCCGAGACCACCTGGCCCGTGCCCACGGCCTTCACCGAGGTGCCGATGCCGACAGGGAAGTCCACGCCCGTGTGGTAGCCGCTCGACCAGCTGGAGCCGGCCGACCGGTAGGCGGTGCTCGGGTTGACGCCGCTGACGGGGGCGGTGAAGCCCGAGGAGGCGACGCGCTTGGTGTTCTGCTCCCGGCTGTTGTGGGGCTTCTCGGCCTTCGGCTGCGGCGCGGGCTTCGCCTTGGGCTTCGGCTTGGGCTTCTCCTTGGTCTGGTGGTGGCGCTCGGGTTCCGCCTTGGGCTTGGCGGTGGCCTTACCGCCCTTCAGGGAGAGCTTCTGACCGGGGTAGATCAGATCCGGATCGCCGCCGATCGCCTCGCGGTTGCTCTCGTAGAGCGCCTCCCAGCCGCCGGTGACATCGTGGGAGTCGGCGATACCGGACAGCGAGTCGCCGCTGACGACCACATAGCGGCCGGACTTCGTGGAGCTGTGCCCCGGGAGGCTGGTGGGTGTGGGCTTGCTCGCCGCCGCCTGCTGGGCCTTCTCGGGCCGCTGTGCCTTCTTGACCGGGGCGGCGGACGTCTTGACGATCTTCGGCGCACTCTGCGGCGCCGCGTCGCCCCGCGTCAGCCCGGCCTTCCCCGAGCACACCGGCCAGGCGCCGGGACCCTGGCCGTCGAGCACCTTCTCCGCGATCGCGATCTGCTGGTCCTTGGTGGCCAGATCGGCCCGCCCCGCGTAGGCGCTGCCGCCGTACGCCTCCCATGTGCTCTGCGTGAACTGCAGCCCGCCGTAGAAGCCGTTGCCGGTATTGACGTCCCAGTTGTCGGTGGACTCGCACTGGGCGACCTTGTCCCAGGTCTCACCCGAGGCCGCGGACGCGCCCGCGGCGCCGATGAGCGGAAGGGCGATTCCGGCGCCGCCCGCCGTGACGCTCAGTGAGGCACGGGAGATGCGGTTGGGCTTGTAACGGCGGTGGCGTCCCCGTAAGGGCATGGACGGCTCCTTCTCGTGCTGCCGGGTGCGGCGCGCTGCCGGGCGGGCCAAAGATAAGGGGGCCGATTTGGCCTCAACAAGAGGGGGATCGCCTAGAAAGAGGGCCACAGCGCGCTGTGCTGCGACCCTCTTCCGCTTATGTGATGTGCATCACACAATTTCTGTCGGTGGTTCGAGCGGGACGCAGGGTGACGGACTGCCCCGGCTGCCAGGCGAAGGACACGGCGGAGGGCTCGGACGAGGCGAACAGCTCGTCCACGGCCCGGACTTCGATCGTCGCCGGGCCGCGACGCGGTCACCGTCACGGTGTCCGGTGCGGCGGGCGCCGCCGATGCGGCGTCGCGCACCGTGAGCGCGCCGAGCCGCCACCACATCGCCTCGCCCCACCCGTGAACGTGCCGCCGCCCGGGGCGATGCCCCGGGCGGCGGCGTGCGGTGATCTGCCGAGCGGTCAGCGGCGGACGGCCAGCGACACCGCGAAGCGGCCCTGCGCGTCGGTCCACCAGCGCCGCGAGTCCATCCCCGCGGCGGCCAGTTCGGCCCGCACCTTCTCCTCCCGGAACTTGCTGGACACCTCCGTACGGACCTCCTCCCCGGCCTCGAAATGGACCGCGAGATCCATGGCGGGGATCTTCGCCGTGAGGTCCTTACGGGCCCTCAGCCGCATCTCGATCCACTCCTCCTCGGCGTTCCACACCGCCACGTGGTCGAAGTCGGAGGGGTCGAAGTCGGCGCCCAGTTCGCGGTCGAGCACCGCCAGCACGTTCTTGTTGAACGCCGCGGTGACCCCCTGTGCGTCGTCGTAGGCGGAGACCAGCGTGGCCTCGTCCTTGACCAGGTCGGTGCCGACCAGCAGCGCGTCGCCGGGCTCGAGCAGATCGCTCACCGAGGCGTAGAAGGCGGCCCGCTCGGCCGGCAGCAGATTGCCGATCGTGCCGCCGAGGAAGGCCAGCAGCCTTGGACCCGGCGTGTCGTCGGGCAGCGCGAGCCCGTTCATGAAGTCGGCGACCAGCGCGTGCACCGTCAGCCGTGGATGCTCGGCCAGCAGGGCCTCCCCGGCCAGTTCCAGTGCGCTCTCGCTCACGTCGACGGGGACGTAGACGCGCAGATCCGGCAGCGCCCGGATCAGATGGCGAGTCTTCTCGGAGGAGCCGGAGCCCAGTTCCACCAGGGTGCGGGCCCCGGTGGCGTCGGCGATCTCCGCCGCGCGGGCGATGAGGATCTCCCGCTCGGCACGGGTCGGGTAGTACTCCGGCAGCCGGGTGATCTCTTCGAAGAGCGCGCTTCCCCGGGCGTCGTAGAACCACTTGGGCGGAAGCTGTTTGGGGGTGCTGGTCAGCCCGTCGGCCACATCGGCGCGCAGGGCGGCCGCGGTGGCATCGGCGGGCAGGGTGCGAGTGACGGTGAAGGGGCTCAACGGGAAGCCTCCTTAAGGGCGGTGAGCAGTACATCGTTGCGGGTGGCGGTGAGCAGGGTGCGGTCGGGGACCTCCGTCCAGCCGGGGTCCTGGTCGTACGGCTCGGAGGCCACCACCACGCCCCGGTCCGGTTCGGCCAGGTACCACAGCGTGTCGCCCCAGGCGGTGGCGGCGATGGTCTCCCCGTCCATGAGCAGCAGGTTCAGCCGTGAGTCGGGGGACGCACCGGCGAGCTGCTCGACGGCCTCGGCCAGCGCCTCCGGCGGCTCGTGGCCCAGCCGCAGCCGGCGCAGCACCAGCGCCCAGACGAACGCCGAGTCACACCGCGCCTCCAGGCCGAGCAGATCCGCGGGCGGCAGGGAGGCGGCGAGGTCCGCGACCGCGTGCGGCCAGTCGCGGATCGCCCCGTTGTGGCTGAACAACCAGGTCCCGGCGGCGAACGGCGAGGCGCCCGCCTCACCGTCCGCGCTCGCCTCGGTGGCGTCCCTTACGGCGGCCATCAGCGCCCCGGTCCGCACCACGCGGGCGAGGTCGGCGAACGACAGATCGCCCCAGATGGGCCCGGCGCGGCGGTAGCGCGCGGGCACCGGGTCGCCCGACGCGTACCAGCCGACGCCGAACCCGTCGGCGTTGACCGTGCCGTGCGCCTGCCGCCGCGGCGCCCACGACTGCCGGAACAGGCTGTGCTCGGGCGCCATGACCACCTCGCCGATGGGGGTCCGCGGTCCGAGGTACGCCAGATGCCTGCACATCAGGACGCGTCCCGAGCGGTGCGGAAACCCGAGAAGATCTGGCGGCGGACCGGCAGGTCCCAGTTGCGGAACGTGCCCCGGCAGACGACCTCGTCCACCGCGAAGGAACCGCCGCGCAGCACCTTGTGCGCCGGGCCGAAGAAGACTTCCGAGTACTCGCGGTACGGGAAGGCACGGAACCCCGGGTAGGGCAGGAAGTCGCTCGAGGTCCACTCCCACACATCGCCGATCAGCTGCCGCACCCCCAGTGGGGAGGCGCCCTTCGGATAGCTTCCCGCCGGTGCGGGCCGCAGATGGCGCTGGCCGAGGTTGGCCTGGTCGGGGGCCGGGTCGGCGTCGCCCCACGGATAGCGCCGGGACCGGCCGCTGTCCGGGTCGTGGCGGGCGGCCTTCTCCCACTCCTCCTCGGTCGGCAGCCGCCGCCCCGCCCAGCGGGCATAGGCGTCCGCCTCGTACCAGCTCACATGCACCACCGGCTCGTTGGGCGGCACCGGCTCGGTCACCCCGAACCGGCGGCGCAGCCACTGCCCGCCCTCGCGCCGCCAGAACAGCGGGGCGGCGAGCCGGTGCTCCTGGATGTGGGCCCAGCCCTCGGCCGTCCACCAGCGCCGCTCGCCGTAGCCGCCATCGGCTATGAACCGCTCGTACGCGCCGTTGGTCACCGGTGTGGTGTCGATGTGGAAGGCCGGGACCAGCCGGTGGTGCGCGGGCCGCTCGTTGTCCAGGGCCCAGGGCTCGGTCGAGGTGCCCATCGTGAACGGGCCGCCCGGGATCAGCACCTCCTCGGGCAGCGCCGCGCCGTCCGCCGTGTCGGGCGGCGGCGGGGCGGTGAGCGCGGCGGGTCCGCGGCGTAGCTGGTGGGTGATGAGCATCGTCTCGTCGTGCTGCTGCTCATGCTGCGCGATCATGCCGAAGGCGAAGCCCGCGTCGACCAGCGGGGCGCCGCGCAACTCGATCCGCTCGAGGATGTCCAGCACCCGGCCGCGCACCTCGTGGACATAGCCGCGGGCCTCGGCGGGCGCCAGCAGCGGCAGGGCGGGCCGCTCGGCGCGCGGATGCTCGAAGGCGTCGTAGATCGAGTCGATCTCGGGGCGCAGCGCGTCACGGCCGCCGACCGCGCGCAGCAGCCACTGCTCCTCCTGGTTCCCGATATGCGCCAGATCCCAGACCAGCGGGGACATCAAGGGGGAGTGCTGGGCGGTGAGGTCGGGCTCGTCCACGCACGTGGTGAGGGCGTGGGTACGGTCGCGCGCGGTGCGCAGTGCCAGCTCGGCGCGCCGGCGCAGCGCCTCGGGATCGATGGTGAGGTCGGAATCGGGGGCGGTCATGGCCGTCCCTCCTTACCGGTGAGAGGAGCGAGCAGATCGTCGGCGGGACATCGGCCGCGGGCCACATAGCGGTCGGTGAAGGCGGCGACGGCGGCGGTGATGGCGGGGGAGGCGCCGAGGCGGGGCAGCGCGTCCAGCGCCGTGGCGAAGCAGCTGACGGCGGCGGCGCGCAGCTCGGGTTCGGCCAGACCGTGGCGCGCGGCGGCCCGCCACAGCCGATTGCCAGGTGCGGGGCGTGCGCCCGCCGTCTCGGCGAGCGGCTTCACCACCCGGTAAACCGTTTCAGCAGCCTGCGGATCGTCGAAGAGGGCGACCGTGACGGCGAGGGGGACGATCCAGCCGTCTTCACCGCTCTGCGCGTCGATCATGCGCAGTTCCAGATGGCCGCGCGGGCGGACAGGGGGAAAGAGCGTGGAGACGTGGAAGTCGAGATCGTCGAGGGTGGGCGGCCGGGGCAGCCCCGTCCGGGCCCACTGGCGGAAGGTCACCCCGGACGGCACCGCCCAGGGCCCCTTCTCGTCCCGGATGGCCATCACGGGCGCGTCCAGCACATAGTGCGCCCAGGCGGTGCGGGGATCCCCGCCGTCGGGCGGGGCGTGGGTGCGGCCGGGCTCCATCGCCGTCCACACCGCCTGCCGGGTGGAGCGGTAGCCCGTGGGGCGGCCCTGGCGCAGCGGCGAGTTGGCGAACGCGGCGGTCAGCACCGCGCCCAGCAGATGGGCGAGCCGCCAGCGCCGTGCCATACCGAGCGGTCCGGGCTCCTCGTGTCCGGCGTCCACGCAGACCTGCACGGAGGCGGTGCTGCACATCATGGAGCGCCCGGCCGGCCCCCGGCGGTCGAAGTAGGTCTCCATGCATTCGTACCGGGGTGTGGTGAGGAACCGTCTCGGCGGGCGCCAGGGGTCGTGGCCATGGCCGGCCAGGCCGAGGCCGAGCCCGGTGAGAAGGGACCGTACGAGGACCAGATCGGCGGCGGCGGACTCCACACACTCGGTGAGGGAGTCGGCCGGAAGGGAGCTGAGCTCCACCTGGCCGCCGGGTTCGAAGGTGATGGCGGACCGCAGCGGCAGTCCGCGCAGGGCGGTGACCGCGGCTTCGAGCCGGGCCGCCTCGATGGGTCGTGCGGGGACGTGCGGGTCGTACAGGAGCCATTCGAGCTCGACTCCGATGCGGCGCGGCGGCCCTGTCTTGAAGCAGATGCCGTGCAGCCGGGCCTCCATCTCGGCCTCGCTGATCGCCTTGTCGTCGGGCACTGTCTCTCTCCCGTCCCGTTCCGGCAACGGCTCGCTGTGAAACGAGCCGATATGTCGCCGTCCACCTTTACCTGCCGACGCACCGGGCTCAAGGGTGCCTCCAGAGTTGCACAAGAGTTCATCCACCGCCGGGTGGGCCGGGCAGGATGGCTGACGGCCGTGGCGGTTCCGCTGCTCGTACCGACTGGTTAGTATGTGCGCCCGGCGCGGGTAACGCGTCCCGACGATCCGTTTGTGGAGGCCACCGGATGCAGGCATGGCGAGTGCACGACAATGGCGAGCCGGGTGAGGTCATGCGCCTCGACGACGTGCCCGATCCCCAGGCGGGACCGGGACAGCTGCTGCTGCGGGTCCGGGCCGTCGACGTCAACTTCCCCGACGCACTGCTGTGCCGCGGCCAGTACCAGGTGCGGCCGCCCCTGCCGTTCACCCCCGGTGTCGAGGTGTGCGGCGAGGTCGTCGCCGTCGGCGAGGGCGCCGAGGGCGAGGTGGGCTCCCGCGTCCTGGCCACGCCCACGCTCCCCGCGGGCGGCTTCGCCGAGCTGGTGCCCGTCGAGGCGGCGAACGTGCTGCCCGCGCCCGACGCCCTGGACGACGCCGAGGCCGCGGCGCTGCACATCGGCTACCAGACCGGCTGGTTCGGCCTGCACCGCAGGGCCCGCCTCCAGTCCGGCGAAACGCTTCTGGTGCACGCCGCCGCGGGCGGGGTCGGCAGCGCCGCCGTCCAGCTCGGCAAGGCGGCCGGGGCGAGGGTGATCGGGGTCGTCGGCGGCGACGACAAGGCCCGGGTCGCCCGCGAGCTCGGCTGCGACCTCGTCCTCGACCGGCGCGCCGATGACATCGTGGCGGCCGTCAAGGAGGCCACCGGCGGACGCGGCGCGGACGTCGTCTACGACCCGGTCGGCGGCGACGCCTTCGTCAAGTCCGTCAAATGCGTCGCCTTCGAGGGCCGCATCGTGGTCGTCGGCTTCGCCAGCGGCGTCGTCCCCCAGGCCGCCCTCAACCACGCCCTGGTCAAGAACTACGCCATCCTCGGCCTCCACTGGGGCCTGTACAACACCCACGACCCGGCCGCGATCCTCGCCTGCCACGAGGAGCTGACCAAGCTCGCCGCACAGGGCACCGTCAAGCCGCTGGTCAGCGAGCGCGTACCGCTGGCAGGCGCGGCCGACGCCGTGCAGCGCGTCGCCGACGGCGTGACCACCGGCCGTGTGGTGGTCCTCCCCGGGCAGTCCGCCGGAGGCGCCCGATGAGCGCCGCCGGGCAGCACCCCGCCGTGGACGCCGACGAGCTGCGCCGCCGCGTCCGCGACCTCCTGGACGCCCATCCGCCCGCCACCACCGAACCCCTGGACTTCCTGCGCGCCCGCTTCGACGCCGGACTCGCCTGGGTGCACTACCCGGCCGGACTCGGCGGCCTGGACGCCCCGCGCTCCCTGCAAGCCGTCGTCGACGCCGAGCTGACGGCCGCCGGCGCACCCGACAACGACCCCCGCCGCATCGGCATCGGCCTGGGCATGGCCGCCCCCACCATCCTCGGCTTCGGCACCGACGAGCAGCGACAGCGGCTGCTGCGTCCGCTGTGGACCGGTGAGGAGGTGTGGTGCCAGCTGTTCAGCGAGCCCGGCGCCGGATCCGACCTCGCGGCCCTGGCCACCCGGGCCGTGCGCGACGGCGAGGACTGGGTGGTCGACGGACAGAAGGTCTGGACCTCCAGCGCCCATATCGCCCGCTGGGCCATCCTCATCGCCCGCACCGACCCCGACCAGCCCAAACACCGCGGCATCAGCTACTTCATCTGCGATATGACCGACCCCGGGGTCGAGGTGCGGCCACTGCGCCAGATCACCGGCGAGGCGGAGTTCAACGAGGTCTTCCTCACCGGTGTGCGGATCCCCGACAGCCGGCGGCTCGGCGAGATCGGCGAGGGCTGGCGCGTCGCCCAGACCACCCTGATGAACGAGCGGGTCGCTATCGGCGGCGGCCGCGTCCCCCGCGAGGGCGGCATGATCGGCCTGGTCGCCGACACCTGGCGCGAACGGCCCGAACTGCGCACCCACGACCTCCACCAGCGGCTGCTGCGGCTGTGGATGGAGTCCGAGGCGGCCCGGCTCGCGGGCGAGCGGCTGCGCCAGCAGCTAGCGGTCGGCCAGCCCGGCCCCGAGGGCTCGGCCATGAAACTCGCCTTCGCCCGCCTCAACCAGCACATCAGCGCGCTGGAGGTCGAGCTGCTGGGGGAGGAGGGGCTGCGCTACGACGACTGGACGCTGCGCCGCCCCGAACTGGTGGACTTCACCGGACGCGAGGCCGGCTACCGCTATCTGCGCGCCAAGGGCAACTCCATCGAGGGCGGCACCTCGGAGGTGCTGCTCAACATCATCGCCGAACGCGTCCTGGGCCTGCCGCCCGAGCCGCGGACCGACAAGGACCTCCCGTGGAAGGACCTGCCCCGATGAGCACCCCGGACCTGCTCTACTCCGAGGCGGAGGACGATCTGCGCGCGGCCGTACGGTCGCTGCTCACCGACCGCTGCCCGCCCGCCACGGTGCTCTCCCAGGCCGAGAGCGGCCGGGCCCACGACGTCGCACTGTGGGGTGCGCTCGGTGCCGATATGGGCACTGCCGGACTGCTGGTCCCCGACAAGCTCGGCGGCCAGGGCGCCACCGCGCGCGAGGCGGCCGTCGTCATGGAGGAGCTGGGCCGCGCCGTCGCCCCCGTGCCCTACCTCACCAGCGCCGTCCTCGCCGCCAGTGCCCTGCTCGGCTGCGACACCGACCAGGAGCCGGTGGCCCGGCTGCTCGGCGCGCTCGCCGAGGGCCGCACGGTCGGCGCCCTCGCGCTGCCGCTGTCCACCGTGGCCGGTGTGCCCGGCACGCCCGCCGCGACCGTACGGGCCGACGGCGACGGAACGCTCAGCGGCCAGGTCTCCGGGGTCGCGGGCGCGGCGGGCGCCGATGTGCTGCTCGTCCCCGCCACCGGCGCGGACGGATACGGGCTGTACGCCGTGGAGACCGCCGAGACCAGCGTCACCGTCGAGCCCCTCACCTCGCTCGACCTCACCCGCCCGCTCGCCGCGGTGACCCTCACCGGCGCCCCGGCCCGCAGGCTGGCCGGGCCCGACCGGGCCGCGACGGCCATCGGGCGGGCGCTGCTGACCGGGGCCGGGCTGCTCGCCTCCGAGCAGCTGGGCGTGGCCGAATGGTGTCTGACCGAGACCGTCCGCCACACCAGGGAGCGCCATCAGTTCGGGCGCCCCATCGGCTCGTTCCAGGCGCTCAAGCACCGTATGGCCGCGCTGTGGCTGGAGCTGGTCTCGGCGCGCGCCACCGCCCGCTACGCGGCCGACGCACTGGCCACGGACAGCCCGGACACACCGGTCGCGGTGGCCGTGGCCCAGGCGCACTGCGCCGAGGTGGCGGTGCGCGCGGCCGAGGAGTGCGTTCAGCTGCACGGCGGCATCGGCATGACCTGGGAGCACCCGGCGCATCTGTATCTCAAGCGGGCCAAGAGCGATGAGATCGCTCTTGGCACCCCCGGCCGTCACCGGCAGGCGCTCGCCGGGCTGGTGGATCTGGCGGCCCCCACCGGCTGACCGGCCGGATCCGGCGAACCCGCCCCCGCTCCGCGATCACGCCACTAGAGTGCCGCACAGCTGTTCGGCGCTCTGGTGGCGGACGGCCGTGCGGCACGTCGGACGAGGCCGGAACAGGGGCACATGATGAGCGACTTCGACTACATCGTGGTGGGGGCGGGCTCGGCGGGCGCGGCGGTGGCGGCCCGGTTGACGCAAGCCCCGGACACGCGGGTGCTGCTGCTGGAAGCCGGGAAGGACGACGCGGCCGAGCAGATCCACGACCCCACCGCGTGGTTCACGCTCATCGGCGGTGAGCACGACTGGGGCTACACCACAGTCCCGCAGCCGGGCCTCGCCGGTCATCCGCAGGCCGCCGCGCGCGGCAAGGTGCTCGGCGGCTCCAGCAGCATCAATGTGATGACCTACGTCCGCGGCCACCTGGGCACCTTCGACGCGTGGGCCGCCGACGGCTGTACCGGCTGGGACGCCGCGTCGGTGCTGGAGATCTTCCGCGCCATCGAGCACACCGAGGGCCGTGACCCCCGCTTCCGCGGCACCGGCGGCCCGCTGCGGCTCAGCCGGGCCGACACGCCCAACCCGCTGACCGCCGCCTTCCTCGACGCCGCCAAGGAACTCGGCCACCCCTTCAACGACGACTTCAACGCGGCGGAGAGCGACGGCGCCGGACGCCATGAGTGGACCATCCACGAGGGGCGCCGCCAGAGCACGGCGGTCGCCTATCTCGATCCGGCGATGGACCGCCCCAACCTCACCGTCCGCACCGAGGCCCACGCACACCGGCTGCTCTTCGAGGGCACCCGCTGCGTCGGCGTCGAATACGCCGGCTCCGGCGGTGTGGCACGGCGGGTGCGCGCGGCGCGGGAAGTCATCGTGTGCGCCGGTTCGGTCGACTCGCCCAAGCTGCTGATGCTCTCCGGGATCGGCCCGGCCGGCCATCTGCGCGAGGTGGGCGTCCCGGTGCTGGTGGACGCCCCGGAGGTGGGGGCCAATCTGCAGGACCACCCCCTGGTCGGGCTGGTCCACGAGGCGGACACCCCGCTGCCGCCGCCCCCTTTGACCACCGCCGAGGCGGCCCTCTTCACCCGGACCGACCCCGGGCTGCCTCGCCCCGACCTCGAGGTGTTCCTCTTTCACATCCCCTTCCACCCGAGGCTGCTGCCGTTCCCGCGGAACACCTTCACCCTGACGGCCGCCGCGATGCAGCCCCACAGCCGGGGCACGGTCCGGCTCTCCGGCGCGGACCCCGAGGACCGGCCGCTGATCGACCCCGGCTATCTCAGCGACGGAAGGGACCTCGCCACCCTGGTCCAGGGAGTCGAACTGGCCCGGTCGCTCGCCGCCACCGACGCGTTCGGGGCGTGGCAGCCGCGCGAACTGCTGCCCGGCCCCGGTGTGAGCGGCCGGGACGGGCTGGCCGACTTCGTCCGAGAGAACGCCGGCACCTACTTCCACCACGTCGGCACCTGCCGGATGGGCGGGGACGAGGAATCCGTGGTGGACCCCCGGCTGCGCGTCCGGGGTGTCGAGGGGCTGCGGATCGCCGACGGATCGATCATGCCGTCGATCGTCTCGGCCAACACCAACGCGGCCTGCGTCATGATCGGCGAGATGGCCGCCGAGCTGATCCGCCACGACGCCTGAGACGGCTCGCCACGCCCGCTCACCACCGAGGGGCGATAGCAGGGGAGTAACCGCACAGCAGATCGGCACCCGTATGGAGCACCAGCCGACGGCGGTGCAGGGGCGATTCTGGGCCACACTGACGGCCGGATTCCGATGCTCCGTGGCCGAGGAGGCTCCCCATGGCCATTTCCATCTCCGTGGTCCTGCTGCTTCTGATCCTGGCGGTGGTCTTCCTCCGCAGCGGCGGATTGCGCATCTCGCATGCGCTGGTCTGTGTGACGCTGGGCTTCTACCTGGCGAGCAGCAGCGTGGCGCCCACCATTTCCGAGGGGCTCGCCGCCACCGCGGACGTGGTCAGCAGCGTCCGCCCCTGACCCACGCCCGCGGCGACCGGCCAATCCCAGCCGGGCTCAGCGGCCGATCTCGACGTCCTCCAGCACACCGACCGCATCGGGCACCAGAATCGCCGCCGAGTAGTAGGCGGAGACCAGATAGGACGTCACGGCCTGCTCGCTGATGCCCATGAACCGGACGTTCAGACTGGGCTCGTACTCGTCCGGGATACCGGTCTGATGCAGACCGATGACCCCCTGGCTCTCCTCCCCGGTGCGCATCGCCAGGATGGAGCTGGTGCCGGACTCGCTGATCGGGATCTTGTTGCAGGGCAGCAGCGGAACCCCGCGCCACGCCCGCACCGCGACCCCGGCCACCTCGATGCCCTGCGGATACAGACCACGGTCGCTGCACTCACGCCCGAAGGCGGCGATGGTGCGCGGATGCGCCAGCAGATACTGGGTCTTGCGGCGCCGTGCCAGCAGCTCATCGAGGTCGTCGGGGGTGGGTGGTCCGCTGCGGGTGTGGATGCGCTGGGAGAGGTCGGCGTTGTGCAGCAGGCCGAATTCGCGGTTGTTGACGAGCTCGTGTTCCTGGCGTTCGCGCAGGGCTTCGATGGTGAGGCGGAGTTGCTGCTCGACCTGGTTCATGGGCTCGTTGTAGAGGTCGGCGACGCGGGTGTGGACGCGGAGCACGGTCTGGGCCACGCTCAGCTCGTACTCGCGCGGCGCCAGCTCGTAGTCCACGAACGTGCCCGGCAGGACCGGCTCACCCGCGTGGCCGGACGCGACGGCGATATCGGCCTCACCGCGCCGGTTCTGAGCGGGCGTGGACCGCTCCGAAAGCCCCTGGAGATGGTCGCGCAGCGCATCGGAGCGGTCGGCGGCCTCCTGGACGACGCGGCGGGGGAGAGTGAGCACCGTGGTCCGGGTGACGGCCCGGACGCTGAACTCCCAGGTGTGCTCCGGACCGGTCAGCACCGCGTCGCCGAAGTACTCCCCGTCGGCCAGCACCGCCAGCGTGGTGCCCTCGTCATAGGCGCCGGGGGCGACCTGGCGGACCTTGCCGTGGGCGATCAGGAACACCTGGTCGGCCGGGCGGCCCGCCTCCACCAGCACATCCCCGGGCGCGTACTCACGCTGGACGCACCCGTCGGCCAGCGATTCCAGTACGGCGGTGTCCCCGAAGCCGCGCAGCGTCGGCAGCTCGCCCAGCTCCGGTGGGATGACCCGCACCTGCGATCCGGTGCTGATGAACTCCACCCGACCGTCTCCGACCGTGTACGTCAGTCGGCGGTTCACCCGGTACGTACCGGCCGACACCTGCACCCAGGGGAGGACGCGCAGCAGCCACCGGGAGGAGATGGCCTGCATCTGCGGAACGGACTTGGTGGTGGTCGCCAGATTCCGTGCGGCGGCCGTGCCCAGACTCAGCGGCTGCTCACCGGACTCCACGGAAGTGGTCATAAGTGCTCATCACCCATTTCGGTAGATCTTCGGGAAGGTATGCGAAGGCCACGGGCCCGGTCGGGCGGGCGTCAGAGTCCGATTTCCACGTTCTCCAGAATTCCGAGCGCGTCCGGGACGAGCACGGCCGCGGAATAGTAGGCGCTGACGAGATACGAGATGATGGCCTGCTCGCTGATTCCCATGAACCGCACCGAGAGGCTCGGCTGGTATTCGTCGGGAATTCCGGTGCGGTGCAGTCCGATGACCCCCTGGTTCTCCTCCCCGGTGCGCAGGACGAGAATCGAGGTCACTCCGCTCCGGGACACCGGAATCTTGTTGCACGGGAAGATGGGCACGCCCCGCCAGGCCGGCATCGCATGGCCGTTCACCTCCGTGGGCTGCGGGGAGATGCCACGGCTGTTGAACTCGCGGCCGATGGCCGCGATGGCGCGCGGATGCGCCAGGATCAGCCCCGGGTCCTTCCAGACGGTGGCCAGCAGCGCGTCGAGGTCGTCGGGGGTGGGTGGTCCGCTGCGGGTGTGGATGCGCTGGGAGAGGTCGGCGTTGTGCAGCAGGCCGATCTCGGGGTTGTTGACGAGCTCGTGTTCCTGGCGTTCGCGCAGGGCTTCGATGGTGAGGCGGAGTTGCTGCTCGACCTGGTTCATGGGCTCGTTGTAGAGGTCGGCGACGCGGGTGTGGACGCGGAGCACGGTCTGGGCCACGCTCAGCTCGTACTCGCGCGGCGCCAGCTCGTACTCCGCGAACGTGCCCGGCAGGATCGGCTCGCCCGAATGTCCCGAGGCCAGTGCGATGGCGGCCTCCCCGTGCTCGTTCTGCTCGGCCTCCGGCGCCGAGCGCACCCCCTCCACATGCGCCCGCAGTCGCGGTGAACGGTCCAGCTGCTCCTCGAACTCCTGCCGGGGCAGGGCCAGCACCGTGCAGGACGTCACGGCCTTCACGGTGATGCCCCAGGTGCCCGCCTCGGCGGCGGTCAGCTCCGGCTCCCCGATGTGGTCGCCGCCGGCGGCCGAGCCGACCACCGCGGGCTCGTCGAACGCGCCCTCGGTCAATTTGTCGACCTTGCCATGGGCGATGAGGAGAAGCTCATCGGCCGGGCGCCCGGCCTCGACCAGCACTTCGCCCGGCGCGAATTCCCGCTGGGCGAAGCGGTCCGCCAGGGCCCCGAGCACCGAGGTGTCCTCGAAACCGCGCAGCAGCGGCAGCTCGCGCAGCTCGACCGGGATGACCCGCACCTCGGACCCGGTGGTGGTGAACTCCACCCGGCCGTCGCCGAGCGTATGGGACGCCCGGCGGTTCACACGATAGGAACCGCCCGGAACCTGCACCCACGGCAGCATGCGCAGCAGCCACCGGGAGCTGAGGCCCTGCATTTGCGGAACGGATTTGGTCGTCGTCGCCAGATTCCGCGCGGCCGCCGTGCCGAGACTCAACTGCGGCTGCGAATTTTCGGTACCGGAACCCGGTTCAACGGACGTCGTCATCGTGAATGCTCACCCATCCCTGTACGGACCTTGAGGACAAATTCCGCTCGAGCAACTGCCAAGCTATCAGCGGACTTTGGGTGGTGCATTCACTCAAAAGAGTGCCTGGGTGATGGTTATGTCGGCGGTCGCGGACGGGTAAACACTCCGAATGCGCGCCGCGGGCCGACGGCCTTCGCGACCGACCCCGCCCGTTCACCCGGCGCCCGCGCACCTGTCGCGCCTCCCCGTGGGCGGGCACCGCGGGCCATCCCCTCGGCACCCCGGGAACGGTGAGGAAATGGCCGGGGACCACCCGTGGAACTCTTCGCGCAGCACTGCCCTTTGGGCGCACGGCCGCCCGATACTCACTGGCGTCCATCCTGCGTATCCGGCACCGCGCCGGGACGAGAGCCGGGAGGCCCCATGGTCCGCCGTACACGCCGTGCCTTTGTCGTCACCCTCGGAGCCGCCCTGGCGGGCGGCGCGGCCGCGCCCGCGTTCGCGAGCACGGCCAGCTCGCTCGGCACCACGTCCGTCTCGAAGGACGGCCCGAAGGGCAAGCGGCCGCTGGCCAGAGCCCACGCCCACAACGACTACGAGCACCCGCGTCCGCTCCTCGACGCGCTCTCCCACGGCTTCGGCAGCGTCGAGGCCGACATCTGGCTGGTCGACGGCCAGTTGCTGGTCGCGCACGACGCCACCGACCTCGACCCCACCCGCACCCTGGAGTCGCTCTACCTCGACCCGCTGGCCCGGCGGGTGAAGGCCAACGGCGGCCGGGTCTACCGCGGCTACGACCTGTCGTTGCAGCTGCTGATCGACCTCAAGACCGCCGGGGAGGCCACCTACCTGGAGCTGGCCAAGCGGCTGCGCCACTACGGCCCCCTGTTCAGCGCCGCCTACGGCGGGGTGGACGGCCGGGTGCGCCGCGGCGCGGTGACGGCCGTCATCTCCGGCGACCGCGGCGCGCGGGCCCCCATGGAGGCCGAGAAGGTGCGCCACGCCTTCTACGACGGCCGTCTGGAGGATCTCGGCTCGGGTGTGCCCGCCTCCTTCATCCCGCTCATCAGTGCCGACTGGACCAAGACCTTCACCTGGACGGGGACCGGTCCGATGCCGCGGGCGGAGCGCGAGACGCTGCACCGCCTCGTCGCCTCCGCACACGCCGCCCGGCAGACCGTGCGCTTCTGGGCCACCCCGGACGTGGCCGGGCCGGAGCGCGACGCCCTGTGGCGTGAGCTCCTGGCCGCCGATGTGGACTACCTCAACACCGACGACCTGGCCGGGCTGGAGGCGTTCCTGCGCGCCGCCCGCTGACCCCTCGCGGGCGGCGGCCGGGAAAATCTCTCGCGCGCCGTCGCCCGCACCGCCATGCTGCCCCGCATGCTCATCAGGACTGCCACCGCCGAGGACTGGCCCGCCATCTGGGCCTTCCTGCGCCGCATTCTCGCCGCGGGCGAGACCTACACCTACCCTCGCGACCTGGACGAGGACCGGGCCCGCGACATCTGGATGCCGGAGCCCCCGAGCCGTACCGTCGTCGCCACCGACCCCGACGGTACGGTCCTGGGCTCGGCCAAGATGAACCCCAACCAGATGGGACCCGGCGCGCATATCGCGGGGGCCAGCTTCATGGTCGCGCCCGAGCAGGGCGGGCGCGGTGTGGGCCGGGCCCTGGGGGAGCATGTCCTGGAGTGGGCGCGCGCCGAGGGCTACAAGGCGATGCAGTTCAACGCCGTGGTGGAGAGCAACACCCGGGCGGTGGCGCTGTGGCGCTCACTGGGCTTCGAGGTCATCGGCACCGTCCCCAAGGCGTTCGACCACCCCACGAAGGGCTATGTGGGGCTGCACATCATGCATCGCTTCCTCTGACCCCGGCCGGCTCTCCGGCTCCGGCGGGGTCCCTGAACCCCGCCGGATCGTCGAGGACCGCCTGCACCACCGAGTTGGCCGCGCCCAGCAGTGGACCGTCCGGGCCGAGCCGGGAGACGGTCACCGCGCCGCTGCCCGGACGGGCCGGGTCGGTGAGCCGCCGTCCCAACTCCCGCTCCAGGGCGGGCAGCAGCCAGGGCGCCAGAGGCGTCAGCGCGCCGCCGAGCACCACCTTCTCCGGGTCCAGGAGGTTCACCGCGCCCGCGAGGGCGATCCCGAGCGCCGAGCCCGCGCCGCGCAGCGCACGCCGCACTCGCTGGTCGCCGCTCGCCGCCCTTACGGCCAGCACGGTGATACGGCCGCCGGGGCCCGGGTGCTGGGCCGCGGCCTGCTCGGGGGACAGGCCGCTCGCCCGCAGCACCGCCTCCTCGCCCGCGTACTGCTCCAGGCAGCCGCGGCCGCCGCAGGCGCACTCGGGCCCTTCGGGACGCACCGGCACATGGCCCAGCTCGCCCGCGAAACCGTGAGTGCCGCGCAGCAGTTGTCCCTCCAGCACGACCGCGGCGCCGATGCCGATCTCGGCCGAGACATGGATGAAGTCCTGGGGTGCCGGGTCGTGGCCGCCCCGCCACAGCTCGGCGAGCGCGCTCAGATTCGCCTCGTTGTCGACGGTGACCGGCAGCCCGGGCAGCGCCGCGCGCAGCTCGGGGCCGATGTCCACCCCCTCCCAGCCCAGGTTGGGGGCGCGGACGACCAGCGACGAGTCCCGCGCCACCAGACCGGGCACCGCCACCGCGAGCCCCACCGGCCGCAGCCCGCCCAGCTCCGCCTCCGCCGCGACCTGCCGGACCAGGGAGGAGAGCTGGGTGAGTACCGGGGCCGGTGCACGGTCGCGGTTCGCCGACGCTATCTCGGTGCGGGCCCGCACCCGCCCGGCGAGGTCCACCGCGCACACCGCGAGATGGTCCACCCCGATCTCCGCGCCGAGTCCGGCCGGACCGCGCTCATTGAGCTGCAGGGCGCTGCCGGGGCGGCCGACCGTACCGGGCCGGGAGGGGCCCAGCTCGACCAGCAGCCCGTCCCGGATCAGCTCGTCGACGAGCGTGGAGACGGCGGCCCGGGTGAGCCCCACGCGGGCCGCCACCGACGCACGGGACAGCGGGCCGTGGGCGGCCACGGAGTGCAGCACGAGGGAGAGATTGCGCCGGCGCATCGCCTGCTGGGTGTTGGGCAGTGGCGCTGCCACCTGAATCCGTCTCCTCTCGCCCGATCGCCTGATCCGCTCATTGTGCCGGGCCACTACGACACCGGTCCGCCCGGCCGCCGCGTACGGTGCTCACGCGAGCCGTACGGCGTTTACGCGGGCCGTACGGCGCTACGCGTGGCGCAGCAGGCCGTCCGCGTCCGCCAGCACCCGGGAGAGCCGCTCCAGCGCCGCCTCGTCGCGGGGCACCGGACCGTAGGACGGCCCTTCGGCAGTCGCCCAGCGCCGCGCCACCGCCGCCGGGTCCTCGCCCAGCACCAGCCCCGCGGCCTGCGCGGCGGCCCCGAGGGCGACCAGCTCCCCGGCCCGGGGCACCTGAACCGGGCGTCCGCTCAGCCGCCGGACCGTCTCCCGCCACGCCGTGCCCTTGGCGCCACCCCCTATGAGCAACAGCGGGGCGTCGGGCGCCGCGTCCGCGTCCAGCACCTGGTCCAGCGCGGTGAGCAGGGCGAAGACGGCCCCGTCGTAGGCGGCCTGGAGCACCTGCCCCGGTGTGGTGTCGTGACGCAGACCGTGCAGCAGCCCCGAGGCGTGCGGCAGATGAGGGGTGCGCTCGCCGTCGAGGAACGGCAGCAGCACGGCCGAGCCGCCCGCGTCCACCGCCTCCCGGTCGCGGCCCAGCAGCGCCGCGATCCGGTCCACCGCGAGCGTGCAGTTGAGCGTGCACGCCAGCGGCAGCCAGGCGTCCCGCGTGTCGGCGAACCCCGCGACCACCCCGGTGGGGTCGGCGGGCCGGTGGGCCGAGACCGCGTAGACGGTGCCGGAGGTGCCCAGGCTGAGCACCGGCTGCCCCGGGCGCAGGCCGAGCCCCAGAGCGGCCGCCATGTTGTCGCCCGTGCCGGTGGCCACCAGGGCGCCGGTGGGCAGCGGCAGATCGGGCAGCTCCCGTACGGTCCCGGCGGCCTCGCCGTGGCGCAGCACACGCGGCAGCAGCTCGGGGGAGAGCCCGGCCCGGTCCAGGATCTCCTCGTCGTAGGACTCCGTGGCCGAGGACCACCAGCCGGTGCCCGAGGCGTCGCCCCGGTCGGTGGTTCCGTAGCCGGTGAGCCGCTCGGTGAGGTAGTCGTGGGGGAGTCGGACGGCCGCGGTGGCGCGGGCCGCCTCCGGTTCGTTCTCCCTGAGCCAGGCCCACTTGGTGACGGTGAAGGCGGGCGCGGGCACACTGCCGACCCGCTCCGCCCATGCCTTCGGGCCGCCCAGCTCCTCGATGAGCCGGTCGCGCTGCGGCGCGGAGCGCACATCGTTCCACAGCAGCGCGGGCCGCACCGAGCGGCCCGAGGCGTCCAGCGTGACCAGGCCGTGCTGCTGGCCGCCCACGGAGACCGCGGCCGCCTCCCGGGCCGGGCTGCCGCACTGGCGCAGCGCCTCGGTCAGCGCCTCCCACCACTGCTCGGGGACGGACTCCTTACCGGTGCCGTCGCTGCCGCCGCCGACGGTGTGCGGGGCCTGTCCCCGGGCGACGACCGCGCCGGTCGCGGAGTCGACGACGAGCGCCTTGGTCGCTTGCGTGGAGCTGTCCACGCCGACGACGAGCGGTCCTTGCGGCACGGGCACGGCTGCTGCTGCCATCTCGCGCTCTCCCTTGTGTCCATGGGTGGTGCGGTGTGCGGGTGAAACGGGGCTTCCCCGGAATGCTCGCGCATACTAATTTGTAAAGCGCCATGACGAAATAGGCGAGGGAGCCGCGATGAGCTACAACCCCACCCCCGAGGACAGGTTCACCTTCGGACTGTGGACGGTCGGCTGGCAGGGCCGGGACCCGTTCGGGGACGCCACCCGCCCGGCGCTCGACCCCGTGGAGTCCGTGACCCGGCTCGCCGAACTCGGCGCGTACGGCGTCACCTTCCACGACGACGACCTCATCCCCTTCGGGGCCTCGGCGACCGAGCGCGAATCGCATATCAAGCGCTTCCGGCAGGCCCTGGACGCCACCGGGATGACCGTGCCCATGGCCACCACCAACCTCTTCACCCATCCCGTCTTCAAGGACGGCGCCTTCACCGCCAACGACCGCGATGTGCGCCGCTACGCGCTGCGCAAGACCATGCGCAACATCGACCTCGCCGCCGAACTGGGCGCCAAGACCTATGTGGCCTGGGGCGGCCGCGAGGGCGCGGAGTCCGGGGGTGCCAAGGACGTGCGCGCCGCGCTCGACCGGATGAAGGAGGCGTTCGACCTGCTCGGCGCCTACGTCACCGAGAAGGGCTACGATCTGCGCTTCGCCATCGAACCCAAGCCCAACGAGCCGCGCGGCGACATTCTGCTGCCGACCGTCGGCCACGCGCTGGCCTTCATCGAGCGGCTGGAGCGGCCCGAGCTGTACGGAGTCAACCCGGAGGTCGGCCACGAGCAGATGGCCGGGCTGAACTTCCCGCACGGCATCGCGCAGGCACTGTGGGCGGGCAAGCTCTTCCACATCGACCTCAACGGCCAGAACGGCATCAAGTACGACCAGGACCTGCGGTTCGGCGCGGGCGATCTGCGGGCCGCCTTCTGGCTGGTCGACCTGCTGGAGACGGGTGGCTACGAGGGTCCGCGCCACTTCGACTTCAAGCCCCCGCGCACCGAGGACATCTCGGGCGTCTGGGCCTCGGCGGCGGGCTGCATGCGCAACTACCTCATCCTCAAGGAGCGGGCGGCCGCCTTCCGCGCCGACCCCGAGGTCCAGGAGGCGCTGCGCGCCTCGCGTCTGGACCAGCTGGGCGAGCCGACCCTCGGGGAGGGCGAGACCCCGGCGGCGCTGCTCGCGGACCGCACCGCCTTCGAGGACTTCGACGTCGAGGCGGCCGCCGAGCGCGGTATGGCCTTCGAGCGCCTGGACCAGCTCGCCATGGACCATCTGCTCGCCGCGCGCGGCTGACCGCGTCCGGCCGCCGGTCCCGCCCCCCGACGGGACCGGCGGCCGGGGCTCATCGTCAGGCCGACGGCTGCCAGCCGCCGAGCCAGTCGGCGATCTCGTAGTCCGCGGCCTGGGCGTCGGTCAGCTGCGGCCGGTCGGTACTCGCCGCACCGGAACCGGCGCCGGTGTTCTTGTACTCCCCGAAGCGGTCGTCCTTCCAGGAGAAGCCGCTCATGTCCGTCCACGGAGTGGTCTTGATCGCCGCTGACAGATCCGTATTGCGGACGATCGCCTGCGGATCGAGACTGGCGTCGCCGCCCGCGTGCCAGGGGCGGCCGAGGTAGAACGACCGGCTGCTGACATCCCCGGTGATGTTGCTGTTGATGAACAGGAAGCCCTTCTTTCCGGCCGCCGTCGAGGGCGCCGCGACATAGCCGCCGGAGCTGCCGTCGTAGCGCTTGGCGAGCCGGATCGCCGACTTGTTGATGACGGCGGAGGCACGGCCGAAGATGAAGTCGACGTTCCCCTGGATCCAGGCGTTGTTGATGTACACCCGGCCGACGGCGGACTTGCTCGCGGAGTCCAGCAGCAGGGTGTCCTGGTCCCCGACCGCCCCGATGTTGTCCAGGACGATCCGGTCGCCCGCGGTGCGCAGCGCGACCGCCTGCTTGTCGGTGATGGCGCTGTTGGCCTCGTTGAAGTCGTTCACGAACTGCAGATTGCGGGCCTGGAAGTCATCGGCCTCGACGGCGACGGTCGCGCTGCCGCTGGTGCCGTAGGTGCCTCCGCCGGGCTTGGGGGTGCCGGAGGCGTTGTTGTAGACGATCGTCACATCGTTCTTGCCGCTCGTCGTGCCCACCAGCCGGATATGCGGCTTGTTGGCGGGGATCTTCACCGTCTCGCGGTACGTACCGGGCTTGACGGAGATGGTGAGGGCGGACGGGTTGTTGGCCGGCACCGCGTCGACGGCCGCCTGCACGGTGGTGTAGTTACCGCTGCCGTCCTTGGCCACCACGATGGTGGCCGCCGCGGCCGGGGGCGTGGCGGCATGGGCCCGGGCGCCGTCGCCGAGCCAGCCGGCGGCCGGGGCGGCGACGAGCCCGACGCCGGTGGCAAGGGCCAGGGAGCCGATGAGCGGAGCGGGGCGGCGCCGCCGGGGGCGCCGTGGGCTGAGGGTCATGGTCGGTGACTCCGTCCCGTGGAGACGTGCCGAGGGGGTTGACGCCCTTACGGTCTCCACGGCCCACCCAAAGGTTGCCGCCCCGCCGCCTTCGGCCCGGCTGGATCTTCCACCCGTCCTGTCCGCCCTCACCGGCCACGAGACGGCCGCCTGGAAGGGGCAACCCCGAGGCCGCCTCCGCGATGGGTTGACGGCCGGGGGCCACTCACTGGCGCTTCTCCCTTACGGGCGCGCCGTCGACGCTGGGCGGCTTCCCGGCGCGCGGCCGGTGGCGGAGGGATGCCGCCACCGGCCGCGCGCCGCGTCAGCCGTCGGAGCCGGGCATCGCCAGCGCCGCGGCCGGGTCGTGTCCGGCCGGGCCCGCCGGCCACCAGCGGCCGTGTTCCTTGCGGTACGGCCACCAGCGGCCGTCGCGTCCGTAGCGCACCTGGAGATCGGCGCCCACCACCGTCCAGCGGTTCCCCGCGGCGCGCAGCCCGGGCGCCCGCTCGTCATCCTCCCAGGCGGCGGCGAGCTGCACACGGGCACGCGCGAGGGCTGCCGCGTCCGGCGTCCACTCCTCCTCCAGAACGGTGAGCGCGGCGGCCCCGCCGTGCTCCCAGGCACGGACGGCCCGCGCCAGATCGGCGCGGTCACGCCCGCAACCGGCCGCGAGCCGGGCGGCGATCGGGGCCGGAGGACCGGCAGCGGTCAGCCGCACCGTGTCCTGCCACACCGTCAGTGCCACCGGGACCGGGGAGGAGGCGTGGCCGGGCGAGAGTGCCTCGGCCAGCAGCCGCTGGGCGCGTACGGCGGCGTCCGCCGCCAGGAACTCCAGCGCGGCGGCGTCCAGCCCCTCGGCCGGGTCCGTGCCGCCCGCCAGCGCCGGAGGACGGCCGGGCGCCGCGACGGCGGGCGGCGGTGCGGGCAGCGGCGGCGGACCGGGCGCGGCGAACGCCTCCCGGGCCGGTACGCCCTCCGGGGCAGGGGGAGAGGTGTCCTCCGCCGTCCGCGGGAGGTGCGGGGCGGCCCGCGCCGCGCTGCGCACCTGGAGCTCGTCCAGCAGCTCCCGCTCCCCGCGTCCGCGCATCAGCAGCAGCAGATACGGATCCTCGTCCAGCAGCCTGGCCAGTTGGTAGCACAGCGCGGCGGTGTGCAGGCAGTGGTCCCACGCCTCGCAGCCGCACTCCGGCTCAAGATCGCCTATCCCCGGCAGCAGTTCGACTCCCACGGCCGCCGCGTCCTCGGCCAACTGCGGAGGCATGTCGCGGTCCAGCAGGGCGGCGATATGGCCGGAGCGGTCCGCGACCACCCCCAGCAGCCGGTCCCATTCCGCCTCGGTGAACTCCCGCAGCAGTACGTCGGATCGGTAAGGCGTGCGGTCGCGGTCCCGCACCACGCCGGTGACCCGGCCCGGACGTACGCACACCGCGCCCACCGCGCCCTCGCGCGCCTGCTTGCGGCCGCGCCTCAGCTGCTCTCCGTCCAGCGCCGTGTCCTCCAGGGCCTTCAGCCATGCCTGGCCCCACCAGGTGCCGGCGAAGCCGCGGCCGCGGGCGGGCGGCAGGGCGGCGAAGGTGCGCTCGACCTCGGCACGGCTCATCGTTCGGTCCCCCGCAGTTCCACGAGCTCTGCCAGCTCGGCGTCGGTCAGTTCGGTCAGCGCGCCCTCGCCGGAGCCGAGCACGGCGTCCGCCAGCTCCTGCTTGCGCGTCAGCATCGCGGCGATGCGGTCCTCCACGGTCCCCTCCGCGATGATGCGGTGGACCTGCACCGGCTGGGTCTGGCCGATGCGGTACGCGCGGTCGGTGGCCTGGGCCTCGACGGCCGGGTTCCACCAGCGGTCGTAGTGCACGACATGCCCGGCCCGGGTGAGATTGAGCCCCGTGCCCGCCGCCTTCAGCGACAGCAGGAACACCGGGACCTCGCCGTCCTGGAAGCTCCGCACCATCTCCTCGCGCCGCGCCACCGGCGTACCGCCGTGCAGTAGCTGGGTCGGCACCCCGCGCGCGGCCAGATGGCCCTCCAGGATGCGCGCCATCTGGACGTACTGGGTGAAGACCAGGACGCTCGCGCCCTCGGCCAGGATGGTGTCCAGCAACTCGTCGAGCAGCTCCAGCTTGCCGGAGCGCCCGGGGATCACGGGCCGGTCCTCCTTCAGATACTGCGCCGGGTGATTGCAGATCTGCTTCAGACCGGTGAGGAGCTTGACGATGAGCCCGCGCCGGACGAGACCGCCGGTGCCGGAGATCTCGGCGAGGATCTCGCGCACCACCGCCTCGTAGAGCCCCGCCTGCTCCTTGGTGAGCGCGACGGCCCGGTCCGTCTCGGTCTTCGGCGGCAGCTCGGGGGCGATACCGGGGTCCGACTTGCGGCGCCTGAGCAGAAAGGGGCGGACCAGTTTCGCCAGCCGCGCGGCGGCCTCGGGGTCGCTTCCGCTCTCCACGGCCTGGGCGTAGCGCCTGCGGAACGCACCGTGGGTGCCCAGCACTCCCGGTGTGGTCCAGTCGAGGATCGCCCACAGCTCGGAGAGGTTGTTCTCGATGGGGGTTCCGGAGAGCGCCACGCGGGCCTGCGCGCCGATGGTGCGCAGCTCCCGTGCCGTCGCCGAGAACGGGTTCTTCACATGCTGCGCCTCGTCCGCGACCACCATGCCCCACGGCCCGGCCTCGGCCAGCCGCTGCGCGTCGAGCCGCATCGTGCCGTAGGTGGTGAGGACGAACTCGCCGTCCGCGAGGCCGTCCAGGCTGCGCGCGGGGCCGTGGAAGCGGCGCACCGGGGTGCCCGGCGCGAACCTCTCGATCTCGCGCCGCCAATTGCCCATCAGTGAGGTGGGGCAGACCACCAGAGTGGGCCCGGAGGCTTCGGGGATGGATCGGCGGTGCAGATGGAGGGCGATCAGGGTGATGGTCTTGCCGAGCCCCATGTCGTCGGCGAGACAGCCGCCGAGGCCGATCGAGGTCATACGGACCAGCCAGTCCAGGCCGCGAAGCTGATAGTCGCGCAGCGTGGCGGCCAGAGCGGCCGGCTGGGACACGGGCGGCGGCTGTGCGCCGGCGGCCCCCTCGGGGTCGGCGAGTTGGTCCCGCAGGGCCTCCAGCCAGCCGGTGGGCCGCACTTCCACCTCGGTGCCGTCGGCTTCCGCGCGACCGGTAAGGACGGCACCGAGGGCGTCGGCGGGGGTGAGCTTGCGGTCCTGCCGGTCGCGGACGCGGCGGGCCGCTTCGGGGTCGAGGAGGACCCATTGGTCGCGCAACCGCACCACCGGCCGGCTGGCCTCGGCGAGCTGGTCCAGCTCGGCGCGGGTGAGCTCCTGGTCGCCCACGGCGAACCGCCAGCTGAAGCGCAGCAGCGCGTCGGCGGAGAGGAAGGCGGGGAACCGGGGCCCGGCGTCGTCCTGAGCCTCGTCGTCGTCCGGGCCGATGACGGCACGTGCGGTGAGCCCGCGGGCCAGCTCCCTGGGCCAGTGCACCTGGACCCCGGCCGCGTCCAGCGCCCCGGCCGCCGGGCCGAGCAGCTCGGCGACCTCCTCGTCGGCGAGGTCCAGGGCGTCGGGCACGGCGGCCGACAGCAGCGGGGCGAGCGGCGCCCAGGCGCGGGCCGCGCGCCGCAGGGTCAGCAGCGCGTCCATACGGGCGCGCGGACCGAGGGCCGGGATGACGGGCGAGGTGCCCGCCCAGACCTCGGCGGCGTCCGCGACCAGCGCCGGGTCGGTGAGACTGTGCAGCTGGAGGACGGCACGGAAGTGCGGCCTGTCCGCCTTACCGTTCCCACCGCCGCCGTGCAGCAGCTCGATACGGACCGAGAGCCGCACCCCCGCGTCATGCCCGGCGGCCACATCGGCGGCCCAGGCCCGCTGTTCGGGCAGCCGCCGTGGTGCGGTGGCGGCGAAGGCGGGGCCGCCCGCGGCCGGCGCCGCGGCGGGCGAGCGCGGCAGCCCGTCCGCCACCGCGTCCAGGAACGCGCGCAGATGCCGCTCGGGCTCGGGCAGCAGCACCGGGCCGGAGGCGGGCAGCGGCGTCGCGTGCGCGCTGGGCGGCATGGCGGCGGCCAGCTCACGCACCCGTGTCAGGTCGTCGGGGGTGAGCGGGCCGACGCGCCAGGCGTCGTGGTCGGTGGCGGTGAGCCCGGGCAGCAACTTTCCGCGGGCCGCGAGTTGGAGGGCGAGTACGGCCGCGGCGCCCCAGAAGGCCGTGGCGGGGTCGCACTGGCCCGGACCGGCCTGTGCGGCCCGCGCCCGGGCGCGGGTGAGCACCGGCAGCGCCTCGCCCAGGGGCAGCACGAACGCCCGTACGGTCCGTGTCCGGACCTCGAGGCCGGTGGGGGCGGGGCCGGTGGAGCCGTCGTCGGCGCCGTCCACCGGGACGGCGACCGTCAGCTCCTCGGCGGAGCCGGTGGCGGGACCGGAAGGAGTGGAGCCGTCTGGCCGCCAGAACGCGATCCGGCCGGTGCGTGCCGGATCACCGGGAAGGAAGACCGCGGTGCAGCGGGAGAGTTCGGCGACGTCGGAGGGTGTTGCCGCGGAGGGTGGGGTCACAGCGCTGAGCGTTCCTCAAATTTGACTAGTGGAGCCCGGGCCGCCCGAGGGTACAGGATGTCGGCGCGAGGAGGAACCGGGTGCCGTCGGTGTCCGTTGTGTGGAGTGAGTGCGGCTATGGGCCGTGAAGGAGGCGGGTGAAATGTCCACACGCGCGAAGGTCGCCACCGGTGGTGTGGTGGCAGGTGTGATCCTGCTCTGGGTGTTGCCCTTCTGGGCGGCGCTGCTGGTGATCGTGGGAGTGCCGGCGGCGGCCTACCTGCTGCTCGACTCCTCCCAGCGCCGCAGGTTGCACAGGGTCTCCCGTAAGCAGCTGGGCCGCTGAAGCAGCCGGGCCGCCGAGCGCGGCCGCGGAAGGCGGCCGGCCGGGCTCGGGGGCACGGGCGGCGCGCACCCGGGAGTGACCGTGCAGCACCGATCGCGGACCGCCCGCGACCCCGTTCGGGGCTCGGCCGGCTGGGGGAGCGGTCATGTCTCGCTGAGGCCCGGGGCGGCGTCCATGGCCCGGATGGGCGCAGTGGGCCGTGGCGACCGTAAGGACGGCGGGCCATGCGCTCGTCGTCCTTGACCGGCCCGGACGGAGGAGGGCGCTCAGGTTCTCAGCGGGGTTGCCCGGCCGACCGCTCAGGTATCGGCGAGGTCGTGCTCTCAGTGGGGTCGCATGGCCAGCTTGTCCAGGGCCGTCAGCAGCTCCGGCAGCTCGGGGCCACGGCCGACCGGCAGCACCTCGCCCGGAGCGTCGTCCAGCAGCACGAAGGCGATGTCGTCGGTCCGGGCCACCATGCTCCAGCCCGGCCCGTCGGCCCGGAGGGTCCGCGCGTCACCGGAGGCGAACGCCGAACGGATCCGGCCCGCCGGCGGGGGCGAGGCCAGATAGCCGCGCGCCTCCTCGAGCACTCGCCGTACGCCCCCGTGCGGCCTCTCGCCCGGGGCCACGAACGTCACGTCGCTGTCGACCTGCTCACGCCAGATCGCCCACTGGAGCGCGATCTCATCGGCACCCAGCCGCCGCTGGGCCGGGCCCCACCGCTCGGAGTCCGGTGGTGTCAGCGGCGCCCGGGAGGCGTCCGCTCCCAGCTCGGCGCCGGGAGCGGGGTCATGGGGAGCCGGTACGCCCGGGGCGGCCACGGCCACCGCGAGCGGCCAGCCGGGAAGGGAGGCGACCACCGTCCGGTCGTCGATGGCCAGGGCGTACTCCATACCGCAGTCCCAGGTCGCGATGGCACACGCCACGAGTGACACATCGTCGGTGACCACCGTCCAGCGGGCACCGCCGCCGTCCTGCCCCAGCACCAGTCCGTAGCCGGTCTCGTACGGCTCCAGCCCGAGCACGGCACATGCCTCGGGATAGTCGTCACCGAGCACGCTCGGGAATTGAGCGGGTGTCAGCAGCACCGCGGTCAGCACATACAGTGCCTCGTCGCCTGACTCCTCCGTGGCGGGCACGACAGCCTCCTCTTGCGCATGCGGATCCGAAGGGCGATCCGTCGTCGCGCACCTTAACCACCCAGTAGCCATGGAGTCGAGACATCGGGTCGCGGTCGGTCCTCAGTCGTCGGTCGCCGCGCGGAGCGTGTCGAGCGTGCGCCGCAGCCAGGACAGTTCGGCCTGGCTGGTGGCCCGGGCGATGGTGAGGATGCCGCGCCGGAAGGGGTCCTCCACCTCTTCGGCCCGCAGCGGACGGTCGCCCTCGTAGAAAAAGCTCGACGGCTGCCGCAGAAAGGCCATCCGGCGCTCCAGCAGCTCGGCCTGTGCCGACGGGTCGTCGAGATGCCGCAGGAACGCCAGCAGGGTGAACCAGCGGTTCTCGTCGGTGATGTCGATGTCCGCCGGATGCGCGAGGCGGCGGCGCAGCTCCGCATGTCCCTCGGGGGTCAGCGTGAGGACGTGCCGGGGCGCGGCTCCCGCGCCCGGCTGGGTCCGGCGGGCCAGCAGTCCGGCCTTCTCCAGCCGCTTGATCGCCGGGTAGAGGGTGCTCTCGGCCACGGGTTTCACATGTCCGGTCAGCGCGGCGATGCGCTTGCGCAACTCGTAACCGTGCAGGGGGACGTCGTGGAGGAAGCCCAGGATGGCGAGTTCGAGCATGACCGCATTGTGCCGCATGACCGCTGTACCTCGCAGGCGCAATACATCGAGATCGATGTATTGTCTCGGGTGTCCGACGCGATCCGTAAGGCGGGAGTCAGGCCATGCAGCACGCTTCATTCGGCCCGGAGGGGGCCCACATCGGATGGACCGGCACGGCCGGGGCCGGGGACGGTGGCCCGCCGCGGGTCTATGTCCATGGACTCGGCGCGTCATCGGCCGTCTATCACGCCCATATAGCCGCCGTCCCGGCTCTCGCGGGCCGTCGGTCGCTCTTCGTGGACCTGCCCGGCCACGGGATCAGCGACCGCCCCGCTGATTTCGGCTACACGCTGGAGGACCACGCCGACGCGCTGGCCGCCGCCCTCGACGCGGCCGGGGTGCGGGGCGCCGAGCTCATCGGGCACAGCATGGGCGGATCGGTGGCCATCGTGCTGGCGGTGCGCCGTCCGGAGCTGGTGTCGCGCCTGGTGCTCACCGAGGCCAATCTGGACCCGGACCCGCCGCTGACGGCGGGCAGCAGCCGGATCAGCACGTACACGGAGGACGCGTTCGTGCGCGGTGGCGGTTTCGAGGAGACCCTGGAGCGGATCGGGCCGGTGTGGCGGGCGACGATGCGGCTCGCCGACCCGACCGCCCTGCACCGCAGCGCGTGCGCACTGGCCCGTGGCACCCGGCCGACCATGCGGGAGATGCTCCTCGGCCTGGAGATCCCCCGCACGTATCTCGTCGGCGGGAACGGCGAGGAGCTCACCGGGCGCGAGGAGCTGACGGCGGCCGGAGTGACGGTTCGCACCGTGCCCGGAGCGGGGCATAACGTGATGTTCGACAACGCCCCGGGCTTCGCGGCGGCGATCGGGGATCAGCCCTGATCGGACCGACCCGGCTGACCGGTCCGGTCCGGCCGGCCGTTCCGCCCCGTCCAGTCGATTTCGCGGACGGCGAGCGCCAGAAAGCGTGTGTCCTCGTCGGTGTACGACTCCAGGCGCCAGCCGGCGCCCGCCAGCAACGGCCGCAACCGGGGCTCCGCCCGCAGGTCGTCGGGGGTGAGGGGGCGGCCGTGGCGGGCGGCGAGAACGGCTCGTCCCACCGGATGGAACAGCGCGAGCCGCCCGCCGGGGCGCACCACCCGGGCCAGTTCCCGCAAGCCCGGCCCGGGGTCGGCGAGATGGGAGATCAGCCCGGCGGCGAACACCGCGTCGAGGCGGCCGTCGCGCAGCGGCAGCCGCGCCACATCGGCGAGGGCGAGGCCCGCGAAGCCGTCCCGGCCCTGGCGTACGGCGGCGTCCAGCATGGCGGGCGTGAGGTCCACGCCGAGGACGGTTCCCTCGGGGCCGACCGCGGCGCGCAGCGCCGGCAGCGCGCGCCCCGTCCCGCATCCCGCGTCGAGGACCGCGTCCCCGGGGCGCGGCCCGAGGTCGGCGACGGCGGCGGCGTAGGCGGGGCCGTCGTCCGGGAAGCGGCTGTCCCAGTCGGCCGCCCGGGGGGTGAAGAAGTCCCTCACGTCGGCCGCGCTGTTTCCGTGGGAGGGCTCATGTGGCACGGGAACTCCTCGGGACACCTTGGATACGACGGTGAAGCGATGCGATGAGCAAGCAGCCTACGCCCGGATCGAGTGCAGATTCGGACGCTGACCGATCGCTCTGGCATCTGACTCTGTCAAATTTCAACAGGTTCCGTAATGCGCCCCCAAGGTGCACCCCTGCCGGGTCTAGCGTCCCTGGCTCAGGGGGGACCTGGAGCGCCGCCCGGCGCGGCGCATCCCGACCGAGGGAGACCGCCCATGACCAAGCCCCGCAGCGCCGCCGCACGCTCCATGGCCGATCTCGACCGGATCCTGGACGATCTGGTGGCCGGGGCCGGAGGCGTACGCCATGCCGTGGTGCTCTCCCGGGACGGGGCGACCGTCAGCGCGTCCCGTGGGCTCTCCCGCCAGGAGGCCGAGCACCTGGCCGCCGTCGCCTCCGGATTCCATCGCGTCGCCGCGAGCGCGGGGCGCCGGGGGCGCGGCGGCCCGCTCCGGCGGACGATGATCGAGATGGCCGCGGGCCTCCTCTGCGTCGCGGCGCTGGCGGACGGCGCGTGCCTGGCCGTTCTGAGCACCGCGGGTGCCGAGCCGGGCGTGGTCGCCGAGGAGACATCCCGGCTCGTGGACCTGGTGGACCGGCGGCGCGGGCCGTGGTCCCGCCGACGCTTCGGCCGGATCCGCCGGGGTACCCGGAACGTCCCCCGGAAGACCATGCCGACGACCACGGCGAAGGGATGCGGCGATGCGAGCGGTGACCTGGCAGGGCCGGCGTGATGTGCGGGTCGAGACGGTTCCGGACCCCATCATCAAGGAGCCGACGGACGCGGTCGTCCGGATCACCACCACCGGGCTGTGCGGCTCCGATCTGCATCTGTACGAGGTGCTCACGCCCTTCATGACCCCCGGCGACATCCTCGGCCACGAGCCGATGGGCATCGTGGAGGAGACCGGTCCGGAGGTGACGCACATCAGCCCCGGCGACCGCGTGGTGGTCCCGTTCCAGATCGCCTGCGGACACTGCTGGATGTGCCGCTCCGGTCTGCCGACGCAGTGCGAGACCACCCAGGTCGCCGAGCACGGCATGGGGGCGGAGCTCTTCGGCTACACCAAGCTCTACGGCGCGGTGGCCGGCGGCCAGGCGGAGTATCTGCGGGTGCCGCAGGCCCAGTACGACCCGATCAAGGTGCCCGAAGGGGTCCGGGACGACCGCTTCGTCTATCTCTCCGACGTGCTGCCCACGGCATGGCAGGCCGTTGAGTACGCGGAGATTCCGCGCGGTGGCACGCTCGCGGTCCTGGGACTGGGCCCCATCGGAATCATGGCCTGCCGGGTGGCGAAGGTCCGGGGGATGGCCGACCGGGTCATCGGAGTGGATCTCGTCCCCGAACGGCTGCGCCGAGCGTGCGGCGACGGTGTCGAGGTCCATGACCTCAATGACTTCTCCCGTCAGGAGGACCTGGTCGAGGCCATCGTCTCGACCACCGGCGGCCGCGGACCGGACGCGGTCATCGACGCGGTGGGGGCGGAGGCCCATGGCAGCCCGCTCGGCCGGACCGCCCAGCGGGTCGCGGGCTTCCTTCCGCGGGACTGGGCCGCCAAGCTCACGGAGAAGACCGGGGTCGACCGGCTGGCGGCGCTGCGGCTGGCCATCGCGCTGGTGCGGCGTGGC
The DNA here is from genome assembly GCA_002021875.1 of Streptomyces hygroscopicus. NCBI lineage: Bacteria > Bacillati > Actinomycetota > Actinomycetes > Kitasatosporales > Streptomycetaceae > Streptomyces > Streptomyces hygroscopicus. The sequence goes on from CP018627.1 coordinate 10,590,831, forward strand.
GGAACGATCTCCCTCAGCGGGGTGTACGGAGGCATGGCCGATCCGCTGCCGCTGATGACCATGTTCGACAAGCAGATCCAGCTGCGGATGGGCCAGGCGAACGTGCGGCGCTGGGCCGACGACATCTTCCCGCTGCTGACGGACGACGACCCGCTGGGCGTCGACGGGTTCGCCACCCATCGCATGCCGCTGGAGGAGGCACCCCGCGCCTATGAGATGTTCCAGCACAAGGAGGACGGTGCGATAAAGATCCTCATGCGCCCGTAAACGTCGGATGGGCGGGGTGCGTCATGAAGGAATGGATTTCGGTCGAATCGCTAGTCGGTGACTCCGGCGAGCGCGAGTACCTTGTCGATGCGCACCCTGACCAGGAGTTCGCCCGGCACGCCGTTGCGGTCGCCGAACTCCTTCGCCCGGTCCTCGCCCATGTAACGGGCGGCGATCCGGGTCGCCCAGTCGCGGACCTGCCGCAGATCGTCGATGAGTTCGGCCTGGCCCCGCAGCGTGACGAAGGCGAATGGCGGCCTGTCGTCGTCCACGCAGATGGCGACCCGGCCGTCCCGGGCCAAGTTGCGTCCCTTGACCGTCTCCTGACCTGTGTTGAAGAGAAGGTCGTCACCGTCCAGCAGGAACCACACGGGGGCGATGTGCGCGCTTCCGTCGGCCCGCACGGTCGACAGCTTCGCGGTGCGGGTGCCCTCCATGAGGAACTTCTGCCACTGATCCTTGGTCATGTTCTGTGCCATGTCCCCATCCTGCGTCAATCAGCGCACAACCGTGGGGTGCCGGGCGGGGCGGGTTGCCCAGACGGCGGCAGTGAGAAAGGCTGGCACGCAGCTGAAGGGGAATCGGGGAGGAATCGGATATGGCAGTGAACAAGGGGCTCGACTGGTTACTGGACGACCTGACCGAGCGGATCGCGGAGATACGGCATGCGCTGGTGCTGTCCAACGACGGGCTGGTGACGGGGGCGAGTTCCACACTGGTGCGCCAGGACGCCGAGCACCTCGCCGCGGTGGCCTCGGGACTGCACAGCCTCGCCAAGGGGTCCGGGCACCACTTCCGGACGGGCCGGGTGCGGCAGACTATGGTCGAATTCGACGAGGGCGTCCTCTTCGTCACGGCGGCCGGGGATGGCAGCTGTCTGTGTGTGCTCACCGGGCCGGACTCCGATGTGGGGCAGGTCGCCTACGAGATGGCGCTGCTGGTCAACCGGGTGGGGGAGCACCTGGGAGTCGAGGCCAGGCAGGAGACCGGCACACCCGGCTGATGCCGCGCGGAAGTTATCCACAGGGCTGACCGACCCTCTTGCTTCGCGGCTATCGTCGTCACTGTCAGTGATTGAGGCAGTGCGGGGGAGGACGTCGCCATGGCAGTGCGGATGGATCAGGAGCTGCGGGAGAGCCAGGGGCCGTGGAGCCTGGAGTGGTTCGGGGAGCCGAGCGTACCGGGACAGGCGAGCGGGCCGGGACAGGCGAGCGGGCCGGGAGACCCCGGCGGGCCGGCGGAGCCGGGCGGACCGGGCGAGAGCGTCGCGTTCGGCGCGGCGGCCCGGGCACTGGGGCTCAGGCCGCGAGAGTTCGAGCTGGCCGTGCAGCTGGGAGAGGTGCGCACCGTCACCACCGGCCTGGGCCGGCGGGTGGCGTGCGAGGAGTTGAGGCGGGTGACCGCCGCCGAGGGCTTCCCGGAGGCGCTCGTCGTCCGCCTGCGCGTGGTCGGCACGGCGGAGGGCGCGGAGCTGCTCGGCATCAGCCAGGGCCGGCTCACCCGTCTCGCGCGCGGGGGTTTCTTCGCCCCCGTCCGGTTCTATGTCAATCGCTATCGGGCCGTCGTATGGCTCTATCCGGCATCGGAGCTGACCGAGTTCGCCATCAGGCAGCCGGAGTTGCTGAGCGGCCGCACGCCGCCTGGGCTGAGCGCCGCATTGGCCGCCGGGGAGGACTGGCGGGCCGCGAAATGGCGCGGCCGCAGGACCGGCCAGCTGCTCGCCCAGACCGAGGACCCCTGGGAGCGGGCCGCGGTCCTGGCCTCAGTGCTGGGCTCCGTCGAACTGGCTTCGGCCGTGGCCGATTCGTACGAGCGGGCACATCTGCGGGAGCTGCGCCCCGCGCTCGTCCGGATGCGCCCCGAAGCCGGCGCGGTCCGGGACGTCATCGACGCGGTGGTCACGGCCGACGACCCACGGGAGATCCGGCGCTATCGGGCCGCCCTCGCCTCCTCACTGGGCGATGCCCGCCGGGCCCGGCCGGCGCCGCGCCCGGACGCCGCGGCGGAGCGACCGCCAGCGGACCGCACCCGGGCTCCGGGCCGCCCGCGGAGCCTGTGGCAGAAGCTGGTCGGCGGGCGATGAGACACGGCGCGGCACACACCCCGGGGGCGCTCAGCCGCCGTCGACGGCTCCTCCGGCGGTACCTTCGGCGGGCCTCAGCGGGCGGAACAACCCCTCTTGCACCACCGACACCAGAAGCCGGCCCGCACGGTCGTAGATCCGGCCGCGTGCCAGTCCCCGGCCGCCCGTGGCCACGGGCGACTCCTGGTCGTAGAGAAACCACTCATCCGTGCGGAACGGCCGGTGGAACCACATGGCGTGATCCAGCGAGGCCATGTCGAAGCCCCGTGGGCCCCACAGCGGCTCGACCGGCATCCGCACCGCGTCCAGCAGCATCATGTCGCTCGCATAGGTGAGCGCGCAGGTGTGCACCAGCGGGTCGTCCCCGAGCGGCCCCACCGCGCGCATCCATACGGCGCTGCGCGGCTCCACGCCCTTGAGCTCCTCGTCCGTCCAGCGCAGCCGCTCCACATAGCGGACGTCGAAGGGCTGTCGGCGCTCCATGCGGGCGAACGCCTCGGGGAGCGCTCCCAGATGGGAGCGGACCTCGTCGGCGAGGCTCGGCAGACCTTCCGGCCCGGGCACCTCGGGCATCGGCAGCTGCTGCTCGATACCCGGCTCAGGAGAATGAAAGGAGGCGGTCAGATTGAAGATCGTGCGACCCTGCTGGATGGCGACGACCCGGCGGGTGGTGAAGGAGCGCCCGTCCCGGATCCGCTCCACCTGGTACACGATGGGCACGCCCGGCCGACCCGGCCGCAGGAAGTACGCGTGCAGCGAGTGCACCGGACGCAGCCCGTCGGTGGTCCGCCCGGCGGCCACCAGCGCCTGGCCCGCCACCTGCCCGCCGAACACCCGCTGCAGCGACTCATCGGGGCTGAGGCCGCGGAAGATGTCCTGCTCGATCCGTTCCAGATCGAGCAGATCGACCAGGCGCTCGGCGGGATTGGTCATCGGTGGTGCTCCTTCACTGAGGGGGCCGTGCCGGTCCTCGGCGTGGACCGCGTCCAGGAGGCTACAGTTGGCCCACGTCGGTGACCCGGACCACCGCCCGGCCCTCCTCGTCCGAGGCGGCGAGATCCACCTCCGCCGAGATGCCCCAGTCGTGGTCGCCGTTCGGGTCGTCGAAAGTCTGCCGCACCCGCCACAGGCCGTGCTCGGGGTCCTCCTCGATCAGCAGCAGCTTCGGCCCGCGGGCCTGCGGTCCGGTGCCGAGCTCCTCGTACTCCTCCCAGTACCCGTCCATCGCCTCCGCCCAGGCATCCTCGCCCCAGCCGGAGTCCGCGTCCATCTCCCCGAGCTCGGCGACCTTGTCCAGAGCGGCCAGTTCCACCCGGCGGAACATCGCGTTGCGCACCAGCACGCGGAAGGCGCGGGCGTTCGCGGTGACCGGCCTGACCTGGTCGGCGCGCTCCTGCGCCTCCTCCGCCGACTCGTCCTCCGGGTTGGCCAGCTGCTCCCACTCATCCAGGAGGCTGGAGTCGACCTGCCGCACCATCTCGCCGAGCCAGGCGACGATGTCCTGGAAATCGTCGGACTTCAGGTCGTCCGGCACGGTGTGGTCAAGGGCCTTGTAGGAGCTGGCCAGATAGCGCAGCACAATGCCCTCGGTCCGCGCCAGGTCGTAGAACGAGGTGAACTCGGTGAAGGTCATCGCCCGTTCGTACATGTCGCGGATCACCGACTTGGGCGACAGCGGGTGGTCGCCGACCCAGGGATGGCTCTTGCGGTAGAGCCCGTACGCATGGAAGAGCAGCTCCTCCAGCGGCTTGGGGTAGGTGATGTCCTGGAGCCGCTCCATGCGCTCCTCGTACTCGACGCCGTCCGCCTTCATCGCGGCGACCGCCTCACCACGCGCCTTGTTCTGCTGGGCCGCCAGGATCTGCCGGGGATCGTCCAGCGTCGACTCGACGACCGAGACCATGTCCAGGGCGTAGGAGGGCGATTCGGGGTCCAGCAGCTCGAAGGCGGCCAGCGCGAAGGTGGACAGCGGCTGATTGAGAGCGAAGTCCTGCTGCAGATCCACCGTCAGCCGGACGATCGGGGCGGCCCCGTCCGCACCGTCGGCGCCCTGTGGCTCCACCTGCTCGACCACCCCGCCGTCCAGCAGCGAGCGGTAGATCGCGATGGCCCGGCGGATGTGCCGCAGCTGGTTCTTGCGCGGCTCGTGGTTGTCCTCCAGCAGGCGGCGCATCCCCTCGAAGGCGTTGCCGGGCCGGGCGATGACCGACAGCAGCATCGCGTGGGTGACCCGGAACCGGGAGGTGAGCGGCTCGGGTTCGGAGGCGATGAGCTTCTCGAAGGTGTTCTGGCCCCAGTTGACGAAGCCCTCCGGCGCCTTCTTGCGGACCACCTTGCGGCGCTTCTTCGGATCGTCCCCGGCCTTCGCGAGCGCCTTCTCGTTCTCGACGACGTGCTCGGGCGCCTGGGCCACCACAAAGCCCGCGGTGTCGAAGCCGGCCCGGCCGGCCCGGCCCGCGATCTGATGGAACTCCCGGGCCCGCAGCGTCCGCACCCGCTGACCGTCGTACTTGGTCAGCGCGGTGAACAGGACGGTACGGATGGGCACATTGACGCCCACGCCGAGGGTGTCCGTACCGCAGATGACCTTGAGCAGCCCGGCTTGCGCCAGCTTCTCCACCAGCCGCCGGTACTTGGGCAGCATGCCCGCATGGTGCACGCCGATCCCGTGCCGGACGTAACGGGACAGATTCCGGCCGAACTTGGTGGTGAACCGGAAATTGCCGATCAGCGAGGCGATCTCGTCCTTCTCGGCGCGCGAGCACATATTGATGCTCATCAGCGCCTGGGCCCGCTCGACCGCCGCCGCCTGTGTGAAGTGCACGATGTAGACCGGCGCCTGCTGCGTCTCCAGCAGCTCGGTCAGCGTTTCGGTCAGCGGCGTCGTCCGGTATTCGTAGCTCAGCGGCACCGGCCGGGTCACGGACCGCACGACCGCGGTGGGCCGCCCGGTGCGCCGGGTCAGATCCCCCTCGAACCGGCGCACATCACCGAGCGTCGCCGACATCAGGATGAACTGCGCCTGCGGCAGCTCCAGCAGAGGGATCTGCCACGCCCAGCCCCGGTCTGGCTCCGCATAGAAGTGGAACTCGTCCATCACCACCTGGCCGATATCGGCGTCCTTGCCGTCCCGCAGGGCGATGGACGCCAGCACCTCGGCCGTACAGCAGATGACCGGCGCGTCCGCGTTGACCGACGCGTCCCCGGTCAGCATCCCGACGTTCTCGGTGCCGAAGAGCTTGCACAGCTCGAAGAACTTCTCCGATACCAGGGCCTTGATCGGCGCGGTGTAGAAGGTGACCTGGTCCCGGGCGAGCGCGGCGAAGTGGGCGCCGGCCGCCACCAGGCTCTTGCCCGATCCGGTGGGGGTGGACAGGATGACATTCGCCCCGGACACCACCTCGATCAGCGCTTCCTCCTGGGCTGGGTACAGCGAGATGCCCCGCTCTTCGACCCAGGTGGAGAACGCCTCGAAAAGTGCGTCGGGGTCGGCGTCGCTCGGCAGCTGATCGATAAGAGTCACGCACCTATACTGCCTGGTTTCCCCGCCGGGACGGGAACCGGCTGTGCGGACGAAGATCGCCCGCCGCTAGGCCGTGCCGGGCCGAAGCAGTCAACTCCCGCACGGAAGCGGGAAAGAACAGGGGCGGGGTACGACCATGATGGGACCGGCGCATTCGCTGTCCGGAGCGGCGGCCTGGCTGGGGGTGGGGGCGGCGGCTGCGGCGGCCGGCCACTCGATGCCCTGGCCGGTGCTGGTCGCCGGCGCGCTGATCTGCGCGGGAGCGGCGCTCGCCCCCGACCTCGACCACAAGGCGGCGACCATATCGCGCGCCTTCGGGCCCATCTCAAAGGGACTGTGCGAGGTGATCGACAAGCTCTCGTACTCCGTCTACAAGGCGACCAGGAAGCAGGGCGACCCGCGCCGCTCGGGCGGCCACCGCACCCTCACCCACACCTGGGTATGGGCGGTGCTGATCGGCGCCGGAGCCTCGGCGCTCGCCATGGTCGGCGGGCGCTGGGCGGTGCTGGGCATCCTCTTCGTGCATATGGTGCTGGCCGTCGAGGGGCTGCTGTGGCGCGCGGCCCGGGTCTCCAGCGATGTCCTGGTATGGCTGCTCGGCGCGGCCAGCGCCTGGATCCTCGCCGATGTGCTGCACCAGCCGGGCAACGGCTCGGACTGGCTGTTCACCGCACCGGACCAGGAGTACCTCTGGCTCGGCCTGCCGATCGTACTCGGCGCCCTGGTCCACGACATCGGGGACGCGCTCACCGTCTCGGGCTGTCCGATCCTGTGGCCCATCCCGATCGGCCGCAAGCGCTGGTACGCGCTCGGCCCGCCGAAGGGGATGCGGTTCCGGGCCGGCAGCTGGGTCGAGTTGAAGGTGCTGATGCCGGTCTTCATGCTGCTGGGCGGCATGGGTGGACTGGCCGCCCTCGGCATCATCTGAATCCCGGACGGTACCGGGGTGGCCGCGCCGGGACGCGGCCACCCTCACTGATGCCAGGAGCGCCACAGCGCGGCGTAGGCCCCGTCCGCCGCGACGAGTTCGTCATGGCTGCCCAGCTCGGTGATCCGGCCGCTCTCGACCACGGCGATCACATCCGCGTCATGCGCGGTGTGCAGCCGATGGGCGATCGCGACCACGGTCCTGCCCTCCAGCACCCGCCCCAGCGACCGCTCCAGATGGCGCGCCGCCCGCGGGTCCAGCAGCGAGGTGGCCTCGTCCAGCACCAGCGTATGCGGGTCGGCCAGCACCAGCCGGGCCAGCGCGATCTGCTGCGCCTGTGCGGGGGTGAGCGCGAGACCGCCCGATCCGACCTCGGTGTCCAGGCCCTCGTCCAGCGCGCGGGCCCAGCCGTCGGCGTCCACCGCGCCCAGTGCCGCCCACAGCTCGGCGTCCTTGGCGACGGCGCGGGCCAGCAGCAGATTGTCACGCAGCGAGCCCACGAAGACATGGTGCTCCTGGTTGACCAGGGCCACATGCTCACGGACCCGCTCGGCGGGCATCCGCGCCAGCTCCGCCCCGCCCAGCGTCACCCGGCCGGTGCGTGGCGAATAGATCCCGGCCAGCAGCCGCCCCAGGGTGGACTTCCCCGCCCCGGACGGGCCCACCAGCGCCAGCCGCGTCCCCGGCGGCACCTTCATGGACACCTCGTGCAGCACATCGCTGCCCTCGTGGTATCCGAACCGCACCTCGTCCGCCCGCACCTCACGGCCCCCGGGGACCACCCCCTTGTCGGCGGGGCCCTCCTCGATCTCCCGCACCCCCACCAGCCGGGCCAGCGAGACCTGAGCGACCTGCAGCTCGTCGTACCAGCGCAGGATCAGCCCGATCGGCTCGACCAGCATCTGCGACAGCAGCGCCCCGGTGGTCAGATCGCCGATCGACATCCAGCCCCGCATCACACAGACGCCGCCGATCATCAGCACCGAACCGGTGATCAGCGTGTAGCTCACATTGATCACTGGGAAGAGCACCGAGCGCAGCCAGAGTGTGTACCGTTCCCACGCCGTCCACTGCTTGATGCGCAGCTCGGACTGGGCGATCCGCCGGTCGCCCAGCCGGTGGGCCTCGATGGTCCGCCCGGCGTCCACGCTCTCGGTGAGGGACGCGGACACCGCCGCGTAGCCGGCCGCCTCCGAGCGGTAGGCGCTCGGCGCGCGGCGGTAGTACCACCGACAGCCGACCACCAGCACCGGAAGCGCCACCAGCACCGCGAGCCCCAGTGGGGGAGCGGTCAGGGTCAGCGCGCCGAGCAGCAGCCCGGTCCACACCACGCCGATGGCCAGCTGCGGCACGGCCTCGCGCATCGCGTTCGCCAGCCGGTCGATATCGGTGGTGATCCGGGACAGCAGATCCCCGGTCCCGGCCCGCTCCAGCACCCCCGGGGGCAGACCCACCGACCGTACGAGAAAGTCCTCCCGCAGATCCGCCAGCATTTCCTCGCCCAGCACCGCCCCGCGCAGCCGCACCATCCGGACGAACACGGTCTGCACCACCAGCGCCACCGTGAACAGCGCCACGATGCGGCCGATGTGGAGGTCCTCCTCGCCCTGGGAGAGGTCCTCGACCAGGCCCCCCAGCAGCTGGGGGCCGACCATGGAGGCGATCACCGCGGTCGCGTTCACGACCATCAGCACGGTGAACGCGGCCCGATGCCGCCGCAGCAGCTCACGCACATAGGCCCGTACGGTGGTGGGTGTGCCGACCGGCAGCGTCGTCGCCGACTCCGGTGCGGCCGGGTCATAGACGGGCGGTGCCACGCCGATCATGCCGACTCCTCGATCTGTTCCTCGATCCGTCCGATGCCCTTCAGACCGTGTCCGGCCGGCCCGGCGCCCCGCACGGCGGCCTCGTCCTCCGTCTCGCGGGTGACGACCGCGCGATACGCGGGATCGGTGCCCAGCAGCTCACGATGGGTGCCCACCCCCGCCGCCTCGCCGTCGGGCACGAACACCACCCGGTCGGCCCGGTCCAGCAGCAGCGGGCTGGAGGTGAGCACGATGGTCGTCCGGCCCGCCCGCAGCCCCCGCACGCCGTCGGCGATCCGCGCCTCGGTGTGCGAGTCCACCGCGGAGGTCGGTTCGTCCAGCACCAGCACCTCCGGATCGGTCACCAGCGAGCGGGCCAGCGCCAGCCGTTGCCGCTGGCCGCCCGACAGCGAGCGGCCACGCTCGGTGATCCGGGTGCGCATGGGGCCGGCGCCATCCGCCTCGGCCGCCGACGCCTGCGCCAGCGCGTCCAGGACATCGCCGCACTGGGCCGCCTCCAGCGCCTTCTCCGCCGTGACCTCGCCGGACCTCGGCACATCCAGCAGCTCGGTGAGCGCCCCCGACAGCAGCACCGGATCCTTGTCCTGCACCAGCACCGCCGCGCGCGCCGCGGTCAGCGGCACCTCGTCCAGGGCGACCCCGCCCAGCAGCGCCGACGGTGCCCCACCGGGGTCCCCGTCGCCCGGGCCGTCGTGGGTGGGATGCCCGCCGAGCCGGTCGGCCAGCCGCCCCGCCGCGTCCGGGTCGCCGCACACCACCGCGGTCAGCAGCCCGCTGGGCGCCAGCATCCCGCTCGCCGGGTCGTACAGATCCCCGCCGAGCGGCGCGGTGGCCTCCTGCACCTTTCCGCGCTCGTCGCCGTCCACGGTGGCCGCGCCCTCGCTGTCCGGGGAGGAGCGCCGCAGCGCCAGCACCCGGGCCGCGCGCCGCGCCGAGGGCCGGGAGAAGGAGTACGCCATGGCGATCTCCTCGAAGTGCCGCAGCGGGAAGAGCAGAAAGGTCACCGCGCTGTAGACGGTGACCAGCTCGCCCACCTCGATCCGTCCGTCGCGGGCCAGCGACGCCCCGTACCAGACGACACCGATCAGCAGCAGCCCCGGCAGCGCGACCTGCACGGCCGCGATCAGCGCCCACATCCGCGCGCTGCGCACCGCCGCGATCCGCACCTCCTGCGAGGCATGCCGGTAGCGGCCCAGGAACAGCTCCTCCCCGCCGATGCCCCGCAGCACCCGCAGCCCGGCCACGGTGTCCGAGGCCAGCTCGGTCGCCCGGCCCGCCTTCTCCCGCTGTTCATCGGCTCGGCGCGCCGCGCGCGGCAGCAGCGGCAGCACGGCCAGCGCCAGCGCGGGCACCCCGACCGCCACTACCAGTCCCAGCGCCGGCTGGTAGAGAACCAGGGCCACGCTGACCGCGACGGTGGTGATCGCGGCAGCCGTGAAGCGCGAGAGGGCCTCCACAAACCAGCCGATCTTCTCGACATCGCCCGTGGAGACGGCGACGACCTCACCGGCCGCCACCTTCCGGGTGAGGGCGGAGCCCAGCTCCACCGCCTTGCGGGCCAGCAACTGCTGCACCCGTGCCGCCGCCGTGATCCAGTTGGTGACCGCCGCGCGGTGCAGCATGGCGTCCCCCAGCGCGGTGAGCACGGTGAGCCCCACCATCAGCGCCCCGGCCATCGCCAGCCGGGAGCCGGAGCGGTCCACGACCGCCTGCACGCCGAAGCCGATGGCGATGGGGAAGGACACCAGCGCGGCCATATGCACCAGACCCCAGAGGGCCGCCTTGATCTGCCCGCCCAACTGATTCCGGCCCAGCCAGAAGAGAAACCGCGGACCTGACCGTACGTCGGGTCGGCCGGGGTCGGGATACGGAAGATCGCGAATGTGCATGACGTCCCAAGGTCGGGCGGGCTGAGGAGGGCTGGTAGGAGACGTGAAAGGTTGACGTTCCCACGGTGCGGAGTTCAACTGGTTTTCCCGGGAGCGGCCGGAACACGCCAATCCCGCATAGGGCACTGTCCTACGCAGGTGGGACCATGGGGACATGCGAATCTCCGGCACGATGTCCATGCGCGCGGCGGCCGCGGCCGCCGCGGCCCTTGTCCTTCTCACTGCCTGCGGCGACGGCGGCGGAGACAGTGGTGGTGACAAGGGTGGAAACTCGGGCAAACAAGCGCTGCGCAGCGGGGCGCCCGCGCCGGATCCCACGCGCATCCCGGATGTGGGGGACACGCTCCAGTCCCGGATCCCGGACCAGTCCCGTCAGGTCGTGGCGGTCTACGGCAAAGGGGTGAACTCCGCGGACGCCACCGTGGTCCTCTACACCAAGCAGGGCAAGGCATGGGAGCGGACACGCAGTTGGACGGCGCACAACGGCAAGCGCGGCTGGACGACGAGCCATCACGAGGGCGACAAGCGCAGCCCGGTCGGCGTCTACACGCTCAGCGACGCGGGCGGGGTGCTGCCCGACCCCGGCGCCCGGCTGCCGTATACCGCCTCCGGCTCCTTCGCGGCGCCCCACTACTGGCCCAAGTCCCACTGGACGGACTTCAACTACGTCATCGCCATTGACTACAACCGGGTCAAGGGCGCCTCGCCGCTCGACCAGACCCGGCCCGAAGGGCAGAGCAAGGGCGGCAGCATCTGGCTGCACATGGATCACGGCAGCGGCACCTCGGCCTGCGTCAGCCTCTCCAAGTCCGGTATGGAGTATCTGCTGAAGAATCTCGACCCCAAGCTGCACCCGGTGGTGGTCATGGGGGACAAGGCGCATCTGGCCGCCTGAGCGCGGCGCCAGGGTTTTCCCGGCTGTTACACGGATCTCATCGGCGGAAACGTGCGCTCGCCATAGTGGGCGCCGCGCGGAATCAATCTTCCGCATCCCAGAAGTCCCGCCCCGGAGGAGATTCCGTGCCGCATTCCGTATCAGCGCCTTCGGTTCCCCGGCGCGTGGCAAGACTGCTGCGTACTTCCCTGTTCGCGCAGGTTGGCTGCGCCCTCGTGCTCGGTGTCGCGGTCGGCCGGCTCTGGCCGGACGTGGGCACGGCCGTTCAGCCGCTCGGCGACGGCTTCGTCCGCCTTATCAAGGCGGTGATCGCGCCCCTCGTCTTCTGCGTGGTCGTCGGCGGTATCGCCAAGGCCGGGGATCTGAAGGCGTTCGGGCGAATCGGGCTGAAGGCGCTGATTTGGTTCGAGGTGGCCACTACCGTGGCGCTGGTCCTCGGTCTGCTCGCCGCCAATCTGGCCGGGCCGGGCACCGGTATGCATATCGATCCCGCCTCGCTCGACAGCTCGGCCGTGGACGAGCAGACCGGCGGCGGCCATCTGCCGTCGACGGATCAGTTCATCCTGGAGGCCCTGCCGGACAGCGCGGTCGGCGCCTTCGCCGAGAACTCCCTGCTCCAGGTGCTGGTGCTGGCCTGTCTGGTGGGCGCGGCGGTATTGCATCTGGGCAAGACCAAGGTGCCCGCGATCCTTTCGGCCGTCGACCAGGCCCAGGGGATCGTCTTCGCCGTCGTCGGCTTCATCATGCGGCTCGCGCCGCTGGCCGTCTTCGGGGCCATGGCCCATCTCGTCGGAGAGTACGGCCTGAAGGCCCTGTCGACGTACGGAGAGTTGATCGCGCTGTGTTATGGCGTCGCACTGCTCTTCCTGGTCCTGCTCGCCGTCGCCCTCAAGGCGATCACCGGGCTCAGTCTCTGGAAGTTCGTCAAGTACACCCGCGAGGAGATGCTGCTGGCCCTCGGTACCGCGTCCAGTGAGACCGTCATGCCGCGCATGATGCAGAAGCTGCGCGCCGCGGGGTGCCGGGAGGACGCGGTGGGCCTGGTGCTGCCCACCGGATACTCCTTCAACCTCGACGGTGCCTCGATCTATCTCTCCATGGGCACGCTGTTCATCGCCCAGGCGGTCGGGGTGGACCTGAGCCTGGGGCAGCAGATCACCGTCATCCTCGTACTGATGCTCACCAGCAAGGGCATGGCCGGAGTGCCGGGTTCCGCCTTCCTCGCGCTGTCCGCCACCGCCTCGGCCCTCGGGGTGATCCCGGCCGCCGCCGTGGCCCTGCTGCTGGGGGTGGACCGGATCATGGATTCGATGCGGGTGGCCACGAATCTGCTCGGCAACTGCGTCGCGGTCTTCGCCGTCTCGCGCTGGGAGGGCGCACTGGATGCGCGGAAGGCCCAGCGGGTTCTCTCGGGCGAGGAGGCGGCCGAGGGGGCGGCGGCTCAGGAGGCGACGCCCGAGGGGGCGGCGGCCGAGGAGGAGAAGACGGCTGAGGAGAAGGACTCCGTCGCCCAGGCGGGGGCCGGCCGGACCGAGTCCGCGGGCAGTGTCTCCCGCAGCGGCTGAAGGGTCCGGACCACCTCAGCAGCGGTGGTCCGGGGTGCCGGAGAGGGTGTCCAGCAGATCGCCCAGCGCGTCGCGCTGCTGATCACTGAGCGGTGCCAGGATGTCCTCCGCGGCGGCTCGGCGGGCCTCGCGCAGCGCGCGCAGCGTCGCCCGCCCGGTGTCGGTGAGCTCGATGCGCACCACCCGGCGGTTGGACGGATCCGGTACGCGGCGCACCGAGCCATGCGCCTCCAGGGCGTCCACCAGCGTGGTCACGGCGCGCGGAACCACCTCGAGGCGCTGCGCCAGGTCCGCCATCCGCGGCGGCTGGTCGCTGTGGGAGACGGTGCGCAGCAGGCGGGACTGGGCGGGGGTGATGCCCAGTGGTTCCATATGGCGCATCTGGGCGCGATGCAGTCTGCGGGTCAGGCGCAGCAGCTGCTCCGCGAGGAGGCCGGATGTCTCGGGGGTGGGCATGATCGGAGTTTATCAGGACCCGGTTCATTGTGAGTATAGGTAACAATGAGCTATGCTCTCAAAGCCCGCGCCGCCGCGATCACGGCTCGACCATGCCGTCACTCGCGGCGGTCTCCCTGACTCCAGAAGGAGCCCATGCACCCCGACACACCACCGTCATGGACCCCGTCCGACCAGGAGCCCGAGCGGCCCGCCCAAGTGCGGCGCATCCTCCGGCTGTTCCGTCCCTACCGCGGCCGCCTCACCGTGGTCGGCCTGCTGGTCGCCGCCTCCGCGCTGGTCTCGGTCGCCACCCCGTTCCTGCTCCGGGAGATCCTCGACACCGCCATCCCCGACGGCCGCACCGGGCTGCTCACCCTGCTCGCCCTCGGCATGATCGCCGCGGCCGTCGTCAACAGCGTTTTCGGCGTTCTGCAGACCCTGATCTCCACCACCGTCGGCCAGCGCGTCATGCACGATCTGCGCACCGCCGTCTACGACCGGCTGCAGCGCATGCCGCTCGCCTTCTTCACTCGCACGCGCACCGGCGAGGTGCAGTCCCGCATCGCCAATGACATCGGCGGTATGCAGGCCACCGTCACCTCCACCGCGACCTCGCTGGTCTCCAACCTCACCAGCGTGGTCGCCACCGTCGTCGCGATGCTCGCGCTCGACTGGCGGCTGACCGTCGTCTCGCTGCTCCTGCTGCCGGTGTTCGTCTGGATCAGCCGTCGGGTCGGCGCCGAGCGCAAGAAGATCACCTCGCAGCGCCAGAAGCAGATGGCGACCATGTCCGCGATGGTCACCGAGTCGCTGTCGGTGAGCGGAATCCTGCTCGGCCGCAGCATGGGCCGGTCCGAGTCGCTCACCCAGCAGTTCGCTGAGCAATCCGAGCGTCTCGTGGGCCTGGAAGTGCGCTCCAACATGGCGGGCCGCTGGCGGATGTCCACCATCGGCATCGTCATGGCCGCCATGCCCGCGCTGATCTACTGGGCCGCGGGAATCGCCCTCCAGGCCGGTGGCCCGGCCGTCTCCATCGGCACGCTCGTCGCCTTCGTCTCGCTCCAGCAGGGGCTGCTCCGGCCCACGGTGAGCCTGCTGTCCACCGGTGTGCAGGTGCAGACCTCCCTCGCCCTCTTCGCCCGCATCTTCGAATACCTCGACCTGCCGATCGACATCACCGAGCCCGCCGACCCGGTGCGGCTGGAGAAGGTGCGCGGCGAAGTCCGCTTCGACGGCGTCGACTTCCAGTACGACGGCACGGCCCCCGGCGCGTCTAAGGGCGGCCTGTCGAAGAGCACGAAGGGCGGCTCGTCGAAGGGCACCCTGCGCGGCATCGATCTGACCGTTCCCGCGGGCGGCAGCCTGGCAGTGGTCGGACCGACCGGTTCCGGCAAGACGACCCTGAGCTATCTGGTGCCCCGGCTCTACGACGTGACCGGCGGCCGGGTGCTGCTCGACGGGGTGGACGTCCGCGACCTCGACTTCGACACCCTCGCCCGGGCCATCGGCGTCGTCTCCCAGGAGACCTATCTCTTCCACGCCTCCGTCGCCGAGAACCTGCGCTTCGCCAAGCCCGACGCGACCGATGAGGAGATCATGGCGGCGGCCGAGGCGGCCCAGATCCACGACCACATCGCCTCCCTCCCGGACGGCTATGACACCCTCGTGGGGGAGCGCGGCTATCGCTTCTCCGGCGGGGAGAAGCAGCGTCTGGCCATAGCCCGCACGATTCTGCGCGACCCGCCCGTCCTCATCCTCGACGAGGCCACCAGCGCCCTGGACACCCGCACCGAGCAGGCCGTTCAGCAGGCCATCGACGCCCTCTCGGCCGGTCGCACCACGATCACCATCGCCCACCGGCTCTCCACCGTGCGCGACGCCGACCAGATCGTCGTCCTCGACGGCGGCCGAGTCGCCGAGCGGGGCACCCACGAGGAGCTGCTGGCCAGGGACGGACGCTACGCGGCACTGGTGCGGCGCGACACCCACCTGGCGCCGGTGGTCCCTGCCGTCTAGTCCGTCTAGTCCGCTGGTCCGCTGGTCCGCGCACCGCGCCCGTTACGCGGGCACGGTGCCCGCAGGGGCCGATGTGTCGGTGCCCTGCGCCGGGGCGTCGCTCGCCGGGCGGGAGACGATCCGACGCGCCGGGGGTTCTGGGGCGGCACCCCCAGGTGGCACCAGGTTTCTCAGCGTCGGGGAGGGCTCCAGGCCCAGCTCGTCGAGCAGGACGCGGCGGCATTGCTCGTACTGCCGCAGTGCCGCGCCTCTGTTGCCGGCCGCGAGATGCGCGTTCATGAGCACGCGATGAGCGCTTTCCCGCAGGGGCTCCGCGCGTACGGCGGCGAGTCCGGCGGCGACGGCCTCGCCGTGGCGGCCCGCCGCCGTCAGCCGTTCGGTCATCGCCTCCAGGGCGTACAGCCGCAGTTCGTGGTACTGCTCCTGCTCGACCAACACCCACTCGTTCTCCGACCATTCGGGTAAGAGGTCGGCCGAGAGGTCCTCCCTCATCTGCGTGGTGAGGATGTCGTCGCAGGGGTGTGACATGTCGAGCAGCCGGTGTGCGCGCGTCGCCGCCGCGTGGATGTCCACGGTGATGTGCTTGCAGATCGCCAGTTCCTGTGCGGACGCGTCGATGACCTGATGTCCCGTTCGCGTGGCGCGCCATAACGACGATCGGAGGTTGGCGTTGGCGCGGGACGCCGTGACGTCCGGCCACAGCGTGCCGGCCACGTAGGTCCGGCTCCGTGGCATGTTCTGCAGGGCGAGGAACGCAAGAAGGCGCTGGGCGCTGGAGGATATCGGAACGCGTTTGTGATCGACCGACAACGCGAAACTCTTGAGCAGTCTCAACGTCATGACATGGCCTTCTGCGCTCATCGGCCCCCCGGGGCGATATTGGCTTCAGCGACCCATCCCATGCGTCCCCTCGGGATGCCTTCGGGATGCCCTAAAGCCATGTTACGAGCAGATCATGATCGTGTGTCCGGCCTTCCCGCTAAAGGACGCTATATGGCCAGGCATCACCGGGACGTCGCGACAACGTCACCTGTCGGGCTCGATGAATTGATCGAGCCAGGCGCGCACGGCGGTGAGCGCGTCGTCGACCGCGCTCACCGCGGTGGGGGGCGCCTGGTGCCGGTCCTCCGTCCGCACGATGCGAGCACGGAATCCGTCCGGCCTGCCGCCTTCCACCCAGACCCGGAGGATCAGGACACCGGTCCGTTCTGAGGGGATTTCCATGAAAAGAAGATATGCCTCCCCGTGTCACCTCGGCGTTGTCGATGTGTGTCCGGATTCGTCATCGGCGGCAGCGAAAACGGACCGGTGACGCTCGTGTGATGAGCGCATCGCGGTCCGGCCACGCCGGGACCGGCATTCTCTCGGAGCACGCTTTCGAGCGCGGAGAGGGGGGATTCGCATGGGGGACTTCGGCGTCATCGCCGACGTCTCGACGGTCATCGTGGAGAGCCTGACCCAATCCCTGCGCGGGCTCAGCCAGGTGGAACCGCCGATCGCGGAACTCAACGACCTCTCCGAGACGGTACAGACACCCCCGCCGAAGCTCACGGTGTTCCTCTACGAGATCGCCGAGGACCCCACCTCGCGCAACCGGCCGCCGGTGCGCTCCCAGCCACCCGACCCACCGACCACCCGCAAGCCGCCGATGGCCCTGCTGCTGCGCTACCTGGTCACCCCCTGGGGCGGCGACCAGGCGACCCAGCACCGGATGCTCGGACGGGCCCTGCAGACCTTCTACGACGACGCGATCCTGGACGGCGTACAGCTGTCCGGCAGCCTGGCGGCGAGCACCGACTCGCTGCACCTCAGCCTGACCCCGCTCACCTTGGACCAGAAGTCCTGGGTCTGGTACGCGATTCAGAAGCCGTACCGGCTGTCGCTGAACTACGAGGTCCGCGTGGTCAACCTGGACTCCGCCATCGAGATCCCGGTCCGCCCGGTGCACAGCCGGGTCATCAGCGGGACGGGGATGCCATGAGCCGCTTCGTACCGCTGGAGCGGTCGACGCTCCACAGCCCGGTCTGGTTCATCCCCTTCGACGACTACGCCCGGCGGGTGCACGGCGCCGGGGTGACGGTCCGGCTGGACCGCTACGAGGACGGCGGCTGGCTGCCGCTGGACGACATGGCGGTGCGCACCCCCAGCGCCGCCTTCGCCTATCCGGGTCTTGGCCGGTGCGCCGAGCCGTGGGCGGCCCGGCCACGGCGCCACCGGGCCCGCTTCGCGGCCGCCGGCTACCAGCCGCTGTACCCGGCCGACGGCCAGCCGTTCTCGGCCGCCCTGATGGGCGTCGAGTTCCTGGTGTACCCGTATGACGACGCCCACCCGCCGCCGGTGGTGACCGAGCCGCGGCTGGTCCGGCTGCTGCCGAGCGTCTCCTTCCCCTACCCGCCGGGTCTGCGCACGGTGCACGGCGCCGTGGTCGACGCGGTCACCCGGGCGCCGGTCGCGGGCGCGCTGATCGAGGCCAGGGGACGGACCAGCCGGGACCTGACGCCATGGCACGAGCGCACCCTGTCCGACGCCGCGGGCGCCTTCCGGCTGGCCCTGCGGTGGGAGGGCGAGAAGGCCGACGAACACGCCGTCGAGGAGACATTCCGCCTGCAGGCCACCGAGCGGCCGGGCCGGACCGGATCGCTGGTCGTGCGGCTGCCCCAGGACATCGAGCGCCGGCACGTCATAGAGATCCGCGAGAGTTAAGGAGCCGTCCATGGCGGAGTATCTGAGCCCCGGGGTCTACATCGAGGAGATCGATGCGGGCCCACGGCCGATCGCGGGGGTGAGCACCAGTACGGCGGGCATGGCCGGGGTCACCGTGCGCGGTCCGTTCACCGGCAAGCCCAAGCTGGTCACCAACTTCCTGGAGTTCCAGAACACCTTCGGCGGATTTCTCCGTGAGCCGGACCCGCTGATCCGGGACACCTGGGCGAACGACCCGGCGGAAGGCGGCCGTTGGTGGCTGTTCCCGCTGGCGGTCAAGGGTTTCTTCGACAACGGCGGCCAGCGGCTGTACATCAAGCGGGTCGCCAGCAGGCAGGCGAGCCCGTCCGCGGGCGTGCTGGGCCACGGCCTGGTGAGCCCGGTCGCCGGCGACGCCGCCAAGGGCGCGACCCGCCTGGAGCTCGGCCACCTGATCGGGTTCTCCGGCGTCGGGCAGCAGATCCAGCTCTTCCGCGGCGACGACCAGCAGTCGATCCACACCGCCGGTGTCGCCGCCTACGACGCCACCACCCGCCGGATCGAGCTGGACGCCCAGCTCCCCGCGGAGGTCAGGGCGGGCCGCGGCGACTACGTACAGATCGGGACGCGCGACGCGGAGGAGACACTGGAGTTCGCCGCCGTCAGCCCCGGCTCATGGGGCGACGCGGTACAGGTGCGGATCCAGCCGATGGCCTCGGCCGCGCTGCCGGTGCTGCCGGATCCGCAGGAGGGCGCGCTGTTCGTCACGCGACTGGCCGCGGATGCCGCCGCGGACGGCGAGACGGTCGAGGTCGCCGCGGTGACCGGGCTCGACCCCGACGAACTGCCGCCCGACGTCTGGGTGCAGATCGGCTCCAGCCGGTTCAAGGTCCAGCTGAGCCGGCCGGCGGACGGGAAGGTCACGCTGACCCTGCCGTCCGGCACGGCGCATGAGGCGTGGCGGAGCGGGCTGCTGGTGCGCCGCGTGCGCCGGGGCACCACCTCGGCGGGGCCGACGCTGCGGATCGGCGGAGCGAGCCGGCTGTACGAGGGCGCCGTCGTCCAGCTCGACGACGGCACCCGGCTGACCATCCGCACCGTCGAGTCGATCGCCGCGGATGTCGTCACCCTGGACGGGAACGTGCCCGGGACGCTGTTCGAAACCGACCGGCTGCAACTGGTCGAGGCGCAGGTCGACGCCCGGTTCACCGATCCGTCCGGGGCCGTGGAGACGGAGACGCACCGCAACCTCCGGCTCACCGGTGACACCGCGGCGAACCTGGTGACCACCCTGGCCGTCCGCTCCCGGCTGGTGCGGGCGACGGCTCTGGGCGCCCTGTCCACCGACCCGGCGAAGTTCCCCCTGCCCGCGGTCGGGTCCTGGCTGACGCTGGGAGGCGGGGACGACGCCTACGGGAGCCTGAGCGTGGCCGACTTCGTCGGCGAGGACGGCGGCAGCGGCAAGCGGACCGGGATCACCGCGCTGGAGGACATCGACGAGGTCGCGGTCTGCGCGGTGCCCGGCATGTGGTCGGGGACGGTCGAATCGGCCCTGGTCACCCACTGCGAGCTGCTCAGGGACCGGTTCGCGATCCTCGATCCGCAGGACGGTCTGGACATCGAGGGCGTCCAGGCGTTCCGCGAGCGGTTCGACACCAAGTACGCCGCGCTCTACCACCCGTGGCTGGTCACCCGCGACCTGTCGGCGGGCCGCGATGTCGAGGTGCCGCCCTCGGGCCATATGGCCGGGATCTACGCGCGCGTGGACGTGGAGCGGGGGGTGCACAAGGCGCCCGCCAACACGGTCATCCGGGGTATCCGGCTGACCGACGGCATCGCCCAGGACATCACCAAGCGCCATCAGGACGTGCTCAACCCCAAGGGCATCAACGCGCTGCGGTTCTTCCCCGGGCTCGGCCACCGGGTCTGGGGCGCGCGCACGCTCTCCTCGGACAGCTCGTGGAAGTACGTCAACGTCCGGCGGCTGTTCCTCTATCTGGAGGAGTCGATCGAAGAGGGCACCCAGTGGGTGGTGTTCGAGCCGAACGACGAGGCGCTGTGGTCCCTGGTCCGCCAGACGATCACGAACTTCCTCACCACGGTCTGGCGCAGCGGCGCGCTCGCCGGCACCACCGCCGACGAGGCGTTCTTCGTCGCCTGTGACCGCACCACGATGACCGAGGACGACCTGGCCAACGGCCGGCTCATCTGCGCCATCGGCGTCGCGCCGGTCTTCCCGGCGGAGTTCGTGATCTTCCGGATCCAGCAGCAGACCCGCGAGACCCAACTCGCCTGAGTGCCCGAGGAGAGTCCACCATGCCACCTGTGACCAGGGACGATCCGTACGCGTCCTATAACTTCAAGATCTTCGTGTTCAACGTCAGCGACGACGGGCTCGCGGTGAGCGGGTCCTTCACCGAGGCGAGCGGGCTGGAGCTGGAGATCCCGCCGATCGAGTACCGCAACGGGAGCGAGGACATCACCGTCCGCAAGATCCCGGGACTGAAGAAGTTCACCAACCTCACCTTCAAGCGCGGCATCACCGGCCACGCCGCCTTCTGGAAGTGGGTGGCCGACGCGCTCAACGGCACGGTGAAGCGTACCCACGGCTCGATCGTGCTGTGCGACGAGAACCGCAACGACGTGATGCGCTGGAACTTCGACCGTGGCTGGCCCACCAAGTACACCGGCCCGACGCTCAGCGCCACCAAGAACGAGATCGCCATGGAGACGCTCGTCCTGGCGGTCGAGAAGCTGGAGATCGAAGTCTGACATGGCAGGCGAAGCGCTCCCCGGCGTATCCCTCGCGTTCGCGCCACGCGACTCCGACACGGAGCCGCTGCGCACCGATGTGGCGGCGTTCCTGGGCCGGCTCCGCCGCGGCCCGGTCGTCACTCCGGTCCGCGTGGAGAGCTGGAACGACGTCGTGGGCACCTTCGGGCCGCCGGAGGGCGCCTTCGCCACCCCGTACGCACTGCGCGGCTTCTTCGAGAACGGCGGCCGCACCGCCTGGGTGCTCCGCGTGTCCGGGCCGGCCACCACGGCCCGGACAGCGTGGACGGTCGGGCCGCTGAGCGGCTGGGACACCACGCGCTACCAGGTGGTCGCCACCAGCCCGGGCGCCTGGGCCAACGGCGGGCGCGTCGCCATCCGTTACCAGGCCAGCACCGTCGCCGGTCCGCCCACCGTGGGCGTACGGGTCATGATGCCCGGCGAGCCGCCCGAGACCTTCCCCGGACTGCCGCCGGCCGGCCTGGCCGACCGGCTGATCGCGTCCCGCTACATCCGGCTGGTCCCGGACGGGCCACCACCGCCACCGGGGCGGCCCGGCCCGATCTCGATGTCCTGGGACCTGACGCTCGCGGGCGGCGCCGACGCGGCGCCCACCCCCGGCGCGTACACGGACGCCGTGGCGGTACAGGCCGAACTGCCGGAACCGGCGCTGGTGGCGCTGCCGGACCTGGGCGCGGACTTATCCGGCGCCGCGCACACCGACGCGGTACTCGAACTGCTGCGGAGCGTACAGCCGTTGCACGACCGCCTCGCCGTGCTGGACGTGCCGCCCGGGCTGTCCTCCGTGGACCAGGTGGTCGACTGGGTGGGCGCCCTGGCGGCCACCGGCGACAGCGGGCTGCTCGGCTGCGCCGCCGTCTACCACCCGCCGCTGCGCACCCCCGACGGGCAGGACGTGCGCACCGTCCCGGCCTCCGGCCACGTCCTGGGCGTCATCGCCCGCCTCGACGGCGAGCGCGGGGCGCACCACACGCCCGCGGGCGCCGTGATCCTGGAGGCGGTCGACCTCGCCGCCGAATACCCCGAGCCGCAGCAGGTCCGGCTGTTCGACGCGGGCCTCGACCTGATCCGCTGCACCCGCGGGCGAGGGCTGGTGGTGTGGGGCGGGCGCACCCTGTCCGCCGACCCGAGCACCCGCTACATCGCCCACCGCCGACTGGTGCATCTGCTGGTGCGCGCGATCCGGCGGGCGGCGAGCCCGCTGGTGTTCGACGTCAACTCGGCCGAGCTGCGGCTGACGTTGGTACGCGCGCTGACCTCCGTGCTCCTCTCGGCCTACCGAGCCGGGGCGCTCGTCGGCGCCCGGCCCGAGCAGGCGTTCCGGGTGGTGTGCGACGACACGAACAACCCGCCCGAGCAGGACCCGGGGCAACTGGTCTGCGAGATCGAGGTCGCCCCGGCCGTCCCCATGGAGTTCATCCGGCTGCGTCTCGTACTCGGCCAGGACCGAGGTCTGGAGGTGATCGAGGCGTGAGCCTGGATCCGCTGCCGAAATACCGATTCCTGGTCACCCTCGACCCCGGCGACGCGTATCTGCCGGCCGCGCAGGCGCTGCTGCTGCCCCTGGCCGCCTCCGGCGCGTTCCAGGAGGTCACCGGGCTCGGCGCACAGCTCGAGGTGACGAGCTACGCGGAGGGCGGACGCAACGACTCGGTCCACCAACTGCCGCTGCGCCACTCATGGAACCGGATCACGCTCAAGCGCGGGGTGGTGCGCGACCCGGGGCTTTGGTCCTGGTACCAGGCCGGGCTCGCCGACTCGCTGGGCGCCCGCCGCGACGGCGCGGTGATCGTGCTCGGCCCGGACGGGGTGCCCGGCGCGGCGTGGGCCTTCCACGGTGGACTCGCCGCCAAGTGGACCGGCCCGGACCTGCACGCGGAACAGAACGCGATCGCCATCGAGTCGCTGGAGATCGCGCACGAGGGGCTGACGAAGGTCCTGCAGGACGCCGCGGCGAGCGCCTTGCCGCGCCTGATCCAAGGGAGGTGACCGACGTGCCGAAGGTGACCATTCACCATCTCGAGGTCCGGTTCCAGGTCGACGGCGACGACGGCGCCGTGTTCACCCGCCTGTTCAACAAGCACATCCAGGCGTGGGCGAAGTTGTACGAGGACCAGTGCGCGCGCGCCCAACACACCCGGGGCGAACGCAGCTTCGGCGACGGGGAGGTGCACCTGTGAGCGTCGCACGCGCGGCCGCCGGGCCGCAGGCAGCGACGAAAGCCGCACCTCTGCGCCGCGCGGGCGGAGAAGCGAACGAGGAGGCGCCGTGAGTGTGACGCCCGTGTCCTTCGCCCGGCAGGGCTCCGCCAAGGCCCGGCTGGAGATCGTCCGGCCGGTGATCGCCGACGAGCGGCAGCGGCGGATCCCGCTCCGGTTCAACCCCACCGACTACAAGCTGAGCAAGAGCAACACCTTCGCCGAGATCACCATCCCCGGCCTGGAGACACCGCCCCTGCAGTACGTCCGCGGCGGCACGGAGACCCTCACCGTGCAGGCGCTGGTGGACACCTCCGACACCCTGGAGAACGTACGGAAGCTCTACGTCAACGCGGTGCGCAATCTGCTGCGGCCCGACAGCCGCGAACACGCCCCGCCGGTCGTCCGGTTCGTCTGGGACGAAGAGGTCTTCACCGGCGTCGTGGAGAAGCTGGACGTCAACTACCAGCTTTTCCGGCCGGACGGTGTGCCGCTGCGGGCCATGCTGGACCTCTCGCTCAAGGAGTTCCGCACGGCCGCCGTGCAGGTGGCCGAGACACCGCGCTCGTCCCCCACGGTGGAGAAGAGCTATGTGGTGCGCCGCGGCGACACGCTCAGCTCCATCTCCGCCGCGCTGTACCGGCGGCCCGACGCCTGGCGGGAGCTGGCCCGCGCCAATGGCATCAGCGACCCGCGGGAGCTGCGGCCGGGCCGTGTGCTGACCGTGCCCCGGCTGCCGTGAGGAGCGCCCGATGAGCACCCCCACACCCGAGGTCGCGTCGCCCGACCGGTACGCGCCCGAGTTCGATGTGCGCATCGAGGGCCTGGAGATGGACCCGTCCACCAAGAACGACATCATCGACATCAAGGTGAACCGGGACATCGACGAGATGTCCGGGTTCGACCTCACCCTGAACAACTGGGACGACGCCAATCTGCGCTTCAAGCACAGCGATTCGCCGCGCTTCCGGCTCGGCGGCCGGGTCTCGGTGCGGCTCGGCTACGCCGACAAGCTGCTCACCGTCGCCACCGGCACCATCTCCACGCTCAGCCCGAAGTTCACCGACGGCGCGTCGCCCACCGTCCAGGTCAGCGGGGTGGACGGGCTGCTGCGGCTCAAGGACCGCAAGCCCACCGAGAACGAGACCAAGATCTACCGCAATCTGCCCGACTGGCGGATCGCCGAGCAGATCGCCCAGCGCAACCATCTGCGCATCGAGGTCACCAGGGAAGGGCCCACCCACGACCGGGTGGTGCAGAAGAATCAGGACGACGCGACGTTCCTGCTGGAGCGGGCCAAGCGGCTCGACTTCGACTGCTACATCCTCCCCGACGCGACGACCGGCGAGGACACGCTGTACTTCATCAAGCCGACCGACGGCCGCGACGGCCGCCCGATCCGGCTGTACCGGCTGGCGTACGCGCCGGGGCTGAGCACCGGCCCCACCGGCCGGCCCGCTGGGCTGATCCCCAACCTGATCGAGTTCACCCCCACCCTGACCGTCTCCCAGCAGGTCAGCAAGGTCACCGTGCGCGGCTGGGACCCCCGTACCAAACAGCCGATCGCGTTCACCGCGACCGCCGAGAACCTTCCCGCCGGGCAGAACACGGCCGATGGGCAGAGCGGCCCGCAGGCCGCCGAATCCACCCTGCAGGGCCGCCAGGAGGTCGTGGTCGACGCGCCCGTCGGCAGCGATCAGGAGGCCCGCGAACTGGCGATCAGCCTGTTGCGCGAGCGTGCGTACGAGTTCATCACCGCGACCGGCAAGGTGGCGGGCCTGCCCGAGCTGCGGCCCGGCGACAACCTGGAGATCTACGGCCTCGGCCGCCGCTTCTCGGGCACCTACTTCGTCAAACGGGTCGAGCACACCCTGGGCACCGGTGGTTTCTTCACCCAGTTCACCGCTCGGCGGATCCATCAGGGGGACCAGTGACCATGAGGGGCACGCCACGCGCCCGCTCCACCGACAAGCGCTACTACGGCGTCGTCGAAGCGCTCGTCGTGGAGAACGAGGGCGATGACGAGGGCCAGGTCAAGCTGAAGTTCCCCTGGTTCGACGACACCACGGTCACCGACTGGGTCCGGGTCGGCCAGCTGTACGCGGGCGGCGGCTACGGCTCGGTGTTCGTCCCCGAGAAGGGCGACGAGGTGCTCGTCGCCTTCGTCCACGGGGACATGCGGTACCCGATCGTGCTCGGCGGCCTCTACAACGGCGAGGACAAGCCGCCGACCGCCCGCACCGAGGGCCGCGACCAGAAGATGATCCGGACCCGGCACGGCCATGAAGTGCTCCTGGACGACACCGAGTCCAAGGCCGCCGTACGCATCACGTCCGCCGCCGGACACGTGGTGGAACTGGACGACCAGGGCAAGGCGCTCCGGATCACCGCGGCCGAGGGCGGCAGCGTCACCGTGACGGCACAGGGCGAGATCACCCTCAAGGCGCCGAAGGTGACGGTGGATTCCCCCTCCATCGACCTCGGCGGCGGCGCCACCGAACCGCTTGTGCTCGGCAACGCGCTGCTCCAGGCGTTCAACACCCACACCCACCCCTCCGCCGCCGGGCCGACCGGCCCGCCCACCCCGCCGCTCACCCCCGCCGTACTGGCCAAGAAGGCGAGGACGGCATGAGCGAGGAGTTTCTCGGGACCGGCTGGCGGTTCCCGATCCTGCCCGACGCGTCCGGGCGGCTCGGGTACGCCGTCGGGGAGGAGAGCATCGAGCACTGTCTGCGGGCGCTGCTGCTCACCGGCACCGGCGAGCGGGTCATGCGGCCCGAACTGGGCACCCGAGCCCATGAGTTGGTGTTCGCCCCCGGCAGTGTGCAGAACCTGCGCGACCTGGAGCAGTCGATCGCCGCCGCCGTCCGTGACCATGAGCCGCGGGTGGAGCTGGAGGAGGTCCGCGCGGAGGCCGACCCGGCCGATGAGTCGCGGATCACCGTCTCGGTCGTCTACCGCATCCGGCGCAGCAACACCAAGGCGAACCTGGTGTTCCCGTTCTACACCGGCCTCACCGGGGGCATCTCATGACCCTGCCCGCACCGAAGCTGGACGACCTCACCTGGGCCGACATGATGGCGGCCATCCGCCGCCGGATCCCCGCCGAGTCGGACGGCACCTGGACGCTGCACGCGCCCGTCGACCCCGGTGTCACCCTCCTCGAACTCTTCGCCTACCTCCTCGAACAACGGCTGTACTGGCTCGACCAGGTGCCGGACGCGCTCGTGGTCGCCATACTGCGGCTGCTCGGCCTCGAACCGCCGCGCCCCGCCCGGCCCGCCGCCACCGTGCTGCGCCTCGCCGCCCGGCAGGAGGGCACCGACGTACCCGTGGTCCCCGCCGGGACGGCGCTGACCCGGGACCCCACCGGACAGGTGGTCTTCACCCTCGACGACGACGTGGCCGTCCTCCCGCTCGCCGAGGGCGGTGAGGTCACCGTGTGGACCGACCGCGACCGCACGGCGGACCTGCGGGCCCGCCGCGGCATCGCGCTGCTGGCGAGCGACGGCGCCCCGGCACAGGTCCGGTTCACCCTGCCGCTCACCGGGGCGCACCCCGCGCCCGGCCCGATCGGCCTGCTCGTCGAGCTGGACGCGCCCGCCGCGTCCGCGCCCTCCTGGCTGCCCGGGGCGGTCGCCGACGTACCGCCTCCGGCGGAGCTGACCTGGTCCTGGTTCCGGCCGGGCACGGATGTCTCCGGCGGATTCGAGAAGGTCGAGGACGGCACGGCCGGGCTCAGACGGTCCGGTGTCGTCCGGCTGCACCCCCGGGCCGACTGGACCACACAGGACACCGGGCTCCTGGTCTCGACCCCGGCCGCCACCTACCCGGCCCCGCCCCGGCTCCTCCAGCTCGCCGTCAACGTGTCCGCCGCACACCACCGCACGTACCGCACCGCGAGCGGCGCCGACCTCCGGGAGCAGATCGACGCCTGGCTCAGACTGCCCGGCCAGCGCCTCGTCCTGCCGGACGCCGCAGGCCGCCTTCTGGAGGCCACCCTTCGGCTGGCGGGCCAGGAGTGGCAGCCGGCGCCGGACTTCACCTTCGGCGCACCGGCCGACCGGATCTTCGTGCTCGACCGGGCCGAAGGCGCGCTGGTGTTCGGCGACGGACTCACCGGGCGCATCCCCCGCCCGGACCCGGACGCGCACATCGACTACGTCACCGGCGGCGGCCGGGGCGGCAATGGCGGCATGACCGGCAACTGGCTGCCGGCCGAGGACCTTCCGGCCCCGCCGGGAGCGGTCTCGGCCGCCAATCTCGTACGGGCCGAAGGCGGCGCGGACCCGGAGACGATCACCGATGCGCGCCAACGCGCCGCCGCGTCCCTGGGGGAGGTGACCCGCGCGGTCACCGCCGACGACTACGTCACCCTGGCCCGTACGACGCCGGGCGTCGCCATCGCCCGCGCGCACCCGGCCGTCGGCGAGCACCCCGGCTTCCCGTGCGCCACGGTGCCCGGCGCGGTGACCGTCCACATCGTCCCGGCCGCGCCCCGCGACGACCTCACCCGCGAGGACTTCGTCGCCGCGCCGCTCCCCGACCCCGGCATGCTGTGCGCCGCCGCCGCCCGCCTCGAACAGACGCGGCTGCTCACCTCCGAGGTCTTCGTCCGCGCGCCCCGCTACCGCGAGGTGACGCTGCGCGTCACCCTGTCCGGCGACCCGGCCGACCACACCCGCGTGTCCACCGTGCTCACCGCCGCGCTGCGCCGCTTCCTCGACCCGCTCGTGGGCGGTGAGGACCAGGACGGCCGGCCGTTCGGACAGCCGCTGCGGCCCTCGGCCCTGCTGCGGGCCGCGCAGCGGTCGCTGGGGGACCTCGCGGACGTCGCCGCCGTGGCGATCGGCCTGGACGGGGCCGAACCGGACGAGGAGTGCGACGAGGTGCCGCTCGGCGCGGGGGAGCTTCCCGTCCTGCGGACGGTCCACACCCGGATCGTGCCCGCCGCCGAACCGGGGGAGGGGCTGGCATGACCGGGGACGTGTGGTGGGAGAAGGACGCGCGGGAACGGGAGAGGGAGGACGGGCGGATCGTGCCCGGCCCCGGCCCGACCGGCGGCCGGCCCGAACTGGTCGACGCGACCCGCGAGGCCGTCCGCGCCGACGTCCGCGGCCGGATCGCGGGCTACACCCCGGACTGGACCGACCCCGACCGCCGGGACGCCGGTGTCGCCCTCGTCCGCCTCTTCGGCACCCAGGCCGAACCCGTGCTCGGCCGCGTCAACCGGCTGCCGGAGAAGGTCCTGGCCGAACATCTGGCGACGGCGGGCGTGCGCAGGCGCCCCGCCGGTGCGGCGGCGGCGCTCCTGGAGTTCACCGTCAACCCGCCGGAGGGCGCCTCCGTGCTCGTCCCCGCCGGGTTCCAGAGTGCTGCCTCGACCCCGGCCGGGCAGGTCGTCTACGAGACGGATCAGGACCTGTACGCCACTCCGGCCACCCTCGCCGACCTCGCCGTCCAGGAGGCCGGAACGCTGCAGGCCCTGCCGCTGGGCCCGGCCGGGCCCAGCCGCCCCTTCGAGCCCTTCGGCCGCGACCCGGAGCCCGGCAACGCGCTGTGGATCGGGCTCGCCGGGCCGGCCGCCCCCTACCCGCGGCTGTCGCTGGGCTTCGTGGTCGTCGCCGCACCCCCCGCCCCCGCGGCCGCCGGCGGCACGGCGCCCCTGCCGCTGCCGCCCGCGCCGCTGCTGCGCTGGGACGTGCTGGACGGCACCCGGCTCGTACCGGCCGAGGTGATGCGGGACTCCACGGCCGGGCTCGGCGCCGACGGGACCGTCGAGCTGAGGATCCCGCGCTCCTGGGAGCCGGGCAGTCCGTCCGGCACCCGGCCCCGGCTGCGCTGGCTGCGCCTGCGGATCGCGCACGGCGCCTTCGCCGGACCCGCGCCCGTGCTGTCCGGACTGCGGCTGAACGTGGTCGACGCCACCGCCGCCCGCACCATCCGGGACGAGCCGCTGCAGCCCGTCCAGGACCTCGCGGCGACCGGGCGGCGGCGCATGAAGCTGAGTCAGGTGCCCATCCTCGCCGGGTCGGTGGTCATCGAGGTCGACGACGACACGGGCGGCGACGTGTTCGGCACCACGGCCGGCACCGCGTCCCGGTGGCGTGAGGTGGAGAGCCTGGCCGGATACGGCGCCGACGACCGGGTGTTCACCGTGGATCACGAGAGCGGCGAGGTGACCTTCGGGGACGGCGTCAGCGGCGCGGCCGTCCCGCCCGGCTTCCGCAACGTCCGCGCCGTGCGCTACCGCGTGGGCGGCGGCAGCGCCGGCGCCGTACCGGCGGGCGCGGTGAACGGGGTGGTGACCGCGCTGCCGTTCGTCACCGGCGTGGGCAACCCCTTCCCGGCCTCCGGCGGAACGGACGCCGAACCCGACGCCGACGCCATGCGCCGCGGCGCCGGTGAACTGCGGGCCCGCGGCCGGGCCGTGGCCCCGGCCGACTACGGGCAGCTCGCCACCCGCGCGCCCGGTGCGTCGGTGGCCCGCGCCCGGGGCGTGCCCGGCCTGCACCCCGACTTCGCCGGGGTGCCGATCCCCGGCGTGGTGGGAGTCCTCGTCGTACCGCCGCTACCGCCGGGCGACGACGCGAGCGAACCGCCGGTCCCCACCGCCGCGACCCTGCGGGCCGTCGCCGACTTCCTCATCCGTGAGGCCGCCCCCGCCGGAGTCACGGTGGTCGCCGCCCCCGCGCCGTACCGCCGCGTCGCGGTGGAGTCCTGGGTCTCCCTCGACCCCGAACTCGACCGGGCCGCGGTCCTGGCCCGGGCCGGGGACGCGGTGCGCACCTACCTGGATCCGCTGCGCGGCGGGGAGGACGGCGCGGGCTGGCCGTTCGGCGGCGCGCTGCGCCACACGGCGCTGGTCCGGCGGCTGCTGGCGGTCGAGGGGGTGCTGGCCGTCACCCGGCTCGCGCTCACCGTCGACGGAGTGCGCCGCCCGCCCTGCACCGACCACACCCTCCCGCCCCACACCCTGATCTGGCCGGAGCGCCCGCTGCTGATCCCGGTAGGAGACCGGCCATGACGTGCACCCCGCACCCCGCGACCTTCCGGCTCCTCGACACCTACGTCGGCTGGGACGAGCCGACCGGCGGCGAACCGGGCGTGGACGGCATCGTCGGCTTCGACGACCCGGCCGGCCTCCGGCTCGCCCACCGGGGCGCCGACCCGGAGGGCCCCACCCGGGACCAGTTGCTGCCGTGGTTCCCCGACCCCCGCCTCGCGCCCGGATGCGGACCGTGCGGCTGGTACCTGCTCGTTCCCGGCGAGCGGCGGCTGCTGCGCCGCGATATGTGCAGCGGTGCCTTCACCCCCGCTTGGCCACCCGGCTGCGACCCCGGCCCGCCGCGTGAGCCGGTCTCCGTCGCCGCGCGCGGACACCGGCTGGCCGTGGTGGAGTCCGACCGGGTCCTGGTGTGGCGCCGCGAGGGCGAGCAACTCGCCGGTGTGATCCGGGCCAAGCGGCCCCGGCGGGCCGCCCTCGGTCCCGGCGACGACGTCCTGGTGGCCTGTCAGGGCGGCACGGACCTGCGGCGGTTCGACACGGCCGGCGGCTTCCGCGGTGTGCTGCGCACCGGCGCGCCCGGTGAGGTCATCGGCCTGCGCACCGGACCGGAGCGGACCGTGTGGCTGCTCACCGACGACGGCGGACGGCTCGGGATCCACCGGGGCGGTCATGGCCGCCCCTTCCGCCCCGTCACCGTGGACGAACTGGCCGCGGCCCTGTCGCCGTCCACGCTCACCTCGGCGGGCGAGGACGGGTTCTGCCTGGGCGAGAAGGGCCCGGAGGGCCCCGAGACCAGCTGCTTCACCTGGCAGGGCCTGCCCCGGGACCCCGCGCCACCGGCCACCGGCGCGTATGTGACCAGCGGGTCGTACCTCACCACTCTGATCGACAGCGGCATCTCGCGGTGCCGCTGGCACCGGGTGCGCGTGGAAGCCGACGTGCCCGCCGGGACGGCGGCCGCCGTCGAGATCGTGGTGAGCGAGGACGGGCGGTACGAGGAGAGCGACTGGCAGGCGTCGGCTCCCGGCGCCACGGACTTCCTCGTCGACCAGCCGCCCGGCCGCTTCCTGCGGCTGCGGCTGCGGCTGTCGGGCGATGGCGGCTCGACTCCGGTTCTGCGTCGGATCCGGCTGGACTTCCCCCGGGTCACCAGCGCCGATCTGCTGCCGCCCGCCTTCCGCGAGGACCCCGCGGCCGACGACTTCACCGAGCGCTTCCTGTCGCTGTTCGACGCCACGCTCGCCCAGCTCGACCGGGTGATCGAGCGGTATCCGTCGCTCCTCGACCTGGCCGGAGTCCCGGACCAGGCGCTGCCGTGGCTGGCCGGTCTGCTGGGCCTGTCGTTCGAGGCGGGCTGGGACGCCCGCACCCGGCGCGCGCTGCTGGCCGCGGCCCCGGAGCTGTACCGGCGCCGGGGCACACCGTGGGCGCTGCGGGAGGCGGTGCGCATCGTGTTCGGGGTGACTCCGGTCGTCGACGAGCTGGCGACGGACCGCCGCTGGGCGTGGCTGCGCGAGGCGCGGCAAGCGGGCGGACCGGCCCAAGGGCTCGGCGCCGTGCGGCTGTTCGGCCGGTCGGCGAGCCGCTTCCGGGTCGGTGGCACGGCGCTGGGCGCGGCGCCCCTGCGCGCGTTCGGCACGCCGGACAGCGACCCGTTCACCGCGCACGCGCACCGGTTCCGGCTGCTCCTGCCCGCCGGATCGGCGGACGTGGCGGCGCTGCGACGGCTGGTGGAGCGGCAGGCGCCCGCGCACACGGTGGGGTCGGTGCGCACCGGCGGCGCGGGGTTCGTGGTCGGTTCGCGGTCCACGGTCGGCGTGGACACCGCGTTCGTTCCGCTCCCGGCGCCCGTACTGGGCGGTGCGCACCCCGTGCGGCTGAACCGCGACGGGGTGCTCAGGCCAGGACCGAGAGGGTTGCGCCGAGGGGTGGGCGTGGGAGTCGTCTCCGCCGTCGGCATTCAGACACAAGTGTCGTGAGAGGACGGGGCGATGACCGAGCCAGGAACACCGAGGACCGAGGAGTTCGACGCGCCACCACTGCGCCGGCTCCGGTACTTCCACGGCCAGCTGCTGGGTGCGCGGGACTTCCAGCGCGAACAGGAGTACCACCGTGAGAAGTTGAGACTGCGCATGCGCTGTCTGCTCGGCTACGGCGTGGTGTGCGGCCTGCACGTGGAGCCGGTGCCGCGGGACGAGGACGACTGCCCGCCGGACGACTCCGCCGACGAGCCCACGCGGCCCGCGGAGAGCGCGGAAGAGGGCGGTACCGAGCCGGAGCGCACCCGGCGCAGGGCCAAGGTGCGGATCACTCCTGGTCTCGCCGTGGACTGCGCGGGCAACGAGGTCGTGGTGCGCGGCGGCTGCGGGATCGACCTGTGGAAGGCGCTGCCCTCGCACGAACGGGACACCGACACCGTCTGGGTCGGCATCGAGTACGCCGAGCGGCCCGTCGAACCCACCCGCGCCGTCTACAACGACGCCTGCGCGGACACCTCCGACTGCGAGTTCGGCTGGACCGAGGAGTGCTACACGGTGCGGGTCACCGGGTGCGAGCCACCGGTGGACGAGCGCTGTGACACCTGCTGCTCCGCGTGCGAGCACACGGTGCTGTGGCTGGCCAGGATCGATTGCGTGGACTGGTACGAGCCGGTGCGCCGCGACCAGATCCATATGAACGTACGCCGTCCGTTCGGCCGCCATCTGCCCACGGTGATCACCGGTATCAACTGGATCCACGGACACACCTACACCATCGACGAGGCCAAGGACCTCCTCGGCACCCAGCACGAGGACGGCGGGCTCGTGGTGCGGTTCTCCGCCGACGTACGGTCCGACACGCTGCGGCCCGGCGTGGTGGAGCTCCAGGTGATCGAGGGCGGCAGCGGCCGCAACGCCTCGACCTGGTACATGGGCGGCACCTTCGCCGAACCGGACCCGGAAGCCGACGAATGCGACGAGTTCACCCGGGAGTTCCGCTACCGCCAGACCACCCGCGAGACGCTGCAGGACGGCGACCGCGTACTGATCACCGTCCGCGCCGCGTTCCTCCTCGACCGCTGCTGCCGCCCGGTCGACGGCACCCACGTCGGCGGGCGCGTCCCGGTCATCCACACCGGCGCGACCTTGTCGGCCGCGCACGGCGACGAGTGCTGCGACCTCCCGCCCTCGGGCATCGGGCCCTGGACGTCCGGCACCGGCGCGGGCGGGGACGTCTTCGAGAGCTGGTTCTTCGTGAAGGAGCGCTGATCATGCGAACAGACTGCGGATGCGGCTGCGGTGGCGACGCCACCCGGACCTCCGCCTTCGTACGTCCTCGCTTCTTCGCAGGGCAACTGCTGACCGAGGACGATCTCAGCCTGCTGGTCGAGTACACGACGGCGAAGGCCAGACTGCACAACCGCTCCCTGTACGGGCCGGGCGTCATCTGCGGCCTCGGCGTCACCTGCGATCCGTGCGGCGGCGGAACCGTGGCGGTGCACCCCGGACACGCGCTGGACTGCGCCGGAAACGACATCGTGGTGCCCTGCACCGAGCGGGTCGACGTCCAGGCACTGGTGCGGGAGCGGCGCATCAGCGGCCTCGGTGTGGACTGTGGCGAAAACTGCGCCGACAACGCCGACGACGGCGGGCGCCGCTATGGGCTCTACGTGCGCTACCGGGAGCTGCCCGTCGAGCCGGTGGCCCCGTACGCCACGGAGGAGCCCTGCCCCTCACCCGGATGCGTCCCCTCCAGGATCCAGGAGGGGTTCCAATTCGTCGTCAAATGCGACGACTTCGAGGACCACCGCCACAACCCCGGCACCCGGCTCCTCATGAGCCTCGGCGACCTCGCACGGGCCGACCGGGCCCGCACCCGCGACCGGCGGCTCGGCCACTACACCGACGCCCTGACCGTCGCGTCGCTCGCCACGGGCCGGGCCATCCGCTTCGACGCCGCCGACGCGGGGCGGTACGCCACCGCCTTGGCGTGGCTGCGCGAGAACGCGGGCGGGGAGGGCGCGCCCTCCCCGCCGACGGCCCGCGAGATGACCGAGCACGTCCGCGCGCTGGCCGCCGCCGTCGCCCGGTACGACACCTACGACCCGGCCGGACAGGAGCAGCTCGGGAGGGACTACCCGGACCTCGCCACCGTGCGGGAGGCCCGCGGCATCCTGGGCACGGCGTGCGAGCGGCTCAAGGGCGCCGACATGGAATCCTCGTGGCCGGACCCGCTGCGCCGTACGATCGCCCACGCCGTCGTCACCGAGACCGCGGCCCGCGTCGTACCGGAGCGGGGCGACCCGGACGCGCCGCTGGAAGTGCGCATGCTGGCCCAGGGCACACCGCTCGGTCACGCGCTGCGGGTGGAGTTCCGCGCCGACCTCGGCCTGATCCGGGAGTGGCTGCTGTGCCGGCTGGACCAGGCCGCCGACCTCGCCGACTGCGCGCTGCGCACGGACATCGCCGCCGTCGACGTACCACCGCTGCTGCCGCCCCCGCCGCCGGACAGCACCGAGAAGGCCACCGTCGCCGAGGTGCAGCAGATCGCGGAGGCGGCCACGGCACTGGGCACCGCGCTGGGCCGGTTCCTGACCGACGCGGCGTGCGCCACGCTCAACCCGCCGTGCGGCGACTGCACCGACACCGACGTCCTGCTCGCGCGCCTGGAGCTGGACGGCTGCGATGTCGTACGGGTCTGCTCGGCCACCCGGGAGCAGGTGCTGCCGGGCGGATCGGCGTACGGCGAGTGGCTGCCCAAGCTCTACCGGCTGCGGGAACTCGCCGAGCGGGTGTGCTGCCTGCCCGTGCCGCACCACCAGAAGCCGACGCTCCCGTCCGAGGGACCGGTGGCGCGCCCGTACGCGGACGACCTGCTCGGCGACTGGCCGCGCACCGGGGACCTGGAGGAGATGCTGTCCCTGCTGCTGACCCCCGCACCCGGCGAGACGCCGCCCAAGGCGCTGCACGAACAGGTCTACACGACCCCCAGCGAAGTCACCGACAGCATGCAGGAGCTCGCCCGGCTCAGGACCCAGGTCTCGGACCTCACCGCCGCCGTGGAGGGGCTGCGCACCCAACTGGGCAGCGCCCGGACGCAGATGACCCACCTGGAGGGGCAGGTGCCGGAACGGCTCGGGTCCCGCCTCGCGGACCTCGAAGGCACACCGGACCGAGCGGCGGACCAGGGACCGGATCAGGGACCGGATCAGGGACCTGACCAGCCGGATCAGCCTGACCGGGCGCCGGAGCAGGGGGCCGAACCCGCCAAGCCCCCGGCCAAGCGCAGCCGCTCGCCCCGTACCCGGAAGCCCGGTGAGACGCCATGACGGGCCCCCTGCGCCCCGCCTTCCACGAGGGCCAGGTGCTGGCCGCCACGGACCTGTCGGCCACGGTGGAGTACGCGCGCGCCGGGGCCGCCCGGCACGCGCGGCACCTGCACGAGTGGGGCATCGTCGAAGGGCTCGGCCTCGCCACCGAGCCCCGTACCGACCCGCTGACGGGTGTCCGCCATGTCGAGGTGAGCGTCTCGGCGGGGATCGCCGTCGACGGGACGGGCCGCGAAGTGGTCGTCACCGAGCCGGTCGTGCTGCGCGAGAGCGACTTCGAAGAGGTCAACGGCGCGGACCAGCCGACGGACGAGCCCTACCCGGTCTTCCTCACCGCGGCCGACCGGGAACCGGCCCAGCTCCCGGGGCCGGTCTCCTGCTCCGGCAGCGCCACGAAGACCCGGGTGGAGGAGTCGTACCAGATCCTCTTCGGGCGCCTCGGCGACGAGCGGCTGGCGGCGGAGCAGCAGCCGCCCGCGATCGGCGCCCCACCGGCCGATCCGCCCGCCCGCTGGCTCGTCCTGCTGGGCTATGTCCACTGGGCGGACGGCCACTTCGGCGGCACCGAGACCACGGCGCGCGGCGTCGCGGCGCGATTCGCCGGAGTGCGTGCGGACACCGTCTCGGCCCGGTCGGGCGCGCTGACCCTGCGGACCGGCACGGATGCAGAGGAGGGCAAGCCCGCCCTCGTCCTGTCCGGTGGCGATCAGCCCACCCTGGTCTTCGGCCTTTACCAGGGCGGCGGTGCGGTCGCCCCGCTGATGACCGTGGCAGCCAACGGCAACCTGACGATCGAGGGCAGCTTCAGCGGCCGGATGCCGGCCGGCAGCACGCTGGTGACCTCCGGGACCGCCACCGACGGAATGCTGCTGCCGCTGCCGTCCGGCATCACCCCGGAACAGGTCGCCGACGGGCGGGTCGTGATCCATGTCCATCTCACCCCGCGCACACCGCCCCTGGCGGGCACGACGCTGTACAGCCCGGTGGAGGTCGCTGTGGACGGAGACCGGCGGGTCCGCTGCCGGGTGCGCCTGTACGACCCCCTGAAGGCCACCCCCGAGGTCGTCGAACAGCCCGGTGCGGTCGACTTCCTCGTCCTGGCGACGGTCGCGCCGACGAACGGCGGTGGCTGACGATGGCACTTTCCGTGGTGTACGCCGTCGACACCGGCCACGTCGTGGGCGCGCTGGCTCTGACCGGCGCCGCTGCCCCGGACGAGGTGGCCGCGCTCGTCGGCCGCGCGCTGCCGTTACGCGTATCCCTGGACGGAGGCCGCGTCGCGGCCCTTCCGCTCAGTGCCCGGGACCTCGCCGTGGCGGCCGTGGACGACGAACCGGCCGCCCTCGCCGAGCCGTTGGCCTTCGGGGTCGAGATGACGCCCGAGGGCAAACCCAAACCGGCGCTGGT
Organism: Streptomyces hygroscopicus; assembly: GCA_002021875.1. NCBI lineage: Bacteria > Bacillati > Actinomycetota > Actinomycetes > Kitasatosporales > Streptomycetaceae > Streptomyces > Streptomyces hygroscopicus. Next base: position 10,627,658 of record CP018627.1, read on the forward strand.
GCGGCTCGCGTCGTGGACCGGCGGCATCGCGCCGGCCACGGACGGGCTCACCGTCACCGTGAAGGTCGCCGTGGCCCGCCCCACCCCCGTGGTCGCCCTGGTCTCCGACGAGCAGGACACTCATGTGCTCGCCGGGGAGATCCCCGCCCAGCAGACCCAGGTGAGACTGCCGGTGACCCTCCTGGCGGACAGTGTGCACGGTGTGCTGGTGCTCGCGGCCGGCTGGGCGGGCCACCTGGGGAAGGTGAGGGTGACGTGAGCGCGCCCACCGCGCCGACCGTTGGCGGGACCGGCGAGACCGGCGACGACGGTGAGCCCGGCGAGATCACGGTGCACCGGTGCACCGTGACGGTGGTCCGGCGCGGTGGGTGGAGCTGGGGGCCCGAGCCACGCGGCCTGGCCCGCCAGGTGGTCGAGGCCCTGCCGGAGTTGCTGGCGGATCACTTCGCCGAGCGGCTGGCGACCGACGGGCCGGATGTGGAGATCACCGAGCCGCTGACCGTCACCGTCCGGCCGGGCCGGGACGGCTGGTCCGGTCGGACGGCGGGCGGTGGGCCGCCCGTCGAGGTCCACTTCGAGCCGGTGCCTATGGTGGAGGTGCCCGCCGAGGCGCCCGACACCGAGACCGACACCGACGCCGTGTCGTTCGAGGAGTCCTTCGCGGCGGCGCCGGATCCGTGGACCGCCCCGAGCGCCGCCGCGCTCTTCGCCGAACTCGCGGAGCGCGGCGAACTGGGCGCGCTGCTCGCGCTGTTGCCGGACCCGTCGCTACTGGCGTATCTGCCGGCCCTGCTCGGCGTCGACGACACGGCGGCCGCCCGGCTGCTCGCCGAACTCGTCGGGCGCGCCCTCGCGGCAGGCCCTCCGCCCCCCGGCCCGCACGGCGAGGCCGCCCGCCCCGGGTCCGCCGAGCCGCTGCCCGAGCGGCTGCGCGCGGCGGTCGCGGGCGCCGACGCGGCGGACCTCCCGCGGCTGCTCGCCGACTTCCTGGCGTCGGCTGACCGCGAGGAGGCGGTACGGCTGATCCAGCCCCCGGCCGGTCCGTACGACCCGGGCGCCGAGGAGCCGTCCGGCGCGGCGGGCGGCACCGGCGCGGTGCGTACACCCGCCGGGGCGAGCACCGCCGCCGGGGGGCGCACCACGGGCGAGGTGCAGGTGTGGTCCGCCCTGCCCTTCCTGCTCGCCGGGCCACTGGCCCGCATCGGGTACCTCGACGCCATCGGGCCGGCCCTGTCCGGCGTCGAACTGGCCGAGGACGCACCGCTGTTCGCGGCAGCCCTGGCGTACAAGGTGCTGGGTGCCACCGCACGGGGCTGGCGGCGCGCCGAACGGGACAGCGAGGCCGCGGCCGCCTTCGCCGGTCTCTCCCCACCCCTGGACGAGGAGCGGCTGACCGCCTTCGCCCGGCAGGTGCGCCCCGCGCTCCCGGTCCTCGACGGCGTCCTGGCGCTGTCCGTGTGCCGCGGCCACGCCCCCGCCGACCCGCTGCTGCTCACGGGCGCCGACGACGGACTGCTTCTCATCGACGCCCACGGCATGTTCCCGATCGCGTGGGCCGCGGAGGCCGCCGGGCTGCTGCCGTACTGGCAGTCCTGCGGGCATCCGCCCGTGCTGCTCTGCGACGGGCCCCTGCCCCCGGGGACTCTGCGCGACCTCGCCTCGGCGGGCGTGCCGTTCCTCACCGGCGTACGGCCGCTGCGCGGCGACCCGGTGGCGCGGCTGCCCTGGCGCACGCCGCTGTGGAGCGCGCCGGGCACCGCACCGGACATGCGCCTCGCCGCGGAGCTGCCCGCCCACGCCCAGCGGTGCGCGGACCTGGTGACCGCCCTGGTCACCGAGCGCCGGGCGGTGCCGCTCGGCCAGGACGGCGGTCTGGAGCGCACTCTCACCCTGGCCGCCGCGCTCGGCCTGTCCACGATCGCCTGGACGCTCTGGCACGAGCGCGAGACCCCGGATCCGCTCCTGGCCCTGGACCGCTTCGCCGATCTGGAGGCCACGGTGCGGTTCGAGGCCGCGGCCGTCCGGGTGCGCGTTCCGATGGGACGGCGCCATGCGGACCTCCTGCGCGGCGGCCTGCTCGCCGATGTGCCCGACGTGGCCTGGCTGGGAGGCCGGACCCTGACCTTCTCGGCCGGGTGAGACACATGGGCGAACCAGCGCTTGAGCATCTGCGGATCCGCCTGGCGGGCCTGCACCGGGCGCTGCGGGCCGCCGTCGAGCGCCAGGCGGCGCTCGCCGCCCGGCTCACCAGGCCCGACCTCACCCCGTACTGCGTGACCGACGAACAGGTCGACGTACTGCTCGGCGAGGTGCACGCCTTCGCCGACACCATGGCCGAGCCGTACGCCCCCCGGCAGCCGGAGCCGGAAGCCGAACGGGACCTGAGGCGGCGCGCGTCCGCCGAGGGCACGACCCTGCCGCTGGACGCGCTCGCCACCCGGTTCGGCCTGACCCGCGCGGAGCAGGACGCCCTGCTCCTGGCCGCCGCGCCCGAACTGGACCGCGGCTATGAGCGGATCTACGCCTACGTGGTGGACAACCTGAACCGGCGGCTGCCGAGCGTGGAGTTGCTGGTGGCCGTGGGCGCGGACGGCGCGGCGGCCCGCCTCGCCCTGCGCCGCGCCCTCGGCCCGGCCGGGCCACTGCGCCGGTACGGGCTGCTGCGCGCCCATGGCGAGGCCGCGGTCGAACTCGCCCAGGAACTGGTCCCCGGCCCCGGGGTGCTGGACTTCCTGCTGGGCTGGGGCGGCGACGTGGGACTGCTCGGCCATGACCCCGGCGAGGTCGCGCCGCCGGAGCCGCGCGTGCTGTCCCCGTACCTCTCCTCGGACCGGCTCATCCGGCTGGGCCGGGCGCTGGGCTCAGGCGACCTCGACCTGGCCGGGCTGTGGGGCTGCCCGCCCGACGGCCAGCTCGACGCCGTACAGGCGCTGGCCCGGGCCGCCGGAGCGCCGCTGCGCACCCTGACCGCCGACCCCGAGGCCGATCTGCGGACGGCCGCCGTGCTGGGCGCCGTGCTGTGGATCCCCACCGACGACCTGCACGGCGAGGCGCGGCGGCCCGCCGCCGACGCGGTGTCCGCCGCGCTGTTGCGCTCGCGCGTGCCGGTGTGCCTGACCGGCCTGAAGCCCTGGCGCCCGGCGGGCCTGCTCGCCGCGCGCGCGTACGCCGAACTCACCGTGCCCGCCCCCGGGTTCACCGAGCGCCGGGCGATGTGGTCGGCCGCGCTCCCGGACCTGAACGGCACCCTCCTCGAAGACCTCGCCGTCCGCTACCGGATGAGCGGCGGCGAACTGCGCGCCGTCGCCTCGGTCGCGGACGCCGGGGCGCGCCTGGCCGGCAACGGACACCCGGAGCCGGTCGCCGATCACGTCGAGCCCGCCATCGCCACCGTCACCCGAGGCCGCAGCGGCAGCGCCGTCCACGCGATCACGCCCCGGCGCACCGTCGGGGACCTGGTCCTGCCCGATGTCCAGTTCCGCCAGATCCTGGAGATCGCGTCGGCCTTCCGCGCCTGGCCCCGGATCGCCGAGAGCTGGGGGTTCGCCCGCCGCTCGGGGCACGGCGGGGTCAAGGCGCTCTTCACCGGGGAGCCCGGAACCGGCAAGACCATGTCCGCCGAGATCGTCACCGGCATGCTCGGCCTGGAACTGCTCAAGGTGGACCTCGCCCAGGTCGTCTCCAAATGGGTGGGGGAGACGGAGAAGAACATGGAGATCGCGTTCCGGCAGGCCGAGGAGAGCCACGCCGTGCTGCTCTTCGACGAGGCCGACGCCCTGTTCGGCAAGCGCGGCGAGGTGAAGCACGGCACCGACCGCTACGCCAACCTGGAAGTCGGCTATCTGCTGCAACGCCTGGAGGCCAGCGACGGCCTGGTCATCCTGACCAGCAACCTGAAGGACAACATCGACCCGGCCTTCACCCGGCGCTTCCACTTCGTCGTCCACTTCCCCCGCCCGGCCGCCGCCGAACGCCGCAGACTGTGGCGCCTCGCCTTCCCCGAGGAGGCCCCGCTCGCGCCCGACGTGGACCTGGAAACCCTGGCCCGCCTGGACATGACGGGCGCCGCCATCGCCGCGGCGGCCCGCACGGCGGCGCTGGCCGCGGCGGACGGAAGCGGCGATACGATTGCCATGCGCCATGTCGTACGCGGTGTGGCACGCCAGTTCCAACGCGAGGCCCGCCTGCTCCGCCCGGCCGAACTGGGCCCGCACGCCCATCTGCTCGACGACGGAACCCCGGGGTGAAGCCGATGCTGCCCACCGAACCCCCGCTCTCCCTCCACCGCCTGGTGGCCCCGGTCCCACCGGCCCGCCCCCAGGAGGCGGCAGTGGCCACCCATCAGGTCCCGGCCGCGGCCCCCGCCCCGCCTGCGGCGAAACCGCCGACCGCCGTCGAACGTCTGCTCGCTGGGCAGGACCGGCTGGGCAACGCGGCGGTGGCGGGCGCGGCGGCCCGTACGAGTCCTGCCGAGCCCCCGGTGGTGGGCACGGTGGTGGTACTGAAGCCGAAGGCCGCTCAGCCCCCCGCGTCCCCCTGACCCTCGGCGAGGCGTTCGGTGACCTGCCGCTGCAACTCCTCGACGCGCTCCAGGGACGCGTACGCCCGGTCCACCTCGTCGTCGTCCACCGAACCGGCGCCCCAGTTCGACGGGGAGCGGAGTTCCCTCTCCAACCGGCGGACGGACGCGGTGTGCTCGGCGTGCAGGACCTCCAGCAGGGAGATACCGCAGGCCAGGGCGGACTCGGCGGCGGAGGACTCGAAGAGTCGGAAAACCGTTGAGCGACCCGCCCGCAGCTCGCTGAGCCGGTAGCAGACGATCCGGTCCTCCCTGCCGGAATCGGCGGCGGGAATGCGGACGAGCGGCATCAGGTCGAGGTCCCCGGCCAGGAGCCGCAGTTCGGTGTCGACCAGGCCGTCGGGCTCGGCCGCCGGGCCGCCCCGGCCGGGCGGTACGGCCAGCTGCCAGGGCTGGTTGGTGAAGAGCGCCAGCAGACGCAGCCGCCACAGCCCCCCTTCCGCGATGACGAAGACCTCTTCGGGGAACGCGACGCCATAGCACTCGCGCAGCACCTTGCGCGGGCCGAGCCTCGTCCCGTACAGCGCCCGCGCCAGCCGGGCCATCGACGCATAGTCGTCGCGTGCCGCTTCGGCGCGCAGCCGGTCGACGGGGTCCGAGGTCATCGCCGCTCTCCTCGGCGGCCTCTGCCTTCGGACGGCTTCTTCGTGACGGCGTCCAAGGCCAGGCCGATGTTCTTCCAGACCTTGGCGAGCTGGGAGGCGGTCATCGCCGAAATGATCTCCTGGGTCGTCTCATGCGCCTTGTCGACGGCCCGCTTGAACTCGGGGTTCTCTCCCACCGCCTGGAGCCTGTTCAGCGCCTCGACATCGGCGTCGAGCCGCTTCTTGAGCGCTCTGACGGCCGGGCTTCTGCCGGTCAGGCTCGGGTTGTCGGCCATCAGCATGGCGGTGTCCTCGACATAGGAGAAAATCTTGTTCTGAAGGAGGCGCTGGGCCGTCTCGTCCAGTCCCGGGGTGGCGCGGGCGAACTCCCTGGCCAGGGTACGGGCGCTGGCGTTCGACTGCGACTGGATGATGAGCGCGTACATCCGGTGCGCGGCACGCAGCGTCTCCTCCCCGCCGCGCACGCGCATCTTGCCCTGGGCGGCCCTGCGGACGGCCAGTGGAGTGACGGTGAGGCCCCGGGCCTCGTCGCCGGGGAGCGGGCTCGTACCGGTGCTCGCGTCGGGCGCGTACGCCACGGAGAAGTCGGTGCCGAATGCCTTCATGAGCGCGTTGCGCATCGCCCGGCCCTCGGCGCCGCGTGCGCCGAAGAGCAGGCCCTGGACCTCCAGCAGGGCGAGGCCCCGGGCGTCATGGAAGACCCCGCTGACGCGGCCCTCCTGATGGTCCCACGCCTTGATGAGCAGGTTCGGCTCCGTCGGGTAGAGCATCTGCGGATACTTCTTGGCGATGCCGACCCGAATGGCCCGGTCCAGCTCGTTGGCCAGCCGCGTCAGCTGCTTCGCGCGGCGGTCGGCCTTCCTGCCCCAGTCGAAGTCGTCGAAGTGATAGCCGCCGATCGTGAGCAGCGGATGAGCCCCCATCTCGGTGAGCACCTTTTCGTAGGCTCTGAGGACACCCACGCCGCTAATGGCGGCAACGCCGGTATCGGCGTCCTGGCTCACGATGTGGACCTGCTGGTTCACGTCCTTGAGGATGTTCACCGCCGACTTGGTGTACTCCGAGCGGATCACCTCGTCGCGGAAGATGCCGTAGGGGAGCGCGCCCTTGTCGCGCAGACCCTTCTCGTTGGCCTCGGCCCGCCGTTTGTTGGAGCCTTCGAGCTGTTGGTAGGCCGCGCGTACCTCCTCGATGCCGACCTTGCGGTTGCGCTTGCCCTTGACCCACCTGGGGGTCCAGACGAAGCCGAACACCGCCATCAGGAGCTCGGGCTTGCGGCCGACGCTGTTGACGGCGCCCCCGATGGCGTCGCCCTCCTGCGGATTGAGCCGCTCGAAGGAGTTGACGCCGATGACGACGGCGGTCCGCGCCGCCGCCATGTCCTGGGCGTGCAGGGCCCCCGTGCCCTGCCACGCCTTGTCCAGGTAGCGGGTCGCGACCGTGGGGTTCTTCGTGATTTCGCCGGGGATGGCGGCCATGTTGACGACGAAGCCGATCCAGCGGTCGTTCCCCTCGATGGGCTGGTCGATCGGCTGGAGCTGCACGACCGCGTGCGGGTGGCGCTTGATGGGGAACTTGCCCTGGGCCCGGTCGATCCGGTACGGGAAGAGCTCTTTGTAGGAGGTGCTCTTCGAGGGATTGATGGCCACCATCACCGCGTAGGTGTCGGAACCCTTCTTCTTCAGCTCGATCCGGGTGAGGCGGTGGCGCCTTTTGATGGCCGGGAGCCCTTCCCGGATCGACTCCTCCGCGGCGCCTTCCGCATTGAGCAGGCGCGTAGCTTCGCGTACGGCGGCGTCGAGGGCCCGCAGCATGTCCTTCTTGGACCGCTTGTCGGGCCGCTTCCTCTTCGGATCGCGCCTGCGCTTGGGCCGCCGCCGGTCGGGGCGTCGTCGCTGGTCCGGACGCCGACGGCGCGGCCTGCCCGGTCGCTTCCGGTCCGGCCGGCGCTTCGGTTTCGGCTTCTTCCTGTCGAACTTCGACTTGATCTTGGACCAGAGCTTCTTCACCAGGCCCACGATCTTGTCGATCACCCAGTCCACCGCCCGGTTCACCGGCTTGGACATCGCCTGGACGATCTGCTTGACCCGGGAGGCGATGCCGCCGACGCCCAGGATCGCGGCCAGGACGCCCAGCAGGACCGGGATGGAGCGGGCCAGGGCGCGTTCGATCAGGCCCGGTACGCCGCCCTGGCCGCCTCTGGCGATCGCGATGACCGCGTCGAGCACGGCGTTCACGAACTCGAAGATCTGGCGCGCCTGGGTGACGATGAACCGCACGATGTCGATGATCAGCTTCACCGCCCGCACGAACGCGGACGCGGGGTTGAGCAGCGAGAGCACCCACATGATCCCGGCCTGGATGATCGTGGGAGTCACATACGCGATGACTTTGTCGAGCAGATCCTTCTTCAGATCGCCCACGCGCGTCTTGAGGTCGTCCCACATCCCCGCGACGCCCCGCTTGCGGACCTCCGAGACCAGCGGCACCGCGGTCTCGGCCGCGGTGACCGCCGGCTCCATCTTCGGGACCTTGCGGACGATGCGGGCGCGGATGTTCTGCCAGGTCAGCCCGAGCAGGGAGGCGAGCATCTTGAGGACGCCCTGCGTGTCGAACTTCGACGGCGGTTCGAGGCCGGCTTCGGCCGTCTTGCCCAATAGCCAGGACATGATGCCCTGTTGCAGGTGGCGGCCGATGTTCGCCAGGAACTGCTTGAGACCGGCGCCGACGGCCGAGACCAGGTTGCGCAGGAAGCCGATCGGGTCCTTGAGGATCAGCATGACCGCCGACGCCGCCTTGGCGAGGACCGAAAGCAGCAGCCGCTTCAGCTCCAGAATCGTGTTGATCACGGACTTGACCGCGTCCACGGCCTTGGCCACGAGGCCCTTGTTCTTCTCCTTCTCCGCGGCGATCTCGTCATCGACGGACTTGAGCGCGTCGGTGTACTTGGTCGCCAGCGTGTCGACGAGCTGGGTGCCCTTGTCGTCCACGGACTGGGTGAGTTCGTCGAACTTGTCGGTGAACTCGGCCGCCGCCTGCTGCCCGATGGACCGCAGGTCGGCCGGGAGTTCGCGGACCGCGGCCTGCAACTCGGCCCGGCCCCGCGCGATGCGGTGCTTGGCCCGGTTCAGCTCGGCGCCGATGGTGTCGGCGACGTCCGAGATCACCTGCCGCATCCGGCGGACGTAGTTGTCGCGGGCCTGCTCGAAGATCTTGTCGGCTTCGGCGGGCAGTCCGGCGAACTTGTCCCGCACCCAGCGCAGTTTGCCCGTCACGCCCGAGTACCGGCGGTCCTTGTACTCGTCCATCTTCCGCTGGTGCTCGGCGGTGAAGGCGTCCCGCGCCGCCCTCTCACCCCTGCCGAACTGGTCGTCGACCAGCTTGTCGAGGCCGTCGAGGATCGCCTCGACGTCCTTCTTCATCGCGTCGAAGACCCCTTGCAGAAGCGTCGTGACCTGGGTTCGCTTCTCCTCGTCCCGGCCCTTCGTGCCGCCCTTGCCCCGGTCGACCTGCTGCCCGGTCCGCGCCCGCTGGGCGCCCATCGCGCCCATGGCGGCCGCGCCGAGCCGCTTCGCCTGCGCGGTGGCCGCGTTGAGCTCCCTCTTCTCGTGCCCGCGCATCCGGCCGGGGGCCGCCCCGGAGTGGCGCTCGGCGGCCTTCTTCGCGCCCAGCGCCTCCTTGAACGTGGGCTCGTTGGACTTCTGCAGCTGTCCTTCGGTGACCTGCGCGCCCACCATCCGCTGCTTGAGCTTGGCGGGGCCCGCGGACATGTCGGTGGCCGACGGCGGCAGCTTGTCCGGTACGGCGTTCGCGGGATTCGGCGGGCCCGGGGCCCCCGGGGGCCGGTCCGAGGTCAGGGGTACGACCCTCTTGGGGACGGCCGCCGAGGTGTCCGGCGGGGCGGCGGTCGTCGTGGCGATCTGCTCGGCCGAGTCCGACTTGCCCTGGCCGACCTTGCCGTGCACCTCCGCGCGTACCTCATCTGCCTTGCCGGAGCCGGCGAACTCGTCGGCCTCGTCGAGGTTCTTCGGTGCCTTCTCGGCGATCGCCTTCTCGACCGCCCTGATGAACGCGTCCTTGTCGAAGTCCTTCGGCTTGGCCTCGTTCATCTTCTCGGCGTTGGCGGTCTTGCCCTGTGCCTCTTCGTCGTCCTTGGGCGGTCGGGCGGCGTCCTGCGCGGCCCCTGCCTCCGTCCTCGGGGGTGGGTGCGAACTCGCGACCGAGCGCTTCTTGCGCCGTACGTCCGTCTTCAGCGTGGCGAACTTCGGATCCGCGCCCGGGCCGGGACGTGCCTTCGTCTCCGGCGCGGCGGTGGAGGCCGCGAGGGTCGCCTCGACTGCCTCCGCCGGTGCCGGTTCGGCCGTGGGCGGCTGCCGAGGGCCGGGCTCGGTACGCCGAGCCGCCGCGACGGCGCCATTGCCGACCGTGTCCTGCCCGGCGGGCGGCAACCGGGCGGAGGAGGGCGGCAGCGCCGCCGGGCCGCGTCCGCCGGACAAGGCGGCCGTCACCGCCGCGTTGGACGGAGGGAACTGGGGTCGTGCGGGGCCGTGTGCTTCCGGCCGATCCTGGGTGGGGACAGGCACCGTCTTCGACACCCGGGGCCGCTGCGCGAGAGCCTTCGGCGGTGGCATCGGACGGAACCTCCCACGCATGTCGGTGCCGACAGGAACGTGGCGTCCCGCTGACACTCCCGCACGAAGGGTGGCAGCACGGGCGTGACGAGGCCGTCACCCCCGTGTTTTCACGGCGTCTCCATGAGCGTGGGGAAGCCCCGCGGTCACAGGGGGCCGAGCAGGCCGTTGGTGAGTCCGCACAGTGCCTTGATCAGGTCCTGGCCGAGCACCCGCCAGGATTCCTCCGCCGTGGCGGGGTCGATGCGGCCGGTCGCCAGGTCGTACTCCAGCTCGGCGAAGGCGTGCACGGAGAGCTGGCGCACCATGGTGCCGTGCCGGGCGCGGAGTTCGGGGCGGATGCCGTCCCGGCGGATGGCACCTATCTCGTCCAACAGGCGGAGCGACGGTGTGTCCAGATGATCCTGAAGGACGTAGTCGCGCAGCGCGGGCTCGACGAGGGCCTGCGCGAGGAAGCGGGCACACCACGTGGGAGTGCCCGCTTCGATGTGGTTCTCGACGTTCGGCAGGATCAGGCAGCTGTAGTGCTCCTCCAGGGACACGGTCTTCCGCTCGCCCAGCGCCTCCACCATCACGATGCGGTGTTTCTCGACGAGGCGGGTGTGGCTCGACAGGATCGTCTCGATGAGCCCGTCCCGGCTCTCGAAGTGGTACTGCACCGCTGAGTTGTTGCGCTGGCCGGCCGCCTCGCTGATCTGCCTGACCGAGACGTTCGCGAACCCGCGCTCGGCGTAGAGCCGTTCGGCGGTGCGCATCAGTTTGTCCCGCGCGAGCGCGGAGCGTGGAGAGGGCGGGGCAGCCGGGCCCGGAGGAGTCATCCCGTCAGGCTAATGGCACCGGTCAGGCATGCCCCGGACGTACGTACGGCGCCGGCTCGCTCACCGCGCCGCCGCGGACCGTCACCAGGTGACCCACAGGTCCTCGAAGCCGCCCGCCGAGATCCCCTCGCGCATGCGGAGGTCTTCCGGAGCGTCCCGCAGCCGCAGTTCGGGCAGGTGCCTGACGAGGGTGGCCAGGCACACCTGGAGTTCCACCCGGGCCAGCGTCTGACCGACACAGAAATGCGGTCCGGCACCGAAGGCGACGTGCTGGGCGCTGTTCTCCCGGCGCGGATCGAACCGGTCGGGGTCGGGAAACTTGCGCTCGTCCCGGTTGGCGGCGTGCAGGTTGACGAACAAGGTGCTCCCGGCGCCGACCGGCACCCCGCCGACCTCCGTGTCCTCGGTGATGAACCGGGGGATGCCCACCCCACCGAGAGGGTCCAGCCGCAGGGCCTCCTCCACCACTCCCGGTACCAGCCCGGGATCGGCGAGCAGGGTTTCGTAGCGCTCCCGCTCCGACAGCAGCATCGCCGTCATCTTGAGGATCATGTTCGAGGTGGTCTCGTGCCCCGCGAGCAGGAGACCGACCACGGTGGCGATGAGTTCGTCGTGGCTGAGTCGGCCGTCCTGGCTGTCGGTGATCTGGGTCAGCTCACTGAGCAGGTCATCACCCGGCCGCGCCCGCTTGCGTTCGACAAGATCGGATGCGTAGGCTCGGAACTCCGCTTGCGCGTCGTCCACTTCGGCCTGGGTGTAGCGCGTCAACGTCAGCAGCGTTTCCGACCAGCGGGCGAACTTGTCCTGGTCCTCGCTCGGCGCGCCCAGCAGGGCGCAGATGACCCGCACGGGAAGGGGGAGGGCCAGCTCCGCGCGGAGATCCGCGGGTGCCCCCTTGGCCACCATGGCATCCACCAACTCGTTGGCCATCTCCTGGACACGTGGGCGCCACGCCTCCATCTTCTTGACCGTGAACGCTCGGCTGAGCAGCCGTCGCCACCTCCGGTGTCCCGGGCCCTCCTTGATGTCCGCGTCCCCTTGGGAGGGCCTGCTGAACGTCCCCCCGTCCTCGGTGGTCGACATGCGCGCGGCGCCCTCGCGGGCGAGATTGCGGCTGAACCGCGGGTCGGTCAGCAGCCCACGGACATCCTCGTACCCGGTCAGCAGGCCGACCACGTCCCCACTGGGCATCCGTACGTGCGCGACGGGGCAGGTGGCCCGCGTCTCGGCCCACTTCCGCGGGGGCTCCAGCGCGTTCGGCTGCTCGAAGGGGTAGTCGGGGATGGCTTGCGTCACGGGGGACTCCTCCGGTGTCGGGGACCTGCGATCACCGTAAGGCGGTCGTCTTACTAAGACAATCGCCTTAGAAGGGGTGGCTGACATTCGACCGACAGCCAACAGGGGTGGTTGGACACGGCACATCCGGGGTAAGGAGGCGGAGGGACCGCCGCGCTCAGACGTCGCGGCCGACGCGGTGAGTTCGCCCGCGTGTACGGGGTCAACAGCTCTCGCCTTTGTCTAAGGAAATTTGCAGAACTTGCCTGCGGGGGTCTTTCGGCGCGCTGCCGGGCCGACGGCGAAGCTAGCATCGACATCGAGCCAGCCGGTGTAGCCGCCGACGACCTCGCTACATGGGTTATGAAATCGATGGAGGAGTCTTGGTCGACGCCCCGCACCCCCCTGTGCCAATGCCTACCAAGCGGAGCCGCCCCTTCAATCCTCCGGATGGTTACGCCCCCCTGCGCGAGCAGGAGCGGATAACGCGCATGACTTATCCGGACGGCACGCCCGGGTGGCTCATCCTGCGCCATGCCGAAGCGAAGGAACTGCTCACTCATAAGAGCTTCAGTGCGCGCCAGGAGGGGTTGGTTTCTCCCGTCCCCACCGAGCTGCAGTACGACGGCCGCCCGGCCGACCCCGGCGCCTTCGCGAAGACGGACGACCCGAGCCACAGTCAGTACCGCAAACTGGTCACCGGCTTTTTCACGGTCCGGCGCACGCGTCAGCTCGCCCCCATGATCGAGCGTATCGTGCACGAACAACTCGACGACCTGGAAAAGGCCGGGCCGGGCGCCGATCTGGTGGACGTCTTTACCGAATCCGTTCCCTCCCGGGTGATGTGCGAGATGATCGGCATCCCCGAATCGGAGCGGAAGACCCTCCAGCGGCACGTGGAAACACTAGGACGGCTCTCCTGTAGCGTTCCCGAGGCGCTTGGCGCTGTCTCCGGGATGAATGGATTCCTGGCCCGCTTCATCCCCATCAGGATGGACGACCCCCGGGACGACCTCCTCGGAGACCTGATCCGGGGCGGGCAGCTCGATGAGCAAGAACTCATGGGCATGGCCGCCACGTTGATCAACGGGGCCTTCGACACCACGGGCAACATGCTCGCCATGGGCGTCTTCACCCTGCTCGAGCACCCCGATCAACTGGCCAAGCTCCGCGAGGACCAGGAACTGATGGGGGCCGCCGTCGAGGAACTCCTCCGCTTCCTCACCATCTCCCACCTCGGGGCCAGCCGGTGGGCGCTGGAAGACGTCGAGTTCGCCGGCCAGAGCATCAAGAAGGGCGAGGTGCTCACCGTCGCCCTCCCCGCCGTCAACCGCGACCCCGAGCGCTACGACAACCCCGATCAGCTGGACATCGGCCGTACGGACCACGGTCACCTGGCACTCGGCCACGGCGTCCACCAGTGTCTCGGCCAGCACCTCGCCCGCACGATCCTGCGCGTCGGCTACGAGGCCCTGTTCGACAGGTTCCCCACGCTGCGACTGGCCGTGCCGAGCGACGAGGTCCCCATGCGCGACGACTTCGTGCACTACGGCCCCAGGTCGCTTCCCGTCACCTGGGACGACTGATCGAGAAGTCAAGCGGTGAGTATGTGGCGGACGGTGTGGAGTTCTCGCACCGTCCGTCACGCAAGAGGGCCGACAAGACGTACCACAAACAACAAGGTAGGACTGAGACCCGATGAGGATCACCGCCGACCGTGAGGTGTGCTGTTCGGCGGGTCAGTGCGCGCTGATCGCGCCTGACCTGTTCGACCAGAGCGACGAGGACGGCTCCGTCGTTCTGCTCGACGCGCAGCCCGACACCGGACGGCTGGACGTTCTGCGCGAGGTCGTATCCCGCTGCCCGACCGGTGCGATCCGCGTCGAAGAAGACCCTGGTGTGTGAAAACAGCGCATGCAATCCCGGGGACGCGAATAGCGACGGAGAACGCATAGTGGCAAGTGTCACACGACCGGCGAAACACTGCTGAAACAAAATCCCGGGAACACGCCCGGGGTGTCAACCACGCCTGAGCGGGTTTCTAGGGTTTCCCTTATGGGTCCAGAGCTAGTGTGGCCGGTGTCCGTCTGGCAGTCCGTGTTTTCATTACTTTCAGGGCCGTTGCGCTCTCCCAGCGAACGACGCGTTAAGTGTGGAGTTTCTGATGCCCGCTGCATCCAACCAGAACAAAGCTGTTGAAGCACTGCGCAAGTCGTTCAAGGAGATCGAGAGGCTTCGGCGTCAGAACCGCCAGCTGATCAGCTCGGCCACGGAACCCATTGCCATCATCGGTATGGCCTGCCGATTCCCGGGTGGAGTGAATTCCCCGGAAGCGCTGTGGCGGCTGGTCGCGGACGGAACGGACGCGATCTCGCCCTTCCCGACAAACCGCGGCTGGGACGTCGAGGGGATCTACAATCCCGACCCGGACCATCCGGGTACCAGTTACGTTCGCGAAGGCGGCTTCCTCCACGACGCGGACCAATTCGACTCCGCGTTCTTCGGCATCTCGCCGCGCGAGGCCCTGGCCATGGACCCCCAGCAGCGGCTGCTGCTGGAGACGTCGTGGGAGGTTATGGAGCGGGCGGGCATCGACCCCGCCTCACTGCGTGGCAGCCAGACAGGCGTCTTCACCGGTGCCATGCACACCACTTACGCGTCCGACGCCGCGCAGATCCCGGACGAGATCGAGCCGTACCTCCACAACAGCGCCACCACCAGTATCGCCTCGGGCCGTGTCTCCTACACCTTCGGCTTCGAAGGCCCCGCGCTGACCGTGGACACCGCCTGCTCGTCGGGGCTGGTCGCCCTGCACCTGGCCGCGCAGGCGCTGCGTCAGGGCGAGTGCTCCATGGCGCTGGTCGGCGGCGCGACGGTCATGGTGAGCCCCGAGGGCTTCGTCACCTTCAGCCGCCAGCGCGGACTGGCCACCGACGGCCGGTGCAAGGCGTTCGCCGACGGAGCCGACGGCACTACATGGTCCGAGGGCATCGGTGTGCTGTTGGTGGAGCGGCTGTCCGACGCCCGGCGCAACGGGCACCAGATACTGGCGGTGGTGCGCGGCTCCGCCGTGAACCAGGATGGCGCGAGCAACGGTCTGACGGCTCCCAACGGCCCGTCACAGCGCCGTGTGATCCGGCAGGCCCTCGAAAACTGCGAGCTGACCGCCGGTCAGGTCGACGCGGTCGAGGCGCACGGTACGGGTACCACGCTGGGCGACCCGATCGAGGCGCAGGCGCTGCTGGCGACGTATGGGCAGGACCGGCCGGAGGGGCGGCCGTTGTGGTTGGGCTCGCTGAAGTCGAACCTCGGTCATACGCAGGCCGCCGCCGGTGTGGCCGGCGTCATCAAGATGGTGATGGCGATGCGGCATGGCGTGCTGCCGAAGACGCTGCATGTCGACGCTCCGTCGAGCCACGTGGACTGGTCCGAGGGCCAGATAGAGCTGTTGACCGAGGCGCGGGCGTGGCCGGAGACGGACGAGCCGCGCAGGGTGGGCGTGTCCTCGTTCGGTGTGAGCGGGACGAACGCGCATGTGATCCTGGAGCAGGCGCCGGAGGTCGAGGCCGAGGCGGAGGTTGCCGAGGAGCCTGCTGACGGTGGTGTCGCGGGTCCGGTGGCGTGGGTGGTGTCGGGTCAGAGCGATACCGCGTTGCGGGCGCAGGCCGGGCGGCTGCGGGAGTTCGTGGCGGCCCGTCCGGAGCTGGGCGCCGCCGATGTGGCTCTCTCTCTGGTGACGACCAGGTTCGCGTTCGAGCAGCGGGCCGTGGTGACCGGGACCAGCCGTGAGGAGCTCCTCGAGCGCCTGGAGGCGATGGCCGAGGGGGCGAAGCTTCCCGGTGTGGTCTGGGGAAAGGACGCCGAAACACCTGGCCGTTCGGTGTTTGTGTTCCCCGGTCAGGGGGCGCAGTGGGTGGGCATGGCGGTGGGGTTGCTGGAGTCCTCGCCGGTGTTCGCGGAGTCGATCGGTGAGTGTGAGTCGGCTCTGTCGGCGTATGTGGACTGGTCGTTGACGGATGTGCTGCGTGGTGCCGAGGGCGCTCCCGGTTTTGACCGGGTGGATGTGGTTCAGCCGGTGTTGTTCGCGGTGATGGTGTCGCTGGCGAAGTTGTGGCGTTCGGTGGGTGTGGAGCCGGATGCGGTGATGGGTCACAGTCAGGGTGAGATCGCCGCGGCGTGTGTGGCGGGTGCGTTGTCGCTGGAGGACGCTGCGAAGGTGGTGGCGTTGCGGTCGCAGGCGATCGCGGTGGGTCTGGCGGGTCGTGGTGGCATGGTGTCGGTCGGGTTGCCGGTCGACCAGGCCAAGGACCGTATCGCCGCCTGGGATGGTGCGATCTCGGTGGCCGCGGTCAACGGCCCGGGGTCCGTTGTGGTTTCGGGTGATCCGGGTGCGCTGGATGAGATGGTCGCGCGGCTGGAGGGTGAGGAGGTGCGGGTTCGCCGGGTTCCGGTGGACTACGCCTCGCACTCCGCACATGTGGAGGGGATCCGCGAGGAGCTGCTGAAGGTTCTGGCCGATATCGCGCCGCGTTCCTCCGAGGTGCCGTTCTACTCTACGGTCTCCGGCGAACTGGTGGACACCGCTGGTTTGGACGCCGAGTACTGGTACCGGAACCTGCGGCAGACGGTCGAGCTGGAGTCCACGACTCGGAGGTTGCTCGATGAGGGTCACAGCGTGTTCATCGAGGCGAGCCCGCATCCCGTACTGATGCTGCCGTTGCAGCAGACCGTGGAGGCCGCCGAGGCGCAGGCGGTGGTCGTCGGCACGCTGCGACGGGATGAGGGCGGTCCTGAGCGGTTCCTGACCTCCGCCGCTGAGCTTCATGTCAGCGGGGCCGACGTCGACTGGCAGAAGGTGTTCGCCGGTCACGGTGCCCGCCACGTTGAATTGCCGACCTACGCCTTCCAGCGGGAGCGCTTCTGGCTGGACGCTTCCGCGGGTGCCGGCGATATGGGATCGGTCGGGTTGGGTTCGCTGGGGCATCCGTTGCTGGGTGCGGTGGTGTCGTTGGCCAGCGGTGGTGGGGTGCTGCTGAGCGGGCGGCTGTCCTTGGCCACGCATGGGTGGCTGGCGGATCACGCCGTACACGGTGTGACGTTGCTGCCTGGGACAGCCTTCGTCGAGTTGGTGGCACGGGCGGGCGATCAGGTCGGCTGTGGCCGGGTTGAGGAACTGATCCTGGAAGCGCCGCTGATCGTGCCTGCGAAGGGTGGCGTACATCTCCAGGTTGAGGTGGGAGAGGCGGATGCTTCCGGCGTCCGTGAGGTGAGTGTCTTCTCGCGGGAGGAAGCGGAGGGCGAGGGCACGGCATGGGTGCGGCATGCCCATGGTGTGCTCGGTTCGGCCACGCCCCTCTCCGGGACTCGGTTCGACTTTGGCGTGTGGCCTCCGGTGGGGGCCGAGTCGGTTGATGTGTCGGGTGAGTATGCGCGGGCCGCGGAGAACGGGCTGGAGTACGGGCCGGTTTTCCAGGGGTTGAAGAGTGCGTGGCGGCGTGATGGTGAGGTGTTCGCGGAGGTCGAGCTCCCCGAGGCGGAGCGCGACCGGGCGGGTCAGTTCGGTCTGCATCCGGCGTTGTTCGACGCGGCGTTGCACGCGATAGGTGTGAGCGAGGACCTGGCGGGTGGTTCGGGGAGTCAGCTGCCGTTCTCCTGGCGTGGGTTCGCCCTGGAGGCGGTGGGTGCGACCTCGCTGCGCGTGCGGCTGGCGCCGGCGGGTGCCGGGTCGGACGCGGTGTCGGTGCTGGTGGGGGATGAGTCGGGGCGTGGGGTGGCGTCGGTCGAGTCGCTGACGTTGCGTCCGGTTGCAGCCGATCAGCTGAATGCCGTGGCTGGGGCGGCGCGGGACGCGCTGTTCCGGGTGGAGTGGGTGGACGCGCCCGGGGCCGTCGTGGCGGGTGAGGTCCCGCCGCGGACAGAGGTTATGCGGGTCGTTTCCGGTGGTGTGGATGTCGTGGGTGAGACGTACGGGCGTGTGCTTGAGGTTTTGGAGCGGGCGCAGGGGTGGTTGGCGGATGAGGACCGTGCGGGTGAGCGGTTGGTGGTGGTGACCCGGGGCGCTGTCGATGCGGGCGATGGCGTAAGGGATTTGGCGGGGGCCGCGGTGTGGGGTCTGGTGCGGTCCGCTCAGTCGGAGAATCCCGGGCGTCTGGTGCTGGTGGACACCGATGACGTGGATGGACTCGAGGGTGTTCTTTCCGGGGTGCTGGCTCTGGGGGAGGAGCAGGTGCTGGTGCGGTCCGGTGCGGTGCGGGTGCCGCGTCTGGGCCGGGTGCCGGATGTGGCCGTTCCGGAGTCGGGTGGGTTTGGTTCGGGTGCGGTGCTGCTGACGGGTGGCACGGGTGTGCTGGGCGGCTTGGTGGCGCGGCATCTGGTGGCCCGGCACGGCGTCGAGAAGCTGGTGCTGCTCTCGCGTCGTGGTGCGGAGGCTGAGGGTGCGGCGGAGCTGCGGGCCGAGTTGGAGGCCGCCGGCGCCGAGGTGGTGATCGCGGCGTGTGACACTGCGGACCGGGAGGCTCTGGCTGGGGTGTTGTCGGGGTTGCCGGCGGGCTTCGCGTTGAGTGGTGTGGTGCATGCGGCGGGTGTGCTCGATGACGGGCTGCTGACGTCGCTGACCCGTGAGCGGGTTGAGTCGGTGCTGCGGGCGAAGGTGGACGCGGCGTGGAATCTGCATGAGCTGACCGTAGGGATGGATCTGTCGGCTTTTGTGTTGTTCTCGTCGGCTACTGGTGTGCTGGGTGGTGCGGGGCAGAGCAACTACGCGGCGGCGAATGTGTTCCTGGACGGTCTGGCGTCCTGGCGCCGGACCCGGGGGCTGCCGGGTGTGTCGATGGCGTGGGGCCTGTGGGCCGAGGCCAGCGGAATGACCGGACACCTCAGCGAGGATGACATCCGGCGGATATCCCGCTCGGGTGTGATGCCGCTGGCCACGGACGAGGGGCTTGAGCTGTTCGACGCCGCTCTGGTCTCGGACGTGGTGGTGCCCGTTCTCTTCCGGCTGGACATCCCGGCGCTGCGGGCGCAGGGCGCCGAGCTTCCCGCCATCTTCCGCAACGCCGTGCCGGGGATGCCCGTCCGGCGTGTCGCGGGCGCCGGAGAGGCGGACGCGGATGAGGTTGCCGCCCGCCTACGGCGGCGACTGGTCAGCATGTCCGAGGCGGATCAGGAACAGTTCCTGCTCGAAGAGCTGATCCGTGTCCACGTGGCCGCCGTCCTGGGACACGCCAAATCGGACACTGTCGAGGTGGGACGCCCCTTCAAGGACCTGGGCTTCGACTCGCTCACCGCCGTGGACTTGCGGGCCCGTCTGAGCGCGGAAACGGGTCTGCGCCTCCCGGCGACACTCGTTTTCGACTACCCGAACCCGACGGTACTGGCGGGCCATCTGCGCTCGGAGATCCTCGGCTCCCAGGACAGGGCCATCGCGGCACCGGCGGGCGGGTCCTTCGGGGCCGCGTGGCGCAAGGACGACGAGCCGATCGCGATCGTGGCCATGAGTTGCCGCTTCCCCGGTGCGGTGCGGACGCCCGAGGAGTTGTGGCAGCTGGTGATGGCGGGCACCGATGCCACGTCGTCGCTCCCGTCCAACCGTGGCTGGGACCTCGAGTCCACGTACGACCCGGACCCCTCGCGTGAGGGCACGTACTACGTCCGCAACGGTGGCTTCCTCTACGAGGCGGATGAATTCGACCCGGAGTTCTTCGGGATCTCGCCGCGTGAGGCGCTGTCGATGGACCCGCAGCAGCGGCTGCTGCTGGAGACGTCGTGGGAGGCGTTCGAGCGGGCCGGCATCGCTCCCGAGGCGGCGAAGGGAAGCCGGACCGGCGTCTTCGTCGGCGTGATGTACAACGACTACGGCAGCCGTCTGGAAGGGAACGCCCCCGAAGGCTTTGAGGGCTACCTCGGCATGGGCAGCGCGGCCAGCGTGGCCTCGGGCCGGATCTCCTACACTTTCGGCCTTGAGGGGCCGGCGGTGACGGTGGACACCGCGTGCTCGTCGTCGCTGGTCGCGCTGCACCTGGCGGTCCAGGCGCTGCGCCAGGGCGAGTGCGACATGGCGCTGACCGGTGGTGCGACGGTGATGTCCACACCGGTCGCGCTGGTGGATTTCAGCCGTCAGCGCGCGCTGTCCGAGGATGGCAAGTGCAAGGCGTTCAGCAATCGCGCCGACGGCTTCGGATTCGCCGAGGGCGTCGGGCTGCTGCTGGTGGAGCGGCTGTCGGACGCGCGGCGCAACGGGCACGAAGTGCTGGCCCTCGTCCGGGGTTCGGCGACCAACCAGGATGGTGCGTCCAACGGCCTGACCGCCCCGAACGGTCCGTCTCAGCAGCGGGTGATCCGCGCGGCGCTGGCGAACGCCGGGCTGTCGGCGGCCGAGGTGGACGCGGTCGAGGCACATGGCACCGGTACCCAGCTGGGCGATCCCATTGAGGCGCAGGCTCTGCTGGCCACCTATGGCCAGGACCGGCCCGCAGACCAGGCAGTGTGGCTCGGCTCGGTGAAGTCGAACATCGGCCATGCGCAGGCGGCGGCCGGTGTGGCTGGTGTCATCAAGATGGTGATGGCGATGCGGCATGGCGCGCTGCCGAAGACGCTGCACATCGATGAGCCGTCGGCGCATGTGGACTGGTCCGCGGGTGGAGTGCGCCTGCTGACGGACGATATGCCCTGGCCGGAGACGGGACGGCCGCGGCGCGCGGCGGTCTCCTCCTTCGGGATGAGTGGCAGCAATGCCCACGCCGTACTGGAACAGGCGCCGCTCGACAACGCTCCCAGCCTTGCCGCCGATGACGACGCCCCGGTCGGGGAACTGCCGGAGATCACGCCGTGGGTGATCTCCGGACGGTCGGAGACCGCGGTGGAGGCGCAGGCGGAGCGGCTGCTGGCGCATGTGCGCGAGCGCCGAGAGCTGTCGCCCGCCGATATCGGGCTGTCGTTGGCGACCACGCGCAGTGTGTTCGAGCACCGCGCGGTGGTGCTGGCGGGCGACGGGGACGGCCTCATCAACGGCCTGGGCGCGTTGGCCGAGGGGAATGTGTCGCCTGGTGTGGTACGGGGGATGGCGGCGGCCCGGGACCAGGCAGTGCTTGTCTTCCCTGGTCAGGGGTCGCAGTGGGTGGGGATGGCGGCGGAGTTGCTGGAGTCTTCGCCGGTGTTCGCGGAGCGGATCGGTGAGTGCGCGGCCGCGCTGGCGCCGTTCGTGGACTGGCCGCTCGCGGATGTGCTGCGGGGTGGTGAGGGTGCCGCGGAGGCGTTGGAGCGGGTGGATGTGGTGCAGCCCGTGTTGTGGGCGGTGATGGTGTCGTTGGCGGAGTTGTGGCGTTCGTATGGTGTGGAGCCGGCGGCGGTCATTGGTCATTCGCAGGGTGAGATCGCGGCGGCGTGTGTGGCGGGTGCGTTGTCGCTGGAGGATGCCGCGAAGGTGGTGGCTCTGCGTAGCCAGGCGATCCGGGCGCTGTCCGGGCGCGGTGGCATGGTGTCGGTGTCGCTGCCCGTGGAGGCGTTGCGGGAGCGGCTCGCGACGTGGGGTGAGCGGCTGTCGGTGGCGGCGGTGAACGGGCCCTCGGCGGTCGTGGTCTCCGGTGACGCCGACGCGCTGGAGGAGCTGCTGGCGGTGTGCGAGGGCGAGGGGATCCGGGCGCGACGTGTGCCGGTGGATTACGCCTCCCACTGCGCTCACGTCGAGGCCATCGAGGACGAGCTTCAGCAGATCCTCGCGGGGATCGCCCCGCGCTCCTCGTCGGTGCCGTTCTACTCGACGGTGACCGGCGGGGTGCTGGATACGGTCGGTCTGGACGCCGCGTACTGGTACCGGAATCTGCGTCAGACGGTCCGTTTCGACGAGACCGTCCGTGTTCTGCTGGCCGACGGTTTCCAGGTGTTCATCGAGGCCAGTGCCCATCCGGTGCTCACCATGGGTGTGGAGCAGACGGCAGAGGACCACGCCACTCACGTCATCGCCGTGGGTTCGCTGCGCCGTGAGGAAGGCGGCCTGGAGCGTTTTCTGACGTCTGTGGCCCAGGCGTATGTGGGCGGTGTGTCCGTCGACTGGCCGGGGGTGTTCGCCGGGACGGGTGCGGAGCGGGTGGATCTGCCGACGTATGCCTTCCAGCGCACGCGCTTCTGGCTGGAGCCCGACGCCATCGGCGCCGCTGGTGATGTGGCGTCGGTGGGGCTGGACTCGGCCGGGCATCCGTTGCTGGGGGCTGCCGTGCCGCTGCCCGACTCCGATGGTTTCCTGCTGACCGGTCGGCTGTCGCTTCGTACGCATGCCTGGCTGGCCGACCATGCGGTGCTGGGCCGGGTCATCCTGCCCGGTACGGCGTTTGTCGAGTTGGCGTCGCGGGCCGGTGACGCGGTCGGTTGTGATCGGTTGGAGGAGCTGGCGCTGCAGGCGCCTTTGGTGCTGCCCGATGAGGGGGCGGTCCAGGTGCAGTTGGTCGTGGGCGGGCCCGGGCAGGATGGGCAGCGTGAGTTCAGCGTCTATTCCCGCCGTGACGATGGCCCGGACGCGTCGTGGACATGCCATGCGAAGGGCGTGCTGACAGCGGCGTCCGCCGCCGTTGGCGGGACGACTGGTCCGGTGGGCCTGGAGGCGTGGCCGCCGGTGGGGGCGGAGGCGGTCGGGACCGAGGGCTTCTACGAGGATGTGGCGGCCACCGGGCTGGCGTACGGTCCGGTGTTCCAGGGGCTGCGCGCCGTCTGGCGCAAGGGCGATGAGGTCTTCGCCGAGGTGGCGCTGCCGGAGGAGTCGCGGGCGGAGGCGGCCCGGTTCGGGCTGCACCCCGCGCTGCTCGATGCGGCGCTGCACGCCTGGCTGGTGTGCATCGCCGCGGAGAGGGAGGAGGGGGACGGGAGCAAGGGCGGGATCCAGCTGCCATTCGTGTGGAGCGGTGTGTCGCTGTATGCCACCGGCGCGACCTCGCTGCGGGTGCGGCTGGCCCGCACGGGCGCCGAAGGGATGTCCGTGCTGGTGGCCGACGCGGCCGGAACGCCGGTTGCCACGGCGGAGGGGCTGGTCACCCGGCCGGTCTCGGAAGCACAGCTCGCGTCCTCCGCCGACGACGGCGAGTCGCTGTACCGGGTGGAGTGGGTCGCGGCGCCCGCCACCGACCCGACCTCCGCCACCGACCGGTGCGCCGTGGCCGGACCGGACGTCTTCGGCCTGGGCAGGGCGTTGAAGACGGCCGATGGGTCGGTGGAGGAACATGCCGACCTTGCCGTTCTGGCGGCACATGTGGGATCGGGCGCTCCCATGCCGGACCTGGTGTTCGTCACGGTGGCCTCCGAACCTGGCGAGGACGTCGTACCGGCGACCAGGGCCGTGGCCCACCGGGCCCTGGAGATGGTGCGGGCATGGCTGGCGGAGGACCGGTTCGCCGGAGCGCGGCTGGTGTTCGTCACCCGGGGTGCGATGGCGACCGAGGACGGTGCGGATCCGCGCGACTTGGCGGCGACCCCGGTGTGGGGGCTGGTGCGGTCGGCGCAGGCGGAGCATCCGGACCGGTTCGTCCTGCTGGATGTGGACGGCGCCGAGGCATCGCTCGCCGTGGTGCACCAGGCGGTGTCCACCGGGGAGCAGCAGCTCGCGGTGCGCGGCGCCGAGGTACTGGTGCCGCGTCTGGCGCCCGGCGCCGCGAGGGGCGTGCTGACGCCACCCGATGGCATGGAGGCATGGCGGCTGGAGGCGTCCGGAGCGGGCACGCTGGAGCTGACCCTGGCCACGGCTACGGACACCACCCGGGAGCTCGGCGAACACGAGGTCCGGGTCGCCGTGCGCGCCGCGGGCATGAACTTCCGCGATGTCCTGATCTCCCTGAACATGTATCCGGACCCGGGGGCCATGATGGGGAGCGAGGGGGCCGGTGTGGTCGTGGCCACCGGTCCCGGTGTGACCTCCCTCGCCGTCGGCGACCGGGTCATGGGGCTGTGGAACGGCGGATTCGGGCCGTTGACCGTGGCGGACCACCGCAGCCTGGTGCGGATCCCGGACGGCTGGTCCTACACCGAGGCCGCGCCCATCCCCGTCGTCTTCGGAACGGCTTTGTACGGACTGCGGGAGCTGGCGGGCCTGCGGCGTGGTGAGTCGCTGCTGGTGCATTCCGCCGCCGGTGGTGTGGGGATGGCCGCGGTGCAGTTGGCGCGGGCCTGGGGCGTGGAGGTGTTCGCGACCGCGAGCGAGGCCAAGTGGGATGTCCTGCGCGGGCTGGGGCTGGACGATGCGCATATCGCGTCGTCGCGGACGCTGGAGTTCGAGGAGCGGTTCAGGGAGGCCTCGGGCGGTCGCGGTGTGGATGTGGTCCTGGACTCCCTGGCCGGTGAGTTCGTGGACGCCTCGCTGCGGCTGCTGGGTGAGGGCGGGCGGTTCATCGAGATGGGCAAGACGGATGTGCGGTCCGCCGATGAGGTGGCCGCGGCGCATCCGGGGGTGATGTACCGGGCGTTCGACCTGGCCGAGGCGGGTCCGGTGCGCATCGGGGAGATGCTCGCGGAGATCGTGGCTCTGTTCGAGGGCGGTGGGCTGGAGCCGTTGCCCGCACGGGTGTGGGATGTGCGCAGGGCTCCTGAGGTGTTCCGGTTCATGAGCCAGGCGCGTCATGTGGGCAAGCTGGTGCTGAGTGTTCCGGCCGCACTGGATCCGGAGGGGACGGTACTGATCACCGGTGCCGGTGGTGTTCTGGGTGGTCTGGTCGCCCGGCATCTGGTGGCGGAGCACGGTATGCGCCGGCTGCTGCTGGTCAGCCGTCGGGGCCGCGCGGCCGAGAGCCTGACAGAGCTCGAGGCGGAGCTGACGGCCCTGGGTGCCTCGGTCACGATCGCCGCCTGCGATGTCGCCGACCGCGACGCGCTGGCCGATCTGCTGGCCGACCTCCCCGACGGACACGGTCTGACCGGTGTGGTTCATGCCGCGGGTCTTCTGGATGACGGCACGGTGACGTCGCTGACGCCGGAGCGGCTGGACGCGGTGTTGCGGGCGAAGGTCGACGGGGCGTGGCATCTGCACGAGTTGACACGCCGTTTCGATGTGGCCATGTTCGCCCTGTTCTCGTCGGCCGCCGGTGTGTTGGGGGCCGCGGGGCAGGCGAACTACGCTGCCGCCAATACGTTCCTGGACGGGCTGGCTCAGCGGCGCCGGGCGATGGGCCTGCCGGGAGTGTCGCTTGCCTGGGGTCTGTGGGCCGAGCGCTCCGGGATGACCGGACATCTCGATCAGGCGGACATCTCGCGGATGACGCGGGGCGGACTGGTGCCGTTCTCCTCCGAGGAGGGGTTGCGGCTGTTCGACATGGCGGGTCGGCTGGCCGAGGGTGTGGTGGTGCCCGCCCGGCTCGACCTCGGCCAGTTGGCGGCCACCGCCGATACCTCGCCCATGCCCCCGTTGCTGAGTGGACTCGTACGACGGCCTGTTCTGTCCCGGCGTGCCTCGGCCCGGGAAGAGGCTGGTTCGCAGGAGGCGTCGTTGGCGCGGCGTCTTGCCGGGCTTGGTCAGGGGGAGCGGCGGCGGATGCTGCTGCGTCTGGTCCAGGAGCACGCTGCCACGGTGCTCGGTCATGGGACGGCGTCCGCGGTGGATACCGATCGCGGCTTCCTGGAGTTGGGCTTTGACTCGCTCACCGCGGTCGAGCTGCGCAACCGGCTGAACGCGGCCAGCGGGCTACGCCTGCCCGCCACGCTCATCTTCGATTACCCGACGCCCGCGGCGTTGGCCGGACACCTGGGTGCGGAGATCGCCCCCGTGGCGGCGGACGACGCGCCCGATGTGGCTGCCGAACTCGACCGGCTGGAAGCGGCGTTGCTCGGCACGGACACCTCGGCCGACGACACCACCCGCGCGATGGTGGCCGACCGACTGAAGCGCCTGCTGTCCCAGTGGGACGGCGGCCGTGGCGGCCCGGTGCCGGACGGCCAGGCCGGCGGAGCGACCAACGGCTCCGGCGACGCGGATGGTGTCGCCGACCACCTGGAGACGGCGGCGGCCGACGAACTCTTCGCCTTCATCGACGAGGAGTTCGGGACGTCGTGATCCGACCAGCGGCCGCCACCACGGCACATCCACGAAGCCACGCCTGCCCGCCGATCACCCGCTCCCGAAGCGCTGACCCCGAGAGGTTCTGATGTCGGAACAAGAAAAGCTGCTGGCCTACCTCCGGCGGGTGACGGCTGATCTGCACCAGGCGCGGCAGCGTCTGCAGGATGTGGAGTCGGCGGCCCGGGAGCCCATCGCGATCGTCGGGATGAGCTGCCGCTTCCCCGGTGGGGTGCGCACCCCCGAGGAGTTCTGGCGGCTGCTGAGCGGGGCCGAGGACGCCATCACACCGTTTCCCGAGGACCGCGGCTGGGACCTCGACTCGCTCTATGACGCGGACCCTGATCGGTCGGGTACCTCGTATGCGCGTGAGGGTGGATTCCTGCACGACGTCGGCGACTTCGACGCCGATTTCTTCGGGATCTCGCCGCGTGAGGCGCTGGCGATGGATCCCCAGCAGCGGTTGTTGCTGGAGACTTCGTGGGAGGCGATTGAGGGGGCGGGTATTGATCCGGCCTCGCTCCGGGGCAGTCGGTCCGGGGTCTTTGTCGGGGCGGTGGCCCCCGACTACGGGCCGCGGGTGCACGAGGCCCCCGATGGTTTCGAGGGTCATCTGGTGACCGGCAGCGCCATCAGCGTCGTGTCCGGGCGCGTGGCCTACACCCTGGGTCTGGAGGGCCCGGCCGTCACGGTGGACACCGCGTGTTCCTCGTCGCTGGTGGCTCTGCATCTGGCGGTGCAGGCGCTGCGTCAGGGTGAGTGTTCCCTGGCTCTGGCCGGTGGTGTCACCGTCATGGCCACGCCTGGCACGTTTGTTGGTTTCAGCCGTCAACGTGGGCTTGCGGCGGATGGGCGGTGCAAGCCGTTCGCGGCGGGGGCGGACGGTTTCGGGCCTGCTGAGGGTGTGGGCATGCTGTTCCTGGAGCGGCTGTCCGACGCGCAGCGCAATGGGCATCGTGTGTTGGCGGTGGTGCGGGGTACGGCGATCAATCAGGACGGCGCGAGCAGTGCGCTGTCCGCTCCCAATGGGCCGTCGCAGCAGCGGGTGATCCGTCAGGCGCTGGCCAACGCCGGGCTCACGGCCGGGCAGGTCGATGCGGTGGAGGCGCATGGGACGGGGACGTCGCTGGGTGATCCGATCGAGGCGCAGGCGCTGCTGGCCACGTACGGCCGTGAGCGTACGGCGGATGATCCGCTGCGGCTGGGGTCGGTGAAGTCGAACATCGGTCATACGCAGGCGGCCGCCGGTGTGGCGGGTGTGATGAAGATGGTGCTGGCGATGCGGCACGGCATGCTGCCGCCCACCTTGCACATCGAGGAGCCGTCCCCGCACGTGGACTGGGCGACGGGCACTGTCGAACTCCTCGCCGAGGCCACCGCGTGGCCCGAGGGTGAGGAGCCGCGCCGGGCCGGTGTGTCCTCGTTCGGCATCAGCGGCACCAACGCCCACGCCATCATCGAGCAGGCGCCGTCGCCGGCCGCTGCCGACACCGCTTCTGACCCGGGCGTGGCGGAGGAGACGGAGGCGCCCCGGACGGCGTTGCCGCTCGTCCCCTGGCTGCTGTCGAGCAAGTCCGAGGCGGCGCTGCGCGCCCAGGCCAGGCGGCTGCTGGAGCATGTGGAGCGGCACCCGGAGGTCGCGGCCGAGGACATCGGATTCTCCCTCGCCACCACGCGGACCGCCTTCGAGCACCGTTCGGTCGTGCTGGCCTCCGATCGTGCGGAGGCCGTACGGGCGCTGACTGATCACCTCGCGGGCCGGGGCGGCTCCGGGCTGGTCGAAGGCGTTGCCAAGCGCAGTGCCGGGGTTGCGTTCGTCTTCCCCGGTCAGGGGTCGCAGTGGGTGGGGATGGCGGCGGGGCTGCTGGAATCCTCGCCGGTGTTCGCCCGGCGGATCGAGGAGTGCGCGGCGGCCCTGGCGCCGCATGTGGACTGGTCGCTGGTGGAGGTGTTGCGCGGTGGTGAGGGTGCCGCGGAGGCGTTGGAGCGGGTGGATGTGGTGCAGCCCGTGTTGTGGGCGGTGATGGTGTCGTTGGCGGAGTTGTGGCGTTCGTATGGTGTGGAGCCGGCGGCTGTCATTGGTCATTCGCAGGGTGAGATCGCGGCGGCGTGTGTGGCGGGTGCGTTGTCGCTGGAGGATGCCGCGAAGGTGGTGGCTCTGCGCAGCCAGGCGATCCGGGCGCTGTCCGGGCGCGGTGGCATGGTGTCGGTGTCGCTGCCCGTGGAGGCGTTGCGGGAGCGGCTCGCGACGTGGGGTGAGCGGCTGTCGGTGGCGGCGGTGAACGGGCCCTCGGCGGTCGTGGTCTCCGGTGACGCCGACGCGTTGGAGGAGCTGCTGGCGGCCTGCGAGGCGGAGGAGATCCGGGCCCGCCGGATCCCCGTGGACTACGCCTCGCACTGCGCCCATGTCGAGGCCATCGAGGGCGAGCTTCAGCAGATCCTCGCGGGAATCGCCCCGCACTCCTCGTCGGTGCCGTTCTACTCGACGGTGACCGGCGGGGTGCTGGACACGGCCGGGTTGGACGCGGGCTATTGGTACCGCAATCTGCGCGGGACCGTGCGTTTCGACGAGACCGTGCGGGTGCTTCTCGAGGAGGGTTTCCAGACGTTCGTGGAGGCCAGCGCGCATCCGGTGCTGACCATGAGCATCGAGCAGACGGCCGAGGACCACGGCACCCCCGTGGCGGCCGTCGGCTCGCTGCGCCGCGACGAAGGCGGCCCGGAAAGGTTCCTGACCTCCCTGGCCGAGGCCCACGTCGGCGGTATCGCCGTGGACTGGCGGACGGTGTTCGCCGGAACCGGTGCGCACCCCGTCGACCTGCCCACCTACGCCTTCCAGCACCAGCGCTACTGGCTGGACGCCAACCCGGTTGTCGAGGCGGCTGCCGGTAACGGCTTGAGCACGGATGCGGTGGACGCGCGCTTCTGGGAGGCGGTGGAGCGCGAGGATCTGGAGGCGCTGACACGGACGTTGGAGGTGGCGGACGAGGAGCAGCAGTCGTCGTTGACGGCGTTGCTTCCGGCGCTGTCGTCCTGGCGCCGTCAGCGGCGTGAGCAGAACACGGTGGACAGTTGGCGGTACCAGGCGGTCTGGAAGCCCCTGGCATCCGCGTCCGAGACCACGCTCTCGGGTACCTGGCTCGTGGCCTTTCCGGAAGGCCGTGGTGACGATGTATTGGTCGCCACCGTGCTGGACGGGATGGCCGGGCGCGGTGCGCATGTGGTTCGCGTAGCCGTCGGGGCGGCGGATGACCGTGAGGTGATTACGGAGCGGCTGCGCGTGGCCCTCGATGGCGCGGCGATGGAGCCGTCGGCTGTGGCGGGCGTGTTGTCGCTGCTGGGGCTGGACGAGTCGGCGCATGAGTCCTTCGACGTGGTCCCGGCCGGGCTGGCGACGACCGTGGGCCTGGTTCAGGCGCTGGGCGATGTGGATGTGGTGGCTCCGCTGTGGTGCGGCACTCGGGGTGCGGTGTCGGTGGGGCGTTCCGACCGGCTGGTGAGCCCGGTGCAGGCGATGGTGTGGGGCCTGGGCCGGATCCTGGAGGCGGAGTACCCCCAGCGCTGGGGCGGCGTCGTGGACCTGCCCGAGACCATGGACGGCCGTGCGGTGGCCCGTCTGGCCGGAGTGCTGGCGGGCACGGAGGGCGAGGACCAGGTCGCGGTGCGCGGCTCCGGCGTCTTCGCCAAGCGGCTGGTGCGGGCCTCCGCGCCTGAGGCCACGGCCGCGGATGGCTGGCGTCCGAGCGGTTCGGTGCTGGTGACCGGTGGTACGGGTGCGCTGGGTGGCCATGTGGCCCGCTGGCTGGCGCGTACCGGTGCTGAGCATCTGGTGCTGACGAGCCGCAGTGGTATGGAGGCCGAGGGCGCCGCCGAGTTGAAGGCGGAGCTGGAGGGGCTCGGTGCCCGGGTGACGGTGGCGGCGTGTGACGCCGCGGACCGTGCGGCGCTGGCCGCGGTGCTGGACGCGATTCCGCAGGAGTTCCCGCTGACGGCCGTGGTGCATACGGCTGGTGTGCTGGACGACGGTGTGGTGGACGCCCTGACGGTGCGTCGGGCGGCCGGGGTGCTGCGTCCGAAGGTGGACGCGGCACGGAATCTGCATGAGCTGACCGCGGGGATGGATCTGTCGGCGTTCGTGCTGTTCTCCTCGGCGGCGGGCACGTTGGGCGGTCCGGGTCAGGGCAGCTACGCGGCGGGCAACGCCTACCTCGACGCGCTGGCGTTGCAGCGGCGCGCGGACGGCCTTCCGGCCACGTCCATCGCCTGGGGCGCCTGGGCCGGAGGCGGCCTCGTCACGGATGAGGTCGGCGAGCAGATGAGCCGGTCGGGGCTTCTGGCCATGTCCCCCGAGCTGGCGATTTCGGCGCTGCAGCAGGCATTGGACCACGACGAGACGTTCCTCGCGGTCGCGGACATCGACTGGACGCGCCTCGAGGCGGACTCCCCCGACGCTCCCCTCTTCCGCCAGTTGCGCAGCGCGCAGAGTGCGACCCCGGGGAAGCAGCTCACGGCGGGCAGTGCCGTCCCCGGGCGGGCGGAACTTCACGACCGGCTGGAAGCCATGCCCCGGGAGAAGCGCGAAGGGGCGCTGCGGGATCTGGTGCGTGCCCAGGCCGCCGATGTCCTCGCTCACGACAGCGCGGACGCGGTCGCGTCGGACCGAGCCTTCCGCGATCTCGGCTTCGACTCGCTGACCGCCGTTGAACTGCGCAACCGGATCGGCGCGGCGACCGGGCTGCGGCTGCCGGTCAGTCTGGTCTTCGACTACCCCACGCCCACGGTGCTGGCACGGTTCCTGAACGGAGAGATGTTCGGCACCGAGGAAGGCGGCGCCGCCGAGACGGCGCCGGTCCGCTCGGAGTCGTTCGACGAGCCCATCGCGATCGTGGCGATGAGCTGCCGGTTCCCGGGCGGTGTGCGGACCCCGGAGCAGCTGTGGGACGTGGTGAACGCCGGGGTCGACACGATCTCCGGGTTCCCCGACGACCGTGGCTGGGACCTCGAGGGGCTGTACGACCCCGACCCGGACAAGCCGGGCACGACCTACGCCAGCACCGGCGGATTCCTCGACAACGTCTCCGACTTCGACCCGGACTTCTTCGGTATCTCGCGGCGCGAGGCCCTGGCCATGGACCCCCAGCAGCGGCTGCTGCTGGAGACGTCCTGGGAGGCGTTCGAGCGCGCCGGCATCGACCCGGCGGCGTTGCGTGGCAGCCAGGCGGGCGTCTTCATCGGCTCGAACTACCAGGACTACAGCGGCCGGCCCATCAGCGTGCCGGACGGCGTGCAGGCCTATCTCGGACTCGGCAGCGCGTCGAGCGTCGCCTCCGGCCGCCTCTCTTACACCTTCGGCTTCGAGGGCCCGGCCATGACGGTGGACACCGCGTGCTCGTCGTCGCTGGTCGCCCTGCACCTGGCCTGCCAGTCGCTGCGCCAGGGCGAGTGCGACATGGCGCTGGCCGGCGGTGTGACGATCATGGCCACGCCGGGCACGTTCGTCGAGTTCAGCGCCCAGCGCGTGCTGTCGTCGGATGGGCGGTGCAAGGCGTTCTCCGCCGAGGCCGATGGCACGGGCTGGTCCGAGGGCGTGGGCCTGCTGCTGGTGGAGCGGCTGTCGGACGCCCGGCGCAAGGGCCACCAGGTGCTGGCCGTCGTCCGGGGTTCGGCGATCAACCAGGACGGCGCGTCCAACGGTCTGACGGCGCCGAACGGCCCGGCGCAGCAGCGGGTGATCGGCCGGGCTCTGGAGAACGCCGGTCTGTCGACCGCCGATGTGGACGCGGTGGAAGCCCACGGCACGGGCACCTCGCTCGGTGACCCGATCGAGGCGCAGGCGCTGCTGGCCACCTACGGCCAGGGGCGGCCGGAGGACCAGCCGCTCTGGCTGGGCTCCATCAAGTCGAACATCGGGCACACGCAGGCGGCCGCGGGCGTGGCCGGGGTCATCAAGATGGTGATGGCCATGCGGGAGGGCGTACTGCCGAAGACCCTCCACGTGGACGAGCCCTCGCCACACATCGACTGGACCAACGGCGCGGTGTCCCTCCTGAACGAGCCGACCTCATGGCCGGAGACGGACCGCCCGCGCCGGGCGGCCGTGTCGTCCTTCGGGATCAGTGGCACCAACGCGCACACGATCATCGAGGCGGCCGACGCCGTCGAGTCGCCGTCGCCGGAGACGGGCGGCGAGGCCACCGGTTCACCGGTCGGCCTCGCGGTGGTTCCGTGGCTGCTCTCCGGCGGCAGCCCTGACGCGCTGAGCGCTCAGGCCGGGCGACTGCGCGAGTTCGACGGTGTGCGTACCGCGCACGCCGACGACCTCGCCGATATCGGCTACTCGCTGGCGACGACCCGTTCCGCCCTGCCCTACCGCGCGGTTGTGGTCGCCGAGGAACCGGCGCAGTTCCGGTCCGGACTCGACGCGCTGGCGGAGGGCAGGAACGCGGCCACGCTGATCCAGGGCGTGGCACGGGCCGAGCACAAGACGGCGTTCCTGTTCTCGGGTCAGGGCGCGCAGCGCCTCGGCATGGGACGGGAGCTGTACGACGCCTTCCCGGTGTTCGCCCAGGCGCTGGACGAGGTGTGCGCGCATCTCGATGTGCTGCTCGACCGTCCCCTCACCGAGGTGATGTTCGCGGCCGAAGGCAGCGCGGATGCCGAGCTGCTGGACCAGACGGCGTTCACCCAGCCGGCGCTGTTCGCCATCGAGGTGGCGCTGTTCCGGCTGCTGGAGCACTGGGGCATCACCCCGGATGTGCTGATCGGCCACTCCATCGGTGAGATCGCCGCCGCGCATGTGGCGGGGGTGTTCTCGCTGGAGGACGCGTGCGCGCTGGTGGCGGCCCGTGGCCGGCTGATGCAGTCCATGCCCGAGGGCGGCGCCATGGTGGCCGTTCAGGCGCCCGAGGAGGAGATCGCCGCGTCGCTCGCCGGTCGTGAGGCCGAGGTGAGCATCGCCGCGATCAACGGCCCGACCTCCGTGGTCATCGCGGGCGATGAGGCCGCGGTGCTGGAGATCGCCGGGCACTGGGAGCGAGAGGGCCGTAAGACGCGCCGCCTGCGCGTCAGCCACGCCTTCCACTCCCCGCGCATGGACGGGGTGCTCGGCGACTTCCGTAAGGTCGTCGAGGGCCTGTCGTTCGCTCCGCCGACCCTCTCCCTGGTCTCCAACGTCACCGGCACATCGGCGGACACGGATGAGGTGTGCTCGCCGGAGTACTGGGTGCGCCATGTGCGGGAGGCGGTGCGGTTCGCGGACGGGGTACGGACCCTGGAGAAGCTGGGCGTGACGTCGTTCGTGGAGGTGGGCCCGGACGGGGTGCTCACCGCGATGGCGCAGGACTGCTTGACGGCTGAGGAGTCCGACGGCGGGCCCGCTCCCTCCCTCGTGTCCGTGCTGCGCAAGGACCGGCCCGAGATCCAGTCGCTGACCATGGCGCTGGCCGAACTCCACGTCCACGGCACCACGGTGAAGTGGGACGCGGTGTTCGCCGGGCGTGGCGCCCAGCGGGTGGAGCTGCCCACCTACGCCTTCCAGCGGCAGCGCTACTGGCTGGAGACGGCGCCGGCCGCCGGCGGGGATGTGACCTCGGCGGGGCTGGACTCGCCCGACCATCCGCTCCTCGGCGCCGCCGTCGCCCTCGCCGACACCGACTCCTACCTGTTCACCGGCCGCCTGTCCGTCGCCACTCAGCCGTGGCTGGCCGACCACGCCTTCGCGGACACCGTTCTCTTCCCCGGCACGGCCTTCGTGGAACTGGCCCTGCGCGCGGCGGAGCAGGTGGGCTACGAGCGGCTGGACGAGCTGACCATCGAGATGCCGCTGATCCTGCCCGAACGGGGCGCGGTCCAGATCCAGCTCACCGTGGGCGAGCCGGACGAGTCCGGAGCCCGTTCGCTCAACCTGCACTCCAGGCCCGAGGACGTCCAGCCGGACGGCCCCTGGACACGCCACGCGACCGGCCTGCTCACCAGGGACCCGTCCACCACGGCACCGGAGTCCGTGGCCGCCGACTTCGCCGTGTGGCCGCCCGCGGAGGCGAAGCCGATCGACGTGGCCGACCTCTACGACCAGTTCATCGATGTCGGCTTCGCCTACGGCCCGGCCTTCCAGGGGCTGCGAGCCGCCTGGCGCCGTGGCGACGAGATCTTCGCCGAGGTCGACCTGCCCGAGACGCAGGAGGCCGAGGCCGCGCGGTACGGCCTGCACCCGGCGCTGCTCGACGCCTCGCTGCACACTGTCGCGTTCAAGTCGTCCGGCACCGATGGCAGCGCCCTTCCGTTCTCGTGGAACGGGGTGACCCTCCATACCGGTGGTGCGTCCGCGCTGCGCGTACGGCTTGCGAGCGGAGGCGGGGACGCGGTCTCCCTGCACGCCACCGACACCTCCGGCGCACTCGTCGCCTCGGTCGACTCCCTCGTGCTGCGGCCCGTGGCCCCGGAGCAGGTGAACTCCGTCCAGCCGTACGAGTCGCTGTACCAGCTCGAATTGGTGCCCCTGGACATGTCCCGCGCCCCGGAGACGAGCGGTGGGGCGGCCGGGCGCTGGGCGCTCGTCGGGCCCGACCAGGCTGAGGTGACCGGCGTCCTCGGATCGGCCGGTGTCACCGTGGACACCTACCCGGACCTCGCGGCCCTGGCCGAGGCCATCGGCGGGGGCGCGACCGCGCCCGACGTCGTCCTGGCCTCCACCGTGTCCCGTAGCCGCCGGACGCAGCACCTGGCGGAGGCGGTACGGGAAGTCAGCCACTACGCCCTCGGCCTGCTCAAGAGCTGGCTGGTCGACGACCGCTTCGGCGCCTCCCGCCTGGTGTTCCTCACCCGGGGAGCCATCGCTGCGGGCGACGACGCCGATGTGGCCGACCCCGCCGGCGCGGCCGTCTGGGGCCTCGTGCGCTCGGCTCAGACCGAGAACCCCGACCGGTTCGTCCTGGTCGACCTGGACGGCCAGGAGGACTCACGCCGGATCCTCCCGGCGGTGCTCGCCGCCGACGAGCCGCAGGCCGTGGTCCGCGAGGGCACGGTGCTCGGCCAGCGGATGGCCCGGGTCTCCTCGGGCACCGCGCTGCTGCCGCCCGCGGGAGTGCGCGAATGGCGGCTGGACATGCACGCCAAGGGGATCTTGGAGAATCTGGCGCTGCTGCCCTGCCCCGATGCCACCGAAGCCCTGGGCGAGCACGAGATCAGGGTCGAGATGCGCGCGGCGGGCCTGAACTTCCGCGATGTGCTCAACGCCCTGGGGATGTACCCCGGAGAGGCCGGGCCGCTCGGTGGCGAGGGCGCCGGTGTGGTGACCGAGGTCGGCTCCGCGGTCAAGGACCTGGTGCCGGGCGACAAGGTGATGGGCATCTTCAGCGGGTCGTTCGGCCCGGTCGCCATCACCGACCGGCGGGTCGTCGCCCGGATCCCGGAGGACTGGACGTTCGAGCAGGCGGCCTCCACGCCCATCGTGTTCCTGACGGCCTATTACGCCATGGTGGACCTGGGAGGTCTCCAGGCCGGCCAGTCGGTGCTGGTGCATTCGGCGGCCGGTGGTGTGGGCATGGCCACGCTGCAGTTGGCGCGGCACCTCGGCGCCGAGGTCTTCGGTACCGCGAGTGAGGGCAAGTGGGACACCCTGCGGTCGCTGGGTCTGGACGACGAGCACATCGCGTCGTCGCGGACGCTGGACTTCGAGAGGCAGTTCTTGGATGTGACCGGCGGGCGCGGTGTGGACGTGGTGCTCGACGCGCTGGCGCGGGAGTTCGTGGACGCGGGTCTGCGACTGCTGCCGCGCGGTGGCCGGTTCCTGGAGATGGGCAAGACCGACGTCAGGGTGCCGGAGGAGGTGGCCGCCGAATACGGCGGGGTCTCCTACCAGGCGTTCGATCTCATGGAGGCGGGACCCGAACGCATCCAGGAGATGTGGGGCGAGCTGCTCTCGCTGTTCGAGGGCGGGGTGCTGCGACCGCTGCCGGTGCGTACCTGGGATGTGCGCAGGGCGCCCGAGGCCTTCCGCTTCATCAGCCAGGCCCGGCATACCGGCAAGGTGGCGCTGACCATCCCGAGGACGCTGGATGGTCCGGGGACGGTGCTGATCACGGGTGGTACGGGTGGTCTGGGCGCGCTGTTGGCCCGTCATCTGGTGGTGGAGCACAAGGTTGAGCGTCTGGTGCTGACGAGTCGTCGTGGCGTTCAGGCGCCGGGTGCGGCGGAGTTGGTGGCGGAGCTGGCCGGGCTGGGTGCCGAGGCGGAGGCCGTGGCATGTGATGTCGCCGACCGCGACTCCCTCGCCGCGCTTCTGGCCTCCCTGCCGGCTGAGCACCCGCTCACCGCCGTGATTCACACCGCCGGTGTGCTGGACGACGGCGTCGTCGAGGCACTGACTCCCGAGCGCGTCGACCGTGTGCTGCGGCCCAAGGTCGACGCGGTGCTCAACCTGCACGAGCTGACCGCCGGCCTCGACCTGTCCGCGTTCGTGCTCTTCTCCTCGCTATCCGGGATGCTCGGCGGCCCGGGCCAGGCCAACTACGCCGCCGCCAACGCCTTCCTGGACGCGTTCGCGCACCGGCGCCGGGCCGAGGGCCTTCCCGCCCAGTCACAGGCCTGGGGGCTGTGGGAGCAGCGCAGTGGCATGACGGGCAAGCTGGACGAGGCCGATACACGGCGCATCGCCCGGGACGGAGTGACCCCGATGGCCTCCGAGGAGGCCCTGGCCCTGTTCGACGCCGCTTGCGGCATCGACGCGGCCATGCTGGTCCCGGCACGGCTCGACGCCTCGGCGTGGCGAGCCCAGGACGGGCCGATCCCGGTCCTGCTGCGAGGCATCATCCGGGCCACGGCTCGGCGCGGCCCCGCGAGGACGTCCACGGGCGGTTCCGGTGCCGACCCCGCCGACCTGCGTCGCCGTATCGGCTCGATGAAGCCCGCGGCGCGGCAGCAGGCGCTCCTGGAACTGGTGACCGAGCACGCGGCCATGGCGCTGGGCCGCGACGACGCTCGCATGATCGCCCCCGACCGCGGATTCCTCGATCTCGGCTTCGACTCGCTGACCGCGGTCGGACTGCGCAACCGGCTGGGCACGGTGACCGGTCTTCGGCTGCCCGCCACCCTGCTGTTCGACTACACGACGTCCAAGGCACTGGCCGGGTATCTGGCGGAAGAACTCGTCGAGGAGGAGCCGGAAGCATTGGTGGTGCTGCCGGTCCTGTCGGAGCTGGAGAAGCTGGAGAGCTCCTTTGCCGAGGTGGTGGCGGACGAAGCCGCGAGGACACGCCTCACGACACGCTTGCAGCAGGTGCTGGCGAAGCTGACCGCAGCGCAGCAGACACAGACGACGAACGGTGGGGTCACTGCCGCCGAAAAGTTCGAGTCGGCGACCGACGACGAGATCTTCGACTTCCTCGACGAGGAGCTCGGAACGTCGTGACCGACACGCACCCCGTCCCTGGAAGTTACCGGCTGAAGGCTTTCAACCCCCGGTCTTGGGGTTCTCAAAGGAGTGACAAGAGGCAGTGAGCGACACCAAGCTGCGCGATTACCTCAAGCGCGCGACGGCCAGTCTGCACGAGACTCGTCAGGAGCTGCGGGAACTCAAGGACAGGGACACGGAACCCATCGCGATCGTCGGCATGGGGTGCCGGTATCCCGGTGGAGTGGAGTCGCCGGAAGACCTGTGGGACCTGGTCGCCTCGGGCACTGACGCCATCTCCACCTTCCCCGTGGACCGGGGATGGGACGAGGACCTGTACGACCCGGACCCGGAGAAGCCGGGCAAGAGCTACACCCGTGAGGGTGGGTTCCTGTACGACGCGAGCGGGTTCGACGCCGCGTTCTTCGGCATGAGCCCGCGCGAGGCGCTGGCGACCGATCCGCAGCAGCGGCTGCTGCTGG
Source organism: Streptomyces hygroscopicus (assembly GCA_002021875.1). Lineage (NCBI taxonomy): Bacteria > Bacillati > Actinomycetota > Actinomycetes > Kitasatosporales > Streptomycetaceae > Streptomyces > Streptomyces hygroscopicus. The sequence continues at coordinate 10,665,463 of CP018627.1, forward strand.
AGACCTCGTGGGAGGCGCTGGAGCGGGCGGGCATCGACCCGGCGTCCGTGCGCTCCAGCCGCACCGGCGTGTTCGTCGGTGTGCTTTACAACGACTACGGTTCTCGGATCCAGTCGATACCGGAGGGTTTCGAAGGCCACCTGGGCAACGGCAGCGCCGGAAGCGTCGCGTCCGGTCGCATCTCCTACACCTTCGGCTTCGAGGGCCCAGCGGTGACCGTGGACACGGCGTGCTCGTCGTCGCTCGTGGCGCTGCACCTGGCCGTGCAGGCGCTCCGCAAGGGCGACTGCTCGCTGGCGCTCGCCGGAGGCGTGTCCATGATGGCGACGCCGCAGGCGTTCATCGAGTTCAGCCGTCAGCGGGGACTTTCTGCCGACGGCCGGTGCAAGCCGTTCTCGAACGATGCGGACGGCACGGGCTGGTCCGAGGGCGTGGGGATGCTGCTCCTGGAGCGGCTGTCGGACGCCCGGCGCAACGGACACCAGGTACTGGCGGTGGTACGGGGCGTCGCCGTGAACCAGGACGGGGCGAGCAGCCGGTTGACTGCGCCGAACGGTCCCTCGCAGCAGCGGGTGATCCGCGACGCACTGCGGAACGCGGGCCTGTCGGCGGCCGATGTGGACGCGGTGGAGGCGCACGGTACGGGTACGACGCTGGGTGACCCGATTGAGGCGCAGGCGCTGCTGGCCACCTACGGCAAGGAGCGCCGTGGGGCGGACCGGCCGCTGTGGCTGGGGTCGTTGAAGTCGAACATGGGGCACACCCAGGCGGCCGCCGGCGTGGGTGGCGTCATGAAGATGGTGCAGGCGATGCGGCATGGCGTGCTGCCGAAGACGCTGCATGTCGATGCTCCGTCGGAGCATGTGGAGTGGTCGGCGGGGGCGGTCGAGTTGTTGACCGAGGCGCGGGTGTGGCCGGAGACGGGGGAACCGCGCAGGGTCGGTGTGTCGTCGTTCGGTGTGAGCGGGACCAACGCGCATGTGATCCTGGAGCAGGCGCCGGAGGTCGAGGCCGAGGCGGAGGTTGCCGAGGAGCCTGCTGACGGTGGTGTCGCGGGTCCGGTGGCGTGGGTGGTGTCGGCCAAGAGTGACGCCGCGTTGCGGGCGCAGGCCGGGCGGCTGCGGGAGTTCGTGGCGGCCCGTCCGGAGCTGGGCGCCGCCGATGTGGCGCGCTCCCTTGCGACGACCAGGTCCGCGTTCCAGTACCGGGCCGTGGTGACCGGGAACGGCCGGGAGGAACTCCTCGAGCGCCTGGGAGCGTTGGCTGAGGGTGCCAAGGCACCGGGTGTGGTCCGCGCGAGTGCCGTCGAGGCACCGGGCCGTTCGGTGTTCGTCTTCCCTGGCCAGGGGGCGCAGTGGGCCGGCATGGCCGTGGGGCTGCTGGAGTCCTCGCCGGTGTTCGCCGAGGCGATCGGCGAGTGTGAGACCGCCCTGTCCGCTTACGTGGACTGGTCGTTGACCGAGGTGCTGCGCGGTGCCGAGGGCGCTCCCGGTTTCGACCGGGTGGACGTCGTTCAGCCGGTGCTGTTCGCGGTGATGGTGTCACTGGCGAAGCTGTGGCGTTCGGTGGGTGTCGAGCCGGATGCCGTGATGGGCCACAGCCAGGGTGAGATCGCCGCGGCGTGTGTGGCGGGTGCGCTGTCGCTGGAGGACGCCGCGAAGGTGGTGGCGCTGCGGTCGCAGGCGATCGCGGTGGGTCTGGCCGGTCGTGGTGGCATGGTGTCGGTCGCGCTGCCGGTCGACCAGGCCAAGGACCGTATCGCCGCCTGGGATGGTGCGATCTCGGTGGCCGCGGTCAACGGCCCGGGTTCGGTCGTGGTGTCGGGTGATCCGGGTGCGCTGGATGAGATGGTCGCGGAGCTTGAGGGCGAGGAGGTGCGGGTTCGCCGGGTTCCGGTGGATTACGCGTCGCACTCGGTACATGTGGAGGGGATCCGCGAGGAGCTGCTGAAGGTTCTGGCGGGTATCGCGCCGCGTTCGTCGGAGGTGCCGTTCTACTCGACGGTGTCCGGTGAGCTGGTGGACACCGCCGGTCTGGACGCGGAGTACTGGTACCGGAACCTGCGGCAGACGGTCGAGCTGGAGTCCACGACTCGCACGCTGCTGGATGACGGCCACACCGCGTTCATCGAGGTGAGCCCGCATCCGGTGTTGGCCCTGCCGGTGCAGCAGACCGTGGAGGCCGCTGAGGCCCAGGCGGTGGTCGTCGGTACGCTGCGGCGGGACGAGGGTAGTCCTGAGCGGTTCCTGACCTCTGCCGCCGAGCTCTATGTCAGCGGGGTCGGAGTCGATTGGCGGAAGGTGTTCGCCGGCCACGGTGCCCGCCGCGTGGAATTGCCGACGTATGCCTTCCAGCGGGAGCGCTTCTGGCTTGATGCGCCTGCGGGGGTGGGCGATGTGGGTTCGGTGGGGATGGGTTCGCTGGGGCATCCGTTGCTGGGTGCGGTGGTGTCGTTGGCCAGCGGTGGTGGGGTGCTGCTGAGCGGGCGGCTGTCCTTGGCCACGCATGGGTGGCTGGCGGATCACGCCGTACACGGAGTGATGTTGCTGCCGGGGACGGCGTTCATGGAGTTGGCGCTCCAGGCGGGCGATCAGGTCGGCTGTGGCCGGGTCGAGGAACTGATCCTGGAAGCGCCGCTGATCGTGCCTGAGAAGGGCGGGGTGCGCCTTCAGGTCGAAGTGGGCCAGGCGGATGCTTCCGGCTTCCGTGAGGTGAGTGTGTTCTCGCGGGAGGAAGCGGACGGCGAGGGCGCCACATGGGTGCGGCATGCCCATGGTGTGCTGGGTTCGGCCGCGCCCAGCTCCGAGGCCCGGTTCGACTTTGGTGTGTGGCCGCCGGTGGGGGCCGAGTCGGTTGATGTGTCGGGTGAGTATGTGCGGGCCGCGGAGAACGGGCTGGAGTACGGGCCGGTTTTCCAGGGGTTGAAGCGTGCGTGGCGGCGTGATGGTGAGGTGTTCGCGGAGGTCGAGCTCCCCGAGGCGGAGCGCGACCGGGCGGGTCAGTTCGGTCTGCATCCGGCGTTGTTCGACGCGGCGTTGCACGCGATGGGTGTGAGCGAGGACCTGGCGGCTGGTTCGGGGAGTCAGCTGCCGTTCTCCTGGCGTGGGTTCGCCCTGGAGGCGGTGGGTGCGACATCGCTGCGCGTGCGGCTGGCATCGGCGGGCACCGGGTCGGACGCGGTGTCGGTGCTGGTGGGGGATGAGTCGGGGCGTGGGGTGGCGTCGGTCGAGTCGCTGGTCCTGCGACCGGTTGCAGCCGATCAGCTGAATGCCGTGGCTGGGGCGGCGCGGGACGCGCTGTTCCGGGTGGAGTGGGTGGACGCGCCCGCGGCTGTGGTGGCGGGGGGTGAGGTCGCGCCGCGGACGGAGGTGATGCGGGTGGTCTCCGATGGTGTGGATGTGGTGGGTGAGACGTATGGGCGTGTGCTTGAGGTTTTGGAGCGGGCGCAGGGGTGGTTGGCGGATGAGGGCCGTGCGGGTGAGCGGCTGGTGGTGGTGACCCGGGGCGCTGTCGATACGGGCGATGGCGTAAGGGATTTGGCGGGGGCCGCGGTGTGGGGTCTGGTGCGGTCCGCGCAGGCGGAGAATCCCGGGCGTCTGGTGCTGGTGGACACCGATGACGTGGATGGACTCGAGGGTGTTCTTCCCGGGGTGCTGGCTCTGGGGGAGGAGCAGGTGGTGGTGCGGTCGGGTGCGGTGCGGGTGCCGCGCCTGGGCCGGTCGCTGCCTTCGGGCGACGCTCCGGAGTCGGGGGTGTTCGGTTCTGGCGCGGTGCTGCTGACGGGTGGCACGGGTGTGCTGGGCGGCTTGGTGGCCCGGCATCTGGTGACCCGGCATGAGGTCAAGAAGCTGGTGCTGCTGTCTCGCCGTGGTGCGGAGGCCGAGGGTGCGGCGGAGCTGCGGGCGGAGCTGGAAGCGTCTGGCGCCGAGGTGGTGATCGCGGCGTGTGACACTGCGGACCGGGAGGCTCTGGCTGGGGTGTTGTCGGGGTTGCCGGCGGGCTTCGCGTTGAGTGGTGTGGTGCATGCGGCGGGTGTGCTCGATGACGGGCTGCTGACGTCGCTGACCCGTGAGCGGGTTGAGCCGGTGCTGCGGGCGAAGGTGGACGCGGCGTGGAATCTGCATGAGCTGACCGCGGGGATGGATCTGTCGGCGTTTGTGTTGTTCTCGTCGGCTACTGGTGTGCTGGGTGGTGCGGGGCAGAGCAACTACGCGGCGGCGAATGTGTTCCTGGACGGTCTGGCGTCCTGGCGCCGGACCCGGGGGCTGCCGGGTGTGTCGATGGCGTGGGGCCTGTGGGCCGAGGCCAGCGGAATGACCGGACACCTCGACAAGGAAGACCTGCGCAGGGTGTCGCGTTCTGGCCTGGTGCCGCTCTCCTCCGAGGAAGGGCTCGAACTGTTCGATGCCGGCCTGGTGTCGGATGAAAGCGTGCCGGTTCCGCTGCGGTTGGACGTCCCCACGCTGCGTGCGCAGGGTGCCGAACTCCCCGCTCTTTTCCGCAACGTCGTGCCCAACGTGATGACGCGCCGCACCGCGCGATCGGAGCAGAGCGAAGGTCTTCCCGACGAACTGCGTCGACGCCTCGCGGGTCTGCCGCGGACAACGCAGGACGAGATGCTGTTGGAGCTGGTCCGCGTTCAGACCGCGGCGGCCCTTGGGCACGCCACCCCCGCGACGGTGAACACGCGGCAGCCCTTCAAGGAACTCGGCTTCGACTCACTGATGGCTGTCGACCTGAGGAATCGGCTCACCGCGGAGACCGGCCTGCGACTGTCTGCCACGCTGATCTTCGACTATCCGACCCCGATGGCACTCGTCGGTCACCTGCGCGACGAGATCCTGGGGGGCGACGCTGTCACCACATCGGCGGGCGCGGGTGTGCGGGCCGCGGCAGGCGCACCGGTGGACAGCGACCCCATCGTGATCGTGAGCATGAGCTGCCGGCTCCCGGGCGGGGTGCGGACGCCGGAGGAACTCTGGCACCTGATGATGGCAGGCACCGATGCGGTGTCCGAGTTCCCGTCCAATCGCGGTTGGGACCTCGACGGGATGTACGACCCGGACCCCGATCGGGAGGGCACGTACTACGTACGCCACGGCGGATTCCTCCATGACGCCGACCAGTTCGACCCGGCGTTCTTCGGGATTTCGCCGCGTGAGGCGCTGTCGATGGACCCGCAGCAGCGGCTGCTGCTGGAGACGTCGTGGGAGGCGTTCGAGCGGGCGGGAATCGATCCGGAGGCCAACCGGGGCAGCCGATCTGGCGTATTCGTCGGTGTCATGTACAACGACTACGCCACTCGTCTGCAGGGGAACGCTCCGGAAGGCTTCGAGGGCTCCCTCGGTACCGGCAGCGCGGGCAGTGTCGCGTCCGGTCGTATCTCGTACACCTTGGGTCTCGAGGGGCCGGCGGTGACGGTGGACACGGCGTGTTCGTCGTCGCTGGTGGCGCTGCATATGGCGGCTCAGGCACTGCGTCAGGGCGAATGCGACCTGGCGCTGGCCGGCGGTGTCACGGTGATGTCGTCGCCGAGTGTGTTCGTGGAGTTCAGCCGTCAGCGGGGACTTTCTGTCGACGGCCGGTGCAAGCCGTTCTCGAACGATGCGGACGGCACGGGCTGGTCCGAGGGCGTGGGGATGCTGCTCCTGGAGCGGCTGTCGGACGCCCGGCGCAAGGGTCACCCGGTGCTGGCGGTGGTCCGTGGCTCGGCGATCAACCAGGACGGCGCGAGCAACGGCCTGACGGCTCCCAATGGCCCGTCGCAGCAACGCGTGATCCGCCAGGCGCTGGCGAGCGCCGGCCTGTTGACGGCCGACGTGGATGCCGTGGAGGCGCACGGGACCGGTACGCCTCTGGGCGACCCGATCGAGGCACAGGCAGTGCTGGCGACATACGGGCAAGGGCGTCCCGAGGGCCGGCCGCTGCTGTTGGGCTCGGTGAAGTCGAACATCGGCCATCCGCAGGCGGCAGCCGGTGTGACGGGTGTGATCAAGATGGTGATGGCGATGCGGCACGGGACACTGCCGAAGACGCTGCATCTTGATGAGCCGTCGAAGGAGGTGGATTGGTCGGCGGGTGAGGTGCGACTGCTGACGGAAGCCACGAAGTGGCCGGAGACGGGCCATCCGCGTCGGGCCGCTGTGTCGTCGTTCGGCGTGAGCGGGACGAACGCGCACACCATTCTGGAACAGGCTCCGGAGTCCGAGGTGGCCGAGGTCGCCGAGGCCGAGGTGGCCGGGGGTCCGGCGGCATGGGTGGTGTCCGGCCGTAGCCCGGCCGGCTTGCGGGCGCAGGCCGGGCGGTTGCGGGAGTTCGTGACGGCCCATCCGGAGCTGGGTGTTTCGGATGTGGCGCTGTCGCTGGCGACGACCAGGTCCTCGTTCGAGCATCGTGGTGTGGTGACGGGAACCGACCGCGAGGAACTGCTGGCTCGGCTGAGCGCGTTGGCCGGGGACGAGGCCGTCCCGGGCGTCACACGTGGTGTGGCGGATGTCCGGGGGCGTTCGGTGTTCGTGTTCCCGGGTCAGGGGGCGCAGTGGGTGGGCATGGCGGTGGGGTTGCTGGAGTCCTCGCCGGTGTTCGCGGAGTCGATAGCCGAATGTGAGACGGCCCTGTCGGCTTATGTCGATTGGTCGTTGACGGATGTGCTGCGTGGTGCCGAGGGCGCTCCCGGTTTCGACCGGGTGGATGTCGTTCAGCCGGTGTTGTTCGCGGTGATGGTGTCGCTGGCGAAGTTGTGGCGTTCGGTGGGTGTGGAGCCGGATGCCGTGATGGGTCACAGTCAGGGTGAGATCGCCGCGGCGTGTGTGGCGGGTGCGCTGTCGCTGGAGGACGCCGCGAAGGTGGTGGCGTTGCGGTCGCAGGCGATCGCGGTGGGTCTGGCGGGTCGTGGTGGCATGGTGTCGGTCGGGTTGCCGGTCGACCAGGTCAGGGACCGTATCGCCGCGTGGGACGGTGGAATCTCGGTCGCTGCGGTCAACGGCCCCGGTTCCGTCGTGGTCTCCGGCGACCCGGGCGCGCTGGACGAGATGGTCGCGCAGCTGGAGGGCGAGGAGATCCGGGTTCGCCGGGTTCCGGTGGACTACGCCTCGCACTCCGCGCATGTGGAGGAGATCCGCGAGGAGCTGCTGAAGGTTCTGGCGGACATCGCGCCCCGTTCGTCGGAGGTGCCGTTCTATTCGACGGTCTCCGGTGAGCTGGTGGACACCGCTGGTCTGGACGCGGAGTACTGGTACCGGAACCTGCGGCAGACCGTCGAGCTGGAGGCCACCACCCGCGCACTGCTCGACAGCGGGCATGGTGTCTTCATCGAGGCGAGCCCGCACCCCGTACTGATGCTGCCGTTGCAGCAGACCGTGGAGGCCGTCGGGGCACGGGCGGTGGTCGTCGGCACGCTGCGGCGTGACGAAGGCGGCTTGGAGCAGTTCCTGACCTCGGCCGCCGAGCTGCACACCAGTGGCGTCGGTGTCGACTGGCGGAAGGTGTTCGAGGGCCGTGGTGCCCGTCGGGTCGACCTGCCGACCTACGCCTTCCAGCGCCAGCGGTACTGGCTGGACGCGTCGGTTGATGAGGTGCCCGCCGGCGGTGCGGGGCCGGGCGCGGACAGTGTGGACGCGCGGTTCTGGGAGGCCGTCGAGCGCGAGGACCTGGAGGCGCTGGTCCGGACGCTGGAGGTGGCGGACGAGGAGCAGCAGTCGTCCTTGACCGCGTTGCTTCCGGCTCTGTCGTCGTGGCGTCGTCAGCGGCGTGAGCGGAGCACGGTGGACGGCTGGCGCTACAGCGCCGCCTGGACATCTGTGGTGTCTGCCGCCGACGCCACGCTCACCGGTACCTGGCTGGTCGTCGTCCCCAAGGTCTGTGGTGACGACGCGTTGCTCGCCTCCGTGGTGGACGGTGTGGCCGGGCGTGGCGCGCAGGTGGTTCGTGTCGTTGTCGACGCGGCCGATGGCCGTGAGGCGATGACGGAGCGGCTGCGTGCGGCGCTCGACGAGGCGGGAGCGGACCCGGCAGGCGTGTCGGGTGTGTTCTCGCTGCTGGGGCTGGACGAGTCGGCGCACGGATCGTTCGAGGTGGTCCCGGCCGGGCTGGCGGCGACGGTGGGACTGGTCCAGGGGCTGGGCGACGCCGGTGTGGTGGCCCCGCTGTGGTGCGGGACGCGGGGCGCGGTGTCGGTGGGACGCTCCGAACGGCTGGTGAGCCCGACCCAGGCGATGGTCTGGGGGCTGGGGCGGATCGTGGAAATGGAGTATCCCCAGCGGTGGGGCGGTCTGGTCGACCTGCCCGAGACCATGGACAGCCGTGCGGTGGACCGTCTGGCCGGTGTACTGGCCGGTGCGGAGGCCGAGAACCAGGTCGCGATACGTGGTTCGGGGGTGTTCGCCAAGCGGCTGGTGCGGGCCTCGGCGCCGGAGAGCTTGACCGGGGACGGCTGGCGGCCCACCGGTTCGGTGCTGGTGACCGGTGGTACCGGTGCGCTGGGTGGTCATGTGGCGCGGTGGTTGGCGCGTACGGGTGCCGAACATCTGGTGCTGACCAGCCGGCGGGGTATGGAGGCCGAGGGTGCCGCCGAGTTGAAGGCGGAGCTGGAGGCCATGGGCGCCCGGGTGACGGTGGCGGCCTGTGACGCGGCGGACCGCGAGGCGCTGGCGGCGGTGCTGGAGGGAATTCCCTCGCAGTCGCCGTTGAGCGCGGTGGTGCATACGGCGGGTGTGCTGGACGACGGTGTGATCGATGCGCTGACGGTGCAGCGGGCGGCCGGGGTGTTGCGTCCGAAGGTGGACGCGGCGCGGAATCTGCATGAGCTGACCGCCGGGATGGATCTGTCGGCGTTCGTGCTGTTCTCCTCGGCGGCGGGCACGATAGGCGGCCCAGGGCAGGGGAGTTACGCGGCGGGTAACGCGTTCCTGGACGCGCTGGCGTCGCAGCGGCGCGCGGACGGCCTTCCGGCGACCTCCATCGCCTGGGGCGCCTGGGCCGGAAGTGGCATGGTCATCGATGGGGATCTCGACGAGTACATGAAGCGGAGCGGTGTCGCTCCGATGGACCCGGAACTGGCGATCTCCGCGCTCCAGCGTGTTCTTGACCTGGACGAGACCTACGCCCTTGTGGCCGATGCCGCATGGGAGCGCTTCGGGGGGGAGCTGGGTGGCGCCCGGCCGACTCCGCTGCTGAGCGGGCTGATGAAGAGGCGGCAGTCGAACACGGCGTCGGAGCCCTCGGATCCGGCACCGGGCGAGTTGGCCGCGGCGGGGCTGCGTGCGGAGCTGGAGGGGCTCTCCTCGGCGAAGCGCCAGCGATCCCTGCGCAAGCTGGTCCGGCAGCACGTCGCCGCGGTCCTGGTGCATGCGACTCCCGAGGCCGTCGAGAGCGACCAGTCGTTCAGGGAGCTGGGTTTCGACTCGCTGACGGCCGTTCAGCTCCGGAACCGATTGAGCGCGATCACCGGCCTGGAACTGCCGACCACGCTGGCATTCGACTACCCGAACCTCACCGTACTGGCCGAGCATCTGGAGACGAATATGTTTCCGCAGGCCGATGGGGCTGAGCTGAAGGACCCGGAGGAGGACCGGATTCGTGAGGCGTTGGCCTCCGTTCCGCTCGCGCGGTTCCGTGAAGCTGGGCTGATGGACGCCCTACTGGAACTTGCCCAGATCTCGGAGAGCGGTCCTGAGCTGGAGCCCCAAGAAGGAATGAACAGCGCGGTCGACGCGATGGATGTCGACGACCTCGTCCAGAGGGCACTGGGCGGCGCAGACCTCTGATGTTTTTGGAAGTGTGGAGCTACTGATGGCTACGTCCTCCGAGAGAGTTGTCGAAGCGCTGCGCGCTTCTTTGCGGGAAAACGACCGCCTCAAGCTACAGAATCAGCGCCTGGTCGCGGCGTCGCGTGAGCCCATTGCCATTGTCGGGATGAGCTGTCGTTTTCCTGGAGGCGTGCACACCCCGGAGCAACTGTGGCAACTCGTCGTCGATGGCGTCGACGCCATCTCCGGGTTTCCGACGAATCGCGGCTGGGACACCGAGGGGCTGTACCACCCGGACCCGGACAATCCGGGGACGAGTTACGCCCGAGAGGGCGGTTTCTGCTACGAGGCTGACGAGTTCGACCCGCAGTTCTTCGGAATATCTCCCCGTGAGGCTGTGGCGACTGACCCGCAGCAGCGGTTGGTGCTCGAAGCGTCATGGGAGGCGTTCGAGCGAACCGGTATTGACCCACTGTCTCTGCGTGGCAAGCCGGTCGGGGTGTTCGTCGGCACGAACGGTCAGGACTACTCGACTCACCTTCTCGAGGCAGAAGGTGGGCTCGAGGGCTATCTGACGGGTAGCGCGGTCAGCGTGGTGTCGGGGCGTATTTCCTACACCTTGGGTCTTGAGGGGCCCGCGGTGTCGGTGGACACGGCGTGTTCGGCATCGCTGGTGGCGCTGCACATGGCCATGCAGGCGCTGCGGCAGGGCGAGTGTGATCTGGCGCTGGCCGGTGGTGTGTCGGTGATGTCGACGCCGGGTGCCTTCGTGGAGTTCAGCCGGCAACGGGGGCTCGCCCCTGATGGCCGGTGCAAGCCGTTCGCGGACGCGGCGGATGGCACCGGCTGGTCCGAGGGCGTCGGCATGCTCCTCGTGGAGCGGCTGTCGGACGCGCGCAAGAATGGTCACCCGGTGCTGGCGGTGGTGCGGGGCAGCGCCATCAACCAGGACGGCGCTTCGAACGGTCTGACGGCACCGAACGGCCCGTCGCAGCAGCGGGTGATCCGTCAGGCGCTGGCGAGTGCGGGCTTGTCGGCGTCGGATGTGGACGCGGTGGAGGCGCACGGTACGGGTACCACATTGGGTGACCCGATCGAGGCGCAGGCGCTGCTGGCGACGTATGGCAAGGAGCGGTCGGCGGACAGTCCGCTGTGGCTGGGTGCCATCAAGTCGAACATCGGCCATACCCAGGCCGCTGCTGGTGTCGCGGGTGTCATCAAGATGGTGATGGCGATGCGGCACGGTGTGCTGCCGAAGACGTTGCATGTGGATGAGCCGTCGCGGCAGGTGGACTGGTCCGCGGGTGACGTGCGGTTGCTGACCGAGACCACCGCGTGGCCGGAGACGGACCGACCGCGCCGGGCGGGTATCTCCTCGTTCGGGGTGAGCGGGACCAACGCGCACACCATCATCGAGCAGGCTCCGGAAGCCGACCGTGATGGACAGACCCAGACGACGGCCCCCGAGGGGGACGAGGCCAAGCGGTCCGTTGTCCTGCCATGGCTGCTGTCCGGCAAGAGCGCGGAGGCGCTCGCCGCCCAGGCCGGCCGGCTCCACGCCCATCTGAGCGCCCACTCGGAGCCGGCGCTGACGGACGTCGGCTTCTCCCTGGCCACGACGCGATCGGCTTTCGAGTACCGTGCGGCCCTGGTCGCCGGGGACCGGGACGAATTCCTCCGCGGCCTGAAGGCTCTGGCCACCGGCGAGAACGCGGCTCAGGTCATTCAGGGCACGACACGCGTCGAGGACACCCTCGCGTTCCTGTTCTCGGGCCAGGGCGCGCAGCGCCTGGGCATGGGGCGGGAGCTGTACGACGCCTTCCCGGTGTTCGCGCAGGCGCTGGACGAGGTGTGTGCGCACCTGGATGTGGTGCTGGACCGGCCGCTGCGTGAGGTGATGTTCGCGGCCGAGGGCAGTGCGGATGCCGAGCTGCTGGATCAGACGGCGTTCACCCAGCCGGCGCTGTTCGCCATCGAGGTGGCGCTGTTCCGGCTGCTGGAGCACTTCGGCGTCACCCCGGATGTCCTCATCGGCCACTCGGTGGGCGAGATCGCCGCCGCGCATGTGGCCGGGGTGTTCTCGCTGGAGGACGCGTGCACGCTGATCGCGGCCCGTGGCCGGCTGATGCAGGCGCTGCCCGAGGGCGGCGCCATGGTGGCGGTGCAGGCGTCGGAGGAGGAGATCGCGGCGTCGCTGGCCGGTCGTGCGGCCGAGGTGAGCATCGCGGCCGTCAACGGCCCGGCCGCCGTGGTCATCGCCGGTGACGAGGGAGCGGCGCTGGAGATCGCCGCCCAGTGGGCGGAGCAGGGCCGCAAGACCCGCCGGCTGAAGGTCAGCCACGCCTTCCACTCGCCGCGCATGGACGCGATGCTGGACGACTTCCGCAAGGTCGTCGAAGGGCTCTCGTTCGCCGCGCCCTCCATCGATCTGGTCTCCAATGTGACCGGTGGGGTGGCCTCGGACGCCGAGGTGTGTTCGCCGGAGTACTGGGTGCGGCATGTGCGGGAGGGCGTGCGCTTCCTGGATGGAGTGCGGGCACTCGAGGGACAGGGCGTGACCACCCTCCTGGAGGTGGGTCCCGACGGTGTGCTCTCGGCGATGGCGCAGGACTGCCTGTCGGAACGGTCCGAGCCCGCCTCGGCGCCCGTGATCGTGCCGGGGCTGCGCAAGGACCGCTCGGAGGTCGTGGCCCTGACCACGGCGCTGGCCAGGCTGCACGTTCACGGGTCCGCCGTCGACTGGACCTCGGCCTTCGACGGTCTCGGGGCCCGCAGGGTCGACCTGCCGACCTACGCCTTCCAGCGTCGGCGCTACTGGGCCGAGAAGTCCGCCGATGCGGCCGGTGCCGATCTCGGCATCCGCCACGAGGTGGACGCGCGGTTCTGGCAGGCCGTGGAGCGGGAGGACCTCGAATCGCTCGCGAGGACGCTGGACTTCGAGGATGAGGCGTCGCTGGGCGCGGTACTGCCCGCTCTGTCGGCATACTGGCGCAGCAGCCGCGATCAGTCGACGATCGACGGCTGGCGCTACCGGGTGTCGTGGAAGCCGGTCCCGGACGTGGCCGAGGGGTCGTTGTCGGGGACGTGGCTGGTGGTGGTTCCGGCGTCCCGCGCCGAGGACGAGCTGGTCCCGGGGGTTGTCGCCGGGCTCGAGCGGCATGGTGCGGGCGTGGTCTCGCTCGTGCTGGACGAGCGGGACCTGGACGGAAGCGTGCTGGCGGGGCGGCTGCGTGAGGTGGTCGGGCAGACGCCCGAGCTGAGTGGTGTGCTGTCGCTGCTCGCCCTGGACGAGGAGCCGAACTCGGAGTATCCGGCACTGTCGGGTGGTTATGCGCGGAGCCTGGTGCTGGCGCAGGCGATGGTCGAGGCGGATGTTCCGGCCCGGTTGTGGTGCGGTACGCGTGGCGCGGTGTCCGTGGGGCGCTGGGACCGGCTGACCGGCGCGGTGCAGTCGCAGGTCTGGGGTCTGGGACGGGTGGTGGCGCTGGAGCACTCCGCGGTGTGGGGTGGTCTGGTGGATCTGCCCGAGTCGCTGGATGAGCGCGGTGCGGTGCGGCTGGCCGGTGTGCTGTCCGCGGGGAATGGCGAGGACCAGGTCGCGATCCGTGGCTCGGGGGTGTTCGCCAGGCGTCTGGTGCGGGCTGACGCGGGTGTGGGAGCGGAGCGGCCGTGGCGGGCGCGTGGCACGGTGCTGGTGACCGGTGGCACCGGCGCGCTGGGCGGCCAGGTGGCCGGTTGGCTGGCGCGCAGCGGTGCCGAGCATCTGGTGCTGACCAGCCGACGCGGCCTCGACGCGCCGGGCGCTGCCGAACTGCGCGATGAGCTCGAGGTGCTGGGCGCGCGGGTGACCGTGGTGGCGTGTGATGTGACGGACCGTGACGCGTTGGCCGCTGTCCTCGATGACATTCCGGAGGAGTTCCCGCTCAGCGCGGTGTTCCACGCGGCGGGTGTCGAGCAGGCGGCCGAGCTTTTGGGGATGAGCCTGGCGGACGCGGCGGCGGTGGTGTCCGGGAAGGCCGCGGGGGCCGCGTACCTGGATGAGCTGCTGGGCGACCGAGAGCTCGACGCGTTCGTGGTCTTCTCGTCCATCGCCGGTGTGTGGGGCAGTGGTGGCCAGGCCGCGTACAGCGCCGCCAACGCCTATCTGGACGCGCTGGTGGAGGAGCGCCGTGCGCGGAGTCTCGCCGGTACCGCCGTGGCCTGGGGCCCCTGGGCCGAGGGCGGTATGGCGGCCGCGGAGGGGGCGGAGAGGGAACTCGCCCGTCGTGGCCTGCGCGTCATGGCTCCGGGGCTGGCCATCGCCGCCTTGCAGGGCGCGATCGCGGGTGACGACGGTGCGGTGACGGTCGCCGATATGGACTGGGAGCGGTTCGCCCCCTCGTTCACCCTGGGGCGGCCGAGCCCGTTGATCGGAGACCTCCCCGAGGTCGCGAAGGTGCTCGAGGCCGCGGGCGCGTCCGGCGGGGCGGATGCTTCGTCGGGCCTGCGGGAGCGGTTGGCGGGGCTGACCGAGGCGGAGACCGACCGGGCCCTGCTCGACCTGGTGCGTGGCCATGTGGCCGCGGTCCTCGGGTTCACCGGTGGGGAGACGGTCGACGCCGAGCGCGCGTTCAAGGAGCTGGGCTTCGACTCGCTGACGGCGGTGGAGCTCCGTAACCGGCTGAACGCGGAGACCGGGCTGGCCCTGTCGGCGACGCTCGTCTTCGACTACCCGAACGCGTCGATTCTGGCGGACCACCTGCGTGCCGAGGTGCTGGGCACGCGGGGTGCGGTGGCCGGGCCGGTGGCGGTGGCGGCTCGGGTCGATGACGATCCGATCGCGATCGTCGGCATGAGCTGCCGCTTCCCGGGCGGGGTGCACAGCCCGGAGGATCTGTGGGACCTCGTGGTCGGCGGCAGCGACGCGATCTCCGAATTCCCGTCCAACCGCGGATGGGACGTGGACGGGATGTACGACCCGGACCCCGAGCGCTCGGGCACGTTCTACTCGCGCGAGGGCGGTTTCCTGCACGAGGCGGGCGAGTTCGACGCCTCGTTCTTCGGGATCTCGCCGCGTGAGGCGCTCGCCATGGATCCGCAGCAGCGGCTGCTGCTGGAGACCTCGTGGGAGGTGTTCGAGCGCGCCGGTATCGCTCCCACGTCCGTGCGCGGCAACCAGATCGGCGTGTTCGTGGGGGCCGCCACCTCGGGTTACGGGTCCGGTGGCGGCGAGCTGGCCGAGGAGCTGGAAGGACAGCTGCTGACCGGTAACTCGGCATCGGTCGTGTCCGGTCGTATCTCCTACACCCTGGGTCTCGAGGGGCCCGCGATGACGATGGACTCGGCGTGCTCGTCGTCGCTGGTCGCCCTGCACCAGGCCGCGCAGGCGCTGCGTCAGGGCGAGTGCGACATGGCGCTCGCCGGCGGTGTCACCGTGCTGGCCACGCCGGCGGCCTTCGTGGAGTTCAGCCGCCAGCGTGGACTGGCGCCCGACGGCCGCTGCAAGCCGTTCGCGGACGCCGCGGACGGCACGGGGTGGTCCGAGGGTGTGGGCATGCTGCTGGTGGAGCGGCTGTCCGATGCCGAGCGCAACGGCCACCAGGTGCTGGCAATTGTGCGTGGCAGCGCCATCAACCAGGACGGCGCCTCGAACGGTCTGACGGCGCCGAACGGCCCCTCGCAGCAGCGGGTCATCCGGCAGGCGCTGGCGAACGCCCGCCTGTCGGCCGCCGAGGTGGACGCGGTGGAGGCGCACGGCACCGGCACCATGCTCGGCGACCCGATCGAGGCACAGGCGCTGCTCGCGACGTACGGCCAGGAGCGGCCGGAGGGCCGCCCGCTGTGGCTGGGCGCGCTGAAGTCGAACATCGGTCACACGCAGGCCGCCGCCGGTGTCGCCGGGATCATCAAGATGGTCATGGCGATGCGGCACGGTGTGCTGCCGAAGATGCTGCATGTGGACGAGCCGTCGCGGCAGGTGGACTGGTCGGCGGGGGAGGTGCGGCTGCTGACCGAGGCCACCGAATGGCCGGAGACGGGTCAGCCGCGCCGGGTCGGTGTGTCGGCGTTCGGTGTGAGCGGCACCAACGCCCACACCATCATCGAGCAGGCCCCGGTGTACGACGAGGCGGTGCGGGACGAGGCTCCCGCCGAGGACCGCGGCGTCCTTGCCTGGGCGCTCTCCGGCCGGAGCCCGGAAGCCCTGCGCGCCCAGGCCGAACGGCTGAGGTCGCGTCTGATGGAGCGCACCGAACTGGGCGCGCTGGATGTGGGCTACTCGCTGGTGGCGACGCGCTCGGTCCTGGAACACCGTGCGGTGGTCACGGGCGCGGACCGTGCCGAACTGCTCCGGGGGCTCGAGGCTGTCGCGGCCGGTGAGACCGCCCCTGGTGTGATTCAGTCCGCTGCGCGTACGTCGGGTTCGACCGCGTTCCTGTTCTCGGGTCAGGGTGCGCAGCGCCTGGGCATGGGGCGGGAGTTGTACGAGGCGTTCCCGGTGTTCGCGCGTGCGCTGGACGAGGTGTGCGCACACCTCGATGTGCTGCTGGACCGTCCGCTGAAGGACGTGATGTTCGCGGCGGAGGGGAGTGTGGATGCCGAGTTGCTGGATCAGACGGCGTTCACCCAGCCCGCGCTGTTCGCGGTCGAGGTGGCGCTGTTCCGGCTGCTGAAGCACTGGGACGTGACGCCGGATGTGGTGATCGGTCACTCCATCGGTGAGATCGCCGCCGCGCATGTGGCCGGGGTGTTCTCGCTCGAGGACGCCTGCACGCTGGTGGCCGCCCGTGGCCGTCTGATGCAGGCGCTTCCCGAGGGGGGTGCGATGGTCGCCGTCGAGGCGTCGGAGGAAGAGATCGCGGCGTCGCTGGCCGGTCGTGAGGCCGAGGTGAGCATCGCGGCCGTCAACGGGCCGACCTCCGTGGTGATCGCGGGCGACGAGGCCGCGGCGCTGGAGATCGCCGGACAGTGGGCGGAGCAGGGCCGTAAGACCCGCCAACTGCGGGTCAGCCACGCGTTCCACTCGCCCCGTATGGACGCGATGCTGGGCGACTTCCGCAAGGTCATCGAGGGGCTGTCGTTCGCCCCGCCCTCGATCGCGCTGGTCTCCAACGTGTCGGGCAAGTCGGCGGGTGCCGACGAGGTGTGCTCGCCGGAGTACTGGGTGCGGCACGTGCGGGAGGCCGTGCGGTTCGCGGACGGGGTACGGGCACTCGAGGCGCAGGGCGTGACCACCTTCCTGGAGGTGGGCCCCGACGGGGTGCTCTCGGCGATGACGCGGGAGTGCCTGACGGCGGAGGATGCATCGGCCTCGGTCGTCGTGCCGGTGCTGCGCAAGGACCGCCCCGAGCCGCAGGCGTTGACGACGGCTCTGGCCGAACTCCACGCCCACGGCGGCACCGTCGACTGGGAGCAGCTCTTCGCCGGACGCGGTGCGCGGAAGGTCGAACTGCCCACCTACGCCTTCCAGCGACAGCGCTACTGGCTGGAGGACGCGGGTGGTGCGTCGGGTGGCTCCGCCGCCGACAGCGTGGACGCCCGGTTCTGGGAAGCGGTTGAGCGGGAGGACCTGGAGGCTCTCGCCGAGGCGCTGGACATCGACGGGGAGGGCTCGCTGAGCGAGTTGCTGCCCGCGCTGTCGTCGTACCGTCGGCAGCAGCGCGACCGGGCCACGGTCGACGGCTGGCGTTACCGCGTCTCGTGGAAGCCGGTCCCGGACCTGGCCACCGGGTCCCTGTCGGGGACCTGGCTGCTGGTGGTGCCGGCCGGACTGGCGGACAGCGACGTCACCACGTCGATCCGCCATGGATTCGAGAAGTACGGCGCCCGGGCGGTACCGGTGGCGGTTGCCGCCGACACGGACGCCGACGGGCTGGCCCGAGCACTGCTCGCCGCACTCGACGGTGAGTCCGAGGTCGGCGTGTTGTCGTTGCTCGGCTTGGACGAGGAGCCGCTCGTCGAGGAGCCGGTGGTCGCGGCCGGACTCGCGCTGACCCTGCGGTTGGTGCAGGCTCTGGCCGGGCTGGACATGGGCGTTCGGCTGTGGTGCGCCTCGCGGGGCGCGGTCTCGGTGGGGCGTTCCGACCGGCTCACCAGCCCGGTGCAGGCGGAGGTGTGGGGCCTTGGCCGGGTCGCCGCCCTGGAGCACCCCCGGATCTGGGGTGGCCTGGTCGATCTGCCCGAGGTACTCGACGAGCGTGCCGTCGGGCGGCTGGCCGGTGTGCTGTCCGCAGAGGGCGCCGAGGGCGCCGAGGACCAGGCGGCGGTGCGGGGCTCCGGAGTGTTCGGCCGGC
Organism: Streptomyces hygroscopicus; assembly: GCA_002021875.1. Lineage (NCBI taxonomy): Bacteria > Bacillati > Actinomycetota > Actinomycetes > Kitasatosporales > Streptomycetaceae > Streptomyces > Streptomyces hygroscopicus. The sequence goes on from CP018627.1 coordinate 10,683,479, forward strand.
GGCTGGCGCGTGTCGCGTCGTCGGGTGGCGGAGCCTGGCGGCCGACCGGCTCGGTTCTGGTGACCGGTGGTACGGGCGCGTTGGGCGCGCATGTGGCCCGTTGGGCGGTGCGCGAGGGCGCGGAGCACATCGTCCTCACCAGCCGCCGCGGCCTGGCGGCCGACGGTGCGCCCGAGCTCAAGGCGGAACTCGAGGCCATGGGCGCGCTGGTCTCCGTGGTCGCGTGCGATGTGGCCGACCGCGAAGCGCTCACCGAGCTGCTGGCGGGGATCCCCGAGGAGTTCCCCCTGCGCGGAGTGGTGCACGCGGCCGGCGTGCTGGATGACGGTGTGCTGGACGGCCTGTCCGTCGACCGGGTCGCCGGGGTGCTCGGCGCCAAGGTGGCGGGCGCCCGGCAGCTGCACGAACTGACGGCACATCTGGATCTCGACGCGTTCGTGCTGTTCTCGTCGTTCGCCGGCGTCATGGGCGGCGCCGGACAGGGGGCCTACGCGGCGGCCAACGCCCACCTGGACGCGCTCGCGGTGCTGCGTCGTGGCGCCGGACTCGCCGGTACGGCGGTCGCCTGGGGGCCGTGGGCCGAGGCCGGTATGGCCGTGGAGGGTCGCGCCGGGGAACGGGTGCGCGGTGGTGTGGTGGCCGCGATGGACCCGGCGCTGGCCGTGGCGGCGCTCGGTTGGGCCGTCGGCCATGACGAGGCGGCACTCGTCGTCGCGGACGTCGACTGGGAGCGTCTGGCCTCGGCACATGCCGCGTCCGGCGGCGGTGCTTTCATCAGCGACATCCCCGAAGCGCACAAGCACCTGACCGCGGTCGAGGCCGGTGCCGAGGCGGAAGCCGCCACCTTCGCCCAGAAGCTCGCCGGACTGTCGGCGACCGAGCGCAACCAGGCCGTACTGGAACTGGTACGGGGGCACGCGGCCGCTGTGCTCGGCCATGCTTCGGCGGAGGCGGTCGAGCCCGGCCGGGCCTTCCGCGACCTCGGGTTCGACTCCCTCACCGCGGTCGAGCTGCGCAACCGGCTGGACCTCGCGACGGGGCTGCGTCTCCCGGCCACGCTGGTCTTCGACTATCCGAGCGCCGTCGAACTGGCCGACTACCTGGACGCCGAGGCGTTCGGCACCACCCAGCCGGCCGTGGCCGCGGCCGAGCCGAGGGCCGTCGCCGTGGACAGTGACCCGATCGCGATCGTCGCGATGAGCTGCCACTTCCCCGGGGATGTCCATACTCCGGAGGAGCTGTGGCGGCTGGTCGCCGAGGGCGGCGACGCCATCGCCGAGTTCCCCGCCGACCGCGGTTGGGACCTCGACGGGCTGTACGATCCCGACCCCGAGCGGTTCGGCACGTCCTACGCACGCGAGGGCGGCTTCCTCTACGGCGCCCCGGACTTCGACGCGGGGTTCTTCGGGATCTCGCCGCGCGAGGCGGTCGCCATGGACCCGCAGCAGCGGCTGCTGCTGGAGACGTCGTGGGAGGCGTTCGAGGGGGCCGGTATCGCTCCGGAGTCGCTGCGGGGCACCCGGGCGGGTGTGTTCGTCGGCACGAACGGCCAGGACTACGCCGGGTTGTGGATGGACGCGCAGGGTGACCTCGAGGGGCACCTGGGCACGGGCAGTGCGGCCAGCGTGGCGTCGGGGCGCATCTCCTACACCTTCGGTCTCGAGGGACCCGCGGTGACGGTGGACACCGCGTGCTCCTCGTCGCTCGTGGCACTCCACATGGCCATGCAGGCGCTGCGCCAGGGCGAGTGTGATCTGGCGCTGGCCGGTGGTGTGTCGGTGATGTCGACACCGGGTGCGTTCGTGGAGTTCAGCCGTCAGCGTGGACTCGCTCCCGACGGTCGGTGCAAGCCGTTCTCCGACGGGGCGGATGGCACCGGGTGGGGCGAGGGCATCGGCATGCTGCTCGTGGAGCGGCTGTCGGACGCCCGCCGCAACGGCCACCCGGTGCTGGCGGTGGTGCGTGGCAGCGCCATTAACCAGGACGGCGCGTCGAACGGTCTGACGGCACCGAACGGCCCGTCGCAGCAGCGGGTGATCCGGCAGGCGCTGGCCAGTGCCGGACTGTCGGCCGCCGAGGTGGACGCGGTGGAGGCGCACGGCACCGGCACCATGCTGGGTGACCCGATCGAGGCGCAGGCGCTGCTGGCCACTTACGGCCAGGGCCGGGCGGAGGGAAGTCCGCTGTGGCTGGGGGCCATCAAGTCGAACATCGGCCACACGCAGGCCGCCGCCGGTGTCGCCGGGATCATCAAGATGGTCATGGCGATGCGGTACGGCGTGCTGCCGAAGACGCTGCATGTGGGCGAGCCGTCGCGGCAGGTGGACTGGTCGGCGGGTGAGGTGCGGCTGCTGACCGAGACGACCGCGTGGCCGGAGACGGACCGACCGCGCCGAGCGGGTATCTCCTCGTTCGGACTGAGCGGCACCAACGCGCACACCATCATCGAACAGGCCCCCGCCGTGGCGGAGTCCGAGGTCTCGGACCCCGCGACCCCCGGAACGGCCGATTCGATGGACATGGTGCCGTGGCTGGTCTCCGGGAAGAGCCCGGAGGCGTTGCGGGCGCAGGCCGAACGGCTGCACACGCATGTGGCGGCCCGGGCCGACCTCGGGGCGCTGGACGTGGGGTACTCGTTGGCGACCCGCTCGGTGTTCGAGCACCGGGCCGTGCTGGTCGGCGAGGACCGGGAAGCCCTTCTGCGTGGTCTTGAGGCCGTGGCCGGGCGCGGGATCGCCTCCGGCGTCGTCCAGGGGCAGGCGGTACCGGGTGGCAAGACGGCGTTCCTGTTCTCGGGCCAGGGCGCGCAGCGCCTGGGCATGGGGCGGGAGTTGTACGAGGCGTTCCCGGTGTTCGCGCAGGCGCTGGACGAGGTGTGCGCGCACCTGGATGTGGTGCTGGACCGTCCGCTGCGGGATGTGGTGTTCGCGGCCGAGGGCAGTGCGGATGCCGAACTGCTGGATCAGACGGCGTTCACCCAGCCGGCGCTGTTCGCCATCGAGGTGGCGCTGTTCCGGCTGCTGGAGCACTTCGGCATCACCCCGGATGTGGTGATCGGGCACTCCATCGGTGAGATCGCGGCGGCACATGTGGCCGGGGTGTTCTCGCTGGAGGACGCGTGCACGCTGATCGCGGCCCGCGGCCGGCTGATGCAGGCGCTGCCCGAGGGCGGCGCGATGGTGGCCATCCAGGCATCCGAGGAGGAGGTCGCCGCGTCACTCGCCGGCCGCGAGCACGAGATGAGCATCGCGGCGGTCAACGGTCCGTCGGCAGTGGTGATCGCCGGCCATGCGGCAGCGGTCCAGGAGGTGGCGGACACATGGACGGCGAAGGGGGCAAAGACTAGGCGTTTGCGGGTCTCGCATGCGTTTCACTCTTGCCTCATGGACAGTATGTTGGACGCGTTCGGCCACGTGGTCCGTGAGGTCTCTTTTGAACCGCCGACCATGGCGCTGGTGTCCAATGTCACCGGTGGGCTGGTATCGGAAGCGGAGATGTGTTCTCCGGATTACTGGGTTCGGCATGTGCGTGAGGCGGTTCGGTTCGCGGATGGGGTACGTTCGCTTGAGGCGTTGGGTGTGACCAGGTTCTTGGAAGTGGGTCCCGATGGTGTGCTCACCGCGATGGCTCAGGACTGCCTCGCGGAAAGCGCCGAAGACACTTCGGCGGCAATGCTGGTTCCTGTGCTGCGCAAGCAGCGCCCCGAAACAGGGGCGTTGGTGACGGCGCTGGCCGAATTGCATGCGCACGGTGGCGCGGTGAACTGGGAATCGGTATTCGCGGACCGCGGTGCCAGCCATGTGCAGTTGCCCACATACGCGTTCCAGCGCGAGCGGTTCTGGCCGGAGACGTCCGCGGCCGGTGGCGGCCGGGATGCCGGTTCGACCGCCGCGGATTCGGTGGACGCGCGATTCTGGGAGGCGGTCGAGCGCGAGGATCTCGAAGCGCTCGCCGAGGCGCTCGACGTCGACGGCAATACGCCGCTGAGCGCGGTTCTGCCCGCGCTGTCCGCGTATCACCGGAGCAACCGCGAGCAGTCGACGATCGACGGCTGGCGCTACCGGGTGTCGTGGAAGCCGGTCGCGGACATGACCGGTGGGTCGCTGTCGGGGACGTGGCTGGCGGTGGTTCCGGCGTCGCGTGCCGAGGACGAACTGGTGGCGGGCGTTGTCTCCGGGCTCGGGCGGCATGGCGCGGATGTGGTGTCGCTGGTGGTGGATGAGCATCACCTTGACGCCGTGGTCCTGGGGGAGCGGCTGCGTGAGATGGTCGCGGATGTGCCCGAACTGGGTGGCATCCTGTCGCTGCTCGCTCTGGACGAGGAGCCCTGCCCGGAACACCCCGCGCTGTCCGGCGGCTTCGCTTCCACGTTGACGCTGGTGCAGGCGCTGGTGGAGGTGGGTGCCGGGGCTCCGCTGTGGTGTGCTTCGCGGGGTGCGGTATCGGTGGGGCGTTCGGACCGGCTCGCCGGCGTGACGCAGTCGCAGGTGTGGGGTCTGGGCCGGGTCGTGGGGCTGGAGCACTCCGAGGTGTGGGGTGGTCTGGTCGATCTGCCCGAGGTGCTGGACGAGCGGGCCGTGGGCCGGTTGGTGGGTGTGCTGTCCGCCGGGAGCGATGAGGACCAGATCGCCGTGCGCGGTTCGGGGGTCTTCGTACGGCGCCTGGTGAGGGCCGGGGCCGGTGAGGGTGCGGAGCGGTCGTGGCGGGCCGGCGGTTCGGTGCTGGTGACCGGTGGTACGGGCGCGCTGGGTGCTCGGATCGCGCGGTGGGCGGTGAGCCAGGGGGCCGAGCATCTGGTGCTGACCAGTCGCCGGGGCCTTGAGGCACCGGGCGCGCCCGAGCTGCGTGCGGAGCTCGAGGCGCTGGGCGCCCGGGTGACCGTGGCGGCCTGCGATGTGGCCGACCGCGAGCGACTGGCCGCGGTGCTGGACGCCGTTCCGGAGGAGTTCCCGCTGAGGGCCGTCTTCCACGCGGCCGGTGTGGAGCAGGCCGCCGAGCTGGCGGGGATGGGGCTGGCGGACGCGGCGTCGGTGGTGTCGGGGAAGGCGGCGGGAGCCGGTCATCTGGACGCGCTGCTGGGCGACCGTGAACTCGACGCGTTCGTGGTCTTCTCCTCGATCGCCGGTGTGTGGGGCAGTGGTGGCCAGGCCGCGTACGGTGCGGCCAATGCCTACCTGGACGCGCTGGTGGAGGACCGGCGTGCCCGGGGCCTCACCGGTACCGCGGTGGCCTGGGGCCCCTGGGGCGAGGGCGGTATGGCGGCCGGCGACGGCGGCGACCAGCTGGCGCGTCGTGGCCTGCCCTCGATGGCGCCCGGTCTGGCTATGGCCGCGCTGCAGGGGGCGGTCTCGGGTGACGAAGGTCTGGTGACTGTCGCGGATGTGGACTGGGAGCGATTCGCCCCCGCGTTCACGATCGGACGGCCCAGCCCGCTCATTGGCGAACTGCCCGAGGTCATATCGGCCCTGGAGCAGGCCCGTGCCGCCGAGGAGACCCATGCGGAGGGCGGATCGCGCCTGAGGGAACGGCTTCTCGCGCTGGCTCCGGGCGAACGGGAGCGCGCCGTCCTCGACCTGGTGCGCGGTCACGCGGCCGCGGTTCTCGGTTTCTCCGGTATGGAGGGCGTGGAATCCGACCGTGCCTTCAAGGAATTGGGATTCGACTCGCTCACGGCGGTAGAATTCCGAAACCGGTTGAACGCGGACACCGGACTCCGGCTGCCGACCACGCTGGTCTTCGACTATCCCAACGCAAGGACTCTCGCCGAACACGTACGAGCGGGCGTACTGCCCGACGAAGGGACATCCGCCACTCCGCTGATCGCGGATCTGGAAAAACTCGAGGCATCACTTTCCACGGCTGAGCCGGACAACGCCGAGCGAATGGCCATCGCATCCCGACTCCAGGTGCTCCTCGCCAAGCTGAACGGTGGCGAGGGCGGGGCGTCGGACACTGAGAGCATTACGCAGCGGCTTGACGGGGCGTCGGACGACGATCTCTTCGATTTCATCGAAAACGAGCTCAGCTAAATGTGACCGCCGAGGTGCAGTTCTCTGGCCTCCTTTCATTCTTCAGTCTTCTTTGACTCGTAACAGGCAAGGTTTTCATGGTGAACGAAGATAGGCTTCGGGACTACCTCAAACGGGTAACGGCAGATCTGCACCAAGCGCGCCAACGCCTGCGCGAGCTGGAGGCAGGAGAGCAGGAGCCCATCGCGATCGTGGCGATGAGCTGCCGTTTCCCGGGGGGCGTGGGGAGCCCCGAGGACCTGTGGCGGTTGGTGGCCGGCGGTGGTGACGCCATCTCCGACTTCCCGTCCAACCGTGGCTGGGACGTGGACGGGATGTACGACCCCGATCCCGAGAGCTCGGGCACGTTCTACTCCCGTGAGGGTGGTTTCCTTCACGACGCGGCCGAGTTCGACGCGGGCTTCTTCGGAATCTCGCCGCGTGAGGCCCTTGCCATGGATCCGCAGCAGCGGTTGCTGCTGGAGACCTCATGGGAGGCGTTCGAGCGTGCGGGCATCGCTCCGGGGTCGGTGAAGGGCCGTCGAGGCGGTGTCTTCGTGGGCGCCTCGACCTCGGGTTACGGGGCGGATGTCGACGAGGTCCCGGAGGAAGCCGAAGGCCATTTGCTGACGGGTACCTCGACTTCCGTCGTATCAGGCCGTATCGCGTACACCTTCGGTCTCGAGGGGCCCGCGGTGACCGTGGACACGGCGTGTTCCTCGTCGCTGGTGGCGCTCCATCTCGCGGCACAGGCGCTGCGCCAGGGTGAGTGTGACCTGGCGCTGGCCGGTGGTGTGACGGTGATGTCGTCCCCGAGCGCCTTCGTGGAGTTCAGCCGGCAGCGTGGGCTGGCACCCGATGGCCGGTGCAAGCCGTACGCGGACGCCGCGGATGGCACGGGCTGGTCCGAGGGCGTCGGCATGCTGCTCGTGGAGCGGCTGTCGGACGCGCGCCGACACGGCCACCCGGTACTGGCGGTCGTGCGGGGTTCGGCGGTCAACCAGGACGGTGCGTCCAACGGTCTGACGGCGCCCAACGGCCCGTCCCAGCAGCGGGTCATCCGGGACGCCCTGTCGAGCGCCCGGCTGGCCCCGGCCGATGTGGACGTGGTGGAAGGGCACGGGACCGGTACGTCCCTGGGCGACCCGATCGAGGCGCAGGCCCTGTTGGCCACCTACGGCCAGGAGCGGCCGGAGGGCCGCCCGCTATGGCTGGGCGCGCTCAAGTCGAACATCGGGCACACCCAGGCCGCGGCCGGTGTCGCCGGTGTCATCAAGATGGTGATGGCGATGCGGCACGGGGTGCTGCCGCAGACGCTGCATGTGGACGAGCCCTCGCGTCAGGTGGACTGGTCGGCGGGTGAGGTGCGGCTGCTGACCGAGGCCACCGCATGGCCCGAGACCGAGCAGCCGCGCCGGGCCGGTGTCTCCGCCTTCGGTGTGAGCGGCACCAACGCGCACACCATCATCGAACAGGCCCCGCCGGTCGAGGACGAGGCCGAGGCGACCCCGGTGTCCGAGGGTGACACTGGTGTGGCCACCTGGCTGCTGTCGGGTCGTGACTCGGACGCGCTGCGCGCCCAGGCCGCCCGGCTCAAGGCGTTCCTGCTGGAGCGGACCGAGCTGAGCGCCCAGGACGTCGGCCATTCCCTGGTGGCGACCCGGTCGATGTTCGAGCACCGCGCGGTGGTGTCCGGTGCGAACCATGCGGAACTCCTCGCCGGGCTCGAAGCCGTGGCCACGGGCGATGTCGCTCCCGCCGTGGCCCAGGGCGTGGCGGGGACGGCCGTCAAGACGGCGTTCCTCTTCTCGGGTCAGGGCGCGCAGCGCCTTGGGATGGGCCGGGAGCTGTACGACGGCTTCCCCGTGTTCGCCCAGGCGCTGGACGAGGTGTGTGCGCACCTGGATGTCGTGTTGGACCGCCCGCTGCGGGATGTGGTGTTCGCCGCGGAGGGGAGCGCGGACGCCGAACTGCTGGACCAGACGGCCTTCACCCAGCCCGCGCTGTTCGCCATCGAGGTGGCGCTGTTCCGGCTGCTGGAGCACTGGGGCATCACCCCGGATGTGCTGATCGGTCACTCCATCGGTGAGATCGCCGCCGCCCACGTGGCCGGGGTGTTCTCCCTGGAGGACGCCTGCACGCTGGTGGCGGCCCGCGGCCGGCTGATGCAGGCGCTGCCAGAGGGCGGCGCCATGGTGGCGGTGCAGGCGTCGGAGGAGGAGATCGCCGGTTCGCTCGCCGGTCGTGAGGCCGAGGTGAGCATCGCCGCCGTCAACGGCCCCACCGCCGTCGTCATCGCCGGTGACGAGGCCGCGGTGCTGGAGATCGCGGCCCAGTGGTCGGAACAAGGCCGTAAGACGAGTCGGCTGAAGGTCAGTCACGCTTTCCACTCCCCGCGTATGGACGCGATGCTGGACGACTTCCGCCGTGTCGTGCGGGGGCTGTCCTTCCAGACTCCTACCCAGGCATTGGTTTCCAATGTCACCGGCGAGCCCGTTGGCGCCGAAGAAATCAGCTCGCCCGACTACTGGGTGCGGCATGTGCGCGAGGCCGTGCGCTTCGCCGACGGCATACGCTCCCTCCATGCCCAGGGCGTGACCGCCTACCTGGAGGTCGGGCCCGATGGTGTGCTCTCGGCGATGGCCCGGGACTGCCTGACGACCGAGTCGGCGTCGGCCCCGGTCGTGGTGCCCGTTCTGCGCAAGGGACGCCCCGACGCACAGGCTGTGATGGCCGCGCTGACCGAGGCCCACGTCCACGGTGTGACGGTGAACTGGGCGCAGGTCTTCGACGGGCGGGGCGCCCGCAAGGTTGAGCTGCCGACGTACCCCTTCCAGCGTCAGCGCTACTGGCTGGAGGGTACGAGCGCGGCGTCCAAGAGGTCCGCCGCGGACAGTGTGGACGCGCGGTTCTGGGACGCGGTGGAGCGCGAAGACCTGGAGGCGCTGGCCCAGGCGCTGGATGTCGACGGCGCCGGCTCACTCGGCGAACTGCTGCCCGCGCTGTCCTCGTACCGGCGCCAGCAGCGTGACCGGGCCACCGTCGACGGCTGGCGGTACCGGATTTCATGGAAGCCGGTCTCGGAGAACCCCGCCGCCACCCTTTCGGGGACATGGCTCGTGGTCGTCCCCGCCTCCGGCGTCGATGACACCGTCGGGGAGTCGGCGTCCGCCGCTCTCCAGCGGCACGGTGCCGATGTCGTCCGCGTGGTGGCGGACGAGGGCGACCTTGCCCCCGGTGTGCTGGCCGAGCGGCTGCGCGAGATCGCCACCGGTCTGCCCGGGGTCGGCGGTGTGCTGTCCCTGGCGGGGCTGGACGAGCGGCCCTGCACCGAGCACCCGGTGGTCTCCCGTGGCCTGGCGCTGACCCTGACGCTGGTGCGGGCCATGGCCGAGGCGGACATCGAGGCCCGACTGTGGTGCGGCACCCGGGGTGCCGTGTCGGTGGGCCGCTCCGACCAGCTCACCAGCCCCGCACAGGCGGAGATTTGGGGCCTCGGCCGGGTCGCGGCCATGGAACACCCGCGGATCTGGGGCGGCCTCGTCGATCTGCCGGAGACGCTGGACGAGCGCGCCGCCGCGCGACTGGCCTGGGCACTGTCCGCCGAAGGCGGCGAGGACCAGGTGGCACTGCGCGGATCCGGAGCGTACGCCCGGCGCCTCACCCGCATCACGGTCGGCAACGAGTCGGCCGAGCGCGCGTGGCGGCCCCGGGGCTCGGTGCTGATCACCGGTGGCACCGGTGCCCTGGGCGCGCAGGTGGCGCGCTGGGCCGTACGCGAGGGCGCCGAACACCTGGTGCTGACGAGCCGTCGCGGCCCGGCGGCCGAAGGCGCTTCCGAGCTCAAGGCGGAACTCGAGGAACTGGGCGCCGAGGTGACCGTCGCGGCCTGCGACGCCGCCGACCGGGACGCCCTCGCCGCGGTGCTGGCCGCCATTCCCGAGCGGCACCCCCTGAGCGCCGTCGTGCACGCGGCGGGCATCCTGGACGACGGTGTGCTGGACGGCCTGACCGTCGACCAGCTCGCCGGGACCCTGACCGCGAAGGTGGAGGGCGCGCGGCAGCTGCACGAGCTGACCGAAGGACTGTCGCTCGACGCGTTCGTGCTGTTCTCCTCCTTCGCCGGTGTCGTCGGCGGCGCGGGCCAGGCCGCCTACGCGGCGGCCAACGCCTACCTGGACGCGCTGGCGCAGCAGCGCCGCGCCCAGGGCCTGGCCGCCACCGCGGTCGCCTGGGGCCCGTGGGCCGAGAGCGGTATGGCCGCGAGCGGCCGCGCCGGGGACCGGATGCGCGGCGGGCCACTGCCCCCCATGGCTCCCTCGCTGGCCGTGGACGCGCTGCGCTGGGCCGTCGGCCACGACGAGGCCGCGCTGGTCGTGGCCGACATCGACTGGTCCGGTATGGCCTCGATGATGAGCGCGGGCCCCAGCGCCCTCGTCAGCGACATCCCCGAGGCACGCGAGTTCCTGACCGCCTCGGGTGGTGCCGCCGCCCGGACTGAGCCGGGGTCCGGCCTGCCGGAGCAACTGGCCGGACTCTCGGACGCCGAACAGCGAGCCGTCCTGCTGGACCTCATCCGCACCCACGCGGCCTCGGCGCTCGGCCACTTCTCGGCGGACTCCGTCGAGCCCGGCCGCGCCTTCCGGGACCTCGGGTTCGACTCCCTCACCGCCATCGAGCTGCGCAACCGGCTCGACCTGGCCACCGGTCTGCGCCTGCCGTCGACCCTCGTCTTCGACTACCCGACCGCCGAGGTGCTCGCCGGCCATCTGCTTCAGGAGCTGGGCGGCGCCCACACCGATGCGGTCGGCTCGACGGTGGCGCACCGGGTGCGGCCCGATGACGACGACCCCATCGCGATCGTGGCGATGAGCTGCCGCTTCCCCGGAGGCGTCGAGACCCCGCAGGACCTGTGGCGCCTCCTGGCCGAAGGCGGCGACGCCATCGCCGGGTTCCCCGGCGACCGTGGCTGGGACGTCGAGGGGATGTATCACCCGGACCCCGAGCACCCGGGCACCTTCTACGCCCGCGAGGGCGGCTTCCTCTACGGGGCGCCCCAGTTCGACCCGGTGTTCTTCGGGATCTCGCCGCGCGAGGCGATGGCGATGGACCCGCAGCAGCGACTGCTGCTGGAGACGTCGTGGGAGGCGTTCGAGTACGCGGGCGTCAAGCCGGCCGCGCTGCGGGGCACCCGCACCGGTGTGTTCGTCGGCACCAACGGCCAGGACTACTCCACGATCATGCTCGACGCCCCCGAGGACTTCGGTGGCCATGTGGGCACGGGCAGCGCGGCCAGCGTGGTGTCCGGGCGCATCTCGTACACGTTCGGCCTCGAGGGGCCGGCGATGACGGTGGACACGGCGTGTTCGTCGTCGCTGGTGGCGCTGCATCTCGCGGCACAGGCGCTGCGCCAGGGCGAGTGCGATCTGGCGCTGGCCGGTGGTGTGTCGGTGATGTCGACACCGGGTGCCTTCGTGGAGTTCAGCCGCCAGCGCGGACTGGCGCCCGACGGCCGGTGCAAGCCGTTCGCGGAGGGCGCGGACGGCACGGGCTGGTCCGAGGGCGTCGGCATGCTGCTCGTGGAGCGGCTGTCGGACGCCCGGCGCAATGGCCACCAGGTGCTGGCGATCGTGCGGGGCTCCGCCGTGAACCAGGACGGTGCCTCGAATGGTCTGACCGCGCCCAACGGACCCTCGCAGCAGCGGGTCATCCGGCAGGCGCTGGCCAGCGCCGGACTGTCGGCCGCCGAGGTGGACGCGGTCGAGGCGCACGGCACCGGTACGACGCTGGGCGACCCGATCGAGGCGCAGGCTCTGCTCGCCACCTACGGCCAGGAGCGGCCGGAGGGCCACCCGCTGTGGCTGGGCGCCGTCAAGTCCAACCTCGGCCATACGCAGGCCGCGGCGGGCGTGGCCGGGGTCATCAAGATGGTGATGGCCATGCGCGCGGGCATGCTGCCGATGACGCTGCATGTGGATGAGCCGTCGCGGGAGGTGGACTGGTCGGCGGGTGAGGTGCGGCTGCTGACGGAGGCCACCGCGTGGCCGGAGACTGGCCGGCCGCGCCGGGCCGGTATCTCCTCGTTCGGACTGAGCGGGACCAACGCCCACACGATCATCGAGCAGGCTCCTGACCTGGAAGAGGCCGCGGCCTCGGAGGCGGTCGCGCCCGAGGCGCCGGTGTCGGCGGCCGTGGTGCCGTGGCTGGTTTCCGGGAAGAGCCGGGAGGCGCTGCGGGCGCAGGCCGAGCGGCTGTACGGGCATGTGGCGGCCCGCGAAGACGTCGGTGTGCTCGACGTCGGGCACACCTTGGCGGCGAGGTCGGTGTTCGAGCACCGGGCCGTGCTGGTGGGTGAGGACCGCGAGACCCTGCTGCGTAGCCTGCAGGCTCTCGCGCAGGGCGGAATCGCCTCGGGAGCCGTCCAGGGACAGGCCGTAACCGGTGGAAAGTCGGCGTTCCTGTTCTCGGGTCAGGGTGCGCAGCGCCTGGGCATGGGGAGTGAGCTGTATGACGCCTTCCCGGTGTTCGCCCGTGCCTTGGACGAGGTGTGCGCGCGGCTGGATGTGGTGCTGGATCGTCCGCTGCGTGAGGTGATGTTCGCGGCGGAGGGCAGCGCGGACGCCGAGCTGCTGGACCAGACGGCGTTCACTCAGCCCGCGCTCTTTGCCATCGAGGTGGCACTCTTCCGGCTGTTGGAGCACTGGGGTGTCACCCCGGATGTGGTGATCGGTCACTCCATCGGTGAGATCGCCGCCGCCCACGTGGCTGGGGTGTTCTCGCTGGAGGACGCGTGCACGCTGGTGGCCGCTCGTGGCCGTCTGATGCAGGCGCTGCCCGAGGGCGGCGCGATGGTGGCCATCGAGGCGTCCGAGGAGGAGGTCGCCGGTTCGCTCGCCGGTCGTGAGGCCGAGGTGAGCATGGCCGCGGTCAACGGCCCGAACGCCGTGGTGATCGCCGGTGACGAGGAAGCGGCGCTGGAGATCGCCGCCCAGTGGGCGGAGCAGGGCCGCAAGACCCGCCGCCTGCGCGTCAGCCACGCCTTCCACTCGCCGCGCATGGACGCGATGCTGGACGACTTCCGTGACGTCGTCACGGGCCTGTCCTTCCAGACACCGTCCATCGCCCTGGTCTCCAATGTGACGGGCGAGGCGGCGAGCCGCGACGAGGTGTGCACGCCGGAGTACTGGGTGCGCCACGTCCGGGAAGCGGTGCGGTTCGCGGACGGCATGCGGGCACTCACCGCCCAGGGCGTCACCAGGTTCCTGGAGGTAGGCCCCGACGGTGTGCTGTCCGCGATGGCGCGGGACTGCCTGACGGCGGACCAGACCGCGGCCACGGCCGTGGTGCCGGTGCTGCGCAAGGACCGTCCCGAGGCCCAGGCGCTGACGATGGCGCTGGCCGAACTCCACGTCCACGGAGCCTCGGTGGAGTGGGAGTCCGTGATCGCCGGGCGTGGTGCGCGGATGGTGGAGCTGCCGACGTACGCCTTCCAGCGCGAGCGGTTCTGGCCCGAGGTGTCCATCTCCCTGAACGGCTTGAACGCGTCGAGCGCCGTGGACTCGGTGGACTCGGTGGACGCGCGGTTCTGGGAAGCGGTCGAGCGCGAGGATCTCGAAGCGCTCGCCGAGACGCTCGACGTCGACGGCGAGACGCCGCTGAGCGCGGTGCTGCCCGCCCTGTCCACGTACCACCGCAACCGGCGTGACCAGTCCACGATCGACAACTGGCGCTACCGGGTGGCCTGGAAGCCGGTCTCGGACGTGGCCGATGGGTCGCTGTCGGGGACGTGGCTGGTAGTGGTTCCGGCGTCCCGCGCCGAGGATGAGCTGGTGACGGGGATCGTCTCCGGGCTCGAGCGGCATGGCGCGGGCGTGGTGTCGCTGGTGGCCGACGAGCGGGACCTCGACGCCGAGGCGCTGGGGGAGCGGCTGCGTGCGGCGGCCGCCGACGCGCCCGCACTGAGCGGCGTGTTGTCGCTGCTCGCCCTGGACGAGGACCTCTGCCCGGAGCACCCGGCGCTGTCGAACGGTCTCGCCCTGACGCTGACGCTGGTGCGGGCCATGGCGGACGCCGGAATCGAGGCTTCGCTGTGGTCCGGTACGCGGGGTGCCGTGTCGGTGGGCCGCTCCGAACGGCTCAGCCACCCGAAGCAGGCGATGGTGTGGGCGCTCGGCCGGGTGGCCGCGCTGGAGCTGCCGGAGCTGTGGGGCGGTCTGGTCGATCTGCCCGAGTCACTGGACGAGCGTGCGGTGGCGCGGCTGGCCGGTGTGCTGTCCGCCGAGGCCACCGAGGACCAGGTGGCGGTGCGCGGCTCCGGCGTGTTCGCACGTCGCCTGACCCGGTCGGCCGCACCCGTTGCCGACGGAACGACGTGGCGGGCGCGTGGCACGGTGTTGGTGACCGGTGGTACGGGTGCGCTGGGCGGGCAGGTGGCCCGCTGGCTGGTGGGCCAGGGTGCCGAGCATCTGGTGCTGACCAGCCGTCGCGGTCTGGAGGCGCCGGGCGCGCCCGAGCTGCGTGCGGAGCTGGAGGCGCTGGGCGCCCGGGTGACCGTGGCGGCCTGTGATGTGGCCGACCGTGAGCAGTTGGCCGCGGTGCTGGACGCCGTTCCGCAGGAGTATCCGCTGACGGCGGTCGTCCACGCGGCGGGCGCCAACGGAGTGGTGCCGCTGACGGAGACCGGGCTGGCCGACGCCGCCGCCGTGGTCTCCGGCAAGGTGGCGGGCGCCGTCAACCTGGACGAGTTGCTGGGCGACCGTGAGCTCGACGCGTTCGTGGTCTTCTCCTCGATCGCCGGTGTGTGGGGCAGCGGCGGCCAGGCCGCATACGGTGCTGCCAACGCCTACCTGGACGCTTTGGTGGAGGAGCGCCGTGCGCGGGGTCTCGCCGGTACGGCCGTGGCCTGGGGCCCCTGGGCCGAGGGCGGTATGGCGGCCGGAGACGAGGCCGACCAGCTGGCGCGCCGCGGTCTGCCCGCGATGGTGCCCGGTCTGGCGATCGCCGCGCTGCAGGGGGCGGTCGCGGGTGACGAGGGTCTGCTGACGGTCGCCGATGTGGACTGGGAGCGGTTCGCCCCCGCGTTCACGATCGGGCGGCCGAGTCCGCTCCTCGGCGATCTGCCCGAGGTGCAGCGGGCGCTGGCGAACGCCGAGAACGCCGAGGGCACCGGTACCGGTTCGGCACTGCGGGACCGCCTGACGGGCCTCACCGAGGCCGAGATCGACCGGACTCTGCTCGACCTGGTGCGTGCCCACGCCGCGGCCGTCCTCGGCTTCACGGGTGCGGAGGCGGTCGAGCCCGGCCGTGCGTTCAAGGAACTGGGCTTCGACTCGCTCACGGCCGTTGAGTTCCGTAACCGGCTGAACGCGGAGACCGGGCTGGTCCTGCCGGCCACGCTGGTTTTCGACTACCCGAGCGCCACGGTGCTGGCCGGCCATCTGCGTGCCGAGGTGCTGGGGACGCAGGACGCGGTGGCCGCGCCGTCGGCGGTGGCGGTCCCGGTCGATGACGACCCGATCGCGATCGTCGGGATGAGCTGTCGCTTCCCGGGCGGTGTGCGCAGCCCGGAGGAGCTGTGGAACCTCGTGGCGGCCGGTACGGACGCCATCACCGACTTCCCCTCCGACCGTGGGTGGGACGTCGACGGGATGTACGACCCCGACCCGGAGCGCCTGGGCACGTTCTACGCCCGTGAGGGTGGGTTCCTCGACGGGGTGAGCGAGTTCGACGCGGCGTTCTTCGGCATCTCGCCGCGTGAGGCGCTCGCCATGGATCCGCAGCAGCGGCTGCTGCTGGAGACCTCCTGGGAGGCGTTCGAGCGGGCCGGCATCGACCCGGCGTCCGTGCGTGGCAGCCAGATCGGCGTCTACGTCGGAGCCGCGACCTCCGGTTACGGAGCGGGGCTGAACGAGATCCCCGAGGGGCTCGAAGGGCAGCTGCTGACCGGTAGCGCCACTTCGGTCGTCTCGGGCCGCATCTCCTACACCATGGGTCTGGAGGGACCCGCGCTGACGGTGGACACGGCGTGCTCGTCGTCGCTGGTCGCCCTGCACCAGGCCGCGCAGGCGGTGCGCCAGGGCGAGTGCTCCATGGCGCTCGCCGGTGGCGTCACCGTGATGACCAGCCCGGCCGCCTTCGTGGAGTTCAGCCGCCAGCGCGGCCTCGCCCCCGACGGCCGGTGCAAGCCGTTCGCGGACGCCGCGGACGGCACCGGCTGGTCCGAGGGTGTGGGCATGCTGCTCGTGGAGCGGCTTTCGGACGCCAAGCGCAACGGCCACCAGGTGCTGGCCATCGTGCGGGGCTCGGCGGTGAACCAGGACGGTGCGAGCAACGGTCTGACGGCGCCGAACGGCCCCTCGCAGCAGCGAGTGATCCGCCAGGCCCTCGCCAACGCCAGGCTGTCGTCGGCCGACGTCCAGGTGATCGAGGCACACGGCACCGGAACGACCCTGGGTGACCCGATCGAGGCGCAGGCGCTGCTGGCCACCTACGGCCAGGAGCGCCCGGAGGACCTGCCGCTCTGGCTGGGTTCGATCAAGTCGAACATCGGGCACACCCAGGCCGCGGCCGGTGTCGCCGGTGTCATCAAGATGGTGATGGCCATGCGGCACGGTGTGTTGCCGCAGACGCTGCATGTGGACGAGCCGTCGCGCGAGGTGGACTGGTCGGCGGGTGAGGTGCGGCTGCTGACCGAGGCCGCCGCATGGCCCGAGACCGAGCAGCCGCGCCGGGCGGGTATCTCCGCCTTCGGCGTGAGCGGCACCAACGCGCACACCATCATCGAACAGGCCCCGGTCCAGGACGAGGCGGAGCCCGCCCCGGCCCCCGTTGACGACCACGGCATGGCCCCCTGGGTGCTCTCCGCCCGGAGCCCGGAAGCCCTGCGCGCCCAGGCCGAGCGGCTGCGAGCCCACCTTTCCGAGGGGGCCGAGTCCGGTGTGCTGGACATCGCCGAATCGCTGGTCGCCACGCGATCGGTGTTCGAGCACCGTGCGGTGCTGCTGGGCACCGACCGTGAGGCGCTGCTGCGTGGCCTGGAGACCGTCGCCGCCAGGGACGACGCCCCCGGCATCGTCCAGGGGCAGGCGGCCAAGGCCGGAAAGACCGCGTTCCTGTTCACCGGCCAGGGTGCGCAGCGCCTGGGCATGGGCCGGGAGCTGTACGACGCCTTCCCGGTGTTCGCCCGTGCGCTGGACGAGGTGTGTGCGCGCCTGGACGTGGTGCTGGACCGTCCGCTCACTGAGGTGATGTTCGCGGTCGACGGCAGTGCGGACGCCGAACTGCTCGACCAGACGGCGTTCACCCAGCCGGCGCTGTTCGCCATCGAGGTGGCGTTGTTCCGGTTGTTGGAGCACTGGGGCGTCACCCCGGATGTGCTGATCGGCCACTCCATCGGTGAGATCGCCGCCGCCCATGTGGCCGGGGTGTTCTCGCTGGAGGACGCCTGCACGCTGGTGGCCGCTCGTGGCCGTCTGATGCAGGCGCTGCCCGAGGGCGGCGCGATGGTGGCCATCGAGGCGTCCGAGGAGGAGGTCGCCGGTTCGCTCGCCGGTCGTGAGGCCGAGGTGAGCATGGCCGCGGTCAACGGCCCGAACGCCGTGGTGATCGCCGGTGACGAGGAAGCGGCGCTGGAGATCGCCGCCCAGTGGGCGGAGCAGGGCCGCAAGACCCGCCGCCTGCGCGTCAGCCACGCCTTCCACTCCCCGCATATGGACGCGATGCTGGACGGCTTCCGCGCCGTCGCGGAGACGCTCACCTACCACGGCCCGACCACCGCGTTCATCTCGAACGTCACGGGTGAGCAGGCCGGTGCCGAAGAGGTGTGCTCGCCGGAGTACTGGGTGCGGCACGTGCGCGAGACCGTCCGCTTCCTCAACGGGGTGCGGACCCTCGAAGCCCAGGGCGTCACCACCTACCTCGAGGTGGGCCCCGACGGTGTGCTGTCCGCGATGGCCCAGGACTGCCTGACCGAACCGGTCGACGACATCGCGGCCGACGACACACCGGCCCCCCTGCTGGTCCCGGTGCTGCGCAAGGACCGTCCCGAGACGCAGGCGCTCGTCGCGGCTCTCGCCGAAACACACGTCCACGGCGAAACCGTCGACTGGCGGGCCTTCTTCGCCGGACGCGGCGCCCGCCGGGTGGACCTGCCCACCTACGCGTTCCAGCACCAGCGTTACTGGCTGGAGGCCGGCACCGCGGCGGGAGACGCCGCCGCCTTCGGCCTCGATCCCGCCGATCACCCGCTGCTGGGCGGAGCGGTCCCCGTCGCGGGCACCGACAGCCTGGTCTTCACCGGAACGCTCTCGCTGCACACCCAGCCCTGGCTGGCGGACCATGTCCTGCGCGGCGAGGCGGTCCTGGCCACCACGGCCCTCGTCGAACTGGCGATTCGCGCCGGTGACGAGGTCGGCCTCGGCCATGTGGAAGAGCTCGTCAGCCAGGCGCCGCTGGTCCTCCCCCGAGGGAGCGGAGTCCAGATTCAGCTCGTCCTCGGCGAAGAGGACGAGTTCGGCACCCGCTCGCTGGAGATGTACTCGCGCGTGGCCGAGCCGGCGGACGAGGACGAGGACGAGTGGATCTGCCACGCCAGCGGTGTGCTCGCCCCCGAGCCGGACGATCTCGCCACCGCCGAAGGAGCGGTGCGCTTCGCCTCCGTCGCATGGCCCCCGCCCGGCGCCGAGCGCGTCGAGGTGGACGGCCTGTACGAGATGCTCGCCGAAGGCGGCCTCGTCTACGGACCTTCCTTCCGTGGCCTGCGAGCGGTGTGGCAGCGCGATGACGAGGTGTTCGCCGAGATCAGCCTGGCCGAGGAGTCCGTTGCGGAGGCCGAGCGGTTCGGGCTGCACCCGGCCCTTCTGGACGCGGCGTTGCAGCCGCTCGGCCTCGGAGTGCTGGACGGCGTGGGGCGCGGCCGCATCCTGTTCAGCCTGGCCGGGGTGTCGCTGTACGCGGAAGGCGCCTCCGAGCTGCGTGTCCGGCTCGCCCGCACGGGCCCGGAGACCCTCTCCCTGGCCGCGGTCGACGGAGCCGGGGAGGCTGTGGTCTCCGCCGACACGCTGACGCTGCGCCAGGTCGCCACGGACCAGCCGGAGCCCCCGGCGCCGAAGACGACCGAGACCCTGCCGGAGCCCGCCGTCTCGCCCGAGGCGAGCGCCGACGCTCCGGCGGCCACCGAATCCCCCGTGGCCACCGAAACCCCTGCTGAGGAGACCACTGCCATGCCGCCTGCCCGTCGACGCAGGACCGCGCGGCGCACCGCCCAGCGGGGCGGCCCGGAGGCCGGGCCGCTCGCATCGCTGAGGGAGCGCCTGGCCGGGCTCTCCGAGCCCGAGCAGGACCGCGTGCTGCTCGAGATAATCCGCACGCATGTCGCGGCGGTGCTCGGACACGCCTCCGCCGGCCAGGTCCAGGGCTTGCAGGCGTTCAAGGACCTCGGCTTCAGCTCGCTGACCGCCGTCGAGTTCCGTAACCGGGTGAGCAAGGCCATTGGCCTGCGCATCCCGGCGACCGCCGTGTTCGACTACCCGACCCCCGTCGAACTGGCGAAGTTCGCCCGTGCCGAGGTCCTCGGCTCGCTGACCGGGGCGCGGCAGCCGGCGCCGGTCGCGGTGGCGGACAGCGACGAGCCGATCGTGATCGTGGGGATGAGCTGCCGCTATCCCGGAGGGGTGGCCACCCCGGAGGATCTGTGGGACCTCGTCGCGCAGGGCCGGGACGGCATCTCGCCCTTCCCGACGGACCGCGGCTGGGACGTCGAGAACCTCTACGACCCGGACCCGGACGAGCCCGGCAAGTGCTACACGCAGGAAGGCGGCTTCCTGCACGGCGCCAGCCAGTTCGACCCGGCGTTCTTCGGGATCTCGCCGCGTGAGGCGATCGCGATGGACCCGCAGCACCGGCTGCTGCTGGAAACCTCGTGGGAGGCGCTGGAGCGCGCCGGTATCGACCCGCTCTCGGCGAAGGGCAGCCAGACCGGCGTCTTCGCGGGCGTGACCTACCAGGACTACGGCGGTGTCCTCGCCGGATCTCAGGAGGCCGTCGAGGGCCTCGTCGGCACCGGTGTCTCGCCGAGTGTGCTTTCGGGCCGTATCTCCTACACCATGGGCCTCGAGGGGCCCGCCATGACGGTGGACACCGCGTGCTCGTCGTCGCTGGTCGCCCTGCATCTCGCATGGCAGGCGCTGCGCCAGGGCGAGTGCTCGCTGGCGCTGGCCGGTGGTGTGACGGTGATGTCCACCCCGATGTCGCTGGTCGAGTTCAGCCGGCAGCGTGCGCTCGCCTCCGACGGACGCAGCAAGCCGTTCTCGGCCGCCGCGGACGGCGCGAGCTGGGCCGAAGGCGTCGGCATGCTCGTCCTCGAGCGGCTGTCGGACGCCCGCCGCAACGGACACCCGATCCTCGCCGTGGTGCGCGGCAGCGCGGTGAACCAGGACGGTGCGTCCAACGGTCTGACGGCGCCGAACGGCCCCTCGCAGCAGCGGGTCATCCGGCAGGCGCTGGCGAACGCCCGCCTGTCGGCCGCCGAGGTGGACGCGGTCGAGGCGCACGGCACGGGTACCTCGCTGGGCGACCCGATCGAGGCACAGGCGCTGCTGGCCACCTACGGCCAGGAGCGTCCCGAGGGCCAGCCGCT
The DNA here is from genome assembly GCA_002021875.1 of Streptomyces hygroscopicus. Taxonomy (NCBI): domain Bacteria; kingdom Bacillati; phylum Actinomycetota; class Actinomycetes; order Kitasatosporales; family Streptomycetaceae; genus Streptomyces; species Streptomyces hygroscopicus. The sequence continues at coordinate 10,704,122 of CP018627.1, forward strand.
GATGTTGGGCGCCATCAAGTCGAACATCGGCCACTCGCAGGCGGCCGCCGGTGTGGGCGGCGTCATCAAGATGGTGATGGCGATGCGTCACGGGGTGCTGCCGAAGACCCTGCACCTCGACGAGCCTTCGCCCCACGTGGACTGGACCGAGGGCGACGTCGAGCTGCTGGCCGAGGCCAAGCCGTGGCCGGAGACGGGACATCCGCGGCGCGCGGGTGTGTCGGCGTTCGGCATGAGCGGCACCAACGTGCACACCATCCTGGAGCAGGCTCCGGAGATCGAGGCGGCCGAGACCGCCGAGGTCGCCGAGGCCGAGGTTGCCGACGGCCCGGTGGCGTGGGTCGTGGCGGGCAAGAGCGGCGACGGGCTGCAGGCCCAGGCCGACGCGCTGCGGGAGTTCGTGGCCGAGCGCCCGGAGCTGCGGACCGCCGATGTGGCGCTCTCCCTGGCGACGACCAGGTCCGCGTTCCAGTACCGGGCCGCGGTGACCGGGACCAGCCGCGAGGAACTCCTCGAGCGCCTGGAGGCGGTGGCCCAGGGTGCGAAGGCACCGGGCGTGGTCCGCGCCAGCGCCGCCGAGGCAACTGGCCGTTCGGTGTTCGTGTTCCCCGGCCAGGGTGCGCAGTGGATGGGCATGGCGGTGGGGCTGCTCGAGAGCTCTCCGGTGTTCGCGGAGGCGATCGGCGAGTGTGAGTCGGCCCTGTCGGCTCATGTGGACTGGTCGTTGACGGATGTGCTGCGTGGTGCCGAGGGCGCTCCCGGTTTCGACCGGGTGGATGTCGTTCAGCCGGTGTTGTTCGCGGTGATGGTGTCGCTGGCGAAGCTGTGGCGTTCGGTGGGTGTGGAACCGGATGCCGTGATGGGTCACAGCCAGGGTGAGATCGCGGCGGCCTGTGTGGCGGGTGCGCTGTCGCTTGAGGATGCCGCGAAGGTGGTGACCCTGCGGTCGCAGGCGATCGCCGCCGGTCTGGCGGGTCGTGGCGGCATGGTGTCGGTCGGGCTGCCGGTCGACCAGGTCAAGGAGCGGATCGCCGCGTGGGACGGTGGAATATCCGTCGCTGCGGTCAACGGCCCCGGTTCCGTCGTGGTCTCCGGCGACCCGGGTGCGCTCGATGAGATGGTCGCCCAGCTCGAAGGCGAGGAGATTCGTGTCCGCCGGGTTCCGGTGGACTACGCCTCGCACTCGGCGCATGTGGAGGCGATCCACGAGGAGCTGCTCAACGTCCTGGCGGACCTTGAACCGCGTACCTCCGAGGTGCCGTTCTACTCCACCGTGTCCGGTGAGCTGGTGGACACCGCCGGTCTGGACGCCGAGTACTGGTACCGCAACTTGCGGCAGACCGTCGAACTGGAAGCCACCACCCGCACCCTGCTCGACAGCGGGCATGACGTGTTCATCGAGGTCAGCCCGCATCCCGTGCTGACCCTTCCGGTGCAGCAGACCGTGGAGGCCGCCGAGGCCCAGGCCGTGGTCGTCGGCACGCTGCGGCGTGACGAGGGCGGCCTGGAGCGGTTCCTGACCTCGATCGCCGAGCTTCATGTCAACGGGGCCGACGTCGACTGGCGGAAGGTGTTCGCCGGACACGGCGCCCGTCAGATCGACCTGCCGACCTACGCCTTCCAGCGTCAGCGGTACTGGCCGCAGGCGGCCGAGGGCGCCACGTTCGGCAACGCGCCCGTGTCCGAGGCCGATTCGGTGGACGCCCGGTTCTGGGAGGCCGTCGAGCGCGAGGACCTCGAAGGACTGGCGCAGACGCTGGAGCTCGACGGGGAGGCGCCGCTGAGCGCGGTGCTGCCCGCCCTGTCGTCGTACCGGCGCGGCAGGCGTGACCGCTCGACCGTCGACAACTGGCGCTACCGGATCAACTGGAAGCCCCTGATCGACCAGCCGTCGTCCGGCTCCGAGCAGGAGCGGGGCGCCCCGATCACCGGTACCTGGATGGTCGTCGTACCGCCGGTCGACACCGCCCGTGAACTGGCGGAGCGCATCGCGCGGGACGTGGAGCGCCACGGTGCCCGCATGGTGCGGGTCGACCTGGACGACTCGGAGCCGGAGCGGTCGTCGCTGACCGAACTCCTCCGGGACGCGGCCCCCCGCACGCCCTCCGCGGACGGCGCCGAGCAGGAGGGGACGCTCGCGATCGACGGAGTGCTCTCCCTGCTCGCGCTCGACGAGGAGGCGCTCGCCGAACACCCGGGTGTTCCGCGGGGCTTCGCCGGCACCGTGACCCTGGTCCAGGCGCTGAGCGACATCGACATCGACGTGCCGCTCTGGCTCGCCACCACCGGGGCCGTGTCCGTGGGCCGCTCCGACCGGGTCGGCAGCGTCAAGCAGTCCCTGGTGTGGGGTCTGGGCCGGGTGGTCGGCCTGGAGTACGCACAGCGGTGGGGCGGTCTCGTCGACCTCCCCGAGTCGCCGGACGCGATCGACGACCGGGTGCTGAACCGTCTGGTCGGCCTGATCGGGCGCTCCGGTGACGAAGACCAGGTCGCGGTGCGCGCCTCCGGAGTCTTCGGCCGACGGCTCGTCCGGGCGCCCTTGGGCGACGCCCGGCCGGCCCGTACCTGGGAGCCTCGCGGCAGCGTCCTGATCACCGGTGGTACCGGTGCCCTCGGTGGCCGCCTCGCCCGCTGGCTCGTCCAGGCCGGTGCCGAGCACCTGGTGCTGACCAGCCGCCGCGGCCCGGACGCCCCCGGCGCGGCCGAGCTGCGGGACGAGTTGACCGCTCTCGGCGCGCGGGTCACCGTCGCGGCCTGTGACGTCGCCGACCGTGACGCGTTGCGGGAGCTCCTCGACGGGCTGCCCGCGGAGTATCCGCTGACCGCGGTGGTGCACGCGGCCGGTGTGCTGGACGACGGCCTCATCGACACCCTCACCGTCCCCAGGGCGCAGGGTGTCTTCCGGCCCAAGGTGGACGCCGTGGTGAACCTCCACGAGCTGACCCAGGACCTGGACCTGTCCGCGTTCATCCTCTTCTCCTCCTACGCCGGAACCGTCGGTGGTGCCGGTCAGGGCAGCTACGCCGCCGCCAACGCCTTCCTCGACGCCCTGGCGCAGCAGCGCCGGACACAGGGCCTGGCGGCGACCTCGGTGGCATGGGGTGCCTGGGGCGGCGGCGGTCTGGTCGACGACGCCATCGCGGCCCAGCTCAAGCGGCGCGGTATGCCGGCGCTGGAGCCCGTCCTCGCCGTCGACGCCCTTCAGCAGGTGCTCGATCACGACGAGGTCGACATCACCGTCGCCGACGTGGACTGGGAACGCTACGCCCCCGGATTCGCCGCGGCCCGGCCGCGTCCGCTGCTGAACGAACTGCCGGAGGTGCGGCAGGCCCTGGAGGCGGCGGAGGCCGAACTCGGCGCGTCGCTCACCGGACTGGCCGAGCGCCTCGAAGGGCTGTCGGCCGTCGAACGCGAGGCGGAGGTGCTCGACCTCGTCAGGTCCCAGGCCGCCGAGGTGATCGGGTACCCGAGCGCCGACGCGGTGGAGCCCGACCGAGCCTTCAGGGACATCGGGTTCGACTCGCTGACCGCCGTGGAGCTGCGTAACGGCCTCAGCATGGCGGCCGGTGTGAACCTGCCGGTCACCGTGGCCTTCGACTACCCGACACCCACGGTGCTCGCCCGGTTCATCCTGGATGAGACGCAGGGCACCGCCCCCGCGCCGGTGGATGACCTGCCGGTGGTGACGGGCACCGTCGTGGACGACGATCCGATCGCGATCGTGTCGATGAGCTGCCGCTTCCCCGGTGGGGTACGCACTCCGGAGGATCTGTGGCGGCTGGTCTCCGAGGGCAGCGACGCGATCAGCGCCTACCCGACCAACCGTGGCTGGGACCTTGACGAGCTCTACGACCCGGACCCGGAGAACTCGGGCACCAGCTACTCGAGCGGCGGCGGCTTCGTCTATGACGCCGACGAGTTCGATCCGCAGTTCTTCGGGATCGCTCCGCGCGAGGCGCTGACCATCGACCCGCAGCAGCGACTGCTGCTGGAGACCTCCTGGGAGGCGATCGAACGGGCGGGCATCGACCCCACATCGCTCAAGGGAAGCCGGACGGGTGTCTTCGCGGGAAGCAACGGCCAGGACTACATCGGCCTGCTGCTGACCGCCCCGGGCGGACCCGAGGGCTACCTCGGAACGGGCAACGCGGCCAGTGTCGTATCGGGCCGTATCTCCTACACCTTCGGTCTCGAAGGACCGGCCGTCACGGTGGACACGGCGTGCTCGTCGTCGCTGGTGGCGCTGCACATGGCCGCGCAGTCGCTGCGCCAGGGCGAGTGCTCCCTCGCGCTGGCCGGCGGTGTCACGATCATGTCCAGCCCGGGATCGTTCGTGGACTTCAGCCGCCAGAAGGGGCTGTCGTCGGACGGGCGGTGCAAGGCGTTCGCCGAATCGGCGGATGGCACGGGCTGGTCGGAGGGCGTCGGCGTGCTGCTGCTGGAGCGGCTTTCGGACGCGCGGCGCAACGGTCACCCGGTGATGGCGATCGTGCGTGGCTCCGCGATCAACCAGGACGGTGCGTCCAACGGCATCACGGCGCCCAACGGCCCGTCGCAGCAGCGGGTGATCCGCCAGGCGCTGGCCAGCGCCGACCTCGCCGCCCATCAGGTGCAGGCGGTCGAGGCGCACGGCACCGGCACCAGGCTCGGCGACCCGATCGAGGCGCAGGCGCTGCTGGCCACCTACGGCCAGGGGCGGCAGGCGGACCAGCCGCTGTGGCTGGGCTCCATCAAGTCGAACCTCGGGCACACGCAGGCGGCCGCCGGTGTGGCCGGGATCATCAAGATGGTGATGGCCATGCGTGAGGGCGTGCTGCCGAAGACGCTCCACGTCAACGAGCCGACGCCGCATGTGGACTGGACAGCGGGCGAGGTCCGGCTGCTGACCGAGTCGGCCCCGTGGCCGGAGAACGGTGAGCCGCGCCGGGCGGGTATCTCCTCGTTCGGTATCAGCGGCACCAACGCCCACACCATCATCGAGCAGGCCCCGGAGCCGGAGCCGGTGGAGCGGGTCCGTACGGACGACGCCCCCCAGGCCGACGCGGAAGCACTTCCCTGGGTGGTCACCGGCAAGGGCGCCGAGGCGCTGCGCGCCCAGGCGAGGAACCTTCACGACTACGTGACGGCCCACCCCGAGCTCGACCTGAACGACGTGGGCCACTCGCTGGCGGCCACCCGGTCCGTCTTCGACCACCGCGCCGTGCTCCTGAGCGGCGACCGGGACGGGCTGCTGAGCGGTCTCGAGGCCATCGCCTCGGGTGCCACGACCCCCGGAGTCGTCCAGGGATCCGTGGGCACGGCCGGCAAGACGGCGTTCCTGTTCTCGGGTCAGGGCGCGCAGCGCCTGGGCATGGGACGGGAGCTGTACGACGCCTTCCCGGTGTTCGCCCAGGCGCTGGACGAGGTGTGCGCGCATCTCGATGTGCTGCTCGACCGGCCGCTGCAGGAGGTGATGTTCGCCGCCGAGGGCAGCGCGGATGCCGAGCTGCTGGACCAGACGGCGTTCACCCAGCCGGCGCTGTTCGCCATCGAGGTGGCGCTGTTCCGGCTGCTGGAGCGCTGGGGCGTCACCGCGGATGTTCTGATCGGCCACTCGGTGGGCGAGGTCGCCGCGGCCCATGTGGCCGGGGTGCTCTCGCTGGAGGACGCGTGCGCGCTCATCGCGGCGCGCGGCCGTCTGATGCAGGCGCTGCCTGAGGGTGGCGCGATGGTGGCCATCCAGGCATCCGAGGAGGAGGTCGCGGCGTCGCTGGCCGGTCGTGAGACTGAGGTGAGCATGGCCGCGGTCAACGGCCCGACGGCCGTGGTCATCGCCGGTGATGAGGAAGCGGCACTGGAGATCGCCGAGCAGTGGGAGCGGGAGGGCCGCAAGACCCGTCGGCTGAAGGTCAGCCACGCCTTCCACTCGCCGCGCATGGACGCGATGCTGGACGGCTTCCGTGACGTCGTCTCCGGCTTGTCCTTCCAGGCACCGTCGATCTCCCTGGTCTCCAACCTCACGGGTGCGTCGGCGGGAGCCGCCGAGGTGTGCTCGCCGGAGTACTGGGTGCGGCACGTGCGGGAGGCGGTGCGCTTCGCGGACGGGGTACACGCCCTGGAGAAGCTCGGGGTGACCTCGTTCCTGGAGGTGGGCCCCGACGGTGTGCTCACCGCGATGGCCCAGGACTGCCTGACGGCCGACGAGGGCGGAGACGCTCTCACCCTCGTCCCCGCGCTGCGCAAGAACCGCCCCGAGACCCAGTCGCTGACGACGGCGCTGGCCGAACTCCACGTCCACGGCACCACCGTGAACTGGTCGACGGCGTTCGCCGGACACGATGTGCGGCGGGTGGAACTGCCCACCTACGCCTTCCAGCGGCAGCGCTACTGGCCGAAGGCGGCCGGCCCGATGACCGGGGATGTCGCCTCCGCCGGGCTCAGCTCTCCCAACCACCCGCTGCTGGGTGCCGGAGTCGAGCTCGCGGGCAGCGACGGATTCCTGTTCACCAGCAGGCTGTCGGTGCAGAGCCAGCCGTGGCTCGCCGACCACGCGATCGGGGGCGCGGCGCTGTTCCCCGGGACCGGATTCCTCGAACTGGCCATCCGCGCCGCCGACCAGGTCGGCTGCGGCCGGGTCGAGGAGGTCACCCTGGCCACCCCGATGGTCCTGCCCGAGAACGAACCGGTCCAGGTGCAGCTCTGGGTGGGTGACATGGACGAGACGGGCTACCGCTCGCTCAGCCTGTACTCCCGCCCGGCCGACGCGTCCTCGGAGGAGCCGTGGACGCAGCACGCGGCCGGTGCGCTGGCCCCGGCCGGCCCCGAGCCGTCGTTCGACCTGAGCGCATGGCCCCCGGCGGACGCGGAAGCCCTGGACATCAGCGACTTCTACGAGCGCTTCGCCGCCACCGGTTTCGCCTACGGCCCGGTGTTCCAGGGCCTGCGGGCCGCCTGGCGCTCCGGCGACGGCGTCTACGTCGAGGTCAGCCTCGGTGAGAAGCACGCGTCGGACGCGGTCGACTTCGGCCTCCACCCCGCCCTGCTGGACGCCGCCGTGCAGGCGGTGACCTTCGTCGCCCTGGAGGACGTCGGGCTCTCCCGGCTCCCGTTCTCCTGGAGCGGGGTGTCGCTCCACGCCGGTGGCGCCTCCACCCTGCGGGTGCGGCTCACCCAGCTGGGACCGGATTCCATCTCCCTCGCGGTGGCCGACGGAGCCGGCCGCCCGGTGGCGTCGATCGAATCCCTCGTGCTGCGCCCGGTGTCGGTGGAACACATCGACGCGGCCAGGACGTCGGCGTTCCGCGACTCGCTGTTCACGCTGGACTGGACCGCCGTTCCGGCCATCGCTCCGGCCGAGGCGGCAACGGCCAAGTGGGCCGTGGTGGGCACCGACCACTACGGACTGGCCGCCGGCGCGATCGCCGGAGCCGAGGTGACCGCCTACGCCGATCTCGACGCGCTGGGCGCCGCGATCGACGGTGGCGCCGCTGCCCCGGAGGCCGTGCTGGTCTCCTACGCACCGGGCCTCGACGACGAGGCGGCCCAGGGCAAGCCCAAGAGCAGGGCGAAGGGGAGGGGCAAGAGCAAGGGCAACAAGGCCAAGCGGGGCCTGGAGCCCGCGGGCGCCATCCACGCGGTGACGCACCACACGCTCGGCATGATCCAGGGCTGGCTCGGCGACCGCCGGTTCGACTCCTCCCGACTGGTCTTCGTGACCTCCGGTGCCATGGCGCCCGAGGACCGCGACGAGACCCCGGACATGATCCACGCCCCCCTCTGGGGCATGGTGCGGTCCGCGCAGTCGGAGAACCCGAACTGCTTCGTCCTGGTGGACCTGGACCCGCAGGAGCCCGCCGAGGCGTCCAAGGCGGCACTGCCCGCTGTGCTCGCCGCCGACGAGCCGCAGGCCGTGGTCCGCGAGGGCACGGTGCTCGGCCAGCGGATGGCCCGGGTCTCCTCGGGCACCGCGCTGCTGCCGCCCGCCGGAATCCGGGAATGGCGGCTGGACATGCACGCCAAGGGGACCTTGGAGAATCTGGCGCTGCTGCCCTGCCCCGATGCCACCGAAGCCCTGCGCGAGAACGAGATCAGGGTCGAGATGCGCGCCGCGGGTATGAACTTCCGCGATGTGCTCAACGCCCTGGGGATGTACCCCGGAGAGGCCGGGCCGCTCGGTGGCGAGGGCGCCGGTACCGTGACCGAGGTCGGCCCCGGAGTGACCGACGTGGCGCCCGGTGACCGGGTGATGGGCATCTTCAGCGGGTCGTTCGGCCCGGTCGCCATCACCGACCGGCGGGTCGTCGCCCGGATCCCGGAGGACTGGACGTTCGAGCAGGCGGCCTCCACGCCCATCGTGTTCCTGACGGCCTATTACGCCATGGTGGACCTGGGAGGTCTCCAGGCCGGCCAGTCGGTGCTGGTGCATTCGGCGGCCGGTGGTGTGGGCATGGCCACGCTCCAGCTGGCGCGGCACCTCGGCGCCGAGGTCTTCGGTACCGCGAGTGAGGGCAAGTGGGACACTCTGCGGTCGCTGGGTCTGGACGACGAGCACATCGCGTCGTCGCGGACGCTGGACTTCGAGAAGCGCTTCCTCGACGCCACCGGCGGACGCGGCATGGACGTGGTGCTCGACTCGCTGGCCCGGGAGTTCGTGGACGCGGGTCTGCGACTGCTGCCGCGCGGTGGCCGATTCCTGGAGATGGGCAAGACCGACATCAGGGTCCCGGACGAGGTGGCCGCCGAGTACACCGGTGTCTCCTACCAGGCGTTCGACTTGATGGAGGCGGGAGCCGACCGCATCCACGAGATGTGGAGCGTTCTGCTCTCCCTGTTCGAGAGCGGGGTGCTGCGACCGCTGCCGGTGCGTACCTGGGATGTCCGTAGGGCGCCCGAGGCCTTCCGCTTCATCAGCCAGGCCCGGCATACCGGCAAGGTGGCGCTGACCATCCCGAGGACGCTGGATGGTCCGGGGACGGTGCTGATCACGGGTGGTACGGGTGGTCTGGGCGCGCTGTTGGCCCGTCATCTGGTGGTGGAGCACAAGGTTGAGCGTCTGGTGCTGACGAGTCGTCGTGGCGTTCAGGCGCCGGGTGCGGCGGAGTTGGTGGCGGAGCTGGCCGGGCTGGGTGCCGAGGCGGAGGTCATGGCGTGCGATGTCGCCGACCGGGCGTCGGTGGAGAGCCTGCTGGCGGGTATCGGGTCGGAGCATCCGCTGTCGGCCGTGGTGCATGCGGCGGGTGTGCTGGATGACGGTGTGGTGGAGTCGTTGACGCCGGAGCGGGTGGACAAGGTGCTGCGTCCGAAGGTGGACGCGGCGCTGCACCTCCACGAGCTCACGCGCGACCTCGACCTCTCCGCCTTCATCCTGTTCTCCTCCGTCTCCGGCACCTTCGGTGGCGCCGGCCAGGCCAACTACGCGGCGGGCAACGCCTTCATGGACGCCTTGGCCCAGCACCGCAGGGCCGCCGGGCTCCCGGCCGCCTCGCTCGTCTGGGGACCGTGGACGCAGGACGGCGGCATGACCACCGAACTGGCCGACGCCGACGTCACCCGGATGACCAGGACCGGCATGGTCGCCCTCACCCCCGAGGCCGGACTCGCGCTGTTCGACGCGACCCGCGATCTCGACGGTGCCGTCCTGGTGCCCATGACGATGGACATGTCCTCGCTGGGCGAGCCGGTACCCGCGCTCCTGCGCGGACTGGTGCGGGCTCCGGCGCGCAGGACCGCGGAGGCGGGCGCGGCGAGCACCACGGCGGACCCGACCGCCGAGCTCAAGCAGCACCTGGCCGGGAAGTCCGAGACGGAGCGCGAGCGCATCCTGGTGGACCTGGTGTGCGACCAGGTGGCCATCGTCCTCGGCTATGCGTCGGGACAGGCGATCGAGCCGGGACACGCGTTCAAGGACCTGGGCTTCGACTCCCTGTCGGCCGTCGAACTGCGCAACCGTCTCAACGCGATCACCGGAACGCGGCTGCCGGCGACCCTGGTGTTCGACTACCCGACCCCGGCGGTGCTCGCACGGTTCCTGCGCGAGGAGGTCACCCCCGCCGACGGGCCCGCGACCGAGCCCGTCTTCGGAGAACTCGACCGGCTGGAATCGACCCTGTCGGGACTCGACTCCGACGACAGTGAGACGCACGCCAAGGTCATGGAGCGACTCCAGGGCCTGGTGGCGAAGTGGTCCGCCGGCGGCACCGGGACGGTGTCCGGCACCGCGTCGGCGCCGGCCGACGACGCGGACGACGACAGCGAGATCGAATCGGCGACCGCCGACGAAATCTTCAAGCTCATCGATGACGAATTCGGAACGTCCTGACGTGGCGAGCAGAAATTCACAGACGGTTTCAAGGGGCTGGCGATAGTGGCGGAAGACGAAAAACTCCTTGACTACCTCAAGAAGGTGACGGCAGACCTGCGTCAGGCTCGTCGGCAACTTCGGCAGGTGGAGGAGCGGGACCGGGAGCCCATCGCCATCGTGGCGATGAGCTGCCGGTACCCCGGGGGCGTGAAGACGCCGGAGGAGCTGTGGCGGCTCGTCGCCGAGGGCGGCGACGCCATCAGCGAGTTCCCGCCCGACCGGGGCTGGGACGTCGAGGGCTTCTTCGACCCCGACTCGGAGCGGTCCGGCACCTTCTCCGTCCGCGAGGGCGGATTCCTGGAAACCCCCGGCGACTTCGACCCCGGCTTCTTCTCCATGAGCCCGCGGGAGGCGCTCGCCACCGACCCCCAGCAGCGGCTGCTGCTGGAAACCGCCTGGGAGGCGTTCGAGCGCGCCGGAATCGACCCGGCGTCGGTGCGGGGCAGCCAGGCCGGTGTGTTCGTCGGCGCCTCGCCCTCCGGCTACGGCGCCGGCGTGAGCGAGATGCCCCCGGACGTGGAGGGGCTGATGCTCGCGGGCAACGCCACCTCCGTGGTCTCCGGGCGGGTGGCCTACACCCTGGGCCTCGAGGGGCCCGCCGTCACGGTGGACACCGCCTGCTCGTCGTCGCTGGTGGCGCTGCACTGGGCCTGCCAGGCGCTCCGTCAGGAGGAGTGCTCGCTGGCCCTCGCGGGCGGCGTGGCCGTGATGTTCACCCCCAGCATGTTCGTCGAGTTCAGCCGCCAGGGCGGGCTGGCCCCGGACGGACGGTGCAAGGCGTTCGGCGCGGGCGCCGACGGCACGGGCTGGGCGGAGGGCGTGGGCCTGCTCCTCCTGGAGCGGCTCTCGGACGCCCGGCGCAACGGACACCCGGTGCTGGCCGTCATCCGGGGCTCGGCCATCAACCAGGACGGTGCGAGCAACGGGCTCACGGCGCCCAACGGCCCCTCGCAGCGGCGGGTGATCCGCCAGGCGCTGAGCAACGCGGCCCTGACACCGGCCGATGTGGACGCGGTGGAGGCGCACGGTACGGGTACGTCGCTGGGTGACCCGATCGAGGCGCAGGCGCTGATGGCCACCTACGGCAAGGACCGGCCGGCGGACAAGCCGCTGTGGCTGGGCTCGCTGAAGTCCAACATCGGCCACTCCCAGGCCGCCGCCGGTGTCGGCGGGGTCATCAAGATGGTGATGGCCATACGGAACGGCGTCCTGCCCAAGACACTCCACGCGGATGAGCCGTCCAGCCAGGTGGACTGGACCGAGGGTGACATCCGGCTGCTGAACGAGTCCACCCCCTGGCCCGAGTCGGAGCAGCCCCGGCGGGCGGGCGTGTCCTCGTTCGGCATCAGCGGGACGAACGCGCACGCGATCCTGGAGCAGGCCCCGGAGGCCGAGGCGGCTGAGGAGGCCGAGGCCGAGGTCGCCGATGGCCCGGTGGCCTGGGTGGTGTCCGGCCGGAGCGCGGCGGGTCTGCGGGCCCAGGCGGGCAGGCTGCGGGAGTTCGTGGCGGCCCGTCCGGAGCTGGGCGCCGCCGATGTGGCGTTCTCCCTGGTGGGGACGCGCTCGGTGTTCGAGCACCGTGGGGTGGTGACGGGAGCCGACCGCGAGGAACTCCTGGAGCGGCTCGGCGCGTTGGCCGGGGACGAGATCGCCTCGGGTGTCACGCGTGGCGTGGCGGACGTGCGCGGCCGTTCGGTGTTCGTGTTCCCCGGCCAGGGGGCGCAGTGGGCCGGCATGGCCGTGGGGCTGCTGGAGTCCTCGCCGGTGTTCGCCGAGGCGATCGGCGAGTGTGAGACGGCCCTGTCCGCTTACGTGGACTGGTCGCTGACGGATGTGCTGCGCGGGGTTGACGGTGCCCCCGGTTTTGACCGGGTGGATGTCGTTCAGCCGGTGTTGTTCGCGGTGATGGTGTCGCTGGCGAAGCTGTGGCGTTCGGTGGGTGTGGAGCCGGATGCCGTGATGGGTCACAGCCAGGGTGAGATCGCCGCGGCGTGTGTGGCGGGTGCGCTGTCGCTGGAGGACGCCGCGAAGGTGGTCACCCTGCGGTCGCAGGCGATCGCGGCGGGGCTCGCGGGTCGTGGTGGCATGGTGTCGGTCGGCCTGTCGGCGGATGCGGCCAAGGAGCGTATCGCCGCCTGGGACGGCGCGATTTCCGTCGCGGCGGTCAACGGTCCCGGCTCGGTCGTGGTGTCGGGTGACCCGGGTGCGCTGGATGAGCTGGTGGCCCAGCTGGAGGGCGAGGAGATCCGGGTCCGCCGGGTCCCGGTGGACTACGCCTCGCACTCCGCACACGTGGAGGCGATTCACGAGGAGCTGCTGAAGGTCCTGGCGGACCTTCGGCCGCGTTCGTCCGAGGTGCCGTTCTACTCGACGGTGACCGGTGAGCTGGTGGACACCGCCGGTCTGGACGCGGAGTACTGGTACCGCAACCTCCGCCAGACCGTCGAGCTGGAAGCCACCACCCGCGCACTCCTCGGCAAGGGACACACCACCTTCATCGAGGTGAGCCCGCACCCCGTGCTCGCCCTTCCCGTTCAGCAGACCGTCGAGGCCGCCGAGGCCCAGGCCGTGGTCGTGGGCACGCTGCGGCGTGACGAGGGTGGCCTGGAGCGGTTCCTGACCTCCGCCGCCGAGGTGTTCGCGCGCGGCAAGAAGGTCGACTGGCGCACCACCCTGGAGGGCCGTGGCGCCCGCCGTGTCGAGCTGCCGACCTACGCCTTCCAGCGCGAGCGCTACTGGCTGGACGGCTTCGGCCTGCCGCCCAGTGGAAGCGTGGCCGATGCCACCGGCTCCGTCGACGCGCGGTTCTGGGACGTGGTGGAGCGCCAGGACCTGGAGTCGCTGGCGGGGACGCTGGCCGTCGACAGTGAGGCGCCGCTGAGCGCGGTGCTGCCCGCCCTCTCCGCGTATCACCGCAACAACCGCGACCAGTCCACGATCGACGGCTGGCGCTATCGGGTGTCGTGGAAGCCGTTCTCCGACGTCGCCGACGGCTCGCTGTCGGGGACGTGGCTGGTGGTGGTTCCGGCATCCCGCGCCGAGGACGCACTGGTCTCCGGCGTTGTCGCCGGGCTCGAGCGGCATGGCGCGGGCGTGGTCCCGGTCACGGTGGACGAGCGGGACCTCGACGCGGACGCGCTGGCGGAGCGGCTGCGCGAGGTGGCCGCGGAGACGCCCGAGCTGGGCGGTGTGCTGTCGCTGCTCGCCCTGGACGAGGAGCCCTGCCCGGGCCACCCGGCGCTGTCGGGCGGCTATGCGCTGACCCTGGTGCTGGTGCAGGCCATGGTGCAGGCCGACATCCCGGCCCGGCTGTGGTGCGGTACGCGCGGCGCCGTGTCGGTGGGCCGTTCGGACCGGCTCACCAGCCCGGCGCAGGCGATGATCTGGGCGCTGGGCCGGGTGGCGGGGCTGGAGCTGGCGCCGCTGTGGGGCGGTCTGGTCGATCTGCCCGAGTCGCTGGACGGGCGCGGTGCGGAGCGGCTGGCCGGTGTGCTGTCCGCCGAGGGCGGCGAGGACCAGGTCGCGGTCCGCGGCTCCGGTGTCTTCGTACGCCGTCTGGTGCGGTCCGCCCCGGCCGTCGGCGAGGAGACGTCGTGGCGGGCGCGTGGCACGGTGCTGGTCACCGGCGGCACGGGCGGGCTCGGCGGCCAGGTGGCCCGCTGGCTGGTCCGTAGCGGTGCCGAGCACCTGGTGCTGACCAGCCGTCGCGGTCTGGAGGCCGAAGGCGCCGCCGAGTTGAAGGCGGAGCTGGAGGGCATGGGCGCCGAGGTGACGGTGGCCGCGTGCGACGCGGCGGACCGCGACGCGCTGGCCGCCGTCCTGGACGCCGTGCCGGAGCACCAGCCGCTCACCGGAGTGGTGCACGCGGCGGGTGTCACGATCGCGGCCTCCCTGCTGGAGACGGAGCTCGCGGACGCGGCCAGGGTGGTATCGGGCAAGGTGGCGGGCGCCGTCAACCTGGACGAGCTGCTCGGCGACCGTGAGCTCGACGCGTTCGTGGTCTTCTCGTCCATCTCCGGTATTTGGGGCGGCGGCAGCCAGGGCGTCTACGGCTCCGGAAACGCCTTCCTGGACGCGCTGGTGGAGCAGCGCCGTGCGCGGGGCCTCGCGGGCACCGCCGTCTCCTGGGGCCCGTGGGCCGAGGGCGGCATGGCCACCCGGGACGACGCGGGGGAGCAGCTGGCGCGGCGTGGACTGCCCGCGATGGCACCCCAGTTGGCGATCGCCGCTCTGGAGCGCGCGGTGGCCGGTGACGACGGTGTGGTGACGGTCGCGGACGTGGACTGGGAGCGGTTCGCGCCCTCGTTCACCGCGGTCCGCCCCAGCCCGTTGCTGAGCGACCTCGACGAGGTCCGGGCGCTGGAGACGAAGGGCGACGGTGGCGAGAGCGCCGACGCCGCCGGGGCGCAGCTGCGCGAGCGGCTGAAGCCCCTCACCGAGGGCGAGCGGGACCGGGCGCTGCTCGATCTGGTGCGCAAGCACGCCGCCTCCGTGCTCGGCTACGCCTCCGCGGAGATGGTCGAGCCGAACCGGGCCTTCCGCGATCTGGGCTTCGACTCGCTGACCGCGGTCGACCTGCGCAACCGGCTGGCCGCCGAGACCGGTCTCAGTCTTCCGGCCACGCTGGTCTTCGACTACCCCAGCGCCGCCACGCTCGCGGCGCATCTGCGCACCGAGGTGCTGGGCACCTCGTCCCCGGCGGTGGCCACCGGATCCGGGGCTCCCGCCGGGGTCGGCGCGGACGACGATCCCATCGCGATCGTCTCCATGAGCTGCCGTTTCCCCGGTGGGGTGCGGAGCCCGGAGGACCTGTGGCAGCTGGTCGAGAGCGGCGGCGATGCCGTCTCCTCCTTCCCGTCGGACCGCGGCTGGGACCTGTCGGGCATGTACGACCCGGATCCGGACCGGCCGGGCACCTTCTACGCCCGTGAAGGCGGATTCCTCTACGACGCGGGCGAGTTCGACCCCGGGTTCTTCGGGATCTCGCCGCGTGAGGCGCTGGCGACCGACCCGCAGCAGCGGCTGCTGCTGGAGACCTCGTGGGAGGCGTTCGAGCGGGCGGGCATCAACCCCGCGTCGGTGCGGGGCAGCCAGGTCGGTGTGTTCGTGGGCTTCTCGGGCTCCGGATACGGCACCAACCTGGAGACGGTGCCCGAGGACGTCGAGGGCCATCTGCTGACCGGCAACTCCGGCAGCGTGGTCTCCGGCCGTCTCTCCTACACCTACGGCCTGGAGGGTCCCGCCGTCACGGTGGACACGGCCTGCTCGTCGTCGTTGGTGGCCCTGCATCTGGCCTGTCAGTCGCTGCGTCAGGGCGAATGCTCCATGGCGCTGGTGGGTGGTGTGGCGGTTATGGCCACTCCGATGGCGTTCGTCGAGTTCAGCCGGCAGGGCGGGCTCGCCCCGGACGGCCGCTGCAAGCCGTTCTCGGCCGCGGCGGACGGTACGGGCTGGAGCGAGGGCGCCGATGTGCTGCTCGTGGAGCGGCTCTCGGACGCGCGGCGCAACGGCCACCAGGTACTGGGCATCGTGCGGGGCTCGGCCGTGAACCAGGATGGTGCGTCCAACGGTCTGACGGCGCCCAACGGCCCCTCGCAGCAGCGGGTGATCCGCCAGGCGCTGGCCAACGCCGGGGTGTCGGCCGCCGAGGTGGACGCGGTGGAGGCACACGGCACGGGTACGTCGCTGGGCGACCCGATCGAGGCGCAGGCGCTGCTGGCCACCTACGGCAAGGAGCGCCCCGAGGACCGGCCCCTGTGGCTGGGCGCGCTGAAGTCGAACATCGGACACACCCAGGCCGCGTCCGGACTCGCCGGCATCATCAAGATGATCATGGCGATGCGGCACGGTGTGCTGCCGAAGACGCTGCACGTGGATGAGCCTTCGCCGCAGGTGGACTGGTCGGCGGGCGAGGTGCGGCTGCTGACCGAGGCCACCGAGTGGCCCGAGACGGGTCAGCCGCGCCGGGCCGGTGTCTCCGCGTTCGGCGTCAGCGGCACCAATGCGCACGCCATCATCGAGCAGGCCCCGACGGACGCGGAGGACGAGCGACCGGCCGAGGTGACGGCTCCCGACGACCGTGGCGCGGCACCCTGGACGCTCTCCGCCCGGAGCGCGGACGGTTTGCGCGCCCAGGCGCGGCGGCTGCGGGCGCATCTGACCGCACGGCCGGAACTGAGCCTGAAGGACGTGGGCTACTCCCTGGTCGCCAGCCGGTCGGTGTTCGAACACCGTGCCGTGCTGACGGGCGCGGACCGTGCGGAGCTGCTGGGCGGGCTGGAGGCCGTCGCGACCGGTGAGGAGGCTCCCGGGGTCGTGCGCTCGGTCGCCACTCCCACGGGCATCACGGCGTTCCTGTTCTCGGGCCAGGGCGCGCAGCGCCTGGGCATGGGGCGGGAGCTGTACGAGGCGTTCCCGGTGTTCGCGCGTGCGCTGGACGAGGTGTGCGCGTATCTGGATGTGGTGCTGGATCGTCCGCTGCGGGATGTGATGTTCGCGGCGGAGGGCAGTGCGGACGCCGAGCTGCTGGATCAGACGGCGTTCACCCAGCCGGCGCTGTTCGCCATCGAGGTGGCGTTGTTCCGGTTGCTGTCCGCGTGGGGTGTCGCCCCGGATGTGATGATCGGTCACTCCATCGGTGAGATCGCCGCCGCGCATGTGGCCGGGGTGTTCTCGCTCGAGGACGCCTGCACGCTGGTGGCCGCCCGTGGCCGTCTGATGCAGGCGCTTCCCGAGGGGGGTGCGATGGTCGCCGTCGAGGCGTCGGAGGAAGAGATCGCGGCGTCGCTGGCCGGTCGTGAGGCCGAGGTGAGCATGGCCGCCGTCAACGGGCCGACCTCCGTGGTGATCGCGGGCGACGAGGCCGCGGCGCTGGAGATCGCCGGACAGTGGGCGGAGCAGGGCCGTAAGACCCGCCAACTGCGGGTCAGCCACGCGTTCCACTCGCCCCGTATGGACGCGATGCTGGACGACTTCCGCAAGGTTGTCGAGGGGCTGTCGTTCGCCCCGCCCTCGATCGCGCTGGTCTCCAACGTGTCGGGCAAGTCGGCGGGTGCCGACGAGGTGTGCTCGCCGGAGTACTGGGTGCGCCACGTCCGCGAGGCGGTGCGCTTCGCGGACGGGATGCGCTCCCTGGAGAACGCGGGCGTGACCAGGTTCTTCGAGGTGGGCCCCGACGGGGTGCTCTCGGCGATGGCGCGGGAGTGCCTGACGGTGGCGGAGACTTCGGCCCCCGTCGTGGTACCCGCGCTGCGCAAGGACCGCCCGGAGGCCCAGGCGCTGACGGCGGCCCTGGCCGAACTCCACGTCCACGGCGTCACCGTGGACTGGGAGGCCCTGTTCGCCGGTGAGGACGTCCGGCGGGTCGAGCTGCCGACGTACGCGTTCCAGCGGCAGCGCTACTGGCTGGACGCTCCGGAGAGCGACGACTCCACCGCATCCGCCGCCGCGGATTCGGTCGACGCCCGGTTCTGGGACGCGGTCGAGCGTGAGGACTTGGAGGCGCTGACCACCGCGCTGGACGTGGACGGAAACGCCTCGCTGACCGAGGTGCTCCCCGCCCTGTCGTCCTACCGCAAGGGCCATCGTGAGCGGTCCACGGTGGACGGCTGGCGCTACCAGATCGCGTGGACCCCGGTGTCCGAGCTCTCGGAGCGGGCGCTGACCGGGACCTGGATGGTCATGGTTCCCCAGTCGTACGCCGACGACGAGCTGGTCACCTCCGCGGTGACCATGCTGGAGCGGCAGGGCGCGGAGGTGGCGCGGATCGAGCTCGACGGCGCGGCCGACGTCGACCGCGCGGCGGTCGCCGAGCGGCTCCGCACGGCGGCCGAGGGCGCGTCCGACGCGGCCGTCAGCGGGGTTCTCTCCCTGCTGGCCCTGGACGAGAGTCCCAGCCCCGAGCACGCGGTCGTGCCGCAAGGGCTCGCGCTGAACCTCGTCGCGTTGCAGGCACTGGTGGACGCCGGTGTCGAGGCCCCGTTGTGGGTGGCGACACGAGGCGCCGTGTCGGTGACCGGATCCGACACCCTGCGCAGCGCCGCCCAGGCGCAGATGTGGGGGCTTGGCCGGGTCGCCGGTCTGGAGCACCCGCGGCTGTGGGGCGGTCTGGTCGACCTCCCGGAGACATTCGACGAGCGGGCCGCGGACCGGCTGTCCGGTGTGCTGGGCGGCGGCGCGGGCGAGTTCGAGGACCAGGTGGCGGTGCGCACGTCCGGCGTGTTCACCCGGCGCCTGGTGCGGGCCACCGCGCCGCAGACCGCGGCTCGGCCGTGGAGCGCGCGGGGGTCGGTGCTGGTGACCGGCGGCACCGGGGGAGTGGGCAGCCAGGTGGCCCGGTGGCTGGCACGTGCCGGCGCCGAGCACCTGGTGCTGACCAGCCGCCGTGGCCTGGAGGCCGACGGCGCGGCCGAACTGCGCGACGAGCTCACCGCGTTGGGCGCCGAGGTGACCATCGCGGCCTGTGACGCAGCAGACCGCGATGGCCTGGCCGGCGTACTGGCCGCCATCCCGGAGCGGTATCCGCTGAACGCCGTCGTGCACGCGGCGGGCGTCCTGGACGACGGTGTCCTGGATTCGATGTCGGTGGAGCGGGTCGCGGGCGTGCTGCGTCCCAAGGTGGACGGGGCTCGCAATCTGCACGAGCTGACCGAGGGCCTCGACCTGTCCGCGTTCGTGCTGTTCTCCTCGCTCGCCGGAGCCATCGGCGGGGCCGGGCAGGGCAGTTACGCCGCGGCCAACGCCTACCTCGACGCCCTGGCGCAGCAGCGCCGGGCCCAGGGACTGGCGGCCACCTCGGTGGCCTGGGGCCCGTGGGCCGAGGGCGGCATGGCGGTCGACGGGGCGCTGGAGGACCGGCTGCGGCGCGGCGGCATGGCCGCGATGACCCCGGAACTGGCGGTCAAGGCCCTCCAGCAGGCCCTCGACCTGCAGGAGACGCACCTGGCCATCGCCGACCTCGACTGGGAGCGATTCGTACCCTCCTACGTCGCTGTTCGGGCCAGCCGACTGCTGGACGAGGTGCCCGAGGCGCGGCGGATCCTGGAGGCCGCGATCGGCGGTGGTACCGCCGCGCAGTTCGAGACCGGTGGCTCGGAACTGCGCGAGCGGCTTGCCGGAATGTCGGAGGCGGAGCAGGAACGAGCGCTGCTCGACCTGGTCACCACACAGGTGGCGATGGTGCTGGGCTTCCCGTCGGTGGAGTCGGTCGAGTCCCAGCGGGCCTTCCGGGAACTCGGGTTCGACTCGCTGACCGCCGTCGAACTGCGCAACCGGCTGGACGCTGCGACGGGCCTGCGCCTGCCCGCGACGATCGTCTTCGACCACCCGACGCCCGTGGCGCTCGCCCGCCGACTGCGTACCGACGTAGTTGAGGACGGGATCTCGGCGGCCGCACCGATCCTCGGCGAGCTGGACCGGATCGAAGCGGCGATGGCCACGATCTCCGCCGACGACGTGGACCGGCCGAGGATCACGACGCGCTTGCAGACGCTCCTTCTGAAGTGGGGAGAGGCGGAGCAGGATTCCAGCAATTCGGGCAAGAAGGCGGTTTCGGACAAGATTCAGTCGGCGACGTCGGACGAGATGTTCGACTTCATCGACAAGGAGCTCGGGATCTCCTGAGCTGGCGCGGTCGGTTCCCGAGGGTCGTTCCTTACTACTTCCATGGGTGACATAACAATGAACGAAGAGAAGCTTCTCGACTATCTCAAGCGGGTGACCGCGGATCTCCAGCAGACTCGCCAGCGCCTGCTCGAGGCCGAGTCGGCGGACCAGGAACCGATCGCGATCGTCGCCATGAGCTGCCGGTTCCCCGGAGGGGTGAACTCTCCCGAGGACCTGTGGCGCCTGGTGGCGGACGGCACCGACGCGATCTCGGAATTCCCCATGGACCGTGGCTGGGACATCGACGCCCTCTATGACGAGGACCCGGACCGTCCCGGCACCAGCTATACGACCGAGGGCGGTTTCCTGGAGAACGCCGGCCAATTCGATCCGGCGTTCTTCGGGATCTCGCCGCGCGAGGCGCTGTCGATGGATCCGCAGCAGCGGCTGCTGCTGGAGACATCCTGGGAGGCGGTCGAGCGGGCGGGCATCGACCCGACATCCCTGCGGGGCAGCAGGACCGGTGTGTTCGTCGGGACCAACGGCCAGGACTACTCCATGCTCATGCTCGGCGCGGCCGAGAGCCTGGAAGATGTCGAGGGCCACTCGGGCACCGGCAACGCGGCGAGCATCGTCTCCGGCCGGATCTCCTACACCATGGGTCTCGAGGGCCCCGCGCTCTCCGTGGACACGGCGTGCTCGTCGTCCCTCGTGACCTTGCACCTCGCCGTTCAGGCGCTGCGCCAGCGCGAGTGCACGCTCGCGCTGGCCGGTGGCATCACCGTGATGTCCACGCCATCGGCGTTCGTCCAGTTCAGCAGGCAGCGTGGCCTGGCGGCGGACGGCCGGTGCAAGCCGTTCGGGGCCGCGGCCGACGGCACCGGCTGGGGTGAGGGCGTCGGCATGCTGCTCGTCGAGCGGCTGTCCGACGCCGAGCGCAACGGCCACCAGGTGCTGGCCATCGTCCGGGGTTCGGCCATCAACCAGGACGGCGCCTCCAACGGTCTGACGGCGCCCAACGGCATCTCGCAGCAGCGGGTCATCCGGCAGGCGCTGACCAGCGCCCGGCTGTCCGCCGCCGAGGTGGACGCGGTGGAGGCGCACGGTACGGGTACCACACTGGGTGACCCGATCGAGGCGCAGGCGCTGATGGCCACGTACGGGCAGGACCGGCCCGCGGACCAGCCGTTGTGGCTGGGGGGCATCAAGTCGAACATCGGGCACACGCAGGCCGCCGCCGGTGTCGCCGGGGTCATCAAGATGGTGATGGCCATACGGGAGGGCGTGCTGCCGAAGACGCTCCATGCGGCCGAGCCCTCGCCGCATATCGACTGGACCGGCGGCGCCGTCTCCCTTCTGCACGACTCGACCCCGTGGCCGGACCGGGATCACCCGCGCCGCGCCGCCGTGTCGTCGTTCGGCATGAGTGGCACCAACGCGCACACCATCCTGGAGCAGGCTCCGGAGTCCGAGGTGGCCGAGGCCACTGAGGCCGAGGTCGCCGACGGTCCGGTGGCGTGGGTCGTGTCGGGCCGTGGCGCCGAGGCGCTGCGGGCGCAGGCCGGGCAGCTCCGCGAATTCCTCACGGAGCGCCCGGAGTTGAACGCGGCGGACGTGGCGCTGTCGCTGGCCACGACCAGGTCCGCCTTCGAGCACCGGGCCGTGGTCACCGGGGCCGACCGTGAGGAACTCCTCCAGCGTCTGGAGGCGGTCGCCGAGGACGCCACCGCGGCGAACGGAGTGGTGCGGGGGAGGACCGGCGACGCCGGCCGCTCGGTGTTCGTGTTCCCGGGTCAGGGGGCGCAGTGGGTGGGCATGGCGGTGGGGTTGCTGGAGTCCTCGCCGGTGTTCGGGGAGTCGATAGCCGAATGTGAGACGGCTCTGTCGGCGTATGTGGACTGGTCGTTGACGGATGTGCTGCGTGGTGCCGAGGGCGCTCCCGGTTTCGACCGGGTGGATGTCGTTCAGCCGGTGTTGTTCGCGGTGATGGTGTCGCTGGCGAAGCTGTGGCGTTCGGTGGGTGTGGAGCCGGATGCCGTGATGGGTCACAGCCAGGGTGAGATCGCCGCGGCGTGTGTGGCGGGTGCGTTGTCGCTGGAGGATGCCGCGAAGGTGGTGGCGTTGCGGTCGCAGGCGATCGCGGTGGGTCTGGCGGGTCGTGGTGGCATGGTGTCGGTCGGGTTGCCGGTCGACCAGGTCAGGGACCGTATCGCCGCGTGGGACGGTGGAATCTCGGTCGCTGCGGTCAACGGCCCCGGTTCCGTCGTGGTCTCCGGCGACCCGGGCGCGCTGGACGAGATGGTCGCCCAGCTGGAGGGCGAGGAGATCCGGGTTCGCCGGGTCCCGGTGGACTACGCCTCGCACTCCGCGCACGTCGAGGCCATCCACGAGGAGCTGCTGAAGGTCCTCGCCGGCATCGAGCCCCGCGCGTCCGAGGTGCCGTTCTACTCCACGGTGTCCGGCGAGCCGGTGGACACCACCGGTCTGGACGCGGAGTACTGGTACCGGAACCTGCGGCAGACCGTCGAGCTGGAGGCCACCACTCGAAAGCTGTTGGACGACGGCCACTCCGTGTTCATCGAGGCGAGCCCGCACCCGGTGCTGACTCTGCCGGTGCAGCAGACCGTGGAGGCCGCCGAGACCCAGGCCGTGGTCGTCGGCACGCTGCGGCGTGACGAGGGCGGCCCGGAGCGGTTCCTGACCTCCGCCGCCGAGGTGTTCGTCCGCGGCGTCACGGTGGACTGGACCGCCCTGCTCGAGGGCCGCGGTGCCCACCGGGTGGAGCTGCCGACCTATGCCTTCCAGCGTCAGCGGTACTGGCTGGATGTGTCGGCCGAGGAGCTGTCCGCCACCGTCGACGGTCTGGCCGTGGACGCGGTGGACGCCCGTTTCTGGGAGGCGGTGGAGCGCGAGGACCTGGAGGCGCTGGTCCGCACGCTGGAGGTGGACGACGAGGAGCAGCAGTCGTCGTTGACGGCGCTGCTTCCGGCGCTGTCGTCCTGGCGCCGTCAGCGGCGTGAGCAGAACACGGTGGACAGCTGGCGTTACCAGGTGGTCTGGAAGCCACAGGCGTCCGCCACCGCGGCGGCCCTCTCGGGCACCTGGCTCGTCGTCCTTCCCGCGTCGCACGCCGACGATGTCCTGGTGACCGCCACGGTGAACGGGCTGGGGACGAGCGGGGCCGACGTCGTCCGAGTGGTGCTGGACGGATCCGGCAACGACCGCTGGACAGTGGCGGAGCGGCTGGGCGGGGCGCTCGACGAGGCCGGGGTGGAGCCCTCGGGCGTCGCGGGCGTGTTCTCGCTCCTCGGACTGGACGAGTCGGGGCACACGACGTTCGAGGTGGTGCCTGCCGGACTGGCGGCCATGGTGGGCCTGGTCCAGGGACTGGGTGACGCGGGTGTGGTGGCTCCGCTGTGGTGCGGCACTCGGGGTGCGGTGTCGGTGGGGCGTTCCGACCGGCTGGTGAGCCCGGTGCAGTCGATGGTGTGGGGCCTGGGGCGGATCGTCGGGGCGGAGTATCCCCAGCGCTGGGGCGGTGCCGTCGATCTGCCCGAGACCATGGACGGCCGTGCGGTGGCCCGTCTGGCCGGAGTGCTGGCGGGCACGGAGGGCGAGGACCAGGTCGCGGTGCGCGGCTCCGGTGTGTTCGCCAAGCGCATGGTGCGGGTCTCGGCGGCTGAGGACGCCGGGGGCCGGGAGTCGTGGCAGAGCCGGGGCTCGGTGCTGGTGACCGGTGGTACGGGTGCGCTGGGTGGCCATGTGGCCCGCTGGCTGGCGCGTACCGGTGCTGAGCATCTGGTGCTGACGAGCCGTAGTGGTATGGAGGCCCAGGGCGCCGCCGAGTTGAAGGCGGAGCTGGAGGGGCTCGGTGCCCGGGTGACGGTGGCGGCGTGTGACGCCGCGGACCGTGCGGCGCTGGCCGCGGTGCTGGACGCGATTCCGCAGGAGTTCCCGCTGACGGCCGTGGTGCATACGGCTGGTGTGCTGGACGACGGTGTGGTGGACGCCCTGACGGTGCGTCGGGCGGCCGGGGTGTTGCGTCCGAAGGTGGACGCGGCGCGGAATCTGCATGAGCTGACCGCGGGGATGGATCTGTCGGCGTTCGTGCTGTTCTCCTCCGGGGCGGGCACGTTGGGCGGTCCGGGTCAGGGCAGCTACGCGGCGGGCAACGCCTATCTCGACGCGCTGGCGTTGCAGCGGCGCGCGGACGGCCTTCCGGCGACCTCCATCGCCTGGGGCGCCTGGGCCGGCGGCGGCCTCGGCTCCGGCGACGTCGGTGAGCGGATGGACCGTTCCGGCATGGTCGGAATGGTGCCCGAGCTGGCGATCTCCGGCATGCAGCAGGCGCTTGAACTGGACGAGACCTTCGTGGTCATCGCCGAGATCGACTGGGATCGCTTCCGGCCGGAGTTCGTCGGTTCACGTCCGAGCGCGCTGTTCCGTGAGCTGCCCGAGCTGAACCGCCCCGCTGCCGCCACTGGTGCGGACACCGGCGACGGCGACGACGCCATTTCCGCGCTGCGCCGGGAGATGGCGGAGCTGCCCCCTGCCGAGCAGCCCAAGCTGCTGCTGGAGCTGGTGCGCAACCAGGCCGCCGACGTCCTCGGCTACGACAGCGCGGACGCGGTGGAGGCCGACCGGGCGTTCCGGGACCTCGGCTTCGACTCGCTGACCGCCGTCGAGCTGCGCAACCGCCTCGGCGTGGTCACCGGCCTCCGACTGCCGGTCACCTGTGTCTTCGACTACCCGACCGCCACGGTGCTGGCCCGGTACCTGTACACCGAGATGTTCGGCGACCAGCCGGTCACCGCGGGTGCCACCACCGCCGCACCCCAGCGGCCGGAGGGGCTCGACAAGCCCATGGCCACCGATGAGCCGATCGCCATCATCGGCATGAGCTGCCGGTTCCCCGGCGGGGTGAGCAGCCCCGAGGAGCTGTGGGACCTGGTGATGGCGGGTGCGGACGTGATCTCGGGATTCCCCGAGGACCGTGGCTGGGACATCGACGGTCTCTACGACCCGGACCCCGAGAAGTCCGGTACGAGCTACGTCCGGGCGGGCGGCTTCCTCGACCAGGTGGGCCACTTCGACCCGGCGTTCTTCGGGATCTCGCCCCGTGAGGCGATGGCGATCGACCCGCAGCAGCGGCTGCTGCTGGAGACCTCCTGGGAGGCGTTCGAGCGCGCCGGCATCGACCCCGTGGCGCTGCGCGGAAGCCAGACCGGAGTCTTCGTCGGCTCCAACTACCACGACTACGGTTCACGCATCCTGAGCGACACCGAAGGAGTGGAGGGGTATCTCGGACTCGGCAGCGCCCCCAGCGTCTCCTCCGGCCGTATCTCCTATACCTTCGGCTTCGAGGGGCCGGCCGTCACGGTGGACACCGCGTGTTCGTCGTCGCTCGTCGCCCTGCACCTGGCCTGCCAGTCGCTGCGGCAGGGCGAGGCCTCCGTGGCGCTGGCCGGCGGTGTGACGATCATGGCCACGCCGGGCACGTTCATCGAGTTCAGCGCCCAGCGCGTGCTGTCCTTCGACGGACGGTGCAAGGCGTTCTCCGCCGACGCCGACGGCACCGGCTGGTCCGAGGGCGTGGGCATGCTGCTCGTGGAGCGGCTGTCGGACGCGCAGCGCAACGGCCACAAGGTGCTGGCCGTCATCCGGGGTTCGTCGATCAACCAGGACGGCGCGTCCAACGGTCTGACGGCGCCCAACGGCCCGTCGCAGCAGCGGCTGATCGAGCAGACGTTGGCCGGAGCCCGGCTGGTCTCCGCCGACGTGGACGTGGTCGAGGCCCATGGCACCGGCACTCCGCTCGGCGACCCGATCGAGGCGCAGGCGCTGCTGGCCACCTACGGCCAGGGCCGCCCCGAGGGCCAGCCGCTGCTGCTGGGAGCCATCAAGTCCAACATCGGTCATACGCAGGCCGCCGCCGGTGTCGCCGGGGTCATCAAGATGGTGATGGCCATGCGCGAGGGCATCCTTCCCAAGACGCTGCACGTGGACGAGGCGTCGCCGCATGTGGACTGGTCGGCGGGCGATCTGGAGCTGCTGACCGAGGCGATGCCCTGGCCGGAGCGGGACCACCCGCGCAGGGCGGCGGTGTCCGCCTTCGGCGTGAGCGGTACCAACGCGCACACCATCATCGAGCAGGCGCCGACCGACGACGAGCCGCAGGCGCCGCGGGCCGCAGAGGCCCCGGGCTCCACCGCGTCCCCGGTGCCGTGGATCCTGTCCGGCCGGACCGACGCCGCCCTCCGGGGCCAGGCCGAGCGGCTGCGGGGCCAACTCGCCACCGCCACCGAAGAGTCCATGCCCGCTGTGGACGTCGGCTATTCCTTGGCGACGGCCCGATCTCTCTTCGACCACCGGGCCGCCGTGGTCGGCGAGGACCGCGCGGACCTGCTGCGTGGCCTCGAGGCCCTCGCGAAGGGCGAGACCGCACCCGGCGTCGTACGCGGCGTGGCGGGAGCGGCCGGCAAGACGGCGTTCCTGTTCTCGGGCCAGGGTGCGCAGCGCCTGGGCATGGGGCGGGAGCTGTACGACGCCTTCCCGGCGTTCGCCGACGCGTGGGACGAGGTGTGCGCCCACCTGGACGGTCTGCTGGACCGTCCGCTGCGGGATGTGGTGTTCGCGGCGGAGGGCAGCGCGGACGCCGAGTCGCTGGATCAGACGGCGTTCACCCAGCCCGCGCTGTTCGCGGTCGAGGTGGCGCTGTTCCGGCTGCTGTCGGCGTGGGGTGTGGCGCCGGATGTGGTGATCGGCCACTCCATCGGTGAGATCGCCGCCGCCCATGTGGCCGGGGTGTTCTCGTTGGAGGACGCCTGCACGTTGGTCGCGGCGCGTGGGCGGCTGATGCAGGCGCTGCCCGAGGGCGGCGCCATGGTGGCGGTGCAGGCGTCCGAGGACGAGATCGCTCCGTCGCTGGCCGGTCGTGAGGCCGAGGTGAGCATCGCCGCCATCAACGGCCCCACCTCCGTGGTCATCGCGGGCGACGAGGCACCGGCGCTGGAGATCGCCGCCGAGTGGGAGCGGCAGGGCCGTAAGATCCGCCGACTGAAGGTCAGCCACGCCTTCCACTCGCCCCGGATGGACGCGATGCTGGGCGACTTCCGCAAGGTCGTCGAGGAGCTGTCGTTCCAGGCACCGTCCATCGCCCTGGTCTCGAATGTGACGGGCGAGGCGGCGAACGCCGACGAGGTGTGCTCCGCGGAGTACTGGGTCCGGCATGTCCGGGAGGCGGTGCGGTTCGCGGACGGCGTACGGGCGCTCGAAGCGCAGGGCGTGTCCAGGTTCGTCGAGGTCGGCCCCGATGGTGTGCTCACCGCGATGGCGCGGGACTGCGTGGCGGACCGGCCCGAGGGGACCACCGAGCCGGTCCTGGTGCCGGTGCTGCGCAAGGACCGACCCGAGACACTGGCGCTGACCACCGCGCTGGCCGAACTCCACGTGCACGGCGTCGGAGTGGACTGGGCGCAGACCTTCGCCGGACGTGACGCCCGGAAGGTCGAGCTGCCCACCTACGCCTTCCAGCGCGAGCGCTACTGGCTGGAGGCCCTGTCGACGTTCGCCAGCGATGTCACCGCGGTGGGGCTCGTCCCGCCGACGCATCCGCTGCTGGGGGCCGCCGTCGAACTGCCCGACGCGGACGGCTTCCTGTTCACCGGCCGTCTTTCGCCGCAGACGCACCCGTGGCTGGTCGACCACATGGTCCAGGACACGATCCTGCTGCCCGGCACCGCCTTCCTCGAACTGGCCCTGTACGCCGCCGACCAGGTGGGATGCGACCGAGTCGAGGAGCTGACCCTCACGGCGCCGCTGCCGCTGCCCGAGCGGGGCGCGGTGCACCTCCAACTGGCGGTGGGCGGACCGGACGAGAACGGCGCGCGCACGCTGAACGTGTACTCCCGGCTGGAAGACTCCACCATGGAGCAGCCGTGGGTCCAGCACGCCTCCGGCCTGCTCGCCCAAAGCGGCGCGCCGGACGAGACCGGGCAGGCCGACCTCGCCGTATGGCCCCCGGAGGGCGCGGCGCGGATCGACATCGAGGACGTCTACGACCGGATGGCGGCGGGTGGCTTCGCCTACGGCCCGGTCTTCCAGGGGCTGCGGTCGGTGTGGATCCGTGGTGACGAGGTCTTCGCCGAGGTGCGCCTGCCGGAGGAGAACGCCTCGGACGCCGGGAAGTTCGGATTGCACCCCGCCCTGCTGGACGCGGCGATTCAGGCCGTCATGTTCGTACCCCAGGAGGAGGCGGGCCTCGCCAGGCTTCCGTTCTCCTGGACCGGCGTGTCGCTGCGGGCCACGGGCGCCTCGGAACTGAGGGTGCGCCTCAGCTCGCGGGGGCCCGACTCGATCGGCCTCGCGGTGGCCGACACCAGCGGCCGCGCCGTGGCCACCGCCGACTCCCTGGTGCTGCGGCTGGTCGCGGAGGGGCAGATCCAGTCGGCCGGCTCCCCGGCGGCCGGGCATGACTCGCTCTTCCGGCTGGACTGGACCCCCGTCCCCGTCGGTGCGCCGGCCCCCGCCTCCGAAGGCACCTGGGCCGTGCTGGGCACCGACGACCTGGGGGTGCTCTCCAGCTTCGCGGCCCAGGGTGCCGACGTGGCGTCGTACGCGGATCTGGCCGCGCTGCGCGAGGCGATCGACTCCGGGGCCACGGCGCCGGACGTCGTCATGGTGGCGGGCGCCGCGGAGGCGGTCGGCATCGACGACGGCGGGGACCTGGCGGGACGGGTGCGCGGCACCACGTACCGCGCGCTGGAACTGGTGCGGACCTGGGTCACCGACGACCGGTTCGACAACTCCTACCTGGTGTACGTGACCCGCGGCGCGATGGGCGCCCGCTCCTCCGACGAGGTGCGCACCCCGGCCGAGGCCGCCGTATGGGGCCTGCTGCGCTCCGCGCAGACCGAGCACCCGGGCAAGTTCCTCCTGGTGGACCTGGACCCGGAGGAGCAGGGAGAGGTGTCCTCGGTGCTCCGGACGGCCCTGACCGCCGAGGAGCCGCAGGTAGCCGTGCGCGACGGACGCGTGCTCGCGGCGCGTCTCGCCCGGGTGGCCCCGGCCGAGGACCGGCCCGAGCCGGAGACCACGCCGTTCGACGGCCGTGGCACGGTGCTGATCACGGGTGGCACCGGTGGTCTGGGCGCGCTGCTGGCCCGTCATCTGGTGGTGGAGCACAAGGTTGAGCGTCTGGTGCTGACGAGTCGTCGTGGCGTGGAGGCGCCGGGCGCGGCGGAGTTGGTGGCGGAGCTGGCCGGGCTCGGTGCGCAGGCGCGGGCTGTGGCCTGTGATGTGGCCGATCGGGCGTCGGTGGAGAGTCTGCTGGCGGGGATCGGGTCGGAGCGTCCGCTGTCCGCGGTGGTGCATGCGGCGGGTGTGCTGGACGACGGTGTGGTGGAGTCGCTGACGCCGGAGCGGGTGGACAAGGTGTTGCGTCCGAAGGTGGACGCGGCGCTGCATCTGCACGAGCTGACCCGCGGCCTCGACCTCTCCGCCTTCGTGGTGTTCTCCTCGGCCTCCTCCAACTTCGGTGGCGGCGGCCAGGCCAACTACGCCGCGGCGAACGCCTTCCTGGACGCCCTGGCGCATCAGCGCCGCGCGCTCGGCCTGCCCGCGGTCTCCCTGGCCTGGGGCATGTGGGAGCAGCGCAGCGAGATGACCGGGGACCTCGGCGAGGCGGACCTCCAGCGCATCGCGCGGGCCGGGCTGAACGCGCTCAGCTCGGAAGAGGGCCTCGCGCTGTTCGACGACGCGCTGGGGACCGACGAGACCGTGCTCGTGCCGACCCATGTGGACCTCGCCGCCCTGCGCGTCCAGGCCCGCACCGGTGAGGTGCCCGCTCTGCTGCGCGGTCTGGTGCGTGTTCCCCGGCGCCGGGTCACGGCGGCGGAGACCGCGCGGACCGGCACCGGATCGCTGCGGGACCGCCTGGCCGGTCTCTCCGCGGCCGATCAGTACCGGGCTCTGCTGGACCTGGTGCGGGTGCAGGTGGCGACGGTCCTCGGCCATGGCTCGCCGGAAACGGTGGAGCCGGACATGGCCTTCAAGGACATGGGCTTCGACTCCCTGACCACGGTGGAACTGCGCAACCGGCTCAACGCGGAGACGGGTCTTCGACTGTCGGCCGTGCTGGTCTTCGACTACCCGACCCCCACGGCGCTGGTGGACCACCTGCGGGAGGAGCTCCTGCCGGACGGCGGCACGGGGGAGCCCGTGGTCTTCGCCGAGCTCGACAAGTTGGAGCCGCTGCTCTCCAACGTGATGGACGACAGCGAGACCCGCACGAAGGTGGCCGGGCGGCTGAAGGAGCTCCTGGAGAAGCTGGGCGAGGCTTCCGACGACGCCAACTCCACTGTCGAGATGGCCGAACGGATCGGGTCGTCCTCCAACGACGAGCTGTTCGACTTCATCGACAACGAGCTCGGGCTGTCCTGAACCGTTGTCCAGCGCCCTCTGACCCTGACTGTAGAGAAAGTGACGGCAAAACAGTGAGCGAGACGAAGCTCCGCGACTATCTCAACAAGGTGACGACTGATCTGCACCGCACTCGTCTGCGCCTTCGGGAGGTGGAGGAGAAGAACCGGGAGCCGATCGCGATCGTCGCGATGAGCTGCCGCTTCCCCGGCGGGGTCAGCTCTCCGGAGGAGCTCTGGCGCATGGTCGCCGAGGGCGCCGACGGGCTCTCACCGTTCCCGAAGGACCGCGGCTGGCTCGAGGAGGTGTACGACCCGGACCCCGACAGCCAGGGCACGAGCTATGTGAACGAGGGCGGATTCCTGCACGACGCCGCCCTGTTCGACCCCGTGTTCTTCGGGATCTCCCCGCGTGAGGCGCTGGCGATGGACCCGCAGCAGCGGCTGCTGCTGGAGGCGTCCTGGGAGGTCCTGGAGCGGGCGGGCATCGACCCGCTGTCCGTCAAGGGCACCACCGGCGGCGTGTTCATGGGCGCCGCCTTCCAGGGGTACGGTGCGGCCGGCCCGATCGAGGCCGAAGAGGTCGAAGGCCATCTGATGACGGGGCAGACACCCGCCGTCACCTCCGGCCGGATCTCCTATGTCCTCGGCATCGAAGGCCCTGCGGTGACCGTGGACACGGCGTGCTCGTCGTCCCTGGTGACGCTGCACCTGGCCGCGCAGGCGCTGCGCCAGGGCGAGTGCGACTTCGCCCTGGCCGGTGGCATCACCGTGATGGCCGGCCCCGGAACCTTCACCGAGTTCAGCCGTCAGCGGGGTCTCGCCTCCGACGGCCGCTGCAAGCCCTTCGCGGCGGCCGCGGACGGCACCAACTGGTCCGAGGGCGTCGGCGTACTGCTCGTGGAGCGACTGTCCGACGCCCGCCGCCACGGCCACCCCGTGCTGGCGGTGGTGCGCGGCTCCGCGGTGAACCAGGACGGTGCCAGCAACGGCCTCACGGCCCCCAACGGCCCGTCACAGCGCAGGGTGATCCGTCAGGCGCTCGACAACGCCGGACTCACCCCGGACGACGTCGACGTGGTGGAGGCGCACGGCACGGGCACCTCCCTGGGCGACCCGATCGAGGCGCAGGCGCTGATCGCCTCCTACGGCCAGGACCGGCCGGAGGACCGACCGCTGTGGCTCGGATCCATCAAGTCCAACATCGGTCACGCACAGGCGGCGGCGGGTGTCGCGGGGATCATCAAGATGGTGATGGCCATGCGGCACGGCGTTCTGCCGAAGACGCTGCATGTGGACGAGCCGACCCCGCATGTCGACTGGTCGGCGGGGGCCGTGGAGCTGCTGACCGAGGCCCAGCCCTGGCCGGAGACGGGCCGGCCCCGCCGGGCGGGGATCTCCTCCTTCGCCATCAGCGGCACCAACGCGCACACCATCATCGAGCAGGCCCCCGAAGCGGAGGAGCCGGAGCCGGCCGGTGCCGAGGCCGAGGCTCCCCGCCCGGTCGCCTCCTCCGTCGTGCCATGGCTGGTCTCGGGCAAGGGCGAGACCGCGATGCGGGCGCAGGCCGAACGGCTGTACGCCCGTCTGACGGCCGAGGGCGACGATCTCACGACGGCGTCCGTAGCGGACATCGGCTACTCCCTGGCGGCGTCCCGATCGGCGTTCGAGCACCGCGCGGCGGTGATCGGCGAGGACCGCGAGAGCCTGCTGCGCGGCCTGCGGGCCGTGGCCGAGGGCGAGGTGGCCCAGGGCGTGGTCAGGGGGCAGGCGGCGAAGGGGCGCAGGACCGCCTTCGTGTTCCCCGGTCAGGGTGCGCAGTGGGCCGGTATGGGGGTGGAGCTGCTGGAATCCTCTCCGGTGTTCGCGGAGGCGATCGGCGAGTGTGAGTCGGCCCTGTCGGCTCATGTGGACTGGTCGTTGACGGATGTGCTGCGTGGTGCCGAGGGCGCTCCCGGTTTCGACCGGGTGGATGTCGTTCAGCCGGTGTTGTTCGCGGTGATGGTGTCGCTGGCGAAGCTGTGGCGTTCGGTGGGTGTGGAACCGGACGCCGTGATGGGTCACAGCCAGGGCGAGATCGCGGCGGCCTGTGTCGCGGGTGCGCTGTCGCTTGAGGATGCCGCGAAGGTGGTGACCCTGCGGTCGCAGGCGATCGCCGCCGGTCTGGCGGGTCGTGGCGGCATGGTGTCGGTCGGGCTGCCGGTCGACCAGGTCAAGGAGCGGATCGCCGCCTGGGACGGCGCGATCTCGGTCGCGGCGGTCAACGGCCCCGGTTCCATCGTGGTCTCCGGCGATGCCAAGGCGCTGGATGAGATGGTCGCGAAGCTGGAGGGCGAGGAGGTGCGGGTCCGTCGGGTTCCGGTGGACTACGCCTCGCACTCCGCGCATGTGGAGGAGATCCGCGAGGAACTGCTGAAGGTTCTGGCGGACATCGCGCCCCGTTCGTCGGAGGTGCCGTTCTACTCGACGGTCTCCGGTGAGCTGGTGGACACGGCTGCTCTTGACGCGGAGTACTGGTACCGGAACCTGCGGCAGACCGTTGAACTGGAGAGCACGACGCGCACGTTGCTGGACGACGGTTTCACGGTCTTCGCCGAGGTGAGCCCGCATCCGGTGCTGGCCCTGCCGGTGCAGCAGACGGTGGAGGCCGCTGAGGCGCGGGCAGTGGTCGTGGGCACCCTGCGGCGGGATGAGGGCGGACCCGAGCGGTTCCTGACCTCGGCCGCCGAGCTGTACACCAGTGGCGTCGGTGTCGACTGGCGGAAGGTGTTCGAGGGCCCAGGTGCCCGCCGGGTCGATCTGCCGACCTACGCCTTTCAGCGTCAGCGCTATTGGCTGGACTCGATGGCGGCCGTCGGCGACGTGGGATCGGTGGGCCTCAGGGCGGTGGCCCACCCCCTGCTGAGCGCCGCGGTCTCGCTGGCGGGCGGCGGCGGAGTGCTGCTCAGCGGGCGGCTGTCGACAGCCACGAACCCCTGGCTCGCCGAACACACGGTGCAGGGCGTGGCGTTGGTTCCCGGGACGGCCTTCGCGGAGATGGCCGCACAGGCGGGCGACCAGGTCGGCTGCGGCCGGGTCGATGAGCTGGTGCTGGTGGCGCCCTTGGCGATGCCCGAGCGCGGAGGGGTGCAGATCCAGGTCGAGGTGGGGGAGGCCGACGCCGCGGGCCATCGCGACGTAAGCGTGTACTCGCGGTTGGAGCCGGCCGACGACGATGCCGACCTCGAGCAGCCGTGGGTGCAGCACGCTCACGGTGTGCTCACGCCGCCCGCGCCGGCGGCATCCTTCGACTTCGCGAAGTGGCCGCCCTCCGGCGCCAAACCTGTCGACGTCTCCGGCGGCTACGAGCACGCCGCCGAGCACGGGCTGTACTACGGTCCCGCGTACCGGGGGCTGCGGCGCGCCTGGAAGCGCGGCGACGCGGTGTTCGCCGACGTCGAGCTGCCCGAGGAGCAGCGCGGCATCGCGAAGTACTTCGGTCTGCACCCGGCCCTGTTCGACGCGGCCCTCCAGGCGATCGGCGCGAACAACGCGTTGCGCGGAGGCGACGACGCACCGAGCGCGGGCAATCTGATGCCGTTCTCGTGGCGGGGCTTCTCCCTGGAAGCTGTCGGTGCCCAAGCGCTGCGCGTCCGAATCGTCCCGGACGGTCGGCAGGCCGTGTCGCTGGCCATGGCCGACACCTCCGGCCGCCCGGTGGCTTCCGTCGACTCCCTCCTCTTCCGTCCCATGCAGGCCGCCGCACTGCAGAACGTGGGCCGGACTGCCGGTGAGGCGCTGTTCCGCATGGAGTGGACGGCGGGCGCGGCGAAGCCCGCCGAGGGCGTGGCACCCGGCTGGTGGGCGGTGCTGGTCGACGACTGCCTCGGCGTGGGCGACGCTCTGGAGGCGGCGGGCTTCTTCTCCGCCGACGTGTACCTGGACCCCGAGGCGCTGAGCGACACCCTGGCGACGGGCACGAGCATGCCCGGAATGGTGGTCCTGCCGGTGGCTTCGGCCGGCCCCGCCGTGGTGGACGAGGTACACACACGGGTCGGTGAGGTGCTGGAGACCGTTCAGTCGTGGCTGGCGGACGACCGGTTCGCGGGCACCCCGCTGGTGGTGCTGACACAAGGTGCCGTTGACACCGGCGACGGTGTGACCGACCTGGCGAGCGCGGCCGCATGGGGTTTGGTGCGGTCGGCGCAGGCGGAGCACCCGGGACGGCTGGTGCTTGTCGACACGGATGATGTCGAGCGTGCGGTGGCACTTCTCGCGGGGGTGGTGGCCACGCGTGAGGAGCAGGTGGTGGTGCGTTCGGGCGAGGTCCGCCTGCCGCGTCTGGCCCGCTCACTGCCCGCCGGTGACGCTCCCGAGTCGGAGGTGTTCGGCTCCGGCGCCGTGCTGGTGACGGAGGGCACGGGCGCTCTGGGCGGTCTGGTGGCCCGGCATCTGGTGGCCCGGCACGGCGTCGAGAAGCTCGTGCTGCTGTCCCGCCGTGGTGCGGAGACGGACGGTGCGGCCGAGTTGCGGGCCGAACTGGAGGCCGCGGGCGCCGAGGTGGTGGTCACGGCTTGTGACGCCGCGGACCGCGAAGCGCTTGCCGCGGTGTTGGCGGGACTGCCCGAAGGGCTCGCGCTGAGCGCCGTGGTGCATGCGGACGAGGTGCTCGATGACGGGCTGTTCGCATCGCTGACACGCGAGCGGGCGACCGCGGTGCTGCGGGCGAAGGTGGACGCGGCCTGGAATCTGCATGAGCTGACCGCGGGCATGGACCTGTCGGCGTTCGTGCTGTTCTCATCGACCGCGGGTCTGCTCGGCGCGGCCGGGCAGAGCAACTACGCCGCGGCCAATGTGTTCCTGGACGGCCTCGCGTCGTGGCGTCGCACCCAAGGACTGCCGGGTGTCTCGCTGGCGTGGGGCCGGTGGGCCGAGGACAGCGGCGTGACACCGCCCGGGCGGGACGAGATCGACAACTGGCGCTATCGGGTGTCGTGGAAGCTGGTCCCGGACCCGGCCAAGGGGTCGTTGTCGGGGACCTGGCCGGTGGTGGTTCCGGCATCCCGTGCCGGGGACGAGCTGGTCTCGGGGGTTGTCGCCGGGCTCGAGCGGCATGGTGCGAATGTGGTCTCGGTCGTCGTGGACGAGCAGGACCTGGACCCGAGCGTGCTGGCGGAGCGGCTGCGCGAGGTGGCCGAGCAGGCGCCCGAGCTGGGCGGTGTCCTGTCGCTGCTGGCCCTGGACGAGGAACCCTGCCCGGGGCATCCGGCTCTGCCGAGCGGCTACGCGCTGAGCCTGGTGCTGGTGCGGGCCATGGTCGAGGCGAAGATTCCGGCTCGGCTGTGGAGTGGTACGCGAGGGGCCGTCTCGGTGGACGGCTCGGACCGGCTCACCAGCCCGCTGCAGGCGATGGTGTCGGCGTTGGGCCGGGTGGCCGCGCTGGAGCTGGCGCCGCTGTGGGGCGGTGTGGTCGATCTGCCCGAGTCGCTGGATGAGCGCGGTGCGGCCCGGCTGGCCGGTGTGCTGTCCGCCGGGGGCGGCGAGGACCAGGTCGCGGTTCGCGGCTCCGGTGTCTTCGTGCGCCGTCTGGTGCGGTCGGCTCCGTCCGTTGCCGAGGGGACGACGTGGCGGGCGCGTGGCACCGTGCTGGTGACCGGTGGTACGGGCGGGCTGGGTGGTCAGGCGGCCCGGTGGCTGGCGCGCAGTGGCGCCGAGCACCTGGTGCTGACCAGCCGTCGGGGTCCCGAGGCGCCGGGCGCGGCCGAGCTGCGCGAGGAGCTGGAGGGGCTGGGCGCCCGGGTGACGGTGGCGGCCTGTGATGTGGCCGACGTCAAGCAGCTGGCCGCGGTGCTGGACGCCGTCCCGGAGGAGTATCCGCTGACGGCGGTCGTGCACGTGGCGGGCGCCACCGGGGGAACGCCTCTGCTGGAGACCGGGTTGGCCGATGCCGCCACCATCGTCTCGGGCAAGGTGGCGGGTGCCGCCAACCTGGATGAGCTGCTGGGCGACCGCGAGCTCGACGCGTTCGTGCTCTTCTCGTCGATCTCCGGTCTGTGGGGCAGTGGCGGCCTGGTCGCCTACAGCTCGGCCAATGCCTACCTGGACGCGCTGGTGGAGGAGCGCCGTGCGCGAGGTCTCGTCGGCACCTCCGTGGTCTGGGGCCCCTGGGCCGAGATCGGCATGGCGGCCGCGGACGACCAGGGTGATCATTTGGCGCGGCGCGGTCTGCCCCGGTTGACGCCGGAGCCGGCGATCGCCGGTCTGGAACGCGTGGTGGCGGGCGACGACGGTGTGGTGACGGTCGTGGACGTGGACTGGGAACGGTTCGTCCCCGCGTTCACCGCGACCCGGCCCAGCCCGTTGCTGAGCGATCTCTACGAGGTCCAGCGGCTGGACACGGAGTGGAACGATGTGGCGCGCACCAGTCTGGCGCCCGTCTCCTCCGAAGAGGGTCTGGAGCTCTTCGACGCGGGAGTCACCTCCGACACGGCCGTGGTGATTCCCGCCCGGCTGGACGTGGGTGCGCTGCGCGCCCAGGGCGCCGCGCTGCCCGCCTTCTTCCGTTCCGTCGTCCCGGATTCCCCCGTCCGGCGTACGGCTCGGGCGGCGGAGTCCGAGGTGGACCAGCCCACCCAGTTGCGGCAGCGGCTGGCCGGGTTGTCGGAGGCCGAGCGGGACGAGGCGCTTCTCGAAATGGTGCGTACCGTCGCCGCCGCGGTGCTCGGTTTCGCATCACCCAATGACATCGACACCGGACACGAGTTCATGGAGATGGGCTTCAACTCTCTTACGGCGGTCGAATTCCGTAACCAGCTGGCCGCCCTCACCGGCCTCAAGCTGAACACCACGGTCGTCTTCGACCACCCGAGCCCGGGCGAGATGGTGGTCCATCTGCGCCCCCGGCTCGCGGCCGAGATCGCGTCCGCTCCCGCCGGCCGCCAGGTCCAGGAGCAGACCGTTGCGGCCGCTCCGGGGGCCGAGCCAGTGGCCGAGCCCGTTTCCCCGGCACCGCAGGTGAACACGGATGACACCCTCGGCTCTCTCTACCGGCAGGCGGCGCGGCAGGGCAAGGTCAGCGTCGGCATGGATCTGCTGGTGAACGCGGCAAGGCTCCGTCCGACCTTCGAGGACCCGGCCGACTACGAGGGAAACATCAGGCCCGCGCGGCTCTCCCGAGGCCCTCGGCGCCCCCGGCTGATGTGCTTCTCCTCCCACGTCGCCCTGGGCGGTGTCCACCAGTACGCGCGGTTCGCCGCGCCGTTCCGTGGCAACCGGGACGTGGCGGGCCTCGGCACCGTGGGGTCCGTCCAGGGTGAGAGCCTTCCGGCCACTCTGGACGCGCTGTTCCACTTGCAGGCGAGGGCCGTTGCCGAGTACGCCGAAGGCGACCCGGTCGTCCTGTGCGGCTCCTCGGCCGGAGGAATGTTCGCCCACTCGGTGGCCGCCGCTCTGGAGAGCCAGGGCACACCACCCGCGGGAGTCGTCCTGATGGATACCTACCTTCCGGACACCACGAAGCTCGGCCAGTTCGAGAACGCCTGGCTGGACGAAATGTACGAGCGGGACGAGCTCGTCTCCATGGAGGGTGTCCGGATGTCCGCCATGGGCTGGTACTCGCATCTGCTGGCGGGGTGGAAGCCGCCGCAGATCTCGGTTCCCACTCTCCACCTTCGTGCGACCGAGACGGTGCTGCGGACGGATCCGGACGCGGAGGTGCAGAGCTGGCAGGCCGACTGGCCCGCCGACTCCCTCATCGACGTGCCCGGAGATCACTTCAGCATGATGGAGAAGCACGCGGAGACCACCGCCCAGGCCGTCGAGAACTGGATGGCCAACCTTTAACGGCCACGCGCCCGCCCGGCATTGATGAATGACGGGCGGGCGCCCCGCGCCGAAACCGCGATCGGCGCGGCACACAGCTTTGACGCAGGGTCTTCCACAAGGCAGGAGTTAGGTGAGCACCATGTTGAACGGGTCCAGCGACTCGGGAGAGTCCATCGTGCAGGCTGGGCCGGATCGTGACGAGGGCCCCGGTGAGCTGCCGTCACTCGGTCCGGACTTCAGGGAACTGCCGGACCTCGAACAGCGCAGGGTTCTGTTCGACCTGGTACGCGCACACGTCGCCGCGGCCCTGCGGTCCGAGTCGCCGCGCGCGCTCGACGCGGAGAGCTCGTTCTTCGACCTGG
Source organism: Streptomyces hygroscopicus (assembly GCA_002021875.1). Taxonomy (NCBI): domain Bacteria; kingdom Bacillati; phylum Actinomycetota; class Actinomycetes; order Kitasatosporales; family Streptomycetaceae; genus Streptomyces; species Streptomyces hygroscopicus. The sequence goes on from CP018627.1 coordinate 10,742,647, forward strand.
GGCTGGACTCGCTCGCGGCGGTCAATCTGCACCGCGGACTGGTCGCCGCCACCGGCCTCACACTGGAGGTGTCGCTCGCCTACGACCACCCGACACCCAGCGAGCTGGTGGACCACCTCCACCGGCAGATCTTCCCCGTCGACACGGACGACACCGCTCCCGCGCGTGCCGTCGTGGGCTCGGACGACCCCATCGCGATCGTCGGGATGAGCTGCCGCTTCCCCGGAGGCGTCAACAGTCCCGAGGACCTGTGGAAGGTCGTCGTCGAGGGTGTCGACGCCATCACCCCGTTCCCCACCGACCGGGGCTGGGATCTGGAGGCGCTCTACAGCCCGGACCCGGACCGGCCCGGCACCAGCTACGCGACCGAGGGCGGCTTCATCCGCGACGTCCCCGAGTTCGACGCGGAGTTCTTCGGCATCTCGCCGCGTGAGGCGCTGGCCATGGACCCGCAGCAGCGGCTGCTGCTGGAGACCAGCTGGGAGGTCTTCGAGCGGGCCGGTATCGATGTCACCACGCTGCGGAGGAGCAGGACCGCCGTCTTCGCCGGCGTTGAGCGCCACGACTACGGGCCCCACCTCCAGAGCACCAAGAGCGGCCTCGAGGGTTACGCGCTGACCGGCACCGCGGGCAGCGTCGCCTCCGGGCGCATCTCCTACACCTTCGGCTTCGAGGGCCCGGCGTTGACCGTGGACACCGCGTGTTCCTCCTCGCTGGTCTCCCTGCACCAGGCGGCGTACTCGCTGCGCCAGGGCGAATGCGACCTCGCGCTCGCCGCCGGTGTCGCCACGATGCCGAGCCCGGCGGACTTCATCCTCTTCAGCCGCCAGCGCGGACTCGCCTCCGACGGGCGCTGCAAGGCGTTCGGCGCCGAGGCCGACGGCACCTCGTGGGCCGAGGGCGTCGGCGTCCTCCTGGTGGAGCGGCTCTCCGACGCCCGGCGCAACGGCCACGAGGTGCTGGCGATCGTGCGCGGCTCCGCCGTCAATCAGGATGGCGCGAGCAGCGGTCTGACCGCCCCCAACGGGCGTTCCCAGCAGCGCGTCATCCGGCAGGCGCTGGCCAACGCCGAGCTGACCGCGGACCAGATCGACGCCGTCGAGGCGCACGGCACCGGAACCTCGCTCGGCGACCCCATCGAGGCGCAGGCGCTGATCGCCACCTACGGCGAGAGCCGCCCGGAGGGGCAGCCGGTATGGCTGGGGTCCCTCAAATCGAACATCGGCCACACCCAGGCGGCGGCCGGTGTCGGTGGCGTCATCAAGATGGTGATGGCCATGCGCCACGGCATCCTGCCCAGGACGCTGCACGTGGAGGTGCCGACCCCGTACGTGGACTGGTCGTCGGGCGGCATGGCGCTGCTCGCCGAGCAGCGCCCCTGGCCGGAGACCGGGCGGCCGCGCCGCGCCGGTATCTCCTCGTTCGGCATGAGCGGCACCAACGCGCACGCCATCATCGAGCAGGCGCCGCCGCAGGAGCCCACCCTGACGGCGGACGACGCCGAGGACCCGGAGACCGCGTCCCAGCCCATCTCGTGGCTGGTGTCCGCCAGGAGCGAGGAGGCGCTGCGGGCGCAGTCCGCGCGGCTGCGCGAACACGTGATGCGCGACCGCGACGCGAACCCGGTCGACGTCGGATGGTCGTCCGCGGTGACGCGTGCCGCACTCGAGCAGCGGGCCGTGGTGGTGGCCTCCGACCGCGACGGGCTGCTGCGGGGACTCGAGGCGCTCGCCGAGGACACCGACGCGCCGGGCCTGGTGCGAGGCAGGTCCACGGGGCAGCGGGTGGCGTTCCTGTTCACCGGCCAGGGCGCCCAGCGGCTGGGCATGGGCCAGGAACTCTACGAGACCTACCCGCTGTTCGCCGACGTGTTCGACGAGGCGTGTGACTATCTCGAGGTGCGTCTCGGCACCTCCGTGCTGGACGTTGTCTTCGGTCCGGAGGACGACGACGCGGCCGCGACCGGTGACGAACTGAACCAGACGATGTTCACCCAGGCCGGGCTGTTCGCCTTCGAGGTGGCCCTGTTCCGCCTGGTGGAGTCCTGGGGTGTGCGCGCCGACTTCCTGATGGGGCACTCGGTGGGCGAGATCGCCGCGGCACACGTCGCCGGGGTGCTGTCCCTGGAGGACGCGTGCGCTCTGGTGGCGGCCCGCGGGCGGCTGATGCAGGAACTGCCCGAGGGCGGCGCGATGGTGGCCGTCCAGGCGTCGGAGGAGGAGGTGGCCGAGAGCCTGAAGGGCCGTGAGGGCCAGGTGTCGCTCGCGGCGCTCAACGGTCCCACCTCGGTGGTGCTCTCCGGCGACGAGGACGCGGTGCTGGAACTCGTCGGCCACTGGGAGGCCCAGGGCCGCAAGACCAAGCGGCTGCGGGTGAGCCACGCGTTCCATTCCCCCCGGATGGACGCCATGCTGGAGGAGTTCGGCCAGATCGCCGCCTGCCTTTCGTACTCGGCCCCGGCGATCCCGGTCATCTCCAACGTCACCGGCGATGTCGCGGGCGCCGAATTGGCCACCCCGGAGTATTGGGTCCGCCACGTTCGGGAGGCCGTCCGCTTCGACGACGGAATGCGCCGCCTCGCCGACCAGGGCGTGACGACCTGTGTGGAGCTCGGCCCCGACGCCGTGCTGACCGCGATGGGCCAGGACTGCCTGGACGCCATCGACGCCGACGCGGCGTTCGTGCCCCTGGCCCGCTCCGGGCGCGCCGAGGCCCAGACGCTGGCGGAGGCCGTCGCCACCCTGTACACCAACGGCGTCGGAGTGGACTGGGACGCGGTGTACGCCGGGCGCGGCGCCCGCCGGGTCAGCCTGCCGACCTACGCCTTCCAGCACAAGCGGTACTGGCTCGAGGCGGGCGGCGCCGTGACCGGCGACGCCCGGAGCGTGGGGCTCGGCAGGGTGGACCACCCGCTGCTCGGCGGCCGCACGGAACTGGCCGAGGGCGACCGCACGGTGCTCACGGGGCGCCTCTCGCTGCAGACGCACCCGTGGCTCGCCGACCACGCCGTGGCCGGCGGAGTGCTCTTCCCCGGCACCGGATTCGTGGAACTGGGCCTGCTCGCGGGCACCGAGACCGGGGCCGGACGGCTCGGCGAGCTCACGCTCGAGACGCCGCTGCTCCTGCCGGAGCAGGGCGGCGTCCGCATCCAGCTCGTGGTCGGCCCCACGGACGAATCCGGGGTACGGCCGCTCGGCGTGTACTCGCGCTCCGACAGCGACGAGCCGGGAGAGGAGTGGGTACGCCACGCCCAGGGCGTCCTCGAGGCGGACAGCGGCACCGCGGTCACCGACAGCCTGCCGCAGTGGCCGGTCCCGGGCGCCGAGCAGGTGCCGATGGAGGGCTTCTACGAGGGCCTGGCCCAGGTCGGTTACGGATACGGGCCGGTCTTCCAGGGCCTGGAGTCGGTCTGGCGGCTGGACGGCGATGTCTACGCCGAGGTGGCGCTGCCGGACTCGGCGGCTCAGGAAGCCGGACAATTCGGTCTGCACCCCGCCCTGCTCGACGCCGCTCTGCACGCCATGGAGATGGGCGACTTCGGCGGCGAGAGCGGGCGCGTAACCCTGCCGTTCTCCTTCACCGGGGTGACCCTGCACGCGGTGGGCGCCGGACGGGTGCGGGTGCGGCTGCGCCCGCAGGGCAAGGACACGGTCGCACTGCTGGTGACCGACGCCACGGGTGCGCCCGTCGCCTCGGTGGAGTCGCTGGTGGTGCGCGAGGTGGCGGCCGAGCGGTTCGCGTCCGGGCCGCGTACCACCGGCAGCGACGGAACGCTGCTCCGGGCCAACTGGGATGTGTTCGCCGCCACGCCGGACGGGAACCGGACCGGTGCGTCCACGGCGGTGATCGGCGCCGACCGGGCGCGGGTGGGCGGGCTGCTCACCGCCTCCGGCGTCGAGTACGCCGAGTACGCCGGGGTGGACGCGCTCGCCGCCGCCGTCGACGAGGGTGCCGCGGTGCCGGACGTGGTCTGGGCCTGGTGCGGCGCCGAGCCCGCCGGGCCGGACGCCGGGAACCTCGCCGACGCCACTCGGAAGGCGACCCACCGGGCGCTGGCCCTGCTGCAGTCCTGGCTCGCGGAGGACCGGTTCGACGGGTCCCGGCTGACCGTGGTGACCAGCGACGCGGTCGCGACGGGCCCGGGCGAGGGCGTCGCCGGACTGTCCAACGCCGCCGTCTGGGGACTGGTGCGTTCGGCGGCCACGGAGAACCCGGGCCGGATCCAGCTGGTGGACATCGACCGCCACGCCGAGTCGGCCACCGCTGCCGTCGGCGTGGTGACGGCGGCGATGGCGGCGGGCGAGCGGGAGGTGGCGCTCCGCGCGGGCCAGGGGCTGGTTCCCCGGCTCGCCAGGAACGCCGCGGGCCGGGTGCTCGAGGCTCCCGCCGGGACCTCGGCGTGGAAGCTCGCCACCACGGGCGGGGGCACCCTGGACGGGCTCGCTCTGCTGCCCGAACCGGAGGCGGAGGCGCCGCTGGCCCCCGGGCAGGTACGGATCGCGGTCCGCGCCGCCGGTCTGAACTTCCGTGACGCGCTGATCGCCCTCGGCATGTACCCGGACGACCACGCCACGATGGGTGGCGAGGGCGCCGGTGTGGTGCTGGAGGCCGGCCCGGGAGTGACCGACCTGGCACCCGGCGACCGGGTCATGGGCCTGATCAACGCGTTCGGGCCCATCGCGGTCGCCGAGCGGCGGCAGGTCGTCCCCCTGCCGCAGGGCTGGACGTTCGCCCAGGGCGCGTCGGTGCCGGTGGTCTTCCTGACGGCTTACCTCGGCCTGGCCGAACTCGGCGGGCTGCGGGCGGGCGAGTCCATCCTCGTGCACGCGGCCACTGGTGGTGTGGGCATGGCCGCCGTGCAACTCGCACGCCACCTCGGCGCCGAGGTGTACGCCACGGCCAGCCCCGGCAAGTGGGACACCCTCCGGGCGATGGGATTCGACGAGAAGCACATCGCCTCGTCGCGTGACCTGGAGTTCGAGCGGCGGTTCCTGGAGGCCACCGACGGCCGGGGCGTGGACATGGTGCTGGACTCGCTCGCCCGCGAGTTCGTCGACGCCTCGCTGCGGCTGATGCCCAGGGGCGGGCGGTTCCTGGAGATGGGCAAGATCGACGTGCGCGACCCCGAGGTCGTCGCCGCGGACCATCCTGGGGTGGAGTACCAGGCGTACGACCTGGTCATCACCGACTTCGACCGGATCCAGAGGATGCTGGTCGAACTGGTCGACCTCTTCGACCGCGGCGTGCTGAGCCCGCTTCCGGTGACGGCGTGGGACGTGCGCCGGGCCCCGGACGCGGTACGGCACATCAGCCAGGCCCGGCACATCGGCAAGAACGTCTTCACCATGCCGCGTGACCTCGACCCCGAGGGTTCGGTGCTGGTGACCGGTGGCACCGGTGGCCTGGGCAGCGAGGTGGCGCGCCATCTGGTGGCCGAGCACGGAGTGCGCAACCTGGTGCTGGTCTCCCGGCGCGGTCCGGACGCGGAGGGCGCCGCCGACCTCCAGGCCGAACTGACCGCAGCCGGTGCTTCGGTGACGCTGGCGGCTTGCGACGTGGCCGACCGCGCCTCGCTGGAGCGGGTGCTGTCCGCCGTGCCCGCCGACCACCCGTTGACCGCGGTCGTGCACGCGGCGGGCGTACTCGACGACGGTGTCATCGATACCCTGTCGCCGAAGCGGATCGACGCGGTCTTCGAGCCGAAGGTCGACGCCGCGTGGAACCTGCACGAGCTGACCCGGGATCTGGACCTGGCGGAGTTCGTGATGTTCTCGTCCGTCGCCGGTGTGTTCGGCAGCCCGGGACAGGGAAACTACGCCGCGGCCAACTCCTTCCTGGACGGGCTCGCCGCACACCGGCGTGCCCTCGGGCTCCCCGCCGTATCGCTGGCCTGGGGCCCGTGGGAACAGGCGGGTGGCATGACCGGCACGCTCACCCAGGCGGACATGGTGCGCATGGCGCGTGAGGGCATGGCGGCCCTGTCCATGTCCGGCGGGCTGCGTCTGCTGGACGTCGGCCGGACGAGCGAGGACGCCCTGCTCGTGCCGATGCGGCTGGAGACCGCGGCGCTCGGCGGCCAGACCGACATCCCCACCCTGCTGCGCGGTGTGGTCCGAGTGCGGAGCCAGGCGGCATCCGACGGGAGGGCGGCCGCTTCCGAATCGGCACGGGTGAAGCTCACCGGTCTGTCCGGAGCCGAACTCGACGGTGCGCTGCTCGACCTGGTGCGCGGCAGCGCGGCGATGGTGCTGGGGCACAGCGGTCCCCAGGCCATCGAGCCCGGCCGCTCCTTCCAGAACCTCGGCTTCGACTCACTGGCGGGCGTGGAGTTCCGCAACCGGCTGAACTCGGCCACGGGGCTGCGCCTTCCCTCCACGCTCATCTTCGACAACCCCACGCCTGCGGCGCTCGCCCAGTACCTGCGTGGCCGGGTGGCGACGGACGGCCCGGCCGAACCGGACGTCGATCCGGAAGAGGCCAGGATCCGTGCCGTTCTGGCGTCGATTCCGCTGGAGCGGCTGCGCCGCGCCGGTCTGCTGGACACGCTCACCGAGCTGGCGAGCGGCAAGGACCAGGCCGAGAAGGACGCCGAGGAGAAGGAGACGGACTCCATTGACGCGATGGACGACGACGACCTGATCGACATGATGCTCGGAGATCTCGACTCCTGATGAAGGCCGAGTCCCCCCGGAGACCTCCGGGGGGACTCGCCCTCTCGGGCAACGTCCGCCCTCGTCGCGGGTGTTCCTCACCCCCCAAGAGCTTCAAGAAGAAGAAAGGCACAGTGAAACCCGATGACCGCAAAGCTCTTTACGACGGAAGCGGTGCACACGCTTCCCGAGTTCGAGCAGCGGGCCCTGGGCATCGCCGACGCGCTCCGCGAGCGTGGCGTCAGCGACGGCACCCGGGTCATGCTGAAGGCAGGCAACTCCGCCGGTTATGTGGGGGCCCTCCTCGCCCTGATGCACGTCGGCGCGTCGATCGTCATGGTCGACCACCAGGAGCGGGCGGAGGCGACACAGCGCATCTGTGACCGGGCCGGCGTCAAGATATGCGTGGTCGACGACGACACCCCGATGCCCGAGAGCGGCCCGGCCCGGGTCACCGTCTACGAGCTGCTCGTGGCGGGCGTGGATCAGTCCCCCGCCGAGCGGCGGCTGTCCTTCGACACCTGGTGCGAGCTGCCCGACGGCCTGATCATGTGGTCCTCCGGGTCCACCGGGGAGCCCAAGGGCGTCGTCAAGACCGGGGCGAAGTTCCTGAAGAACCTGGAGCGCAACGCCGAGCAGGTGGGCCACCGCTCCGACGACGTCCTGCTGCCGCTGCTGCCCTTCTCCCACCAGTACGGGCTGTCCATGGTGCTCATCGCCTGGCTGGTCAAGTGCTCGCTGGTCATCGCGCCCTACCGGCGTCTGGACCGGGCGATGACCATGGCGGGCACCTGCGGGGCGACGGTGGTCGACGCCACCCCGGCCAGCTACCGCAGCATGCTCAACATGATGGGCCGTAAGTCCGCCCTGGCGGACGAGCTGTCCGGTGTCCGCATGTTCTGCAGCGGGGCGGCCCCGCTGGACCCCGGTCTGGTCGGCGACTACGTCAAGAAGTTCGGGCTGCCCCTGCTGGACAGCTACGGCAGCACCGAGGCCGGAAACGTGGCCTTCGCGACCGAGGACAACGTCGTCGCCTGCGGGCGGGCCGTCGAGGGCCTGAAGCTGCGGATCGTGGACGACGAGGGCGCCGCCCTCCCCTCGGGCGAGGTCGGGGAGATCCAGGTCCACTCGCCCGACCTGATGGAGGGCTACCTGGCGGTCGACGGCACGGTGGCCCCCGTCGACCCGGACAAGACCGACTGGTACCCCACCGGCGACTTCGGCTATCTCGACGGCGGGGACAATCTCTTCGTCCTCGGCCGGAAGTCCGCGGTGCACCGCAACGGCCACACGCTCTACCCCGAGATCATCGAGCACAAGCTGGCCGCGGGCGGCTGTCTCGTCAAGGTCGTGCCCGTCCCCGACGAGCAGCGCGGCTGCCAGCTCGTCTTCTTCGTGGAGGACGAGCAGCAGCGGGAGTCGCGGTTCTGGCGGGAGCCGATCAACTCCCTGCTGCCCGCCTTCGAGCACCCCAACCGCATTCACGTCCTGGAGCGATTCCCGCTGAACCGCAACGGCAAGCCCGACAAGCGACAACTCGAGCAGCTCGCTCTCGACCTGGCACCCGGAGCGAAGGCATGACAGAGCCACAGGCGACAGAGTCCGAGACCCCCGAGCCCCAGGCGACAGAGTCCCGGGCAACGGAGTCACAGCCGGGCCGCACGGCGTTCGTCTTCCCCGGGATGGGGCCCTTCCGCTTCACCGACGTGGGCGAGTTCCTGCTGACCAACCCCCATGCCCGGCGCCGGCTCGCGATCGCCGACGAGGTGGTGGGGTACTCCGTCTTCGACCGGTACCGCCAGTCGGACGGCGACGAGGAGGGGCAGTACGCCGCCCACACCCAGATAGCCTTCCTGACCGTCTGCCTCTCGCTCGCCGACTGGGCGGAGGAGACGCTGGGAGAGAAGCCCGAGCTGTGCGCCGGACCGAGCTTCGGCCAGCGGGCCGCGGTGACCTACGCGGGGTCCCTGCCCTTCGAGGAGACCGTGCGGCTCACCGCCGAGCTGGCCCGCTGCGAGGAGGAGTACTTCGCGCAGGAGCACCGTGAGGCCGTTACGCACTGCGTGATCCACACCCCCGAGGAGAGCCTTCGCAAGGCGCTGGGCGAACTGGACGACGAGGGGGAGTGGCACGACGTCTCCGGCTATATCGACAAGGGCTTCTATCTCGTGTCCCTGCGCGAGCCCGTGCTCGACCGGTTCAAGAAGCGGATCGGCGACCTCGGCGGCTACAACATGTACACGATGTGGCCGCCCGTACACGCCCCCTCGTTCGGCGACCTGCGCCGCAAGGCGGAGGAAGAGGTCTTCGGCAGCTTCGAGCTGGCCGACCCCAAGCTCCCGGTCGTCTCCGACCAGAACGGCGCGCTGCTGACCGACGCGGAGCGGGTGCGCACCATGCTGCTCGACACCTTCAACTGCCCGATCCGCTGGCCGGACATGGTGGAGACGATGCGGGAGCACGGCATCACCAAGATCTGCATCTCGGGCCCGGACAACCTCTTCGGCCGGGTGAACAGCACCGGGGAGAACTTCGAGGTCCTGGCCATCGACGCCCGCAAGGCGATGCGCCCGCGCGTCCGTCAGCGGAGCGCTCGCCGGGCGCGGCGGTGACGGCCGTTCCGCCCTGGGCCACGGCCGGCCCCGGATCGTCGTCCGCCGTCTGACGGAGGGCGCTGCCCTCGGGCAGCGCCCAGCCGGCGGCCGGACGTCGTCCGCGGCACCACCTCCCCGTAAAATTGACTGATCGATCTCGAAAGGTTTGTGTGCCGGTATGGCACGGAGGAAGGAATTCGACCCCGAGGCGGCGCTGGACGCCGCGATGCGGCTGTTCTGGCGCAATGGCTATGAGGGAACGTCCACCAGCGACCTGGTGGACGGCCTGGGAATCGCGCGGGCAAGTCTGTACGGGACCTTCGGGTCCAAACGCGGACTGTATCTGGCCGCGCTCGACCGCTTTCTCTCCGGCGCCGCCGCGCCGAGCCCGGCCGACATCCTGGCGTCGCGTGCGTCCGCCCTGGATGCCGTCCGGGATCTGCTGGAGACCAGCGCGGCAGCCCCGAAGCCGGGTACGCCCCAGGGCTGCTTCGCGGTGAACGCCACGGTGGAGCACGGGGATTCCGACCCCGAGATCTCGCGGCGCCTGGAGGGCAACCGAAGCCGCCTCGAGACCGCGCTCTTCGGTGCGCTGCTGAGGGCCCGCGCACAGGGCAAGCTGGCGCCCGGCGTCGATCCGAGTTCGGCGGCGACCATGCTGGCCTCGCTCAACAGCGGCCTGAAGGTGCTGTCGTGCGCGGGCGAGGGCCAGCGCGACCGCATCACCACCACGGTCGACACCGTCATGGCGATGCTGACTTCCCCGGCGGCCGCCGTTACCGGCTGACGGCGGTGATCCGCGACCGCATCGAAGCGGCCGACCGGCTCATCTGACCCGAGCCGCGGACGCGCCGGGGCCGGCCCTCCGCCTCCGTGCTCTCTTGTGGTGACTCGGGAGCTGTAGGAGAGTGGCCCCATGGGCACCAAGCAGTACACCGGCTCGCCCGAGGACGCCGATCTGATGCGCGCGGACTCCTTGGCGCGGGAGATCTTCGCGGATGTCGCCAACAAGTGGGCGTTCCTGATCATCGAGTTCCTCGGGGAACGCACCCTGCGCTTCAGCGAGTTGCGGAACGAGGTCGAGGGCATCAGCCACAAGATGCTCACCCAGAACCTGCGCATGCTGGAGCGCAACGGCCTGGTCGAGCGGAAGGTGCACCCCACCGTGCCGCCCCGGGTCGAGTACACCCTCACCGAGGCGGGCCGGGCCCTGCGCGCGACGGTCGACGGCATGTGCGGCTGGACCCACACCTACCTCGGCCACATCGAGGACTCCCGCCGCCGCTTCGACGCCTGATCGGGGGAGCACTCACTGCGACCGCGCGGTGGCCCCGCCTCCTGCGGGGCCACGTCGGCGGTCACGTCAGTCGAGGACCGCGGTGGCTTCGATCTCGACCAGATGCTCGGGGACGTCCAGCGCCGCGACCCCCAGCAGTGTGCCCGGCGGGACCGGGGTGACCCCCAGCTTCGCGGCCGCCCGAGCCGCCCCCTCCAGGAACAGGGGCATCTTGTCGGGCGTCCAGTCGACGACGTAGACGGTCAGTTTCGCCACATCGTCGAAGGAGCCGCCGACCTCGGCCAGGGCGGTGCCGATGTTGAGGTAGCACCGCTCGACCTGAGTGGCGAGGTCGCCTTCGCCGACCGTGACCCCGTTTGCATCCCAGGCGACCTGCCCGGCGATATGGACCAGCCTCGACCCGGTCGCGATCGACACCTGCCGGTACACCTCGATCTCCGGCAATCCGCTGGGGTTTACCAGGGTGATGGCCATGCTGCCTGCCTTCTCATCAGGGGAGCCCACGGGCTCGCTTCCGCGGAGCCCACGGGGACGCGCTCTCTCTTGGTTACCCGGAAACCGTAGGAGAGTGGCCGCTGACATGGAAGAACGCACTTTTCGGTGACTGGGGAACCTTTTGGTGACCGCGTAGCCCAGGGGGCTCGCGCACCGGTTCCGCGGACGCCCGGCCTTCCGGGTTTGTCATGGACGGGCTACAGTGCCGGGCGTGATGGGAGCGCTCCCAAGCTCTGGATCGTCCTGACCAGCCGAAGGATCCGCCATGACCCCCACACCACACCGCGCCCTTGCCGCCGCCGCGGTGGCCGTGGCGCTGGCGCTGACCACCCCGGCCGCGCCACGGGCCTCGGCACAACCGGCGGCCTGCGCCGCCAATGGCTTCTGCGAGGACTTCGAGTCCCAGACCGGTACCACCCCCGCGGGCCGCTGGACCACGACCGTCGCCAACTGCTCCGGCTCCGGCACCGCCACCGTGGACACCACGACGGCTCACGGCGGCACCACGTCGGTGCGGATCACGGGCAAGGCGGGATACTGCAACCACGCCTTCGCCGGCACCTCGCTGTCCGGTCTGCCGTCCGGTGGCGACCTCTACGGACGCTTCTGGGTCCGCCACACCACCGCGTTGCCCGCCCAGCACGTCACGTTCGCCGCCCTGCGCGACGCCAACGACAACGGCAGGGACCTGCGCATGGGGGGTCAGAACAAGGCATTGCAGTGGAACCGCGAGTCGGACGACGCCACTCTCCCCGCCCAGAGCCCGGCGGGCGTCGCGCTCAGCACCCCGCTGCCCGTCAACACCTGGACCTGTCTGGAGTTCCGCCTCGACCGCACCGCGGGCCGCCTGGACACCTGGGTGAACGGCGCGCTCGTCACCGGCCTGGTGGTGGACGGCACCCCGACCCAGGACGTCGACCAGCAATGGCTGAGCCGGGGCGGGTGGCGGCCCGCCCCGGGCGATCTGCGGCTGGGCTGGGAGAGTTACGGCGAGGGCGACGACACTCTCTGGTACGACGACGTGGCCGTCGGCACCTCCCGGATCGGCTGCTGAGCCACCGTCAAGGACAGCGCCCGGCAACCGGGCCGGGCAACCGGGTCAGGGGTTCAGGGGTTCAGGGGGAAGCTGACCGACCGGGACTTCTTCCACTCCTCGTGCTCCAGGTCCTTGGCCTCGGTGCCGTCCCCGTACAGGTCGGCCGAGCCGCTGTCGGTGATGACCTGGGCCCGGGCGCCGGGAGCCGAGAGGTCGGGCACGTCCACCACGATCTCCCAGCCGCCCGGGTCGGCCGTCGGCAGGTCGCGCCGCTTGACCGGCTGGTGTCCGGCGACGCCGTCCCAGGAGTAGAGCGCGTACGGGGCGCTGTTGTCCTCGGCCGCCCAGGAACCCGCCACGATCAGGTACTGGCCCTTGTCGTTGCGGCGGATGTCGCGCACGCTCAGGCCCCCGAGGTCGAGGGTGATCGGGGCGCCGAAGGTGGCGTGGGTGTCCTTGTCGCTGCCGGACCGGGCCAGCTCGTCGGCATTGGTGACCGGGACCAGCAGCGCCTTGCCGCCGTCGGCGGGCGGCACCAGTGGCGCCCGGAAGCCGATGTACGCGGTGGAGTCGGAGCCGGGCGCGAACTCCAGGCCCTCGACGTTGAATCCGTCGATCTGCTTGGGCACCTGGCCGTCCGCGGTGCCCTTGGCGAAGCCGAGCCGGTCGCCGTTGGCCTTGTCCCAGTCCACCAGGTCCTCGCGCAGGTCCTGATACGAGCCGCCGACCTCGAGCTCGGTGTCGGCGCCCGAACCGGAGACGGCAGTGGTGAAGAGGGTGAAGCGGTCCTTCTTCGGCTCGCCGTCCTTGTTGTTGCCCAGCGAGCCGGTCCAGTAGATGGTGTCGCCGACGCGGGCCGCGGCCTCGATGTCGATCTCCTTGTCGACATCGAGGCCGGAGCTGACGTCCCAGGTGCGCACCGGCGCGCCGGACGCGTCACGGCGGTACAGGCGCAGGACGTTGGACTCGTCGTCGGCGACGACCATGTAGCCGTCGCCGACGTCCACGGCGGCGGAGGAGTCGCTGGAGCCGGTCAGGTAGCGGGTGTCGGTGGCGTTGCCCACGGCGCCGGAGGCCGCGTAGTGCAGGGTGGTGGTGGCGCTCTTGCCGCCGAGGCCGTTCACCTTGAGGGTGAGGTCGGTGTAGCCCTTGCCGCGCGCCCGTACGGCCACCTCGCGGGTGGCGCCGGTGCTGGTCACCGTGACGTCCCCGGTCTCCGCGACCGAGCCGTGGGTGGTGGCGGTCGCGGACATGGTGAGCGCGTCCGCGTCGGCGCCGCTCTGGCCGACCTTCACGGTCACCGTCGGGTCGCCGGTGGCGCCGACGGCGCCGGACAGGTACGAGGTGGCCGGTTTGATGGTCGGCGTGCCGTAGTCCGCGTTCCCGGCCACCGCGGAGGCCGGGAGTGCGGACAGCGTCGTGGCGCCGGCCACCAGCGCCAGCGCGGCGGCGTGGACGACCCGGCGGGTACGGCGCGGGGGAGCGGCATGGAACGGGACCATCGTGAGCAACCCTTCGTCAGCTGCGGGGCCGGTCGGTGGACCGGCACACCGCCCTGACGATGGATCATTTACATGGCGTGTGCATGAACGACCCCCGAACATGGACCACTTCCGGCCAAGGAGGGGGCCGTCGCGGTCAGCAGACGCCGTCGCCCGGCTTCGGGTTCCCGAGCCCGAAGAGCGGCCGCAGCTTCAGCCCGGCCCAGGTGCCGAGGAGGGCGAAGCCGCCCCAGACCCAGCCGTGCAGGCTGCCGGAGGCGATGCCCGCGAGGTAGGCGCCGATGTTGCAGCCCCCCGCCAGCCGGGCACCGATGCCCATCAGCACGCCGCCGAGCACCGCCGCGGTCGCCGTCCGCCACGGCACGCCGCGGTGGAGCGTCCAGGTGCCGCCGAGCGCCGCGGCGACCGCCGCGCCGATCATGATGCCGATGTCGGTGAGACTGGTCTTGTCGGCGAGCACCGGCCCGGCGAGCATCTCCTTGTTCCCGGGCTGCTGCCACCAGCTCCAGCTCTCCGGGTGGCCGCCGAGCGCGCGTACCAGCTCCGCGCCCCACAGGCTGAAGGCACTGGTGACGCCCCAGGCGCCGCCCGAGACGAGCAGCACCCCGGCGCCCAGCACGGCCAGCGCCAGGGCGCCGACCGCCAGCGGCCAGGAGCCGCGCAGGACGCGGGCGGCGGCACCGCGCGCGGAGGGCACCGGACCGATCGGCGGCGGGTTGCGGCGGGCCTGGACGCTACGGCTGACCAGGACGATGGCGGCGAGCACGAGGATCGTCACCGCCCAGGAGCCGAACCAGCCGATGTGGTCCGCCATGACGACCGGCTCCAGCGACGGCAGGTCCTTCCACAGGTCGAACTGCCAGGCGGCCAGGGTCGCACCGCCGATGAAGCCACCGAGCGTGAGCACGATCGACGTCTGCCCCGAGCCGACCGCGAAGAGGGTGCCGGAGGCGCAGGCCCCACCGAGCTGCATGCCGACCGCGAAGACGAACGAGCCGATCAGCAGCCCGAAGCCCAGCGGTCCGCCCGAGGGCGCCGGCACGGACCCGAACAGCCCGGTCTTCGTGCCGATGAGCAGGGCGAACAGCGTGGCCGTGGTGCCCAGCAGCAGAGTGTGGGCGCGCAGGCCGGTGCCGTTGCCGACGGCCACCAGCTGCCGCCAGGCGGAGGTGAAGCCGAAGCGGGAGTGGAAGAGGGCGATTCCCAGGGCGAGGCCGAGCAGCAGCAGAACGCCGGGCATGGCCCCGTGGGCGGACCACACATACGCGGTCAGCGCCGCGCCGAGCAGCCCGGACACGGCGAGCGGCACCCGGCGCACCGGCGGCGCGGCGGGCGCCTCCGGCCGGGGCACGGAGGTGGGTGAGGGGGACAGCAGCGCGGCGGTCTTCGCTGCCTCGGCGGGCGGGGCGGTGGTCACGTGCGGACTCCGGAGACGTTCGAAAGGGGGGCATCACGCTGGGCGGGAGGGCCCGGCCGGGCGGCGCGGCGCCGGGCGGCGGCGCGCGGTGGGGAAACCGGCCGGTTCCGGCTCAGCGGCGACAGAGGCCGTCGTCGACGCACCACGCCGAGTTCGCGAACAGCGCGAGACGCAGCGGACGGGCGGGTGCGGACATGAAGACGAGGATATGGTCCGGATTTCAAAAACTGGACCCCGGTCTCACCATGTGATCTGTGGAGTCAGCCACAGACGGCTCCCGGGACGGTCAGTGCCCGGCCGGTGCCAGATGCGCGCGCTCTCCCTGCGCGCCGAAGAGGGTGAGCACCTCCGCGGACCGGCCGTCGGCGCTGCCGATCCAGTGCGGTATGCGGGTGTCGAACTCCGCCGCCTCACCGGCTCCGAGCCGGAACTCCCGCTCGCCGAGCAGAAACCTGACGTGTCCGTCGAGGACGTAGAACCACTCGTACCCCTCGTGGGTCTGCAGCTTCATCGTGGGTGACCGGCCGGCGGGCGGATAGATCACCTTGTACGCCTGGACACCGCCGGCCCGCCTGGTCAGCGGCACCATCACCAGCCCGGACCGCCGCACCGGCCGCAAGTGGATGCGCGGGTCGCCGGTGGGCGGTGCCGCGACGAGAT
Organism: Streptomyces hygroscopicus; assembly: GCA_002021875.1. NCBI lineage: Bacteria > Bacillati > Actinomycetota > Actinomycetes > Kitasatosporales > Streptomycetaceae > Streptomyces > Streptomyces hygroscopicus. The sequence continues at coordinate 10,758,298 of CP018627.1, forward strand.
CGTCGAGCGGGACGCCGTGCGCCCGGGCCAGCGGCAGCAGCTGCTCCAGCGTGGGGCGGAGCTTGCCGTTCTCGAGCCGGGACAGGGTGCTCGCCGTGAGGCCGGTCTCGTTCGCCAGCGCCGCCAGTGTGGCGCTCCGCGCCCGGCGCAGGGCACGCAGTCGCGGCCCGACTCCGGCCAGAACGTCTTCCGCGGGGTTGTCCGGGTTGTCCATCCCCCGATGATGCGGATCCGCAACTTTTCTTGCAAGAGCGAAATGGCGGCGTCGAGGCTGTCGGTACATCACCGGCGGCGAAGGCGCGTATCGGATCACGCTCGGCACGCCGGCCGACGGAGGGGCGACTCAGATGGATTCCACGCAAGGCCGACGACTCACTGCCCACGCCGGGGATCAGGGCACTGCGGACGCGGACGCCGAACAGTTCTGGGAGCGGCACTACGGCACCCGGCGCGCCTGGGACGCACATGTCAACCCGCTGCTCGCCGAGACCGCCGCACCGCTGCGCCCCGGTGCCGCCCTGGATCTGGGCTGCGGCCCCGGCGGCGACGCCATCTGGCTGGCCCAGCAGGGCTGGCACGTCACCGCCGTGGACATCTCCACCACGGCCGTCGAACGGGTGCGGGAGCGCGCCCGCGATCTCGGCGTCGCGGACCGGGTGGCCACCGAACAGCACGATCTGGCCGGCAGTTTCCCGGCCGGCCAGTTCGATCTGGTCTCCGCCCAGTACTTCCACACCCCGTTCTCGTTGCCCCGCAGCCGAGTCCTGCGCACCGCCGCAGGGGCGCTGCGCCCTGACGGTCTCCTGCTGATCGTCGATCACGGCTCCACCGCGCCCTGGTCGTGGAACCAGGACCCCGACATCCACTACCCCACGCCCACCGAGATCGCCGCCGAACTCGATCTCGACCCCGCGCACTGGTCCGTGCTGCGCGCCGAGATGCCCGGCCGCCAGGCCACCGGACCCGCTGGTGAGACCGCCACCGTCATCGACAACGTCCTGCTCGTCCAGCGGCGCGACCGCCGAATGGCCGCCTGAACCACCCGACTTCACGACGCAGGAGAGTGACTCGATGCAAGGAAACAGTGCCCAGCGATCCCGGACCCGGGTGAAGGACACCGGCCCTCCGGCGACCGGCCCCGATGAGAAGGCCACCCTGCGGGCCTTCCTCGACTATCTGCGGAACTCGGTCGCGGACAAGGTCGCGGGCGTATCGGAACCGCAGGTCCGAACGGGCGGAGTGCCCTCGGGCACCAGCCTTCTCGGACTGCTCAAGCACCTGGCGTTCGTCGAGCGGTTCTACTTCCTCGGTGAGGATGCCGGCGACTGGCCCGCGACCATGCGGCCGTCCGCACAGGACACCATCGACGGCGTGCTCGCCGACTACCGCAAGACCGTCGAGCGGGCGAACCGGGTCATCGACGCCTGCCCCGATCTGGCTCTCCCCGCTCCGCGAGCCCCGCGCCGGGGCGCGGCGCCGTCGATGCGCTGGGTCCTGGTGCACATGATCGAGGAGACCGGCCGGCACGCCGGCCACGCCGACATCCTCCGCGAGCGGATCGACGGATTCACCGGCCGCTGACACCGGCTACCGCCAAGGAGGACCGATCTCACAGCCCAGCAGCCGCGGCCAGGTGCTGAAGATCCTCCGTGGCTGACCGGGGCGGCGTCTGACGCACCACTCGGGGCGACTTCCGGCGAGGGCGGCGCCGGTGTCAGCCGTCGGCGCCCCGCTCGGCGGTGTCCGCGAGGCCGACGTACATCGAGTGGTGGAGCTCCGCGACATGGTCCCGGAGGAGGCCGGCCGCCAAGGTGGCGTCCTGCGCGCCGAGCGCGGCCCGGATGGCCTTGTGCTGCTCGTTGCTGCTGCGGAGGTAGTCCATCGGGTACGGCAGGAAGTACGCGTACAGCTCTCCGGTGACCCGCTGGTACATCCCCAGGGCGGCGGACAGTCCGGCGCCCTCGGCGAGGGCCAGATGGAACCGCTGGTCGCTGGCGTGGAACTCGGCCCAGCTCTCGGCCGCGTCCATCTCCCGGATGCATTGATCGAGCCGGTCGAGCCCGGTCCGATCGAGCCGCTCGGCGGCCAGATGCGCGAAACCGGACTCCAGCACGATGCGCTCGTCGATCAGCCGGTGGACCCGTTCGCTGTCCTCCCGGTACGCGGCGACCTGTGCCACGGTGCGGCGGCGGGGCCGCTCCGCGATGAAGGTGCCGCCCGTGCGCCCCGGGCGCCGCTCGACCACGCCTTCGCGCTCCAGGGTGCCGAAGGCCCGGCGGACGGTGATCTCGCCGACTCCGAGCGCCGCCGCCGTGGCCCGGACGTTGGGCAGCCGCTCGCCGGGCGCCAGCAGGCCCAGGTCGACCGCCAGGGAGATCCGGGCCCGAACGGTGTCGACGGCGCTGGTGCGGCGGATCGCGGCGAGGGCGCTGCTGGTCAGGGCGCTCGGTGCGCCGGACGGTTCCTGGATCGCCATGCCCTCAGAGTAGGGGCCTCGTGGCCTCCTCACGGCCTGCGGACGAGGGCCGCCGCTTTGCGGAACCGTGACCTCCGGGGGTTTACCTGATCAAAGTGAGCATGTTTTCATGGCTCGCATTCACCCCTGGACGCCCACTCCAAAGGCACTGATGAAGATCTCCGGACTGCAGACGGCGGGAACGCCCGGCGACGTCGACGCCAACCTCCACGAACTGGACGCGGCGTGCCGCCGGGCCCGCGCCGAAGGCGCCGAACTGCTGATCACCACCGAGCTGTTCGTCACCGGCTACGACATCGGGGACGCCGTCCGGGATCTGGCCCGCACCGACCTGCTGTCACCGGCCCGGGAAATCGCCGCCTCCCACGGCATCGCGCTCGTCCTCGGGGCGCCCGAGTACGACTCCGGCGCCTGCTACAACAGCGCCTTCTTCATCGACCCGGCCGGAGCGGTCCTCGCCCGGCACCGCAAGAACCATCTCTTCGGCGAACTCGACCGCAGGTACTTCACCCCGGGCGACCGGCCCGCCCCCGTCATCGACTACGAGGGCGTCCGGATCGCGATGCTGATCTGCTACGACGTGGAGTTCCCGGAGAACGTGCGGGCCGCCGCCCTCGCCGGCGCGGACCTCGTCGCGGTCCCGACCGCCCAGATGCAACCGTACGAGTTCATCGCCGAGCACCTGCTGAGGGTGCGCGCCTGGGAAAACCAGATCTACATCGCCTACGTCAACCATGACGGCGACGAGGGTTCACTGCGCTACGTCGGCCGCAGCTCCATCGTGAGCCCGTCGGCGACCGTGCTGGACAGCGTCGAACACGGCAACCGGCTGCTCTTCGCGACCGTGGACCCACACACGGTCCGGCAAGCGCGCAAGGCCAATCCGTACCTGGCCGACCTCCGGCCAGACCTCTTCACCCCGTCCGCCCGCGCCACCAAGGACCCGTCATGCTGACCGACTCCGACGCGCACGCGTCCTCCACCCGGCAATCGGCACAAGCGAATCTGTCGGGGCGGCTCGGCACCGGTGCCATCGTCTTCATGGTGATCGCCGCCGCCGCGCCCCTGACGGTGGTCGGCGGCAATGTCCCGCTCGCCATCGCGGGCGGCCCCGGCGCCGGAGCCCCCGTCGGCTTCGCCCTCGCCTCGCTGGTCCTGCTGGTGTTCGCGGTCGGCTTCGTCACCATGACGCCCCACGTTCCGCAGGCCGGCGCCTTCTACGCCTACGCCACCCGTGGCCTGGGGGACCGCGTCGGAGTGGGCACGGCCGCCGTCGCGCTCGTCGCGTACACGGCGATCCAGGTCGGTGTCTACGGCTACCTGGGCTGGGCCGTCAACGATGTCCTGCACACCTTCGGCGGGCCCACCCTGCCCTGGTGGGTATGGGCGCTCGCAGCCCTGGGCATCGTGGCCCTCCTCGGCTACCGCCATATCGACCTCAGCTCCAAGGTCCTCGGCGTCGCACTCGTCCTGGAGATCGTGGTGGTGCTGGTCCTGGACGCGGGGATCTTCGCCCGGGGCGGCGCCCACGGTGTCAACGTCGAGTCGTTCACCCCGCATGCGGCGCTCTCCGGACCGCTGGGCGTGGCCGTGCTGTTCGCGATCACCGGATTCATCGGTTTCGAGGCCACCGCCGTCTTCCGGGACGAGGCCCGTGACCCGGAGCGGACCATCCCCCGGGCCACCTACCTCGCCGTCCTGATCATCGGCGGCTTCTACACGCTGTCCTGCTGGGCGCTGGTCCTGGCGGCGGGCACCGATGACGCCTCGGCCGTGGCCCAGAAGACCGTGGACAGCCAGGGCAACATGCTCATGGACACCGCCCAGACCTACGTCGGCACCGCGCTGCGGGACGTCATGCAGGTACTGCTGCTCAGCAGCCTCTTCGCCTGCGTGCTGTCCTTCCACAACGTCATCGCCCGCTACACCTTCACCCTCGCCCGCCAGGACCTCCTCCCCGCACGGCTGGGCGTCGTCCACCCGCGCCACCACTCGCCGTCCGTCTCCTCGGTCGTCCAGACCGTCACCGCGCTGGCCCTGGTCGTCGCCTGCGCCGTCATCGGACTGGATCCGCTGGTGGGTGTCTTCGGCTCCATGGCGGGGTTGGCGACGGTGGGCATGATCCTGCTCATGCTCATCACGTCCGTCGCCGTGGTCGCCTTCTTCGCGCGCAACGCCCAGCTCTCCGCGGGCAGGCCCTGGCAGACCCGGATCGCCCCGCTGCTGGCCGTGGCCGGACTGCTGACCGCGCTGTGGCTGGTGTTCTCCAACTTCACCCTCGTCACCGGTGGTGGCGTGGGCGTGAGCATCGTCCTCGGCGTCATCCCCTTCCTCGCGCTCATCGCCGGCCTGGTCCGAGGGGCTCACGGCCCGCGGGGGCGCATCTGAGACGCGGGCTCCGCCCGGCCGTCCAGGAGACGCGGCTCCGCCCGGCCGTCGTGACGGCCGGGCGGAGTGTCAGACCGCGGTCCGCTCCACGGGGATCCACAGCTCCGCGTCCGCCCGCGCCGCGTCCTGCGACAGCCGGGTGCGCAGAATCTCCGGCCCCGGCCTGCTCTGGTACGGGTTGGACGGGAACCACTGGGTGAAGACGTCCCGCCACAGGTACTGGAGCGCCTGCGGGAACGGCCCGGAGTTCTCGAAGACGGCCCATGTTCCCGCCGGGACGACGAGCTCGTCCAGGTCCTCGGGGGCGGCGGCTCCGGTCACCACCGCGTGGTAGTAGTCGAGTTCGGTGCCCTCCGCCCGGCTCGGGTCGAGGTTGTCGCTCACTCCCAGGATCCCCTCCGGCTCCTGATCGGACAGGGCGGTGATCCGCCCGATCGTCTCCTGGCCGATACCTCGGATGAACTCCGCGATCCGCGGATTCACCCCCTCATGGACGAGCGGGACCCGGACCTTCTTGCCGACCACCTGGAATCGCTCCTTCTCCACGACCCGGTATCGCATGCTGCTGCTCCCTTCGACAATGAGGCGGAAGGACATCCGCGGCTGGGAGCGCAGTACGGCACCTGCCCGCCGGGCGTCACCCGGCCCCACACCGTGCATGGCCCGGAACGCACGCGCGAACGCCTCGCCCGAGCCGTAGCCGTAGCGCACCGCGATCTCCAGGAGCGTCCGCTCCCCGGCGAGCACCTCGGCCCCCGCGATGGTGAGCCTCCTGCGCCGGATGTACTCCGACAGCGGGATCCCCGCCAGCGCGGAGAACAGCCGGCGGAAGTGGTACTCCGACGTCACCGCGATCCGCGCCAACTCGGCCGTCTCGATCCGCTGATCGAGATGCGACTCGATATGTTCCAGGGCCTTGTTCAGCCGCTCCAGCACCTCGGTCTCCTTCCCTGACGCCCCTCACGGTAGGAAGTCCGCACTCTGCCGGACCCGACATCCTGTGCCCGCTCCGGTCGGGTGTGCCGGATCGCCCTGTACGCCCGTTCGGTCACCGTTTCATCACAACGGTGACCCGGCACTCCCGCCCCGCCGCCCCGGCGCCGCATGATGCACCCCACCATCGACGCCCTGGGGAGACATATGCGCACCCGTACCCTCGAAGCCGCGGCCGTCATCGCCATCACCCTGCTGCTGACCGGCTGTTCCGGCGGTGGTGACACGGGGGACAAGCGCGACCCGAGCGGCACCCCGGCCGCCGCCGAGAAGGCCGACATCACCCGGCGCTGTGTCGATGCCATCGCCGACCGGGCCGCCGCCCACAAGGGCGGAGCGGTCCGCTCCCACCCCGTCCCCGGACCGTGCGCCAGGCTGTCGGACGCCGGCTATCTGGACGCCTATATGGCAGGGCTCGAACAGGCGCACCGTGTCGCGCAGAAGGCGTCTCAGGGCGAATCCGGCAAGGCGGCCGACGGCGCGGGGAACTGACCCGCCGCCCGGGAGTCGGCCCGGCTCAGATGGTCGGCGCAGGAATTCCGGGCGCTCGACCGCGAGCCGTCCGGGCACAGGACGTTCTCCCAGCTCGTGGTCGAGATATCGGCATCCCGCAGCCGCGCGCCGCGCAGATCGGAGTCGGACACCGTGGCTCCGCCCAGATCGGCGCCGCTCAGATCCGCTCCGTTGAGGCCGACATGGGTGAGGGACGCCGCCCGCAGCTCCACGCCGTCGAGCTGTGCGCCCTCGAAGCTGACGTCGGTGAGCAGACCCCTGTCGAGCCTGGCGCCGCTCAGATCGGCGCCGCGCAGATCGACCTGCGAGAGGGTGGCGGAGCCGAGGTTCGCGCGCCGGAGGTCGGCGCCCCGCAGATCGACGTTCTCCAGCGACACCCCGGCCAGCCGCGCCGCGTAGAGATTGCCGCGCCGCAGATTGGCCTCGGACACCAGCCCGGTCAGGGTGGACCGTTCGAGATTGACGCACCGCAGCTTCTTCTGCCACAGATCGCCACCGGCCACGGTGCGGCTGGAGAGGTCCTTGCCCGTACGGCCGGAACAGCTCCGGCCGTGGTCGTCGTCCTCCCCGCACCCGGCGAGCAGGGCCGAGGACAGGGCGATCACGATGAGGCAGCAGAGTGGGCGGGGCCACCGCGTGGTCATGGGCCGAACCACCGCAGCCGTCAGACGCCGATCAGGTCCACCAGATCGTCGGCATGCTCCTCCTCTTCCTCCAGGATCGACTCCATCAGCCGGCGGGTGGTCGGGTCGTGATCGCCCAGCCAGCGGATGATCTCCTGATAGCTGGCGATCACGATGCGCTCGGCGAGCAGATTGTGCTCCAGCATCGCCTTCAGGTCGTTGTCGGGCGGTGTGGTGTAGTCGGTGTGGGCGCGCTGGGCCAGCGAGGCGGGGTCGAAGTCGGGGTCGGAGCCGAGCTGGGAGACGCGTTCGGCGGCGCGCAGCGCATGCTGCATCTCCTCCTTCGCGTGCTCGGTGAACTCCGAGGAGACTTGGGCGCGGTCGATCCCGCTGGCGGAGATGGCGTGGCGGGTGTAGCGCAGCCAGCACACCACCTCGGTCGCGATGACGTCATTGAGGATGCCGATGACCCGGTCCTTGTCCAGACCGTAGGTGTCCGTCACCGGTCCGGCCGCCATCTTCCGGCGGGCCTCGTCGCGGATCTTGGTCACGTCCAGCACGAAGTCGTCGCTCATCGGTGTCCTCTCTGCTCTCCTCGGGTTGGGCGAATGTTCCCCGCGGGGCCCGGAGGGCATCGGGCAGGGCGTCAAGATGACTGGATCGCCGCACAGCGCCAGCCGATCGGCGGTATCCGGCCGAGAACGCGGTTCGGCGCCGGCCGGGCTGTGGGCCCGGCCGGCGCCGAACATTCGACGATGGGTCAGCCTCGGTGGCCGGGCTCCGGCACGTTCGTCCCCGCCGACAGGACCCGGTCCGGGCGGATCGGCAGGTTGCGGTGGCGGACGCCGGTGGCGTGCCACACCGCGTTGGCGATGGCCGCCGCGGCTCCCACGATGCCGATCTCACCGACGCCCTTGATGCCGACCGGGTCGTCCGGGTCCGGGTCGTCCACCCAGTCCGCCTCGATGAGCGGCACATCGGCGTTCGCGGCGAAGTGATAGCCCGCGAGGTCCGGTCCGACATGGCCGCCCGAGGCCCGGTCCCGGACCGCCTCCTCGTGCAGGGCCATGGAAATGCCCCAGACCATCCCGCCGACGAGCTGGTTGCGCGCGGTCAGGGGGTTGACGATCCGGCCCGCCGCGAAGATCCCGAGCATCCGCCGCACCCGGACCTCTCCGCTGGTGACATCCACGGCCACCTCGGCGAACTGCGCCCCGAAGGAGTGCCGTTCCTTCTTCGACAGGGCGCCGATCGCCTCGGAGGTGTCGGACCGCGCGGTGATTCCCTCGGGCGGGATGTCGCCGCCCAGGGCCAGCCGCTCGCGCAGCTCGCGCACCGCGATCGACACCGCCCACGCCCAGGAGCGCATGCCCATCGAGCCACCGGCGATCATCGCCGGGCCGAGGTCGCTGTCCGCCATGACCACCCGGACCCGGTCCGGATCCACCGCCAGCGCGTCCGCGGCGACCAGGGCGATGCCGGTCCGGGCGCCGGTCCCGATGTCCGCCGCGTTGATGCGCACGGTGAAGGTGCCGTCCGCCTCCGCCGTCACACCCGCCGTGGACGGGCCCGCCCCCGAGTGGAAGCTGGCCGCCGCCATACCCGTTCCGAGCAGCCACCGTCCCTCGCGGCGCAGCCCCGGACGCGGATCCCGGTCCGCCCAGCCGAACCGGCGGGCGCCCTCCTCGTAGCAGGCGACCAGATTGCGGCTGCTGAACGGCAGGCCGGAGACGGGGCCCCGGTCGGGTTCATTGCGGACGCGCAGCGCGATCGGGTCGATGCCGGATGCCTCGGCGAGCTCGTCGAGCGCGCACTCCAGCGCGAACGAGCCAGGTGCCTCGCCGGGCGCGCGCATGAAGGTCGGGGTCGGCACATCGAGCCGTACGACCCGGTCGCTGGTGTGGTGCGCGTCGGCGTCGTACATCACGCGCCCCACCGTGGCGCTGCGCTCGATGAACTCGTGCACGGTCGAGGTGACGCACTCGGACCGGTGGTCGAGCGCGCGCAGCCGCCCCGACGTGTCGGCGCCGAGCCGGACGCGCTGCGCGGTGGGGCTGCGATAGCCGATGGTCGAGAACATCTGGCGGCGGGTCATGACGACGCGGACCGGACGGTCGAGGATGGTCGCGGCCATGGCGGCGGCCACCTGGTGCGGGCGGACCGTCTTGGAGCCGAAGCCGCCGCCGACGTGCTCGGACCGCACGCGCACCGACTCCGCGTCGAGGGAGAAGATCTGCGCGAGCTCACCGGCCACGTACGTGGTGCCCTGATTGGAGTCGAGGACCTCGAGCCGGCCGCCGTCCCAATGGGCCGTCGCCGCGTGCGGCTCCATGGGGTTGTGGTGCTCTTCCGGGGTGGTGTACTCGGCGTCCACGACGAAGGTGGAGGCGGCGAGTTCGGCCTCGATGTCGCCCTTCGTCGTCTCCGCCGCCCCGAACGGCGAGTCCTCGGGGGTGTACACATCGGGGTGTCCGGCGAAGAAGTCGATGTCGTGCGACTCCTGGTCGTACTGGACCACCAGCGCTTCCGCGGCCTCCCGGGCCTGCTCGGGCCGCTCGGCGACGACCAGCGCCACCGGCCAGCCCCGGAAGGGGACACGGTCGTGCTGGAAGACCCCGATGATCGGGTCGGGCGGCCCGATCATGCCCATGTAGTCCAGGTTGACGCGCGGGGCGTTCTCATGGTGGAGGACAGCGAGGACACCGGGCATGGCGAGGACGGAGTCGGCCTCGACCGAGCGGACCCGGCCGCGGGCGATGGTGGACAACACCAGCCAGCCGTGGGCGAGTTCGGACAGTGGGATGTCGCCCGAGTAGCGGGCCGCCCCGGTGACCTTTTCCCGGCCCTCGATGCGGGTGCGCGCGGTTCCGAGGGCCCCCGTCGTCGTGGTGGTTCCGGTCGTCGTGGTCATCGGGCGGCCTCCTCGGCGAGTTCGGTCAGCAGGGCCACGACGAGGTTGCGCATCAGCGGCACCTTGTATCCGTTGTGGTGCAGTGCCTCGGCGGCGGCCAGCTCCGCGTCCGCGGCGGCGGCGAACGCCTCGGCGGTCGCCGGGCCCCCGGTCAGTGCCCGCTCGGCCTCCAGCGCCCGCCACGGCCGGGAGGCGACCGCTCCGAAGGCGAGGCGGACCTCGTGGACGACGCCGTCCCGGACGTCGAGGGCGGCGGCGATCGAGCCGATCGCGAAGGCGTAGGAGGCGCGCTCGCGGACCTTGCGGTAGCGGGAGTGGGCGGCGACCGGGGCCGGGGGCAGGGTGACGCCGGTGATCAGCGCGCCGGAGGGCAGCGCCGTCTCCAGGTGCGGGGTGTCGCCCACGGGCAGATAGAAGTCCGCGAGCGGCAACTCGCCCGGCCCGTCGGCGGTTTCGTACCGCACGACGGCGTCGAAGGCGGCGAGCGCGACCCCCATGTCCGAGGGGTGGGTGGCCACGCAGTGCCCGGAGGCGCCGAGGATCGCGTGGTTGTGGTGCTCACCCTCGATGGCCGGGCAGCCGCTGCCGGGCAGGCGCTTGTTGCAGGGCCCCGCCGCATCGGTGAAGTAGCCGCAGCGGGTGCGCTGGAGAAGATTCCCGCCGACGGTGGCCATGTTGCGCAGCTGCCCGGACGCACCGGCCAGGACGGCCTGCGCGAGGGCCGGGTAGCGGCGCCGTACCTCGGGGTGGGCGGCGAGATCGCTGTTGGTGACGGTGGCCCCGATGAGCAGACCGCCGTCCGGCGTCACCTCGACGCGGTCCAGGGGCAGTTCGCGTACGTCGACGAGGCGTCCGGGCCGCTCGATGCCGGTCTTCATCAGATCGACCAGATTGGTGCCGCCGCCGAGGAACCGTGCGTCGGGATCGGCGCCGAGTACGGCGATCGCCTCGGAGACGTCGAGGACGCGCTGGTAGCCGAACTCCTTCATGCGACGGCCTCCTCGGTCCCGGTCGCCTGCACCTCGGCCGCCTGCGCGACCGCCTGCACGATCGACACATAGGCGCCGCAGCGGCACAGGTTGCCGCTCATCCGTTCCCGGATCTCATCGGCGGTCAGTGGTGGGGGCCCCGCTTCGGGGCGGACATCGGCGGTGACGGCGCTCGGCCAGCCCGCCGCGTGTTCCTCGATCACGGCGAGGGCGGAACAGATCTGCCCCGGGGTGCAGTAGCCGCACTGGTAGCCGTCGAGGTCGAGGAACGCCTGCTGCACCGGATGCAGCCGGTCGCCGTCGGCCACCCCCTCGATCGTGGTGACGTCGCGGCCCTCGGCCGCCACCGCGAGCTGCAGACAGGAGACGGTCCGGCGGCCGTCGAGCAGTACCGTGCAGGCCCCGCACTGGCCCTGGTCGCAGCCCTTCTTGGTCCCGGTGAGGTCGAGATGCTCACGCAGGGCGTCGAGCAGGGTGGTGCGGTGGTCGACGGGCAGCGTGTACTTCTCGCCGTTGATGTTCAGCGTGATGACGCTGGACGTCGATGGGGCCATGATCAGCCTTCTTTCGCGGGTGTGGTGCGCGTCGAAGTCGTCCAATGAGGAGGTCCTGGGGGATGGGGATGCGTGAGAATGTCGGTCGGCGCTCGGTTCCGGCCATCCCCACGGGCCGTTTCAGCCGGTAAGGTGGACCTAAGCGGACACCTGTCCGCTATGCATGAAACTTAGCGGACAGCTGTCCGGTGGGCAAGGTCGGCGCTACGGCGGTGTCCGGAAGGAGGACGAGTGCGGGCAGAGAAGGACGCGCGTCTGCGCTCGGACGCGCAAGCGAACCGCGAGCGCATCCTGGAAGTGGCGCTGGCGGAGCTGACCCGCTCGGCGGATGTCCCGCTGAGCACCATCGCGAAGAAGGCGGGCGTCGGACAGGGCACGCTGTACCGCAATTTCCCCAGCCGCGAGGCCCTCGTGCTGGAGATCTACCGCCACGAGATGCTGCAGGTCGCGGACATCGCGGCCGAGCTGCTCCGTACCCGCGCGCCCGATGAGGCGCTGCGGGAGTGGATGGGGCACCTGGCCCGGTTCGCCATGGCCAAGGCCGGTCTGGCCGACGCGCTGCACAAGGCCCTCAGCAGCGCCTGCGGCCAGAAGAAACCGGGACACGGCCAGATGACCGAGGCCGTCACGCTTCTGCTGAAGGCGAACGAGGAGGTCGGCACGATCCGCCCGGACGTGACCACCGACGACTTCCTGCTCGCCATCTCCGGTCTGTGGCAGATCAGTCCCGATGACGAGGGGCCGGTGCGCGCCAGACGGCTTCTGGATCTGGTCATGGACGGATTGCGCGTGGGCGCGCCCGCGGCGGCCCGGCCAGGGTCGACGGCCGACACGGCGAGCTGAGCCGGCGGCCGGGGGCACGGTCGCCGGCGGGGGCACGCCGGCGACCGTGCCCCCGTGCGTGCGGGCTCAGCCCGAGGCAGGAAGCGCGGTGCGGGGCCGGGGCGGGAACCCGGCGGTGCGGTAGCACGCGTCGATCAGGGACATGGTGGTGAGCGCGTCCTCCGCGTCCAGCGGAAGCGGTGTGCCATGCCGCAGGTGAGCGGCGTACGCCTCCAGCTGGTAGGTGTACGACGAGCGCTTGCCCAGCTCCTCGGTCCGCTCACCCGCGGCCGTGCGCACCAGGACGCGGTCGTCCAGATGAGGCTGGACGAAGTTCACGGCCGTGGCCTCGCCCCGCGAGCCGACGACCCGGCAGCTCATCCGCCAGTCCCCGTATGCCATATGGCAGCGGGCGGATCCGGTGGCGCCGCCCGGGAAGGCCAGTTCCGCGTCCAGCCACTCGTCGACATCCGGTGCGCCCTGCCGTGCGCCGCCGCGGGCGGTGACCAGATGCGGGGGACCACCGGCCCAGGGCGCGAGCGTGGCTTGCGCGTGCAGGCTGTAGCAGCCCAGGTCCATGAGGGCGCCCCCGGCCAGGGGGAGGGACCAGCGGGGGTCGGACCCGGGCGGAGCGGGCATGGCGACCATCGTCTCGACGTGCCGCAGCTCCCCGAGCTCCCCGGAGCCCAGCAGTTCGTGGAGGCGGCGGGTGACGGGGTGGAAGAGGTAGTGGAAGCCCTCCATGAAGACGGTGCCCGCCTTGGCGGCGGCGTCGCGGACCTCGGTGGCCTCCTCGGCGTTGCTCGCCGAGGGCTTCTCGGTCAGGACGTGCTTGCCCGCGGCGAGGGCGGCGAGGTTCCACGGGCCGTGCAGGCTGTTGGCCAGCGGGTTGTACACGACCTCCACCTCGGGGTCGTCGATCACCTCGGCGTAGGAGGCAAGGACGCGCTCGACGCCGTGCTCGGCGGCGAAGGCATCGGCCCGGTCGCGGGTGCGGGCGGCCACCGCGACGAGGCGGTGGCCGCCCGCACGGGCGGGGCCCACGAGGGAGAGCCCGGAGATCCGGGCGGCGCCCAGGATCCCGATGCGCAGCGGCTCGGCTGTCGTCATGCCTTCCGTACCTCTTCCATGCTCACGGGGCGGTGCTCGTGCAGGGACAGCGTGCATGCCTCGGCGATCCAGCCGGCCTCGACGGCGTCGGCGACGGTGCAGGGGGAGGGCCGCAGCCCCGCCGCGACCTCGGTGAAGGCGGTGAGCTCGGCCCGGTAGGCGGTGGCGAAGCGGTCCATGAAGAAGTGGTGCGGGGTGCCGCCCGGGAAGGTGGCGCCCGGTTCGGCGGAGCGCAGCGGCAGCTTGTCCTCCAGGCCCGCGGCGATGCTGTCCGTCATGCCGTGGAGCTCCAGGCGGGCGTCGTAACCGCGCGGATTGTGGCGGGTGTTGGAGACCACGGCAAGGGTGCCGTCGTCGAGGGTGAGGAGGGCGGAGGCGGTGTCCACGTCTCCGGCGGCCGCGATGTATTCGGCGCCGCGGTTGGCCCCCGTCGCGTAGACCTCGGTGACCTCGCGGCCGGTGACCCACCGGATGGTGTCGAAGTCGTGCACGGAGCAGTCGCGGAAGATGCCGCCGGAGACGGCCACATAGGCGGCGGGCGGCGGCTCGGGGTCCAAGGTGGTGGAGCGCACCGTGGTCAGCGGCCCCAGCTCACCGCTGACCACCGCCTTCCGCGCCGCCACATACCCGGGGTCGAAGCGCCGGTTGTAACCGATGTGGACCTCCACGCCACTGTCCTTCACCGCGCGGAGGACCTCGAGGCTCTCCTCGATCGTGCGCGCCACCGGCTTCTCGCAGAAGACCGGTACGCCCGCCCGTACGGCGGCGAGGATGAGCTCGGGGTGGGCGTCGGTCGCCGCGGCGATCACGACGCCGTCCACACCGGCGGCGAGCAGGGCCTCCGGCGAGGCGACCGCCCGGGCGCCGAATCGCTCGGCGGCGGTGGTGGCGGCTGCGGCGACCGGGTCGGTGACCACGAGGGAGTCCACCGCGTCGAGCGTGGACAGGGTCTTGGCGTGGAAGGCGCCGATGCGGCCCAGGCCCATGATGCCGATACGCATGGGGAGTTGTGCCCTTTCTGACGGTGCGGGTGGTGAGGGTGCGGCTTCTGGCGGTGCGGTCTCTGGCGGTGTGGCTTGTGAGGGTGCGGTCTCTGTCCGTGCCCCGCGGCGGGTCAGCCGAGTCCGCCGACGACGATCTGGTCCCAGTCGATGACCGAGCCGGTGACGACGCCGCTGCGGTCGGAGAGCAGGAGGACGACGAAATCGGCGATCTCGTCGACCTGGCCGAGCTTGCCCATCGGCTGGGCGCGGGCCGCCTCCTCGCGCCAGTCGTCGTCGGCGCCGTGGAAGGCGCGCTGGACGGCGTCCTCGCCCTCGGTCTCGGTCCAGCCGAGGTTGAGGCCGTTGATACGGACGCGGTCCCAGCGGTGCGCGTGCGCGGCGTTGCGGGTCAGGCCCGCGAGCCCGGCCTTCGCGGCGGAGTACGGCGCCAGGAACGGATATCCGCCGTGCGCGCAGTTGGAGATGATGTTGACGATGGTGCCCGGAGCCTTCCTGGCCACCATGTCGGCGACGGCGGCCTGCATGGCGAAGAACGGGGCGCGCAGATTGATCGCGATATGCGCGTCGAAGAGCTCGGGGGTGGTGTCCAGCAGTGTCCCGCGGGAGGTGAGCCCGGCGGAGTTGACCAGGCAGTCGATCCTGCCGTGGGCCGCCACCACCTCCGCCACGCTGCCCCGTGCCTGCGCGGGATCGGCCAGATCGGCGCGGAGGAAGGAGGCGGTGGCCCCCTGGGCGGTGAGTTCCCCGGCCAGCGGCTCGCCGATGTCGGGGCGGCGTCCGGTGAAGGCGACCGTGGCCCCTTCGCGGGCGGCGGCGCGGACGATACCGGCGCCGACTCCCTGGCTGCCTCCGTTGACCAGGACGATCTTGCCCTGTAGCAGTCCCATGAGCGGTCCGTCTCCTTCAGCTCTCGCGGCGCTCGGCGCCGGCCCGCAGTTGGGCGCGCAGGGTGTCCGGGGTCCAGTCCTGCTCCAGGGCGCGCCGGACGATGTCGGCCTGGGAGTCCGGGGCGAGGCCGCCGACGGGCGGGTCGAGGTCGAGGTTGGTGGGGAAGGGGTAGCCCTCGGCGCAGGCCGCGACGACGTTGTGCAGCCAGTCCTCGGAGGCGCCTTCCGCCTTGCGCTGCCGCAGCACGGGGAAGACGGAGTCGACGACCGCCGCGCGGTCGACGGTCTCCATGGCGCGGCCGAAGGCGGAGGAGATCTGCAGCAGGTTCGCCATCCGCTGGATATCCGTGGAGCGATTGTGCCCGGCGGCGTGGAAGAGCGCGGGGTTGAAGAAGACGGCGTCGCCCGCCTCCAGCGGCAGTTGGACATGGTGCTCGGCGAAGTAGGCCATGAACTCCGGGCGGCGCCAGGCCAGGTAGCCGGGCTCGTACGCTTGTGAGTACGGCAGGTAGAGCGTCGGGCCGGACTCGACGGGCATGGCGCAGTGGGCGACCGCGCCCTGCAGGGTCAGCACGGGGGAGAGCCGGTGGACATGGGCCGGATAGGCCGCGGCCCGCGCCTCGGAGAGGAAGCCGAGGTGATAGTCACGGTGCACGCTCTGCGCCGCGCCGCCCGGGTTGACCTGGTTGATCTGTGAGGTGAGCTGGTAGCCGGGGCCCAGCCAGGCGGTGGCCACCAGGGCGAGGAGGTCGTTGGCGTAGTAGTCCGCGAAGACCTCCGGCGCTCCCAGGGCCAGTTTCTCCAGCGCGTTCCAGACCCGGTCGTTGGTGCCGGGCTTGGCGAAGTGGTCACCGCGGGCGGAACCCGCCGCCCGCTCCTCCTCGATCAGCGTCGTGAACGCCTCGGTGGCCCGGTCGAGGACCGACGGGTCGGGGAAGGCGCCCTTGAACACCACGATGCCGGGGCCGTCCAGCAGGGCGTCCACCAGTTCCGCCTGCGCTTCCCGGCGGCCGGGCGCCGTCGCGGCCCGGGCGCGCAGGCGGTCGCCGTCGTAGACGGGGACGTTCTGCTCCACGGCGTCGGCGCCGGGGTGGTCGCCGGGGTCGGTGGTCCGCTCGACCAGGGCGCGGAAGGCGTCGAGAGTGCAGTCGGCCTCACTGAGCCAGACATGAGACCTCGGAGCGACGAGGGACATGATGCTTTCCGGTCCTTCCGGTGGGCTGCGGCTTTCTGTCAGTGTTGTGATCAGCCGGGCATCGGGCAATCCTCAGCAGTCCATCAAAAACCCATCACGGAGGCGCGCCGATGTCCCATCCGTATCCGATCCGGGAGATCGCCCGGCAGGCGGGCCTGAGCGGGGCCACCGTCGACCGGGTTCTGAACAACCGGGGCGGCGTGCGCGAGAGCACCATCCGGGAGGTCCACCAGGCGATCAAGGACCTGGACCGGCAGCGGACCCAGGTCCGTATCGGCGGCCGCACCTTCGTGATCGACATAGTGATGCAGGCGCCGGAGCGCTTCTCCCTGGCGGTCCGCGCCGCCCTGGAGGCGGAGCTGCCGGCGCTGCGCTCCGCGGTGATGCGCTCGCGCTTCCACTTCCGCGAGACCGGACAGGTCGTCACGCCGTACAACGTGCCGCCCGACCTGGTCTGAGACGCCTGCCTGCGGCGCCCTCCGGTCCGCTTGGCGATATTCCGTTGAACCATGTCGCTCGTGCCACTGGGAGCCGTTTCCGCCCTCGCCTAGCGTCGGGACAAGGTCAGACAGACTGGCCATCACCGCATGTGAGGGAACATTTCATGCTCGCCCAGATTGTCCTGTTCGACGGCTTCGACCTCCTCGATGTGCTCGCCCCCTACGAAGTGCTGCACGCCGGTGGCATGGCTGCCGGGGGAGCGCTGCACGCCGAGCTGGTGTCCGCCGAGGGGCCGCGTGAGGTGGTGAGCGGGGTCGGCGGTGTGCCGCTGCGCGCCACGGCCGCCCTGGATCCCGCGACGGCGGACCTGGTGGTGGTCCCCGGCGCGGCCGGCCGGGTCGGAGAACCCGGCGAGGTCCCCGATCTCGACGCGGACGCGGACGCGGGCGAGTGGCGGGAGCACGAATTCATCCCCGTAACTCTGGGCCGCGCCGTGAACACCGGCCTGCCGGGGCTGCTGAAGACGGCCATGGACCGTCCGGAGGCGACCGTCGCCACGGTGTGCGGCGGCTCGCTCGTCCTGGCCATGGCCGGTCTGCTGGAGGGCCGCTGGGCCACCACCCACCACATGGGCCTGGACATGCTGGACGCCACCGGTGTCAACGTGGTCAGGGCCCGTGTCGTCGACGACGGCGACCTCGTGACCGGCGCCGGTGTCACCTCCGGGCTCGATCTGGGCCTGTACCTGCTGGAGCGCGAACTGGGGCCGCGGATCGCCCACGCCGTCGAGGAGCTGTTCGCCTACGAGCGCCGTGGCACCCCCTGGCGCCACCACGGGCCGTCGCCCGTCGCCCTGTGACCACACCGCCCCAGCGCAATCCCCCCCGACCCACGGTAAGGAACCACACCACCATGTCCGTTGCAGGCACCTGGGATCTGACCATCTCCACCCCCATCGGCCGGATCAAGGCCGTGGCCGAATTCCGCGACGAGGACGGCACGTTGACCGGTACGGCCCACGGCGCGGGGGAGGAGGTGCCGCTGGCCGATGTGGCACTCGAGGGTGGCAGGCTCAGCTGGCGGCAGGCCATCACCAAGCCCATGCGGCTGAACCTCGCGTTCACGATGACGGTCGACGGCGAGACGATGACCGGTACCTCCAAGGCCGGGCGGCTGCCCTCCTCCAAGGTGACCGGAGCGCGCCGGGCCCTCCCCGTGGCAGCGGAGGGCTGAGGCTCCCCGAGTCCGGGGCAGTAGCGGAGATGCGGCCCGGCTCAGACGAACTGCTGGATGACCAGCACGGTCGCGCTCGCCACCGCGAGCACCATGGCGACACCCCTGGTGCGCCGCATGTCCAGTCTGCTCGACAGCGGGCGGGCGAGCAGCACCCCGATCGCCGCGGCAGGGGCGAGCAGGGCCGTGTGCCACAGGCTGTACGTGTGCACCGCTCCGGTCGCCGCCAGGATGGCCAGGCTCATCACGGAACCGGCCAGAAAGAACCCGCTCATCGTGGCGCGCAGTCGCGGCCCGCTCAGGCGCTGCCAGACCATGGCCATCGGCGGCCCCCCGATGGAGGTCGCCGTGCCCATCAGCCCCGACATCAGGCCCGCCAGCAGCACCGCACGCCGTCGCGGCGCCGGAACGAAGCCGCGCAGGCTCACCGCGACGCCCGCGAGGACGACCACGGCGACGAGGAGGGCGAGTTGCCGGGCGGGCAGCACGGCGATCAGCGCCGCGCCGCCCACCGCGCCCGGCACCCGCCCGGCCAGCGCCCACCCCGCGCCTCGCAGGTCCAGGTGGCCGCCCTCCAGCACCAGGACCGCGGCCGTGACCCCGGTGGCGAGCAGCAGAACCACCACCGGGGTGAGCGAAGGGTCGAATATCGCGATCACCGGGGCGGCCAGCAGGCCGAGCCCGAAGCCGATGGAGACCTGGAACAGCGCCCCGACCGCCACCGTGATGAAGAGCAGGGTGAACTCCGGCGGGCTCATGCTTCCGTCGGCCCGGTGCCCAGCGGGAAGTGACACAGGCCCTCGTGCGGCTCCCGCCCGGGGTCGGGGTCCGCCGTGCCGTCACGGGTGACGACCGGAGGAGCGAGCTCGGCGCACCGGGCCTCGCTCTTCCAGCAGCGGGTGCGGAACCGGCAGCCCGACGGGATGTCGTACGGGGAAGGGATCTCCCCGCGCAACTGGATCTCGTCGTCGTCCTGGGCCTGCCCGGAGACGTCGAGTGTGGGCGCGGCGGACATCAGGGCGGCGGTGTAGGGATGCAGGGGGCGGTCGAAGACGTCCTCGGTGGGGCCGTGTTCGATGACCTTGCCCAGATACATCACGGTCACCCGGTCGGAGACATGCCGGACCACGGACAGGTCATGGGAGATGAAGACGTAGGAGACACCGAGCCGTTCCCGCAGCTCGGAGAGGACATTGAGCACTTGGGCCTGCACCGACAGGTCCAGTGCGGACACGGGCTCGTCGCACACGATGAGGTCGGGGTCGAGGGCCAGCGCGCGGGCGATGCCGATGCGCTGCCGCTGCCCGCCGGAGAACTCGTTCGGGTAGCGGTGGGCGTCGCTCTCCCGCATTCCGACCAGCGACAGCAGCTCACGGACCCGTCGCTCCCGCGCCTGGGTGGTGGGCACGATGTCGCGGTGGGTGCGCCACGGCTCGCCGATGAGATCGGCCGCGGACATCCGGGCGTTGAGCGAGGCGAAGGGGTCCTGGAACACCATCTGCACCCGGCGCCGCCAGGCCAGCAGCTCCTTGCCCTTGAGGCTGAACGGATCGGTGCCGTTGAAGCGCACCGTCCCCGAGTCCGGCCGCTCCAGCCCGAGCACCACTCTGGCCAGGGTCGACTTGCCGCATCCGGACTCGCCCACCAGTCCGAGGGTCTCCCCGCGCTCGACCCGCACATCGACTCCGTCCAGCGCGGTCAGGCGCCGGCGGCCATGGCCGAACGACTTGGTCACACCGCGGACTTCGAGCAGTGGCGGGGGAGTGGCCGAGCCATCGGCCCGCGGGCCCGCGGCCGTGGTGTCGGTGAGGGGCGTCTCAGTCACGGTCGAGCTCCTCGGAGAAGTGGCAGGCGGCCGAGCGTGAGGGCCCGACGGAGATCAGCCGAGGGCGTTCCCGGGCGCAGCGCTCCTCGGCCAGCGGGCATCGGGCTTGGAAGACGCACCCGGACGGGACCGCGCTGAGCTCGGGCGGGCTCCCCGGCACGGCGGGCAACGGGCCGCCCCTGACGGCGTGTTCGGGCACCGAGTCGAGCAATCCCTTGGTGTACGGGTGGCGGGGGCGGGAGAAGACCTCCGCCACCGGGCCGGTCTCCACCACATTGCCCGCGTACATCACCACGACATCGTCCGCGCGCTGGGCGACCACCGCCAGATCGTGGGTGATCAGCACGAGCGCCATGTCCCGCTCGGTCTGCAGATCCCGCAGCAGCCGCATGATCTGCGCCTGCACGGTGACATCGAGCGCGGTCGTGGGCTCGTCGGCGATCAGCACATCGGGGTCCAGCGCCACGGCCATCGCGATCAGCAGCCGCTGGCGCATACCGCCGGAGAACTGATGCGGATACGCGCGCGCCCGCAGCCGCGGCTCGGGGATACCGACGCGGGTCATCAGCTCGACCGCCTTCTCCCGGGCATCGCGCCGCGACAGCCCGCGATGGATCCGGAACGGCTCGGCGAGTTGCCTGCCGACCGGCTGTACGGGGTTGAGCGCGGTCAGCGCGTCCTGGAAGACGATCGACAGCACGGGACCGGCGAGCTTTCTGCGCCCCGCCTGGCCCAACCGCAGCACATCGGTGCCGGACACCCGCACGGATCCGCCCGTCACCTCGGCCGTCGGGTCGAGCAGCCCGACGATGGACAGCGCGGTCATCGACTTCCCGCAGCCGGACTCGCCCAGCAGCGCCAGCGTGCGCCCCTTGCGCACGCTGAAGCCGACGCCGTTCACGGCACGGAGGGTGCCGGAGGGCGTCCGCAGGTCGACGCAGAGCCCCTCGACCTCGAGTGCGGGATCGCCGGTCTCGGGCGCCGGCAGGGTGGAGGGCTTCACGCGATCATCTCCGAGGGAACAGCGGCGCGGTTGCCGCGCCGCTTCCGGGGCAGCGTCAGCCGCCAGCGCTGGGCGGGGTCGGTGGCCAGGCGGACCCAGGCGGCGAGCACCGTGGCGGACACCGTGGTGAGCACGATCGCGAAGCCCGGCAGCACGGCGATCCACCAGGCCGTCTGAAGGTACTGGCGCCCTTGGGCCACCATCAGCCCCCAGCTCACATCGGGGGGCTGGATGCCGATGCCGAGGAAGCTCAAGGACGACTCGGTCAGCATGACGAAGCAGAAGTCGAGCGTGGCCACGGTGAGCAGCGTGGGCAGCGCGATCGGCAGAATGTGCCGGTAGATGATGTTCCGGCTCGGTGTGCCGAAGGTCCGGGCCGCGTCGACGAACAGACGGCTTCTGAGCTCGGCCGACTCCGCGCGGGCGGTGCGCAGATAGACCGGGACGCGCGCGATGGCGAGGATCAGCACGATGTTCATCGCGCTGGGCGCGAAGACATACAGCACGACGACCGCGATCAGCAGGGACGGGAAGCTGAGGATGACATCGGCGACACGCATCGCCACGTTCTCGCGCATGCCTCCGTGGTATCCGGCCCACAGCCCCAGCGCCGAGCCGATCAGCAGCGAGCACAGCACCGCGGGCACCGCGATGGACAGCGTCGTCCCGGCGGCGTCCACCAGCCGGGCCAGCACGCTGCGTCCCAGCACATCGGTGCCCAGCAGCCCGTAGAAGCCGTGGTCGAGGGAGGGCGGGCGCAGCGAGGCGCGGAGGTCCTGCCGTACGGCTCGGTCCCCGATGAACAGCCGGCCGAACAGCGCGATCAGGAACACCACGGCGAGGACGACGGCCGCGACGGCGGCGCCCCGGTCCCTGCCGAGCAGCAGCCACCAGCGGGGCGGTCGGGTGCGTGCCGGGGCGGCCTCGTCGGAGGGACGGCCGGCGGGGTCGGCGGGCTCGGTCATGGTGGCTCCTTCGCTCACGCCGGCACCGCCTGGCGCACTCGGGGGTCGATCAGGGCGTGGCAGACGTCGACGAGGATGTTCAGCGCGAAGATCGTCACCGCCGTGATCAGAACGGCGGCCTGCAACACCGCGAAGTCACGCTGCAGAATCGAGTCGATCATGAGCTTGCCGATCCCGGGCCAGCCGAAGATCGTTTCCACGATCACCGCGCCGTTGACCAGACCGACGGTGAGATCCCCGGCGACGGTCAGCACGGGCGTGATGGAGTTGCGCAGGGCATGCCCGAACACCACGCGCTCGGGGTCGGCTCCCTTGCTGCGCGCGACCTTGACGTAGGGCGCGGACAGCGCGCCGACCATGCTGCCGCGCACCACCTGCACCAGCACGCCGAACGGACGGATCAGCAGGGTGGCGATGGGCAGTACCCAGATCTCGGGGCCGCCCAGGGTGCCGGAGGTCGGCAGCCAGCCCAGACCCACGCCGAAGACCAGCACACCCATGATCGCGAACCAGAAGTCGGGGATGCTGGCCGCGGTCATCGACAGCAGACCGGCGATCCGGTCGATGAGCGAGTTGGGCCGGTAGGCGGCGAGGCTTCCGACCAGCAGCGCCCCGAGAATCGCCAGGAGCATGGTCATCCCGGCGAGTTGGAGCGTGACGGGGAACGCCTTGAGCACCATCGAACCGGCCGACTCGCCCGTGCGCAGCGAGGTGCCGAAGTCGAGTTGCGCGGCATTGGCGAGGTAGTCCCACAGCTGCACCGGAATGGAGTCGTCGAAGCCGTGGGCGGCGGAGAATTCCGCCCGCTGCTGGGCAGTCGCGCTCAGCGGGAGGTAGAGATCGACGGGGCTGCCGGTCAGGCGGGCCAGGCAGAACACGCCCAGCACCACGAACACCAGCGGGATCGCGCTGGAGACGATGCGCTTGCGCAGGAAGGACGTCATGTCAGCGCCTCCCCGCCGTCGCCGGACTGACCTCGGAAAGCCGCATCTCGTCCCCGGTGGCGGAGTCCGGCCGGTAGCGCACCGAGGGCGACAGCCCGAGCAGCCCGCGCATATGAGCCAGGTAGGCGTACTGGACGACCGACGTGTTCTGGTAGGCGAGCACGTCGGCGAACGCCTTCTGCCGGGCCTTGCCGGAGAGCGCGTCCGCCGCGGCGATGCGCCGGTCGAGATCCTTGGTGCCGAAGGTGGACTGGGGGCCGTCGCTCTGCAGGTACTGACTCGTGGTGAAGGCCGCGTCCCCGGCCTGGTTGCCGTGCATGATCAGCAGCGCCACCGGCCCGACACCGCGGGGCAGCGGACGCAGTTGGTACTGAAGATGGGTGGCGGTGTCCGCCATGCGTATCCTCACGTTCAGCCCCACCCGCGCCATCTCGTACTGCAGGGCCTCGGTCACTTCCGCGATTCCGGCGAACATGCCGTTGCGCGCGACGAGGGTGATCCGCCGGTGTACCGGGACGCCGTCGGCGGCCGCCTGTTTCACCAGCGCGCGGGCGGCTGCCTCCTGGTACGGGGCGGGGGCGAGGTCGTCGTTGTGGCCCACCACGCCGGGCGGGACCAATTGGGCGGCGGGCTTGGCCAGTCCGCCGAGAAGGGCGCCGATGATGCCCTTGCGGTCGATGGCCATGCCGATCGCCTTGCGCACCCGGATGTCGTCGAGCGGCGCCTCGCGGCCGTCCAGACGCAGGGCGGTCGTCTCGTTGTTGGGGTAGGCGACGGTGTTGCCCGCCTCGGCGCTCGTGTGATCCAGGGCCGTCGCGATATCGGCCTCGCCCTTGTCGATCATCGCCGCGCGGACGCTCGCATCACTCCGCCAGACATACCTGGCCCGGGGGTAGGCGGGAGCCTTCCCCCAGTAATCGGCGTTGCGGGCAAGGGAGATCGAGACACCGGTCTGCCACGACTTGACGGCGTAGGGGCCGGTCCCGATCGGGATGCGCACCTTGGCCTTGGTGTCGGTGGTGCGCGGCACGATCTCGACGAAGCTGAGCCGCAGCGGGAGGATGGGGTCGGTCTTCTCGGTGGTGACGGTCAGCCGGGTGGGGCTGACGGCGCGTACGTCGAGTTTCGCGTCGCCGAAGACATAGCCGTCCACGTTGCAGGCGAGATCGGAGTTGACGGCGCGGTCGATGGAGAACGCGGCGTCCTTCGCCGTGAACGGCCGCCCGTTCTGGAAGGTCACCCCCGGGCGGATGTCGAAGGTCCACGTCGTGGGCTTTGTCTGCCGCCAGCCGGTCGCCAGCAGCGGCTCCAGCTTGCCCGAGGTGGGGTCCCGTTCCACCAGCGGTTCGGTGATGTTGGAGCGGACGACGACACCGGTCGCGGTCAGCGATGACTCACAGGGTTCCAGCGTCGGTGGCTCCTGGGTCAGGACCACCCGCAGGGTGCGCCCGTCCGCGCTGCCGGCATCACCCGCCGTGTCACTGTTCGCCACGGCGCACGCGCTGGTGAGCAGCATCGTGCCCGTGGCCAGAAGGGCGAGAACTGTATGGGCCCGGCCCCGTTCCGGGCGCGGACTGGAGGGTACGGAGGACTTCATCGTCGGCGTATCTCCGAGGGTGGTGGCGGGTTGCCGCCCGAGAACGACAGTCGACATGGCTGTCTACACTTGCGTACCCGGTCTGTATTTGTGGACGCTGAAGCTAAACCTGAGGTGCCGGGGCGTCAAGGGATCTGACAACAAGCCCAGGTGGAGAGGGTCATAGTCGGGACAGCCGAATCATTGACAGCCTCAACCGCCCTGTGCAGAAATGAAGACAGCGGCTACATATGAGGACGGCGGTCATGGCCAGTATGCGCATCATGCTCAACCACCGGATCCTGGGCAGGTTCACCGAGCGGCTGAGGGCGCGAATCGAGGGCCCGCACGAGTGGCTGGACGCCTCCGACTGGGACGCGGCACGGATAGCCGACGCCATCGCCACCGTCGACGTGTACGTGGGCTCCCAGCTCACCGAGGACGACGCGCGACGAGCCCGGCGGCTCCGCCTCGTCCATGTCGTCGGCGCGGGCTACGACGGCATCCCCCTGGAGGCGCTGGGGCCGGAGGCGATCGTGGCCAACACCCACCACCACGGCAAGTCGATCGCCGAACACGTCCTGATGTGCGTGCTGATGCTGTCCCGGCGTGTGCTCGCGGCCGACCAGGAGCTGCGCGCCGGACGGTGGCGGAACGTCGCCGTGGATTCCGCGCTGCCCTTCGGGGACACCTTGCGGGGCCGCCGTGTCGGAGTCATCGGCTTCGGCGAGACGGGGAGGGAGATCGGCCGGCTGTGCCAGGCGGTCGGGCTGGGTGTGCGGGCGGTGCGCCGCGATCCGTCGGCCGCCCTGCCGGAGGGCCTGCGCCCCGACTGGGTGGGTGGCCCGGAACGGCTCCCGGACCTGCTGGCGGAATCCGACATCGTCGTGGTCACCGTTCCGCTGAGCGCCGCGACCCGTGGACTGATCGGCCCGGCCGAACTCGCGGCGATGGGCCCGCGGTCCCTCCTCGTCAACGTCGCCCGTGGCCCGGTCGTCCAGGAGGAGGCGCTGTACGAGGCGCTCTCGGCCGGCACCATCGCCGGCGCCGCCCTGGACGTGTGGTGGGCCGGCCCTCCGCACGCGCCGAGCCGCCGGCCGTTCCACACCCTGCCCAATGTGGTGATGACACCCCACAACTCGGGCCACACCGAGGAGACTTTCGCGGCCCGCGCCACGGATATCGCGGCCAACATCAACCGCCTGGCACAGGGGGACCCCCTCAGCAATGTGGTGCGCGCCGGTCGTGAGGGGGCCGCCACGCCCGGCGGCGGTGGCAAGGCGGACTGACCTGGACGGCTTCTGACGCACCGGGTGCCGCCACGGCGCGGTGCGTCAGGGGGCGATGGTGAGGTGGCTGATCAGGCCCTGGTCCAGGGTGAAGCGATAGTGAAGGTCGACGGTGCCGCCGGGGAAGTCACCCTCGAGACGCTGGGTGACGGCGCAGCGGTCCGGGCCGTCGTGCTCGGTCCCGATGAGCGTGGTGGTGTACGTGTACTCGGAGGTGGCGCGGTCCAGCCACCGCTCGATGGCCGGGATCCCCTCGTAGGTGCGGCCGTCGTCGGTGACGGTCGCGCCCGGCGTCAGGGTGGCCGAGGCCGCGGGCACGTCGTGCTCGTTGTGTGCCTTCAGATACCGCTTGACGACGTCGGGCAGGTCGGTGGCATCGAAGGGCGTGGTGTCGTCGGTCATGGTCTGCCTCGCTGATGGTTTTCTTAAGGGTGGTGCTCGGGCCGTTCCCGGACGGGATGGTGCTCAGAGCGCGGGAACGGTGCCGCCGTCGATGACGTGTTCGGCGCCGACGATGGCGGAGGCCCGGTCGGAGACGAGGAAGGCGACGAGTTCGGCGACTTCCTCAGGGCGATTGGGGCGCCCGAGGGGGATGCCGCCGAGGGAATCCATGAGCGACGCCAGAGCGGTTTCCCGGTCGCCGGTCTTCTGGGCGATGCGGTCGATGAGCGCGTCCGCCGCACTGGTCTGGATGAACCCGGGGGAGACCGTGTTCACCCGCACACCGAGCGGTGCCACTTGGTTCGCCAGGCCCTTGCTGTAGGTACTGAGAGCCGCCTTGGCGGAGGC
Source organism: Streptomyces hygroscopicus (assembly GCA_002021875.1). Classification (NCBI taxonomy): domain Bacteria; kingdom Bacillati; phylum Actinomycetota; class Actinomycetes; order Kitasatosporales; family Streptomycetaceae; genus Streptomyces; species Streptomyces hygroscopicus. The sequence continues at coordinate 10,784,828 of CP018627.1, forward strand.
GTAGGCCAGCGTGCCGTTCCACAGTGGCATCCGGCGCTGGATCGAGGAGACGTGGACCACCGCGCCCCGGCCACGTTCGATCATGCCCGGGATCAGGGCGCGGTCCAGGCGGACGGCGGCGAGCAGGTTGTGGTTGAGCTCCTGCTGCCAGATCTCCTCGGACATCGCCTCGAAGCCGCCGGCGGGCGCGGTCGAGCCGCCGAGCGTATGGACCAGGATCTCCGTGCCGCCGAGGCGCCGATTCGTCTCCCGTACGACGTGTTCGGCGCCTTCCGGTGTGGTCAGGTCGGCGCCGATGAAGTCTTCGTCGGGGACGTCCTCGGGCTTGGAGCGGGCGGTGACCAGCACGGTCGCACCGGCCGTACGCAGCCGGGCCGCGATCGCCGCTCCGGCACCCTTGGTGCCACCGGTGACGAGTGCGCGACGGCCGGTGAGAGAGTCATCGAGGGAGGTGGGCAAGGCTGTCCGTTCCGGGACGCACGCGAGCGCATCCCTTGCGACTGCTAAAATAGAAGCAAGTAACTTTCACTTTAGCAGTAACTCGGGAGGGTGTCGCGATGGCAAGCCGGATCAGGCTGGAGGACCGTGAGTGTCCGCTGTCGACCACGGTTCAGCACGTGGGGGAGTGGTGGACGCTGCTGATCCTCCACGACGCCTTCGACGGCTATACGCGCTTCGACCAGTTCCAGCAGAGCCTGAACATCTCCACCAGCATGCTCACCACGCGCCTGAAGACCCTGGTGGCGGACGGCCTCCTGGAGCGGCGCCCCTACCAGACCAACCCGGTGCGCCATGAATACGTGCTGACCGGACGCGGCCGTTCCCTGCGGCCCGTGGTCGTCGCCCTGGCCGCCTGGGGCAATCGGCACCTCGCGCCGGAGGAGCGCGCCATGATCCTGGTCGACGCCCGGACCGGCGAGGAGGTGGACCCCGTCGTGGTGGACGCGCGCACCGGCCGAAGCCTCGACGACGGCGAGACCTTCGTCTTCACCGCGGGACCGGCCGCCAGCGACGCGATGCGTGCCCGGTACGTCGAACTCGACCGGCAGCGTCCCGCGCACGTCCGCGAGGCGCGCGACGGGGACCTGCCCGGCTGATCGGGCGTCTCGCCGAGGTGAGGCGCTACCCGGCGGATGGGAGCGAGACGCGGATCAGAAGACCTGGCCGAAGCAGCCGAGCGCGATGGCCGCGATGACCACGGCCACCGCGGTCGCCCTCAAAACTCTCGCTGTCGGCACGGGAATCCCTCCTCGTGCGAGCGGCTGGGCTCACAGGCAGTAGCGAACGAGCCACTCGTCGGGGTTGTACGTGTCCTTCGCGGGGTCCGGCGCTATAGCCGCCCTCTCCTCCACAGTGTCCTCCAAACGGATCCGCTCCGGCAGCTTGCTGAACCGGGCACGGCGCGCCGTCTCCGCGGCATCCGCCACTTCCCGCTTATCCGACATCGCATCGTTCCTTGTCATTTCGATGGTCCAACGATGGTCGCAGCCTTGTGCGTCACCGGTCAAGTAGGTGACGCGACGGGAATCGCACCTTGTACTGGCCGCGCTTCAGTAGCGGGGCCGTGAGCGAGCCGGCGCGGTCCAGGTTCTATTTGCCTGGCCAGAGGAAAGAGAGAACGCGATGGACATCAAAGGATCAGTCGCCCTGGTCACGGGAGCCAATCGCGGTATCGGCCGCGCGTTCGCCCGGGCGCTGCTCGAGCACGGCGCCGCGAAGGTCTACGCCGGTGTCCGCGATCCGGCCCGCGTGGTCGACCAGGACGTCACTCCGCTGCGTCTGGACGTCACCAAGCCGGAGCAGATCGCCGAGGCCGCCGCCATCGCGGACGATGTCAGCATCGTGATCAACAACGCGGGCGTCGGAGGCTCCGGCACGGGACTCCTGGAGGGCGACTTCGAGGCCGCCCATCAGGCGATGGAGGTCAACTACTTCGGCACCTGGGCCGTTTCCCGGGCGTTCGCCCCGATCCTCGCCCGCAACGGCGGTGGCGCGCTGGTCAGCATGCTGTCGCTGGCGTCCTGGGTCGGGCAGCCCGGCTTCCCCGGGTACGCGGCCTCCAAGGCGGCGCAGTGGTCGTTGACGGACGCGCTGCGCAAGGGACTTCAGGAACAGCGCACGCTCGTGGTGGGGGTCCATTCCGGTTTCGTGGACACGGACCTCAGCTCCTGGGTGGACGCGCCGAAGATCACCGCGGCCGACGTGGCGGAACAGACCATGGAAGCCCTGGCGAACGACCGGTGGGAGGTTCTCGCCGACGACGAGACCAGGCAGGCCAAGGCCGCCTTGTCGCAACCTCTGCACGCCGAACCCGGTAGGTGATGTGTCGCGCCGGCCGCGCGTCGGCGATTGTGTTCCCACGTCCGTCCAACGGCCGTTTCTCCCAACCGGATATCCCTCAGCGCAGCGAGCGAAGGCGGCGATCGTGTCAGAAGAGCGTCAGGAAACCACGTGGCGTCAGGAAACCACGCGGGTGGAGCTGATGAGTCGGCCCACACCGCTGGAGGCCGCGCCGCGGCTGGCCCGTGCGATCGGGCTGGAGCCCGGTGATCTATGGGTCAAGCGTGACGATCTGATCGGGCTGGGCGGCGGGGGCAACAAGGTCCGCAAGCTGGAGTGGACGGCCGGGGCCGCCCGCGCCGAGGGCGCCACCACGCTGGTGACCAGCGGGGCCGCGCAGAGCAACCACGCCCGTCTGACGGCCGCGGCCGGGGCACGGCTGGGCATGGACGTGGTACTTGTCCTCGCCGGTGCGCCGAGCGAGGGGATGACCGGCAACATCGTGCTCGACGCTCTCTTCGGCGCCCGCGTCGTATGGGCGGGGGAGGTGAGCGAGGCCGAACTCGCGGCGGCCGTGGAGGACGTGGCCGGGGACCTGCGCGAGCGAGGCGCCCGGCCCGCGGTGATCCCCTTCGGCGGATCCAGTGTGCTGGGCGCCCGGGGTTATGCCGAGGCGGGGACGGAACTCCTGGAACAGGCCCCGGACCTGGCCACGGCGGTCGTGGCGGTCGGATCGGGCGGCACCATGGCCGGTCTCGTCCACGCCCTCGGAGCCGAGCGGGTGCTGGGGGTGCACTGCGGAGCCATCGCCGATCCCGAGCACACCGTCGGCCACCTGGTCGACGGGCTGGCCGGACAGCCCGCGGCCACCTCCCTGCGGCTGCGCCTGGATCAGGTCGGTCCCGGCTACTCCGCGCTCACCGAACCGGTCGCGGACGCCATCACCACCGCGGCCCGCACCGAAGGCATCGTCCTCGACCCCGTCTACACCGGCCGTGCCCTGGCCGGTCTCATCGCTGCCGTCCGCGACGGGCAGGTGCGCCCCGGGCAGCGCACGGTCTTCCTGCACACGGGCGGTCTGCCCGGCCTGTTCGGGCACACCGAGGCGCTGCGGCGGGCGCGTTCCGCCGTGGCCGACACCGCCGTACGGTGGCCCCGCGGCTGAGCGTCGCACCGGCTCGGCCCGGGACCGGATTGGCCCCGGGCCGGTCGGCCCGCGCGGTCCTGGAGAGCCGCGCGGTCCTGGAGGGCCGTGCCTTGCCGGAACGGGCCGGTGCTACTCCGCGTCGGCGCAGGCGGCGAGTCGGCGGGCCAGGGCGCGCACATGGTCGCGCAGGGCGTCCGGGTACTCGATCACGAACGGAAGGTCCAGCCAGGCGAGCACGGAGGGCACCCACTCCAGCCGCTCGGCCCGCAGTTGGACCCGCACCCATCCGCTGCCTTCCTCCTCCCCGGAGGCAGCCGGGGACCCGGTCGCCCCCGCCGCATCGCTGGTCGCCTCCGGCGTACGATCCGCCTCCTCCGCCGTATCACCCGCCGCCTTCGCCGCATCACCGGCGCCACTCCGCGCCGGGTCGGCCGGGAGCTCCCGCACCGTGGCGAGCCCGGGCGGGAGCCGGTGGCGGACCTGCTCGACCGTGCCCTGGACCCGCAGCGACACCTCGTGCAGATAGGGCACCCCGGCGAGCCCGGACAGCACCCGGGCGGCCGGATCGAATCCCACGGGCACCTCGAACGACCCGGGCAGCACCGTCGCGGTTTCGATCCGGTCCAGCCGGAACGTGCGTACCTCGCCGCTGGCCGAGTCCGCCCCTGTCACGTACCAGCGCCCGGAGTGCGCGACGATCCCGTACGGGTGCACGGTGCGTTCGCTGCGCCGCCCCTTCCAGGCGGTGTAGCTGACGGCGACCGGCCGGCGGTCCCGAGCGGCCTCCGCGAGCATCAGCAGCACACTCGTCTCCGGGATGACCACGGGACGGGCGGGGGCGGTGAAGTCGGCGGTGGTCAGCAGCGCGTCCAGCCGGCGGCCGAGCGCCTCCGGCAGCACCCGGCGCACCTTGGCGGCGGCGCTCTCCGCCGCCGCGACGGATGTGGTCACCAGCCCGGCCCGGCGCCCGGCGACCAGGCCGAGCAGCACCGCCAGCGCCTCCTCGTCGGTGAGCATCAGCGGGGGCATCCGGTAGCCGGGGGCGAGCCGGTAGCCGCCGTAGCGGCCGCGCACCGAACGGACCGGGACGTCCAGGTCGATCAGGTGGCCGATGTAGCGCCGTACGGTGCGCTCGTCCACGCCGAGCCGGTCGGCCAGGTCGGCGACGGTGCGGGTGCCACCGGCCTGCAGGATTTCCAGCAGGGCGAGCACGCGGGCGGTCGGTCGGGTCATGCCCGGAAGTATGGCGTGGATACCGGGCGGCTCCTGTCCGGTATCCCGCCTAGCGTGCGGGCCATGGCAACCTACGTACTTCTTCCCGGGTTCTGGCTCGGGGCCTGGGCCTGGCGCGCCGTGGCGGCCGACCTGCGCGGCCGTGGACACGACGTCCATCCGCTCAGCCTGACCGGGATGGGCGAGCGGGCGCATCTGGCCCGGCCCGACACCGATGTGGAGACGCACATCACCGATGTGCTCAACCTGATCCGCTACGAGGACCTGCACGACGTGGTCCTGGTCGGGCACAGCTATGCCGGTGCGGTGGTGGTCCCGAGCGTGGCGGACCGGATGCCGGACCGGATCAAGCGGATGGTGTTCATCGACAGCGGTCCGCTGCCGGACGGGATGTCCCAAGCGGAGTTCGCCCCGCCGGAGGAGCAGAGGCGCAACGCCGGGCTGGTCCGTGAGGAGGGACACGGCCGCCAGCTGCCGCCACCGCCGTGGCGGCAGTTGGCGTCCGAGGTGCCCGGGCTGCCGGATGGCACGCTCGAACGGCTGGTGCGGCTGTCGGTGCCGCAGCCGTGGGCCACCGCCACCACCCCGGTCCGGCTGACCGAGGCGTGGGAGAAGCTGCCGCGGCTGCATGTGCTGTGCGGCTTCCCGGTGGAGCAGGTCCGGGCGCGGATCGCCACCGTTCCGGCCTTCCGGCACATGGCGACCGAGGACTCGGCGTACCGGGAGCTGCTCGGCTGGCACTGGCCGATGTTCGACCGGCCCGGCGAACTGGCTGACATCCTGCACGAGGCGGCCTGACCGGCACGACCCACCCTTGGTGCGGCTCGCCGCCTGGCCCCGGTGGCGAGCCTTGCGGGCGAGCCTTGCGAAAGATCAAAATCACCTGTCAGGATGGTGACGTGAATCTGGAGCATGTCTTTCTGTGTGGGAACCCCGCTCTCGACTTCGCCGCGACGTTGCGCGCTCGCCGTACGGTGCGGTTCGAGATGTTCGTGTCACCGGACCGGCTGGACGCCTGGTACCTGGAGTCCGGAATCGTCGATACCGTCTCCGCCAGTCAGCATGCCGACGTCGAGCGCGCGGTGGCCCTACGGGAGGCCGTCTACGAGCTGGTCACCGCCCGCGTCGCGGGGGATCCCTACGACGGCGGGGCACTCGCCGTGGTGAACGACACGGCCCGTAAGCCTCCCGCGGCGCCGCAACTCACCGCGAGCGGGCGGCGGACGGACGCGACATCGGAAGAGGCGCTCTCCACGGTGGCGCGGCATGCCGTCGAGCTTCTCAGCGGTCCGGATGTGCCGCTCCTCAAGGAGTGCGGCAACCCCGAATGCACCCGTGTCTACATCGACCGGTCGCGCGGCGGGCGCCGGCAGTGGTGCGCCATGGACCCCTGCGGCAACAAGCTCAAGGCGGCCGCCTACCGTGCCCGCAAGCGGCAGGCCCAGGAGCCTGCCGCGGGGTGATGAGCACTCCGCTTGCCCATCGCTGATCATGTGGCCCGCCTCGCGGCGGACGGCCGTCGGCAGGATGTATGTCTTGTGACTCTAGACAGGACTGGACATGTATGGCTAACTACCGGACATGCCTAAACAGGTCCTCAAGCATCAGCGCATCGCCCGCGTTCTGGCCCGTGAGATCCACAGCGGCGCCCTGGAGCCGGGCAGCAGGCTGCCCGGCGAACACGCGCTCACCCGGCGCTTCGCGGTCAGCAGGGCCACCGTTCGCCAGGCGCTGGACGAGCTCAGCAAGCAAGGGCTGATCTCCACCCACGCGGGCGTCGGCTCGTTCGTCACCTTCGACGGCGGCCTGCTGGACAACCGCCTGGGCTGGACCAGGGCGCTGGCCGACCAGGGCGCCCGCGTCACCACCGAGGTCCTCCGTCTCGAAGCGGTGCGCGATGCCCGGCTGGCCGGGGAACTGGGCATCGAGGGCGTCGAGTTCATGGCGCTGGACCGGTTGCGCGTGCTGCCCGAGGGCACCGCGGTCGCGCTGGAGCGCAGCAGGGTTCCGATGGCCCCGGCCCTGGCCGACGTCCCGCTCGGCGGGCTCCTCGACGGCTCGCTGACCAAGACCCTCGCCGCGGTCGGTATCCGCGCCACCCACGGGGACGAGTGGGCCTCCGTACGGCAACTGGCCGCCGACGAGGCGACACTGCTCCGCCGCCGGGAGGGCGAGGTGTGGCTCAACACCCGCCGGGTCAGCCGCGGAGCCGACGGCCAGATCGTCGAGCAGGTGACCAGCCTGCTGGACCCCGCCCGCTTCCAACTGCACCTCGGCTTCGGCGAGCAGCCCCAATGAAGCCCCCAATGAAGTCCCCGATGAGGCTCTCCATGAGGCCCCTGATGGGACCACACACGGCGCCCGCCCGCCCCGACGTAACGCCTCCGCGCACCGACAGGAATCCCGAATGAACCACCAGCACGACCGCGCGCTCGGCGCCCTCTACGGCCTGGCGATGGGCGACGCCCTCGGTATGCCCACCCAGATCATGTCCCGGGCGTCCATCGTCGCCCGGTTCGGCACCGTCACCGGTTTCGAACCCGGCCCGGAGGACAATCCGGTGAGCGCCGGAATGCCCGCCGGTTCGGTCACGGACGACACCGATCAGGCCGTCATCGTCGGCCAACTGCTGACCGGGTCCGGCGGGCGGATCGAACCGCTGCGGCTCGCGCACGAGCTCCTGGAGTGGGAGCGCGCCATGAAGGCCAAGGGCTCCTTCGACCTGCTCGGCCCCTCCACCAAGGCGGCCCTGGAGGCCGTGTCCCGCGGCGTACCGCCGGAGGAGGCGGGCAAGTCCGGTGCCACCAACGGCGCGGCGATGCGGATCACCCCCGTCGGCGTCGCCTTCCCCGACACCCCGCTGGAGCCCTTCCTCGACCGGGTCGCGGAGGCGTGCCAGGTCACCCATGACACCTCCATCGGCATCGCCTCCGCCGCCGCCGTGGCCGCCGCGGTGAGCCGTGGCATCGACGGCGGCGATCTGGAGGACGCCTTCGGCGCGGCGGTCACGGCGGCCGCGGCAGGGGCCGAGCGCGGCCACTGGGTCGCCGGCGCCGATATCGCCGCCCGCATCGGCTGGGCCGTGGACCTGGTCCGCGGTCTGCCCGAGCGGCAGGCCCTGGACCGCGTCTGCGACCTGGTCGGCACCAGCGTCGCCAGCCAGGAGTCGGTCCCCGCCGCCTTCGCCGTGCTGGCCCTCGCCGAGGGTGAGCCGTGGCGGGCCTGTCTGCTGGCGGCCAACCTCGGCGGCGACTGCGACACCATCGGCGCGATAGCCGGTGCCATAGCCGGTGCCGTCAGCGGGGCCTCGGGCCTCCCCGACGAAGCCCTCGCCACTCTGCGCTCGGTCAACGGTCTCGACCTGGAACCGCTGGCCACCGCCCTGCTCGCGCTGCGCGCCGGCACGGCCGAGTGACCCCCACGCCCGCCCTCACATCCGCACCGGAGCGCCCCCGGACAGAAAGACAGGTACCACCATGGCGGCTTCAGAGAACGACCGCGTCGGCTCCGTGGAGACCCGAGGCATCGAGCCGGTTCCGGACGCCGAGCGCCACGGCCACGCGAGCCAGATGTTCTGGACCTGGTTCGCCGCGAACATCAGCATCCTCGGTCTGCCGCTCGGCGCGGCCCTGGTCAGCTTCCGCGGCCTGAACATCTGGCAGGCGGCCGTCGTGGCCATTCTCGGCGCCTTCGGCTCCTTCGCCCTGGTAGGCGCCCTCAGCATCGCGGGGAAGCGGGGCGGAGCGCCCGCCCTCACCCTCTCCCGCGCGGTGTTCGGGGTCCGCGGCAACGCCGGCCCCACGCTGGTCACCTGGATGAGCAGGCTCGGCTGGGAGACCATCAACACCACCACGGCCGCCTTCGCCCTGCTGGCGCTGCTCGACGCCGCCTTCGGCATCCGGCGGAACACCGTCCTCACCGTGGTGTGTCTGCTGGTCTTCATCGGCTGCACACTGCTGATCAGCGGCCTGGGCCACGCCACCATCATGTGGATCAACAGATGGGCCAGCTATATCTTCGGTCTGCTCAACCTGGTCGTGATCATCTTCCTCGCGACCACCGTGGACTGGGACAAGGTCTTCCACGCCCCGGTCGGGTCGGTGAGTTCGATGGTCGTGGGCGTCGGCATGATCGCCGCCGGTACCGGGATCGGCTGGGCCAACACGGGCGCCGACTACGCCCGTTACCTGCCCCGGCGGATTCCGGGTGGCAGGCTGGTGGCCGCTTCCGCCTTCGGCGCCGGTATCCCGCTGGTCGTGCTGATCTCGCTGGGTTCACTCCTCGCGGCGGGAGAACCGAATCTCGCCTCCGCCTCCGACCCCGTCTCGGCGATCAACACGATGCTGCCGTCGTGGATGTCCATCCCGTATCTGATCGCCGCGTTCGGCGGACTGCTGCTCTCCAACCACCTGTCCGTCTACTCGGCCGGACTCACCATGATCACCCTGGGCATACGGGTCCGGCGCACCCTCGCCGTCGGCCTGGACGTGGTCGTCACCTTCGCGGGCGGGATCTACTTCATCCTGATCGCCAAGGACTTCTACGGCCCGTTCATCACCTTCCTCACACTCCTCGCCGTCCCCATCACCGCCTGGGTGGGCGTCTTCGCGGTCGACCTGATACTCCGCCGGTCCTATGACGGCGCGGCGCTGATGGACGTCGGCCGGTCCAGCCGCTACTGGTTCCGGGGCGGTATCGCCTGGGCCGCGATGATCGCCTGGGCGGCGGCCATCGTGGTGGGCCTGCTGTTCACCGAGGCGAGCACCAGCGCGACCGACGTGTGGTTCTCCGGGCCGCTGTCCCACAGCTGGATCGGGTCCAACGGGCTGGGGTGGGTGGTGACCCTGCTGCTCGCCGCCGCCGTCTACACCGTGCTGCGCAGGTTCGACGGCACCGTCCGCGAGGAGGCGTCCGGGCAGCGTCCCCAGCAGCAGGTGCTGCCCGGCCCGGCCGCGCGGGAGCTCTCATGAGCGGCTACGACGGCGTCCTCGGCGCCCCCGGCGAGGTCACGGGCGGCCGACTGGTCCTGCTCGGCAACGCCATCGTCGACCTCGTGATGCGGGTGCCCGCACTGCCCGAACGCGGCGGCGACATCGTCTCCACGGACACCACCCTCACCACGGGCGGCGGATTCAACGTCCTCACCGCCGCCCGCCGGCTGGGCCTGCCGGCCGTGTACGCGGGAGCCCATGGCACCGGGCCGTTCGGCGACCGGGTGCGGGCCGACCTCGCCCGGGAAGGCATCGAGATGGTGCTGGCTCCGATCACGGAGGAGGACACCGGGTTCTGCGTCGCCTTCGTCGACGGCGGCGGCGAGCGCACCTTCGCCACCAGCCTCGGAGCCGAGGCCCGGCTGACCGAGGCCCACGCGACGTCCGTGCTCGCCACGCTGCGCCCCGGCGACATGGTGCAGATCTCCGGCTACGGGCTCGCCTACCCGGTCAACGGCCCGGTCCTGGCCTCGCTCGTCGCGCGGCTGCCGGAACACATCCGGGTCTTCCTCGATCCGGGTCCCCTGGCCGGCCAGATCCCGGACGAGGTGCTGGCACCCGTTCTGGGGCGCTGCGACTGGGTCAGCTGCAACCAGCGTGAGGGGCGGCTGCTGACCGGCCGGGACGACGCCCAGGAGGCCGCGGCGGCGCTCGCCGCCCGGCTGGGCCCGCGCACCGGGGTGCTCCTGCGGGCCGACGCGGCCGGCTGCTGGCTGGTCCCGCCCGGCGGAGAGGCCCTGCACATCCCCGGCCGCCGGGTGACCGCGGTCGACAGCAACGGCGCGGGCGACGCCCATACGGGAGCGTTCCTGGCCCTCCTCGGCCACGGGCTTGACCCGAGCACCGCCGTACGAGGCGCCAACGCCGCGGCCGCCTTCGCGGTCACCCGGCACGGGCCCGCCACCGGACCGACCCTCGGCGAGCTGCTGGACTTCCTCGACGGCGAGCCCCTCGCGGCGCGGCTGTCGTCGGCGCTCGGGCGGTAACCGGCGCGCGCTCGCGTCACGGGGGCGGGCCTCCGTGACGCGAGCGCGCGTTTCACCCGGCGGTCTCCGAAGTGCCCTTTCCGTCGGGTGTGTGCTCATCGTCGCCGAGGACGTGGTCGCGTACCGCGGTCAGAATGCGGTCCGACAGGTCGTCGCCCGCGCAGGCCCGTGACAGGACCAACGCCCCGATCATGGTGGACAGTTCGACCAGAATCGTCCTTTCGTCCGGCGAGGTGTCGCCGGACTTCCTCGTAAGTCGCTCCATTCCGTCGACCAGGTTGCGCATGCCATCGGCGTAGGCCCGCCGCAGCGGGTCGCCGGGCTCCGCGCGCGCGGCGTCCACCGCCAGTGCCGCGGCGGCGCATCCCAGCGCGGGGTTGTCGCGGTGCAGGGTCGACAGATAGGTCGCCAGGAAGGCCGCCCGGGCGTCACGGCCGCGGTCCTCGCCCGTGTCCTGGCTCGTGCCCCGGCCCGTGTCTTCGCCCGTGTCAGCGCCCGCGTCCTCGTCCTCGGCGAGGTCATTCATGGCCGCGAGGCGTTCGGCGAACGCGGCCGAGCACGCCTGGGCGATCAGATCGTCCTTCGAGGCGAAGTGGCGGTAGAACCCGCCGTGGGTCAGACCCGCCGCCGCCATCGCCTGGGGAACGCTCACCTTGTCGGCGCCGTGGGTGCGCACCAGCTTCGCGGTGGCCGCGATCACCTGCTCGCGGTGGCGCTCGGCCTCGGCTCGGGATGCTCGGGGCATGGTCGGTACTTCCTTCTGCGTAGGTTGCCGGACTCGGGTACGGGATGCCGGTACCGCACCGATGATATTTGCGACCCGTTATAGATGATGCTAATAATCTATTTTAGCGCGCCACAGGGACGGAGGCCGCACGGTCCGCCGTCCCCGCCGGTTCGAGCGCGCTCTGAGACAAGGAGGGTCCGACATGGTTGCGATCGATGGTTCCGTGGTGCTGGTGACCGGAGGTCAACGTGGCATCGGCAAGGCGTTCGTGGAGGCATTGCTCGAGCGTGGAGCGGCGAAGGTCTACGCGACCGCGCGGAAGCCCAGCCCCGGCGAGGATCCGCGGGTCGAGGCCGTTTCCCTGGACGTCACCGACGCGGACGCGGTCGCGGCCCTCGCCGACCGGGCCGCGGATGTGAACATCGTCATCAACAACGCGGGAGTGCTGCTGCCCTCGCCGCTGCTGACGGCGGACATGACCGATGTGGTGGCGACGTTCGACACGAACGTCTTCGGGGCGCTGCGGGTGGCACGTGGCTTCGCCCCGGTCCTGCGGGCGAATGGCGGCGGCGCGCTGGTCGACATGCACTCCGTGCTGTCCTGGGGTGCCGGCGCGGCCGCCTACGGCGCCTCGAAGGCCGCGCTGTGGTCGATGACGAACTCTCTCCGGGTCGAGCTGGCGCCGCAGGGGACCCAGGTCGTCGGCGTGCACCTCGGTTTCGCCGACACCGACATGGTCGCCGGAATTCCGGGCCAGAAGCTCTCACCCGCCGAAGTGGCCGGGACGGTTCTGGACGGCGTCGAGGACGGCGCCAGCGAGGTGCTCGTCGACGCCGTGACCCGGCAGATGAAGGCGGCGCTCGCCGGGCCGGTGGAGGGCCTCACCGTTCCCCTCGGTCGCTGACCGGCCACGGCGACATCCACCGGTCACCACCGTCGCCCGTTGCCACCATCGTTGCCTTCGAAGGAGAGGGAGCCATGCCCCTGTGGCACATCTACCATCCGGTCGACGCCTATTCCGCCGAGCAGAAGCGGAAATTCGCCGCGGACGTCACGGAGTACTACACCCAGGTCGGTCTGCCGAAGTTCTACGTCGTCACCCTGTTCCACGACATCCCGGAGTCCTCGTTCCTGGTCGGCGGCGAGCCGTCGAACCGCACCGTCCGGGTCGTGATCGAGCACATCGCCCGCCACTTGGCGGACCCCGAGACGAGGAAGAGGTCCGCCGAGGGGCTCGACCGCGTGCTGGCCCCTCACACCCGGGACCGCGGGCTGTACTGCGAGTTCCACATCGACGAGACGCCCCGGGATCTCTGGATGACCGACGGGTTGGCGCCTCCGCCTCCGCGCAGCGAAGCGGAGCAGCTCTGGGCGCGTGAGAACCGGCCGCTGCCGTACTGACCGGCCGACCGCGACCGCACCACGGCAGCGCGAGGCCGCCGACGGCGATCGGCGGCCTCGCGGGAGATCCCATGGCCGAGCGGGGGCGGGTCTGGTTGGATCACCGTATGGCCCATGCGGATACGAGGAAGATCGGGATCCTGCTGTTCCCGGATGTGGAAGAGCTCGACGCCATCGGTCCATGGGAGGTGCTGTCGTACTGGACGCACACCTTCGCCGAGGACGGGTGGCAGGTGTTCTGCCTCTCCGCCGACGGCAACCCCGTGACCTGCGCGAAGGGGCTCACCGTCGAGGCGCATCAGGCGATGGCCGACCTGCCCGCACTGGATGTGCTGCTGCACCCCGGCGGCCGGGGGACCCGTCCCCAGCTCGAGGATGACCAGCACCTGGAGTGGGTCCGGTCCCAGCGGCGATCGGTTCCCCTGATGACCAGCGTGTGCACGGGGTCGCTCGTCTACGCGGCGGCCGGGCTGCTGGCCGGCCGGCCCGCGACCACGCATTGGGGGTCGCTGGACCTGCTCGCGGAGCTCGACCCGACGATCGACGTACGGCCCGATGAGCGGTTCGTCGACGACGGTGACGTGATCACCTCCGCGGGGGTCTCGGCCGGTATCGACATGGCTCTCCACCTGGTCGCCCGGCTGGCCTCGCCGGAGCGCGCACGTCAGGTGCGGCGTGGCAGCCAGTACGACCCGCAACCACCGGTGTGAGCACAACCGCACCGGCGGAGCGACAGGGGTCAGCCGGGGCTCGAGCGGCCGTGCCGCCAGTACCCGAAGAACGCGATGTCCGGCTTCGGTACGCCGCGGTCCTGCACCAGATGGCGGCGTACCCCGGTGGCCAGCCCGGCCTCCCCGGCGACCCAGGTGTAGAACCGGCCCGGCCGCAGCGACGACTTCTTGACCGTGTCGAGGGCCAGTCTGCCGGGCAGCGCGTCCGAGCCGTCCCGGGCCAGCCACCGCACCTGTACGCCTTCGGGAGCGGTGATGTCCGCGCGGATGTCGGCGGTCCCCGGCACTTCCAGGAAGACCTCCGCGGTCAGTGACGCCGGAGCGTGCTCGAGGATGGCGAGGATCGCCGGCACGGCACTCTCGTCCCCCGCGAGCAGCTGCCATTCGGCATGAGCGGGCGGCAGGTAGGTCACGCCCATGTCGAAGATGCCCGCCGGATCTCCGGGCCGGGCGCGCCGGGCCCATGCGGAGGCCGGGGTGTCGCCGTGCAGGGCGAACTCGATGTCCACTTCGCCGAGTTCGGGCCGGGCGCGGCGGATGGTGAAATTGCGTACCCAGGGCCTGCGTGACTTCGGCAGCAGGAGAATCTCCGCCATCCACGCCTCGCTGGAGAGCTTCGGCATTCTCAGCCTGTCCTGCCCCTCGCGGGGAAAGAACAGCCGCACGGTCTGGTCGGAGCCCGTGGGCTTCAGATGTTCCAGTTCGGGGCCGCCGAGCGTGATGGTCGAGAATCCGGGTGTCAGCTTGGTGTTCCCGCGTACCTCCAGCGTGATCATTCGCCGTGATTCGGGTGTGCGCACCTTGGGCAACACGTCTTTCCTCGCCTTCCGTTCGAGTCCGCCGGCCGTGGGGTCACAGGTCCACGACGAGCCGCGGGGACAGGGCACGGGACACACAGGCGTACATCCGGCCCGCGCGGGCGCCGATGTCGTCCCGGTGCTCGGGCTCGCCGTCGACGACGGCGAGTTCACAAGTGCCGCAGACCCCTTCGCGGCATCCGGACGCCACGGGATATCCGGCGTGGGTCAGGGCGTCCAGCAGCGACTCGTCGGGCGGCACCTGAACCGTCTGCCCCGACCGCGCGCACACCGCCTCGAACGCCGTGTTGGGGGCGAACGACCTGGGCACCGGGCGGAACCGCTCCGCGTACAGCCGTCCGGCCGGGAACGCGGCCTCGGCCGCGGCGAGCATCGGTCCGGGGCCGCAGGCGTAGACCACGGCGCCGGGGTTCAGCGCGGCTCCCAGAGCGGCGAAGTCCGGCCTGCCCTGCTCTCGGGTGGCGACGATCCGTACCCGATCGCCGTAGGAGGAGCGCAGTTCGTCGGCGAAGGGCATGGACGCGACCGACTGTCCCACGTACACGAGCGACGCCGGGACGCCCGAGGTGACCGCCGCCCGCAGCATCGGCAGGATCGGGGTGATGCCGATCCCTCCGGCGAGGAAGAGATACTCCGGCGCGGGGAGGAGCGGGAAATGGTTCCGCGGCAGCGACACGTCGAGACTGCGGCCCTGGCGCAGAAACCGGTGGATGTACTCCGAACCGCCCCGGCTGAGGCGGTCGTGCCGCACCGCGACGCGATAGGACTCCCGGTCCGCGGTGTCGCCGCACAGCGAGTACTGCCGGGTCAGCCAGTTCGGCAGGGCCAGGTCGATATGGGCCCCCGGCTCCCAGGGCGCCAGCGGACCGGTGGCGCCTCGCAGGACGAGGGATACGACGTCTTCGGCGACCTGCTCGATGGCGCCGACGATGGTCTGTTGCATCGTGATTCACCTTGTGCCGTGGTCAGTAGAGTTTCCGGTAGCCCTCTTCGAGAGCGTGTGTGAGCGCCATCGGATCGATGTCCACCGCGAATTGGGCGGCGGCGATCTCACCGACCGACGGCATCTCTTCGGCCAGGGCCTGGCTCGCGGGGTCCCACAGCCGGGAGCGGATGAGTGCGCGGCCACAGTGGAAGTACGCCTCCGCCACCTCGACGACGATCGCCAGCACCGGTTCGCTGGCCTCGGTCTGCATCCGGGCGAGCACATCGGGCTCATCGGTGGGGTAGGCGCGGCCGTTGACCCGCAAGGTCTCCCGCAGCCCGGGGATGAGGAAGAGCAGCCCGACCCCGTCGTTCTCGGCGAGGTTGCGGAAGGAGTCGGCGATCTTGTTGCCGGGGCGGTCGGGAATCGCGAGCGTATGGCCGTCGAGGACCTTCACGAAGCCCGGGTAGTCGCCACGGGGTGAGCAGTCGGCGCGCCCCGCCGCGTCCGCCGTGGCCAGGGTCAGGAAGGGGGAATGCGCGATGAAGAAGCGGAAGTGCTCGTCGATATGGTCCAGCTTCTTGCCCTTGACCATGGCTTCGGGCTCCCCGAGCCGGGCGTGGACCTCGGCCGGCGACACCCGCCGGGGGCGGGTGCTGGTCTGCGTCACGATGACTCCTTCCGGGAGGGGTGGAGCGGCGGGCGCGCGAGGGCCGTGCCGGTCGCCTCGCGCTCCCTGCCGACGACGGTGGTTCACCGCTCCGCCGCAGTTCATGGCACCATTGTGAGTAATTACTCAGGTCTTGCGCCACTCGCTTTCCAGGCGCCGTCCAGGAGGTGTCATGACGACAGGCCGTCGCGGACTTCAGCCACGTAAACAGCCACGCCAGGCCCGCGCCGAGCTCACCCGGCAGCGCATCCTCACGGCGGCTGCTCACGTTTTCGCCGAATACGGCTACGCCGCCGGGACCACCAACCGCATCGCCGAGCACGCACGGATCTCGATCGGCTCGCTGTACCAGTACTACCCGAACAAGGATGCGATCCTGGCCGAGCTGGTGACCCGTCATCTCGATGCCGGGGCGGCCGCCATCCGCGACCGCCAGGACGAGGAGGAGCCCGATTCTCTCGAGGAGATCCTCCGTGGTTTCGCGCGCACCGTGATCGAGAACCACCTCGACGACCCGCAGCTGCTCCGTGTCATGGGTGAACAGGCCCCCCGCTCCCCGGAGTTGTTCGAGAAGGTAGCCCGCCATGAGCGGGAGCGGGTCGCCTACACCCAGGAGTTGCTCGAGCGCCATCCCGAGGTCCGGGTCGAGGACACCTACGTCGCCGCCCGGCTCATCGTGTCCACGATCGAGCTCGTCGTCCATGTGCTCATCGCGGCGCCCGAGTCGATCGACACCACCCGGCTGGAGAACGAACTCGTCGCGATGCTCACCCGCTACCTCACGGCCGCGCCGTCCGGGGCCACGGAACATCCGGCGCGCGAGGGCCTCTGATGCGAGGCCACCGGGACGACGGACGGGGACCTGGTGGGCCAGGTCCCCGTCCGTCTCTCGGTGCGGTCGAACCGCGGGTGTCAGTCGAGCGTGATGGTGGGCTTGCGCAGGTCCATCCACGTCGCCAGGTCGAGGGCGCGTTCGATGATGGCGCGCTGCTGGGTGGTGATGTCCTCCGCCGGTGCGGCGATCGCCTCTTTCAGCGTCTCGGCACGGCACAGTTCGAGGGCCTGGTGTCCCGAGGTGATGAGGTCGCCCGCCTGCTGCTTGATGGCGGAGAGATAGGCGGGGTCGAAGCTGCCGGGGTAACCGCTCTTCTTGCGGTTGGCCACGGACTCGGGCAGCACATCGCGGGTGGCCTCGCGCAGGATGCTCTTCTCCCGCCCGTCGAATGTCTTCAGCGACCAGGGGGTGTTGAAGACGTAGGAGACGAGGCGGTGGTCGCAGAACGGCACCCTGACCTCCAGGCCGACGGCCATGCTCATCCGGTCCTTGCGGTCGAGCAGGGTGTTGACCATGCGGGTGAGATGCAGGTAGCAGACCTGGCGCATGCGCTTCTCCAGGCCGGTCTCACCGTCCTTGAGGGGGACTTCGTCCAGGGCGCTGAGGTAGTGGTCACGGAGGTAGGTGTCCAGGTCGAGCTTCTCGGTGAGGTCCTGGGACAGCAGGCTCTTGGTGTCGCCGAGCGTCAGTCCTCCGGCGAGCCACGGGAAGGTGTCGGCCTCGCGCCGCTCGTCGTGGAACCACGGGTAGCCGCCGAAGACCTCGTCCGCCGACTCGCCCGACAGGGCCACGGTCGACTGTTCGCGAACGGCCTTGAACAGCAGGTAGAGCGAGTTGTCCCGGTCGCCGAGCCCGGTGGGCAGATCCCTGGCCGCGATGGCCGCCTGCCGCACGGCAGGGTCGGACAGGGCGGAGCCGTCGAGCATGATGTCCCGGTGGTCGCATTTCACATGCTCGGCCACGGCGTGCACATACGGGGTGTCGACGCTCGGCGCCACGTCGATCGCGCGGAAGTTCTCCGCCTGCCCGGGGAAGTCCACGGCGAAGCTGCGGACGGTCTCGCCGTGTTCGCCGAGCTTGCGGGCGGCCAGCGAGGTCATCGCCGAGGAGTCGAGCCCCCCGGAGAGCAAGGTGCAGCGGGGCACGTCGGCGACGAGCTGCCGGGCGATGATGCCCTCCAGCAGCTCCCGCACATGGGCGACGGTCGCGTCCTGGTCATCGGTGTGCTCGGAGACCTCCAGGCGCCAGTACGCCTGTTCGCGAAGTCCATTGCGGTCGACGACGGCGATGTGGCCGGGGCGCAGCTCCTTCATGCCCTTCCAGATCGCATGCCCCGGTGTCTTGGCGAAGGAGAAGATCTCCCGCAGCCCGTCGACGCCGACCTCGGGGGCGGCGAGCGGGTTGGCGAGGATGGCCTTGGGCTCGGATCCGAAGAGGACGCCGTCGTCGGTCTCGTAGTAGTAGAACGGCTTGATGCCCATCCGGTCCCGGACCATCACCAGTTTCTCGGTGCGGGAGTCCCAGATGGCGAAGGCGTACATGCCGTTCAGCTTCTCGGTGAGGGATTCGCCCCACTCCACGTAGCCGCGCAGGACGACCTCGGTGTCGGAGTCGGTGGTGAAGCCATGGCCCCTGCGGCGCAGTTCGTCGCGCAGCTCGGTGAAGTTGTACGCCTCACCGGAGTAGACCATGCTCACGGGACCGTCGGCGGTGTCGACGGTCATGGGCTGTGCCCCGCCGGGCAGGTCGATGACGGCCAGCCTGCGGTGGCCGAGCGCGGCCTTGCCGGTCACCCACGCTCCGGCCGCGTCCGGGCCTCGGCAGGCCATCGTCTCCGTCATGGCGTCGAGGACCTGGCGATGGGAGGTCAGATCGCGGCGGTAGGAAACCCAGCCGGTGATGCCGCACACAGTGATCATCCCTTTCACTCAGCAGAGATGGTTGCCTGTGAAAACCATCTACCTCTCCGGAGGCGGATCGCTACCGGGCGCTGTTCCCTGGGAGGGTGGTATTTCTCACTGGTAAATTCCTGTTAATGGTGCGTTTCGCGGTGGTTGCTGGCCGAAAAGCGTCGCCCACTAAATTCCCATTTTACAGCCGATATCCGCGTCGCAATTCATAAGCGAAACACCGGCCGTATACGAAAGGGTCCGGGCCCGGTGAGCTGAGGCACCGTCACCCGCGGCCGTTCCTCTGCGGGCTCCTCCCTGGTCGCCGTCGGGGGTGCCGGGTGCCTGCGTGACCTGGGGGGTTACCATATGAGCGCCACCTAGCTCGAAAGATGGATTTGTGACTCTCAACGAGGACTCGTTCACCAACTGGAAGCACCGCGAGGAGATCGCGGAGTCGATGATCCCCGTCATCGGGAAGCTGCATCGGGAGCGGGACGTCACAGTCCTGCTGCACAGCCGCTCCTTGGTGAACAAGTCGGTCGTCAGCATCCTCAAGACCCACCGATTCGCCCGCCAGATCGCCGGTGCGGAACTCTCGGTCACCGACACCCTGCCCTTCCTGCAGGCGCTCACCGCGCTCGACCTCGGCCCCTCCCAGATCGACATCGGCATGCTCGCCGAGACGTACCGGGCCGACGACCGCGGTCTGTCGGTGGAGGAGTTCACCGCCGAGGCCGTCGCCGGTGCCACGGGTGCCAACAAGATCGAGTGCCGTGAGGGGCGTGATGTCGTCCTCTATGGCTTCGGCCGCATCGGCCGCCTCGTCGCCCGCCTGCTCATCGAGAAGGCCGGGTCCGGCAACGGCCTGCGGCTGCGCGCCATCGTCGTCCGCGGGAGCGGCGGCCGGGCCGGTGAGGATCTCGTCAAGCGCGCCTCGCTGCTGCGCCGCGACTCCATTCACGGCCAGTTCCAGGGCACGATCACCGTTGACGAGGCGAACAGCACGATCGTCGCCAACGGCAACGAGATCAAGGTGATCTACGCCGATGACCCGACGTCGGTGGACTACACGGCGTACGGCATCAAGGACGCCATCCTCATCGACAACACCGGCAAGTGGCGCGATCGCGAAGGGCTGTCGAAGCATCTGCGCCCCGGTATCGACAAGGTGGTGCTGACCGCGCCGGGCAAGGGCGATGTGCCCAACGTCGTCCACGGCGTCAACCACGACACGATCAAGCCGGATGAGCGGATCCTGTCCTGCGCGTCCTGCACCACCAACGCGATCGTCCCGCCGCTGAAGGCGATGGCGGACGAGTACGGCGTCCTGCGCGGCCACGTGGAGACCGTCCACTCGTTCACCAACGACCAGAATCTGCTGGACAATTATCACAAGTCCGACCGCCGTGGCCGCTCGGCGCCGCTCAACATGGTCATCACCGAGACCGGTGCCGCCTCCGCCGTCGCGAAGGCCCTGCCCGACCTCGATGCGAAGATCACCGGCAGCTCGATCCGCGTCCCGGTGCCGGACGTCTCGATCGCCATCCTCAACCTGCAACTCGCCCGCGAGACCAGCCGCGAGGAAGTCCTGGACTATCTGCGCGATGTGTCCCTGACCTCGCCGCTCAAGCGCCAGATCGACTTCACCAGCGCCCCCGACGCGGTCTCCAACGACTTCATCGGCTCGCGCCACGCCTCGATCGTCGACGCCGGTGCCACCAAGGTCGAGGGCGACAACGCGATCCTCTACCTCTGGTACGACAACGAGTTCGGCTACTCCTGCCAGGTCATCCGCGTCGTCCAGTACGTCTCGGGGGTGGAGTACCCGACCTACCCGGCCCCGGTGGCCTGACGCCGGGCCGGCGGCGGGCTCGGCGGGCTTCCCGCCGGCCCGCCTATCCCCCCGCTCCGGGCTCGTCGGCCAGCAGCCGTGCGATGCCCGCCGGTCCGAAGACGTCCCGGGTGGCGAGGGCGATCCCACCGTGGAGCCCGGAGCGGCCCTTGAGCTGTGTCGCGGTGATGGTCAGCTTGCGGGTGGCCAGGGGAAGGGCGCGCCGGTACACGGCGGCTCGTACCGCGGAGACGAGGTCGTCGCGGAGTTCGCTCAGCGGACCGGCCAGGACGATGCTGCGCGGATTGAACATGTGGACCAGCACGGCGACCACCTCCCCGACCTCCGTGGCCGCCTGGCGTACGGCGTGCAGTGCGGCCGGGTCGCTGTCGGCGACGCGCTGGGCGAGCACTCGGGTGCCGTACAGAGGGGCGTCGTCGGTCGACTCGGGGATGCCGAGGCCGCGCAGGACGGCGCGGTGCGAGGCGATCGCCCCGACGCAGCCGACGTTGCCGCAGACACACAGGACGTTGCCGCCGCTGACGGCCCGGGTGTGGCCGATGTCGCCGGCGGCTCCGTCGGCGCCGCGGTACACATCACCGCCCGCGGTGAGGAGGCCCGCCCCGATACCGCTTGCGATCTTGATGCAGAGCAGGGGAGTCTCCGCCCCGCCCTGTTCGGCCTCGCCCAGGGCCATCAGATTGACGTCGTTGTCCACCACGACCGGGGCGCGGAAGCGTTCCCGGAGGTGCTCGGCGACGGGGTAGCCGTCCCAGCCGGGCATGCCGGTCGGCTGTACCGCGCAACCCTGCTGGAAGTCCACCGGACCGGGCAGGCCGACGACCATCTCACGCACCCGGCCGGGAGCGCGGTCGTACTCCGCCAGCAGCCTCCGCAGCAGCTCGGAGACCGCGTCCAGCACGATCCGCGGGCCCGCGTCGATCCGGACGGCGACCGTGTCCTGTGCGATCAGCCGCCTGCTGAGATCGGCGATGGCCACGTAGGAGGCGGTGGTGTCGACGTCCACGGCGACGACGGTGCCGGCCTGCGGGCTGATCGTCAGCACCCGGGGCGGTCGTCCGCGGACGGACTGCCTGGACTCGACCTCCCGCAGGATGCCGTTGCCGACGAGATTCTCCACCTGTCGGCCCACGGTCGACCGGGCCAGGCCGCTGCGCCGCGCGAGTTCCGCGCGGTTGGTCGCCTCCCCGGAGATCACCAGCCCCAGCACCCGGCGCAGCGCGAGGGGGACCGATGCGGGGGCACCTGATTCCTCCGCCCAGCCGTCGTCTTTATGCATTCGAGTGACCGTAATGTTGCTCCCTTGGGCCGTCAACGACTCTCCCTTCGGACCTTGCCCTTCAGGTACTTCCAGGGCGCACACGCCGAAAATTTGGCCACTTTTAGGTCATAGAAAAAATTAAATATGCCGTCTTGTGCTTACTGCCAGAACTAAACCAAGGTGATGCGCAGCGCGGCGTCAGACCGCGATCGGCGGTTGGACGACGGAGGTGCATCAGATGAATGGTCCGCTTCGAGCGGTGGTTTCGGGTGCCGGGATGATCGGTGCCGTGCACGCGGCCGCGATCCGTGCGAGCGGCGGAGATCTCGCCGGAGTGGTGGCCTCGACCCCCGAGCGCAGTGCGCGAGTCGCCGAGGAGTGGAACGTACCCGGCCGCTACCCCGACTTCGAGGCGGTGCTCGCCGACGACAGCGTATCGGTCGTCCATGTGTGCACCCCGAACGCACTGCATATCGGCCAGGCCGAGGCGGCGCTGCGCGCGGGCAAGCATGTGATCTGCGAGAAGCCGCTCGCCACCTCGGCCGCCGACGCGGAGCGGCTGACGAGCCTGGCGCAGGAGACGGGGCTGGTGCTCGCGGTCCCCTTCGTCTATCGCTACCACCCGCTCGTCCGGGAGCTCCGGGACCGGCGGCTGCGTGGCGAATTCGGCGCCTGGCAGCTGCTCCACGGCAGCTATCTGCAGGACTGGATGCTGTCCGAGGAGGCCATGTCCTGGCGGGTCGATCCGGTCGA